>JBEKBR010000005.1:0-104325 GCA_050015295.1 Candidatus Aquilonibacter sp. | reverse complement strand
CCGTTATCGCCGGAAGATACGAAGACCGCGATGCCTTCGATCGCAAGCTCGGCGAATTCAAGTTGTGAGTACGATCCCGTGTAACCGTCGGCGCCGCTAAGACCCGAAAACGTCTGCGGCTCGCCTTCACCGTAGCTGAGCGAGAGCACGTCGGCGGTGTTGTCCGAAATCGCCTGCATGATCTCCGCGTCGGCTTCGTTGATGCCGATCATCGCCACGCCGGCACCGCTCGGGCACGGGCTTGGATAGTTTACTTGCGGCGTGCAGTAGTCATTCGGATTGTAGGCGAGATAGAACAACACGGTCGAACCCGGCGCCAGCGTTGCCGCCTGCTGCGTATCGAGCTGCGCTTCGCTATCTTCCGGGTTACAACCAGGGGAGACATTTCCGTTTCCGGTTACCGTACACGGCCCCGTTACCGGCGGCGGCGACTGAAATTCACCTGAATACGGAAACGTCGGATTTTTGATGGTTGCAAGCGCGGTTGCAACCGCTGACGGCTCAACATCGACTTGCGTGACGTGCGCAACGTTCGTTGTATTCGTATCGGAGGCTAACGCGTTGAGATCGCAGTCGCCAGTCCCACTGCAAGTGTTATCGATCGGGCCGGTACCGATGATGCCAACGTTGATATTCGTGCCAATGTAGCCCGCGTTATAGGCGCCGACGTAGTCGAATGCGGCGCGCACGGTCGAGGGCGAATAGCCAACCGACAAACCTAGGCCGGCCTTCGGCGGCGTGAGGATGTACGTGTGTTTGGAGCGGTACTGGACCATATTGCCGACGGCGTCGACCGGAAGTTGCGCCAAAAAGTGTGGCTGCGTCATCGGTGCGATGAACTGTTGGCCGTTCTTCTGGTACAGCCCAAAGGTCGTACCAAACGCGCGTTGCATGCTGCTCTGCGAACCGCCGACGACGAGCAGCAACCGCTGCTTCCAGCCGGCGACCGCGAGGCCGTTGCTCACGAAGTACTGCGCGGCCTTTTGATAATCGGACTGCGATGCGCCGAACTCGGCCGCGATTTGATCCGGCGTTAAGAAGTGCCGGAAGGTGCCTGACGCCGGATCCTGCACCGACTGCGCGTAGGCCTCGAGCGCTTGCGCATTTTGTTGATGCACCAGCACGGTGACATTGAGCTGGGCATTGGTCACCGGGCCGACGTAGGTTGCCCCGGTCATCGCACCCTGTCCGTAGTTCTGAATGATCAACGATGCAGGTACGTTGCCCAGACCCGAGGTGGTTTGCGGCTGCTGGACGCTTGGAACTGATCCGCCGCCACCACCGCCGCAAGCGGCAAGGGCAATTGCAAATGCGGCTGCTGCCGTGAAAGCTAGACGGCGATTCACTTCACACCTCCAACGTGCGCGGCCGAGACGCCGCGGACGAAGTTCTCGATTCGCTGTGCGCGCTGCGTTGCGCGGGTGAAGGCGATGCCTGACGCGTGCGCCGCGATGTTTGCGGCGAGTCCCGGAATACCGCCTGGTGTTTCGCTCTGCGGCCGCACGCTCGTGTCGCCGGTCGGTCCCGATGCGTACCAGTATGCTTCGGCGATGGTATTGGTCTGCAGCGGCCCGCCGTTAAACGACGGGTAATAGAAGAACGGCGTATCAAAGAAGTAGTCGTAATACAGCTTTTGCGTGTCGGCGATGACCACGCAGGCCGGTCCGATCGCGCTCGAGCTGACCACGTAGGCATCGATGGTTTCGGTCTCGGTGTAGCCGAGCACGGGATCGACGATCGAAATCGTGCGCCGGAAATCGTCGGCAGTACCTACCGGCGGACTCGGACTGCACGGACTGGGCACTGCGCCTTGGCCCTTATCGACCGTCGAATCACTGTAGAGGCTCGTGCCGGTCCACCACTGCGGAACCGTGTAGGTCGCGGCTGCATCGCCGGTCGCGGTTATGGTCACCGATCCGGACGACGGGGCACTGTAACTAAATCCCAATTGGCCGTAGCTCGCTGACTCGATGCTGTAGCTTCCGGAGAAATCGGAATTGACCGTGATCGTGTTTTGGGCTCCGCCCAGCACATTGTCGGTTTCGCTGTACGATCCATCCGAATTATAAGTCCGGGCAGTCGTCGTACCGTCAGCGAGCGTCGCGTCCACCGTGGACGGCGGCCCGTTGGTAATCGTTCCGGTATACGGAAGCTGCGACGCAATTGCATAGATCAGTGGCGTACCATAGGTCGTTGTCGTTGTGTCGCCCGGCTGACTGCCAATCGCGTCGGTTGAGGTTTCGGCGTTCTCGCTGAAAGCTGCTGCGCCGTTATAGGTCGTCGTAGCAACGCTCGCATCAGTCGTCGTGACGGTCGTATTCGTCGTGTACGCATCCGTCTCGACCGAGTGCTCATCCGTGGCGTACGGTGACGACGTTACCAAAACGGTGACGGTCACATTGGCTTGTTGCGTTGCGGTCGGAACCGGACACGGCGACGAGCGCGCGATGGTTGACGTCAGCGTTCCGGTGTAGTTGAAGGACGCACCCGGATCGATCGGCTGCACGCCAACCAGTGCCGCATGTGCTGTCGCTCGCGTGGACGCATCGGCTTGCACGCCGGCGCAGCCGTTGGGATTAGGCGAAGGCAGCGTGCCGCCGGTGTAGATGGCGAAGTACGCCGACGAACCAGCCGCGAGCGTAAACGCGCCGCTCTGCGGCAGCGATACCCAATAGCCGCCCGCATTATAGTAGGCACCGCTCGCACCTGCGGGCGACGTCACCGCGATCGTCGGAAAGCCGGAAAGCGAAACCGCCGTCGTCGCGGTCACCGCGATATAGGCAAGTGTCGTATACGGTGCGCCGCTATCGGCTGCGTGAACGGTGCCGGCCGCCGGCGCAACGCGCATGTGCGCGGCATCCAACTTCGCAGCCCCCGACGGCGCGGTCGTCGAAGCGGCAATCGTTGCCGTCCCTGATCCCGACGGGAAATTCATCGTTGCCGTGTAGCTTGTCGTCGCACCCGCTGCCACCGGAATGGTGGTTGTTAGAGAAAGACCGCTGCAAAACGTCGCCGTGCCGGTCGTTCCTGGGGGACACGTTGGGCTCGGTGTGGCAGGCGTTGGACCACCCCCACCGCCTCCGCCGCATGCAGCAAGCGCCGCAGCGAGAAGAACGGCTCCGAGGAACGCAAAACGAGCGTGCACGCAAGATCTCCTACACGAGACGGGAGACAAGTTTCGCCCTCTTAACGTTACTTTGGTAGCATCCCTGCGGAGCAATCATGAGAAACAGATTACTTTTCAGTCTCATAATCTTAAGCGCGTTACCCGCACTCGGCTTGAGCGCGGAACGCGATAACGCGATCATTCAAAATTCTGGTTCTACGAATACGAGCGGATTTACGATTACGGTATGGTCCGATGGAACCGCTACCGCCAGCGTGCGTGGCCAAGCAGATCACGCGTTTACTCTGCAGCCGGATCTACGTGCGCGCTTCATGCGCGATCTGCAGGCCGCGTCCACTGCAACGGCACCGCCACGTCATTGCATGAAGAGTGCATCATTCGGCACGACGACGACCGTGCTGTGGCGCGGCTGGAGCTCGCACGATTTGCAATGCCCGCCTCTCCCCCCGAGCGTGGCAGCGCTCGCTGAGGACGTTGCCGCGATCGAGTCGGCCGCCGGCGTTACCGGGGGACCACACCGCATCGGATTGCCTCCCAGCTTGCGCAAGATTCCGTCCGCGCCCCCCGAAGTGCAGCCGACGTGAAGTACCCAGTCCTGATGTTCGCCGCCGTCGCGTTGCTCGCCGCGGCCCCGGCCCCGCCCGCGCCGACGCCGCCCCCGACACCGCCGCCGCTCACCGACACGCAAGCCTCGCCTGCGGCGTCGCCTGATGCCGGCACGCCGGCGACCACGGCGAGTCCCGCTCCTTCGCCAACCTCAGCCCTCGACTCGATTTTTGGAAATCCGGGCGGCGGAAGAGGCAAGCACGCGGCCACGGGTGCCACGCCCTCTCCGCCGCCCGATACGCGTAAAGGTCTCGATGGCGTGTGGGAAGTGCAGATTCAGCGCGGACCCAAGACCGAATACGAGCACATGAACTTGATTCAGACCGGTCAGAACATTACCGGCACTTTTCTAACGAAGGACAACAAGAAGTATCCGGTGACCGGTTCGCTCGACGGGCAGAGCAACGTGCGCCTCGTGGTCTCGCTCAGTGACGGCACGACCATGTTGTTCGAGGCTCGCCTCGACGGTACGACCGACATGCTCGGGATGTACACCAACCCGCAAGAGCGCGTACCGTTTACCGCGGCCTATCGTCCCAAAGAGAAATGGATCGATAACGTCAACGCATCGCCAGGCGGACTCGGCGGGGGCAGCGGACCGCCCTAAACCCCCGACGAAGCGGTAGCCATGCACCACGACCGCAGTTTCGGTTTCGCCACCCGTTCGATCCACGCGGGCACGCCGCCCGATCCCACCACCGGCTCGCGAACGATGCCGATCTATCAAACTGCCGCCTACGTCTTCGGCACGACCGAACAGGCCGCCGAGCTCTTCCAGCTGCGCAGTTACGGTCACATCTACAGCCGCATCAGCAATCCGACGGTGGCAGCTTTCGAAGAGCGCATGGCTTCGCTCGAAGGCGGCCTCGGCGCGATCGCATTTTCGAGCGGCCTCGCCGCGCAGCTCTGCACGGTGCTCGCGCTCGCGCAAGCCGGCGATCACCTCGTCAGTTCGCAAAACATCTACGGCGGGACGATCACGCAGTTTACCGTCACGCTGAAGCGCATGGGCATCGAAACAAGCTTTGCGCCGGTTTACGATTATGATGCGCTGGAAGCGGCGATCCGCCCGAATACCAAGCTGCTCTTTGCGGAAACGATCGGCAATCCGTCGGGAACGCTCGCCGATCTGGACGCGCTCGCGAAACTCGCGCACAAGCACGGCATCCCACTGGTGGTCGACAACACGTTTGCTTCGCCCTATCTCTGCCGGCCTATCGAACACGGCGCCGACATCGTGGTCCATTCGGCAACGAAGTTTATCAGCGGCCATGGCACGACGATGGGCGGCGTGATGATCGATGCGGGACGCTTCGACTACGGCAGCGGCAAGTTTCCGTTGCTTTCGGAGGCGAGTCCCGGCTATCACAACAAAGTTTTCACCGAGACGTTCGGTGAGTACGCGCTGCTCATGCGCGGGCGCGCTGAAGTCTTGCGCGATGTCGGTGCGCAGATGTCCCCGATGGACGCATGGATCTTGCTGCTCGGGCTCGAGACACTGCCCCTGCGGATGGACGCACACGTGCGTAACGCCAAGGCGATCGCGACGTATCTTGACTCGCGCCCGGAAGTCGAATGGGTGCGCCCGCCGGAGATGGGCTCGATCTTCACCTTCGGCATCCGCGGCGGACGTGACGCCGGGCGGCGCTTCATCGATGCGCTCGAGCTGTGGAGCCATCTCGCCAACGTCGGCGATGCGAAGTCGCTGGTGATCCATCCCGCCTCGACCACGCACTCGCAATTGAATGACGACGAGATGCGCAAGGCGGGCGTCGCCCCCGAGGCGGTTCGCCTCTCGGTCGGCCTCGAAGACGTGGCCGATCTGACCTGGGACTTGGGCCAGGCCCTCGAGGCCTCGCAGCGCGCCGCACTGGCCGAGTCAGCGCGATGATCGTGGAGACGCCGGCGCAGCGCCGCGCCCTGCTCGAACGTTCCAAGACCGTTGCGGTCGTGGGTGCTTCGAACAATCCGCTGCGCCCTAGCTACACGGTCTTCTCCTACCTGCGCACGCAGCACCGCTTTGCTATCGCCGCCATCAATCCGACGATCCACGACATCGACGGCATCCCCGCGTATCCATCGCTTACCGCTTATGCACAGGCACATGGCGCGCCCGACATCGTGGACGTCTTTCGCAGGCCAAGCGAGGTCGTGCCGCTGGTTCAGGAAGCGATCGCGGTCGGCGCTAAGGCGATTTGGTTTCAATACGGCGTGATCAACGAGGAAGCCATCGCGCTGGCCGATAAGGCAGGTCTCGACGTGGTCGTGGATCGCTGCATGAAAGTCGAGAGCGCTCGACTCAACGGCGGCCTCTCGATGACGGGACTGAATTCGGGAATCATTACCAGCCGCCGAAATGAGACGCACGCGTGAATTACATCAACGAGGCCTATCAGCTCGACGCCGAGATTTTCACCGTGATTCAGCGCTGGCACGATCACGATGAAGATCTTCCTGAGGATCGCTTCAACGATCTCGCGCTGCGGATTTTCGCGCACCAGCTTGCGCACAACGAACCCTACGCGCGCTATTGCGCGACACAGGGCGTGACGCTGGACCGGTTCCCCAGTAGTTGGGAGTCGATCCCCCCCGTTCCAAGCGCGGCATTCAAAGAAGCCGCGCTTGCTACATTCCCGCCTGCGCAGGCGGAGCTGACCTTCGCAACCAGCGGCACGACCGCCGGCGAAAGCGGCCATCATTATATGGAAAACGGGAAGCTCTACGATGCGTCGCTCCTAGCCGGCTTCGATGCCTTCATGCTGCCCGATCACATGCGCTTGCGCTACCTCAACGCGGTCCCGAATCCCGCGCATCAACCGCACTCGTCGCTGGGCTACATGATGGCGCGCGTGAGCGAACGGCGCGGCGACGGTGCCACCTCGTGGTACCTCGACGGCGAGCGTCTCAACATCGACGCGTTGATCGGCGATCTCGAGGCGGCGGTCGACCACGATCGCCCCGTGTGCATCGCAACGACGGCCTTCGCCCTCGTCCATGTGCTCGATGCGCTCTACGAACGGCGCCGCTACTTTGCGCTGCCAACCGGGTCGCGTTTGATGGAAACCGGCGGGTTCAAGGGCCGCTCGCGTGTCGTCGATCGTGAGGATCTCTACGCGCGCACCGCCGAACGTTTCGGCATGACCAATTGCGCCATCGTCGCCGAGTACGGCATGACCGAACTCTCCTCGCAGTACTACGACGACGTGATGGTCCGCGGGCACGATCATTCGATCGCAGCGGTACGTTACAAACTTTCGCCGCCGTGGCTGCGCCCTCGCGTCGTCGGACCCGACGGCGCCACGCTCCCGGAAGGAACCGTCGGCGCGCTCGTGCACGTCGACCTTGCCAACCGTGCGTCGTGCGTTGCGATTCAAACCGAAGATTTGGGCGTGCGCTTCGACGAGGGCTTGGTTTTGATCGGTCGTGAGTCGGGCGCAGCGTTGCGCGGCTGCTCGCTCTCCGCCGAGGAGCTGACAGTGCGATGAACGCGCTTCGCGCCGTGCCGGCACGAGGGATCGTGCGCGCGGTCGCCGATGCCGCCGCGCGCTGGGCTGACGCCGACTTCCCTCCCCGTGTCCGTCTGCTAAATCGAATCGTCGAACGCACCGGCTACACGATGCCGGTCGTGGAATACGCACTCGATCAACTCTTCGAGTCGCTCACCGCCGATGCGCTCGAGGCCACGATCGTGGGCGAACTCGGCTCGCTCGAAGTGCTCGATGGCTTTGCGTTGCGACCGGGGCGGCCGCGCGCACGCGCGTTACCGGTCGGCAGCGTGTGCGTCATCTCGAGCCGCACGACGATCGGCGTCGCGATCGTGCCCGCGATCTTTGCGCTCTGCGCGAAATGTGACGTGTTGGTGAAAGATCGCGAAGACGGTCTGGTCCGCGCGTTCTTCGCAACGCTCGCTGAGGAACTCGAGACGATCGCGGAAGCCGCCCGCGCGCAAACCTGGGAAGGTGAGAGCGACGCCCTCGACCTCGCGAGCTTCGATGCGGTCGTCGCCTTCGGCAGCGACGCAACGCTGGCGCGGATCGCCGCCTCGACGCAAGCCGGCGCGCGCTTTATCGGATTTGGGTCACGTGCCAGCATCGGCTACGTCGCGCGCGAAGAGTTGCGCGACCTCGCGCACGCCAAAGCCCTGGCTGCCGGGGCCGCGCGCGATCTCGTCCTCTACGAAACCGAAGGCTGCCTCTCGCTGCACGCCCTCTTCGTCGAGCGTAGCGGCAGTGTCGATCCCGCGCAATTCACCAAACTCGTGGCCGAAGAAGTCGAGCGCGCCTCGGTCGAGTTTCCACCCGGCTTGCGCGACGCACGCGCCAGCGCGCGCATTGCGAGCGCCCGCAACCTCGCCGCGTTTCGTTCTGCGGCGGGCAGCGGCAGCGTCTTCTCCGACGCGCGCGGTTCGTATCTCACCGTACTCGATCCGCCCGAGAGCGAGCCGCCGGCGTTTCTTCCGCGCGCGATCGCGGTGCACGCGGTCGAGAATCCAAGCGACGCGATCACCTATCTCGCGCGCCACGACGTTCCGGTCGAGGCGGTCGCGCTGGCGGGCAAGCGCGAGGATCTGCGCACGTTTGCAATCGAGATCGGCGCGCATCGCATCGCCCGGTTCGGCGATCTGCAGCGGCCGCCGCTCGGCGGCAACCACGGTGGCCGCTCGCGCATCGCCGATTACATCACCTGGATTACCGACGAGCGCTGAGTGCCCCGCCGATGACCGACGATCTCGAGCGCATCGTGGGCGACGTCCCCGGTCCGCGCACGCGTGCGTTGGTTGCGCCACTGCGCGCACACGAGTCGCGCAACGTCACGTACCTCGGCGACGACTTTCCGGTCTTTTGGAAGTCGGCCAGCGGCGCGACGGTCGAAGACGTCGACGGCAATCGCTATATCGATTTGACTGCGGCGTTCGGTGTCGCATCGGTCGGTCACAGCAATCCGGTCGTTGCCGCAGCGATCGCCGAGCAGGCCGCAACGCTCATGCACGGCATGGGCGACGTCCATCCGACGCCGCTGCGCAGCGCGCTGCTCGAGCGGCTCGGTCGCATCTTACCCAGCGGACTGACCAAAGCGTTCCTCGCGACCACCGGCTCGGAAGCGGTCGAAGCCGCGCTCAAGACGGCGGTACTCGCTACCGGGAAGCATCGCTTTGTCGCGTACCACGGCGCCTATCACGGGCTCTCGCTTGGCGCGCTCGAGGTCGGTGGCAATCCGAAGTTCTCGCAGCCGTTTGCACCGCTGATTGCCGACGTTGCGCTACGCGTAGACTATCCCGATGCGCTGACGACCAACGCGAAGCGCGCGCTCGACGCCCTGCGCGCAGCACTTGACCCGCACGACGATCTTGCCGCGATCGTAGTCGAACCGATCCAAGGACGTGGCGGCTGCATCGTACCACCCGACGGCTATCTCGCCGGCTTGCGCAAATACTGCGACGCGCGCGGCATGCTGTTGATCTTCGACGAGATCTATACCGGATTCGGACGAACGGGCAACTGGTTTGCGTGCGAACACGATCACACGATTCCCGACATCATCTGCATCGGCAAAGCGATGGGCGGTGGCTTCCCGATCAGCGCGGCGGTCGCGCGCACGAGCGTGATGGACGCGTGGCCCGCGTCCAGCGGCGAAGCCTTGCATACGTCGACGTATCTCGGCAATCCGATGGGCTGTGCGGCAGCGCTCGCCACGATCGGCGAACTGGAACGGCTCGCATTGCCATCGCGGGCGCGCGAGCTCGGCGAGCTGATCGAGAAGCGGCTGCGCGCGATGCTCGACCATCCAAGCGTGGTCGCGCTCCGCGGTCGTGGCGCGATGTGGGGATTGCAGTTGCGCAGCGCCGCCGAAGCCGATCGCGTGGTCAAAGCCGCGCTTGCCCGCGGCGTGATTTTGCTGCAGGCGGGGCCGCAGGGCGACGTGCTTTCGATCACCCCGCCGCTCGTGATCTCAGCCTTGCAATTGCATCGCGCACTCGAATTGCTTAAAGAGGTTTTGTAGTGAAAACGTTTCGCATCGGCATCAGCGGCACCGGCTTCGGGGTCAAGGCCCATCTTCCGGCGCTGCTCGCGCATCCGCGCTTCGAGGTCGTCGCGTTGGCGTCACCTACGAGCGCGAAAGCCATCGCCGCCGAGCGCAAGATCCCGCACGCCTTTGCCAGTGCCGAAGAGATGATCGAGGGCTGCGAACTCGATGCGATCACGATCGCCTCGCCGCCCTTCACGCATCGCGACGCCGTGCTGGCGGCGCTCGACGCCGGCCTGCACGTGATGTGTGAAAAGCCATTCGCGCTCAACGTCGAGGAGGCTGAAGAGATGGTCGCGGCGTCGCGCGACGCGGGCACCGCGTGCGGGATCGCGCACGAGTTTCGCTTCGTGCCCCAGCGGCAAGCGATCAAAGAGCTCATCGTCAACGGCCATCTCAACCCGCTGCGCGAGGTCGAGATCACCCACCTCACGACCTTCTTGCGCGAGGACTCCACCGCGCGGCAACGCGGGTGGTGGTTCGAACGCGAAAAGGGCGGCGGCATGGCCAACGCCATCTTCTCGCATTTGATCGATGGCGCAAACTGGGCCGTCGGCCGTGCACCGCACAAGACGTATGGGTTTTTGCGCACGGCGAACAAGACGCGCCACGACGATCGAGGCGAATTCGTCAGCACCGTTGACGATGGCTGTTTCGCACTGCTCGACTACGGCGACGGCCTCGTTGCCCGCTTGACGACGGATGCGACGGAGATCGTCGAGTCGTTTACCTTTGCGGTGTTCGCCGAGAATCGCACGGCGGTCGCGAGCGGACCGAACGCGATTGACACGACGCTCTACAGCATCGATGCCGACGAGACCAACGAGCTGCAGTGCAAACCGTCGGCCTATGCCAAGTTTGCCAGCATCCTCCCCAACGTCCCGTACCTGATGGAACTCTACGACGAGTTCGTCAAGCAAATCGAAACCGGCGAGAGCGCGCTACCGACGTTCCAAGACGGCCTCGAAACGCAACGCGTGCTCGCCGCAATCGGCTACTCGTACCCCACGTAAGTACCCCCCTTTGTCAAGGGACGGGCTACGCTCGGGATGACAGGGTAGGATCTACACGTAGTCAGCGAGCGTGAGGTCGACGTTGTGCGCCGTACCGTCCTTACTCGTTACCACGAGGTGAACAACGGTTCCGGGCTCACCTAAGAAGACGTTACGCACGTCGCGCAGATTTAGCGCCGACGATCCGTTGAGCGAGGTGATAACCTCGCCCTTGGCGAGACCGGCTTGCGCTGCAGGCGTGCCGGGCCGCACATCAATGATCGTGATTGCGCCATTGTTGTTGAGCAAGAAGACGCCGCTGCGATCCCAGTGATCGCGGGTGGCGAAATCGGCGTTCGGCACGAGGGTCATCGTCAGCTTGCGATAATCGAGCGTCAGCGCGAAACGCTTCCACACGCCGCCTCCGACGTTCGCCCCCATAAAAGGCACCGCGAATGCCCCTTGCGTCTGGGTCGTGTAGTCACCGACGAGATCGTGCAACGTGAGGCCGCCGAACGAGAGCGTCTGCATGCGCCCGAGTTGACCGAGCGACGGACCGCCGACGCCGAAGCCGTTCACCCCGCTTGCGGAAAGCTTGGCTGGTACAACGCTTGGGTTTGCCTTCAGGAATGGGGTAAAGATCGAGACCGAAGCACGCGAGCCGGTATCGACCGCACACGTCGCCGGTACGCCGTCGATCGCGCACGCGAACTGCGGCTGCGTTCCATATTGTTGAATCGGCAGCGTGCTCGCGCCGGCCGGAGCGACGTACGTTCCGGGCAGCTGCAGGACGACGCGCTGATCGGCGTAGTCGAATGTCGTGATGAGACGTGAGATGACTTCGTACCCGATCAAGCCGTCTGCCGGCAGGCCCGCGGTCATGCCGAAGCCCTTGCGCACCGGGAGTACGGTAAAGACCTGATCGGATAGGGTCGCATCGCCGACCTGCAAGGTTTTGACGGTCGCAAAGCTCGAGGACTCGGTGGCGTTGCCAACGCCATTGATCTGCGCCGATCCCCCGCCGATTGCACCGATCTCTTTGGCGACGTCGGTATCGACGATGTTGGCACCACCGGTGTCAAAAATGAAGTGGTACGGCCCCTTGCCGTTGAGCATCACATCGAGGTAGACGTGATTTTCGGAGATTCGAATCGGCACGGTTGTCTGCGTCGCGCCGTTTGCGATCGAAAAATCGTGCGGCGCTGATTGCGGCTTCGCAAGGTGCGTCGAGCCGCCAGGCGGATTTACGTCGGCGCTCGTTACGGTAAACGAGGTGTTATTTCCTTGGCTGCTAGTGTCGACTCGGAACGGAATCATCAACCCCTGGACCGGACGAAAATCGCTCATCGTCGTGCTGGTAACAATCGGCCCGGCAACTTGGATGGTTTTTACGGGCAGATGCGTCCCGCGATCGAACCAGACGTCGAAGGGTACCTGCGAGCCGGGCGGCGTGACGGTGAGGACATCAAACGTCTTGCCTTGATCGCTCTTTGTTCCGCCCCATGCGATGGTGGCGCCGCCGTAATTGATCGCCCAAAGATCGTAGTTGCCGAAGTACGCCTGATCGATCGCCGAGGAACGTCCGAGAACGCTGCCGTCGACAATGACCAGCCCGGCCTGATCGAGATTCCAGTTCTCGCTGCCATCCCAACCGCTGCCTCCAGCGAAGTGCGGCGTAGAAAATGTCGATGCCTCGCGCACGCGGCCCATCTCGTTCCAGCTCTCGCCGTTGCCCGAAAGACCGACCACCACGACCTTGCCCTTGGTGTGGACGACCTCGCCTTCGCGCAGCGCGCCAACGTGGAGCGCGACACCGGACTCTTTGATGAGGGTGGTGATCCGCGGATCGGTTGTGGACGCAAGTGACGCGGCCGGCGCTACATAGAGCAGCGCCGGTACCGCGATCGCAAGGATAGCTCGCCGTATTCTCATGCCTACCGATACGAGCGAGACGCCGATACTGTTTCGCTAGGTTACGGCGTCGGATCACCCAATGCCGTGCCTACGGCACGGTAGACATTGAGACGGCCGCAGCCCTGGTTCGGATCGCTGATGTTATCGGCGGTCGTGCAGAGCAGTTGGAACATCTTTGCGGGCGTGCTGTAGCTCGAGCTCACCGAGAGCACCAGCGCTGCGGCGCCTGCCACGTGCGGGGTCGCCATCGACGTACCCGCAATCAAGGTGCGGCAGTTTCCGGCTTCTTGGTACTCGGTGCTCGCAGCGCAATTGCCCACGAAGTCCTCGTCACTCGGCGACGACATGTACGGTGTCGAGGTCCAGATGTTTTCGATCCAGTGCAAGTAGTCGGTATTCGTCGACGACACATCGGTACTCGACGGGTCACCGCCCGGCGCCACGATGCCCCACGAGGTTATCGAGTTGGGCGCGGTCGTCGTGCCGTATTGCGTGTAGCTCGTAACGTACTCCGATCCAGTGGTTGCGCCGCTGTTAGTGCCGTTGGCTTGTCCGTCCTCGTAGCCGCTTGCGCCCACAGCGATGACGTTCGCGTCGCAGGCCGGCGCGCTGACGCCTTCACCACCGGAATTCCCGGACGCCGCAACAACGATAACCTTGGCTGCGATCGCGGCCGCGACAGCGGCGCCTTCGAGTGGGTCGGAGTCGACGCCCGGCGCCGAGCACGGATTCCCACCAAGACTCATGCTGATGACGTTCGCGCCATTGGCGACCGCGTCGTTGATTGCGCTGACGATATCGGTGTCGTCGGCGCCGCACTGCGGATCGTTGGCTGCCGCCGACGAATCGGGACTTGCGCAAGTATCATCCGGCGTGGGGAAGACGCGGTAGAGCATCAGCGACACGTAGCCTGCGTCACCGACGAAGCCGTAGTCGTTCTGCGCGTTCGCGACAGCGATGCCGGTCACATCGGTGCCGTGACCAAAGCCATCGGTCACGAACGTGCCGGTGCTTTGCGCCGTTCCCGCTTCATTAGTGATGAAGCACTCCTTGCGCACGATGTTCGCCTTGACGAGTTCAGGATGGGTCACATCTTCGCCGGTATCGATGATCGCGAGTTTGACGCTGGTTGACCCAAGCGCGTTCGGATTTACCGTCACGGAACTACCATTGCCCGGCTGCGAATAGGCCAAAGCATGCTCGAGCTGCACGATGTGCATATCCCACTGGCCGCCGGTGCTCGACGTTTGATAGAGCGGCGCGACGGCGCCGCCGGCCGCGTAGCCCACAAAGTACGGATCATTGCCGAGATACGGCGTGGTCACTGCGAGCGGCGCAAGGCGACGCGACTGACTCACCGCGACGACGCCCGGCGTCGAACGTAGAATCGATTCCACCTGCGTTATCGACGACGGCGTAACGTGCAAGAGCCGCGTGGACATGCCGGTCGCAGGATATGCGAATTGAGTATACTTGCTCGCACCGAGCGATGCGACACGCGCATCGATCGTAGTCGCCGGATTGGCGATCGCGCTGGTGCGATATGACACCGCGAGCACCGGCATCGTTACCTTGTTTGCCGATCCGCGATAGGTACGCCGCGTCTCAGAGGAGACACCACCGCTAGCCCGCGCGCCCGTCGAATCGAGGCTCGTGTCCGACGTGGGACACGTAAACGCGACGGCCGCGTTGGGAGAGGTTGACGACGAAGGCGTCGGCGTTGCTGTCGCGCCCGGCGTCGGCGTTGACGAACCAACGGGAGGCGAGCTGCTGCCCCCTCCGCCCCCGCAGGAGACGAGCGGAATGACCATCAGCGCTATCGTCATCGACGCGCCTAAGCGAGCAAGCGAAGTCAAGGTGGAACCCCCTTATTGCCGTTAGATTCTAGCCCATGAACGTCAGTTGGCGCTGTGAGCGTTTCATGAGAATCTGCGATTTAACAGACGCCATACGAGACCAAGCGCCATTACCGTCGCTCGGCGCTGCACGGCATCCCGATCCCCGCTGAAGTTGAAGTGATAGGGGTGGATCTCCCCCTCGGCGTCGATTGCGAACCAGACCAAGCCAACCGGCTTCTCCTCCGACCCGCCGTCGGGCCCGGCAATGCCGGTCGTCGCGATCGCATACGAGGTGCCTAGCCGCTCGCGTGCTCCGCGCGCCATTGCTGTCGCCGTCTCTTCACTCACCGCACCAAAGCGATCGAGGGTCATTTCGCTCACGCCGAGTTCGCCGACTTTGACCGCATTATCGTAGGCGACGACGCCTCCCAGAAAACTGCGTGACGAGCCGGGCACGGTCGTCAGCGCCGCGGCGATACGTCCGCCGGTACACGATTCGGCCACGCCGATCGTCTTGCCGTGCGCTTGCAGTAACGCGTGCACCGCGGCTTCGACCGTGGTGCGATCGGCGCCAAAGATAAAGCCCTCGAGCCGCTCGCGCACCGCGGCCTCGACCGGCGCAAGCAACGTCTCCGCTTCTTCTGCACTGCTCGCCTTCGCCATGATCTTCACATCGCACAGGCCTTCGTGCGCCAGCACCGCGATCTTTGGGTTCTCGCCGGCACGAAACAGGTCGTCGATGCGATGATCGATCTCAGACTCACCGATGTTGACGGTGTGCAGGACGCGCGTGTGTATCGCGTCGGTGATCGTGTAACGTTCGCGTAAGAATGGAATTAAGAGCTCGGTGAGCATCGGCTTCATCTCGCGCGGCACGCCAGGCATGCACGCAATGAATTTTCCATCGGCACCAAATGCGACAAAGCCGGGAGCGGTGCCGCGCGGGTTCTCCAGCACGAGACTCCCGCGCGGCACGTACGCCTGTTTGCGATTGTTCTCGCGCATCTCCCGCCCGATGTGTGCAAAGAAATCTTGCATTTGTTTAAGAGATGGCTCGTGCAATTCCAAATCGAGACCCAGCGCATCGGCCGCTGCTTCCTTCGTGAGATCGTCAACCGTTGGTCCGAGGCCGCCGGTTGTAATCACGCCGTCAACGCGCTCGAGCGCAGCGGTCATTGCACTGATAATGCGACTACGGTTATCACCGACTGCATGCGTACCATACACGTCGATACCGGCCGACGCGAGTGACTGTGCGACGAAGACGGTGTTGGTGTCGGTCAATTGCCCGAGGAGCAGTTCCGTTCCAACGGCGATGAGTTCAACCGCGAGAGCCATCGAACCATGACGGATACGTAAAGTGTATCTCCGCATCAAAACCGTCGGCGGCCTCGATCATCGCGGCGCGACGTTCGGCGGCGTGCTCGGGTCCGGGTTTCTCGCGTTGCATCACGAGCTTCATCCCTCCGAGGCGCTCGACGAATCGCGTGAAGCGCTCGTCCATTGCGGCCTGCAGCCGTTGTTTGAGGATTTTACCAACGCGCGGGGCAAGGCCGCTGGTCGCAATCGCGATGCGCACCGGTCCCGCTTTGGCGATTGCCGTCATCGCGACGAAGCCGTACTTGGGTTGATCGATGCAGCAGAGCAGAAATTTGTGCTGATCAGCAAGCGCGCGCAACCGCGCCGAGAGCGCTTCGTCCTGCGGCGTCGAGATCACGAAATACGCGTCGGTCACGTCTTCGTCGCGCAGCGACGCCGGATCGTTGATCCAACGCACGTCGGCACCGGATTCGCGCAACGCGGCGGCTTTGTCGATGGCTTCGCGATCGGCGGATCCACCGATCACCACGCAGCGCCGGCCGCGCAGATTCAGGCTGACCGGAAAGAACGCCATTAATAGTCTACCGGACGCAGATAAAATTCGTTGATCGCCGTGTTGGTGAGCATCGCGGTCGTCGGCAGATGGCGTTTCCAGTGGGTCGAGTCGACTTTTCGGCGCACCAGCGCGACGTCACGCGCATCGAAGCCGCGCTCGATCAATTGCTCGTCGCTATACCCTAACAGGAGTTGCGCGAGGATCGCGTCGGCACGCGCGTAGGTGATGCCGAGATCGCCTTCGTCGGTTTGATCGGCTTCAAGGTCGGCGCTCGGCGCTTTATCGATTAGCGCTTGCGGCACGCCGAGATAGCGCGCCAGCGCCCAGACCTGCGTTTTGAACAAGTCGCCGAGCGGATTCAACGGGGGCGTATCGTCGGCGTGCCAGGTAAAGTAGCCCAAGAGCCGTTCGGTCTTGTTGCCGGTGCCGACCGGCAGGGCGTCGAGTTTGGCGGACTGATCGAAGAGCACGACCATGCGCGTGCGCGCCATCACGTTCCCACGCCGGCGTGCGTCCGCGTCCGGTTCAAACTGGAGATAGCCCTCGACTGCGGCCGTGATCTCGATCGTGCGTGCGTGGATGCCGAGCGCATCGATCACCAATTGCGCATCGGCGAGGCTCGCCGGACTCGACGATTTGTACGGCATGCGAAAGGCGTAGACGTTCTCCGGGCCGAGCGCACGCGCACAAAGATAGGCCGTAACCGCAGAATCGACCCCGCCCGATAAGCCGATGACCGCGCGGCCGATGCCGCGGCGTTCGATCAGCTCGTCGCGCAAAAACGCCTCGAGCCAACGCGTCGCGACCTCGGGATTGATGCCCGGCGGCTGCTGCAGTATCGCGGTGTCTTCGCGGACGACGGTGAGCACGGCTACGGCCGTCCCTTCGGCAAGGGCAACTCGTCGTCTAATAGGAGATCGGGAAGTACCGCTCCCAGATCACCCAGCAGCGGTAGCGACGCGCGCGCCAGATCCGCCTCGCGCAGATCGATCGTTCCGCTGACCACGCACTCACCGATCTCGGGTGCTTTCACGGTGACGTTGCCGCGCGGATCGATGATGCACGACGATCCAGTCATGCCTTTGCCGCCCTCGAATCCGGTCAGGCCCGCATAGAGCACGTACACGCCGTGTTCGGTCGCGCTAGCGCGGAGAATTTCGCGCCAGTGCGTGATCGACGTCAATTCACCCTCGCCCTCGATGCCGCGGCCAGGCGAGGCCGACGGCACGAGCAGCACGCGCGCCCCTTTGATCGCGGCAATCGTCGGCATGATCGCATGCCACATATCTTCGCAGATCAACATCGCCATGCGGCCGATGCGCGTTTCGAACGTCTGCAAGCGCCGCCCGCGCGAGAGAAAGCGTTCTTCGTCGAACATGCCGTAGGTCGGTAAGAACATCTTGCGATGCACGTGCACGATCTCGTGATCCTTTGCACCGACGCGCAGATAGATCGCACTGTTATAGTACGTACCATCATCGTTTTCGTAGAAGCCGCAACACAGCTCGACCTCGCGATCGCCCGCGCCCTCGCGCCACGCGCGCGATAGGTCGGCCGCGAAGTCCGTTGCGGAACGCGCCAAGTCGTAGACCGCGCCCTCGAGAAAGTAGCCGGTCATCGCACCTTCGGGGAGCACGATCAGATCGGGCGATCCCTGCGCACCGATTTGGGCAAAAACCTCGCTCGCTTCGGCCAGGTTCTCGCGATAACGTCCCTTGGCCGGCTTGAGTTGAATGAGGCGCACGTCGTAGTGCGCCGGCGAGCGCTCGCCGTTAGCCCGGGCCGGCACTGGTTGCCAACTCGATCTGTTGATCGACCGGCTCGCGAAGACCGCACTGCATGGCACACTCTTCCGCCGGATAGGTCCAAATCTCCGCCAGCGTCGGGTGGAGATGCGGAATGCGCATAAACTGCTCGACGGTCGCGTTGTAGCTCATCGCCACGATCACTTCATGAATCAGCTCGGAGGCCTGCGGTCCGATGATCGAGGCACCCAAGATCTCTCCGGTTATTAAGCGCGACATCATTTTCACGAATCCGCGCGTGGTATTCAGGCACATCGCCTTGCCGTGTTCGGCAAAACTGTAGCGGCCGACGCAGTGCGGGATCCCCGCTAGCGTCAATTCCTTCTCGGTCATGCCGACGTGCGCGATCTGCGGATCGGTGAAGATCGTGTGCGCGCTGACGACCCGATAATCGGCTTCCTCGTTCTCGCCTTTGACCGCGTTGCGGCCCGCAATCTCGCCCTGATAGATCGCGACGTGTACGAGCGGATAGTCGCCCGTTACGTCACCGACGGCAAAGATGTGCGGGCGGCTGGTGCGCAGCGTCTTGTCGACCGCGATACCGTGGCTCTCGTCGAACGCGACGCCAACGGCCGCAAGGTCTAGCCCCTCGACGTTCGGCACGCGTCCCTGCGCGAAGAAGATTTCGTCAACCACTACTTCGTGTTTCTCGCCGTGAATGTGATAGTGCACGACCTTGCGCGAACCGCGCCGCTCAACACGCGTAACCTGCGCGCGTTCGATGACGTGGATTCCGTCTTCGCGAAAATAGGTGGTCAGCGCCTCGCCGATGTCGTCATCTGCGTACGTCAGCAGATGATTGCTGCGGATCAGCATCGTCGTCTTCGCGCCCATCCGCGCAAGGAATTGGCCCAGCTCGCAGGCTGAATAGCCGCCGCCGAGCACCGCAACTGAGCTTGGAATGGTCTCGAGCTCGAGCAGCGAGTCGCTGTCGATGTAGCCCGTCTCTTCTAAGCCAGGGACTCGTGACGCCGGCGCGACCGAGCTGCCGGTGGCGATGATGAACGATCGCGCCTTGAGCTGCGTGTGCTCGCCCACCGCGAGCGTGTCGTCGGAGAGAAACGTCGCGCGCCCTTGATGTAGCGGAAACGTTTCGATGCCCTCGATGCGATAGTCGGCGAATTCCTTGACCAGCGTACGTTTGCGCGCTTGGATGAAGGGCATGTCCGCCCCGATCGTGCCTTTGATGCGAACGCCGAGCGCATCTGCGTCGCGCGCTGCCTGCAATGCGTCGCTCGACGCCAGGAACGCTTTGCTTGGCATGCAGCCGCGCAGAATGCACAACCCGCCGAGCGGACCAGGATCGACCAGCGCGACGTTGGCTCCCAAGTCGCGGGCGGTTCGGGCCGCGGCATAGCCGCCCGACCCCGCACCAATGACGACGAGATCGTATTCGAGAGTCTGCATAATTAGCGGCTTGGGCGTGCTCCTAGGCGATGGACGGATTCGATGAAGCGGACGGTCCCGTTGGCGTGAACGAGGATCGAGTGCGTGCGAGCGTGATTGCCGAAAAAGCGGACGCCGCGCACGAGGTCGCCGTCCGTAATACCTGTCGCGCAGAAGATGACGCTATCGCTCTTCACAAGATCATCAATCGTCAAAACCCGGTCCAGGTTGCCGAATCCCATCGCAATGGCGCGCTCGGCTTCCTCTTGATTGCGCGGCTGCAGGCGACCCATGAAGTTTCCGCCCAGACATTTGATCGCGGCCGCAGCCAGCACGCCTTCGGGCGCGCCGCCCGTCCCCATCGCCACGTGAATGCCGGTGGTGTCGATCGCCGTCGCGATGCACGCATCGACGTCGCCGTCGGAGATCAGTTTGATGCGTGCGCCCGCATCGCGTACCTCTTTGATCAACTCGGCGTGACGAGGCCGGTCGAGGATCACGACGCAGACGTCGCCGAGCGGCTTCTCGAGGGCGTTGGCGACGGCTTCGAGGTTCTCGCGGACCGGGGCGTCGATGTGCACGTACGGTGCGGCCTTTGGGCCGACCGCGAGCTTCTTCATATAGGAGTCGGGCGCGTGCAAGAGGCCGCCACGCTCGGAGATCGCCATCACGGCAATCGAGTTCGGCAACCCGTTTGCGACCAAATTCGTACCTTCGACCGGGTCGACCGCGATATCGACCTCAAATCCGCCTTTTCCGACCTCCTCGCCGATGAAGAGCATCGGCGCTTCGTCGCGTTCGCCCTCGCCGATCACGATGCGGCCGGAGATCTCCATCTCGCCGAGCGCTTCACGCATGTTCTCAACGGCAGCGCCATCGGCGGCGTCGCGCTCCCCACGCCCCATCCAACGCGACGCGGCAAGCGCCGCACTCTCGGTAACCTTGACGAAATCGAGGGAGTTGACCATGCCCCCGGCTCTACAAGGGAACCTACACGATTCCTTTAAGAAATGTCGCCGTGTCGTCCCACGCTCATCCTCCGATTCCAACCGTTCGCGCGACGGTTACGAGCGATCTGCTCGCTTCCGGACCGGCGCTGTGCGCAATCGTCGCACTCGCCGGATGCACGATGGGCTTCTTTGCGTGGCTCGCGCTCGTCGTTCCACGTCATAATGCGCTGCTCAGCGATGTCGGGTTGCTCGTCGCCGTAGTCGGCGGCGGCGGTTTCGTGCTCTGGCTTTGGCAGCAGTACGCCCACTACTTTTCACGGCGGACCGGCGCAACCTACGCCCGGTCGCTGCGCTACGACGCATTCACGTGGGCACCGTTCGTTCTGCTGTGGCTAACGTTCGTGCTGCCGCTCGGCATCACGCATGGCGAATCGCGCCTGTTCGTGGTGTGCGCCGCGGCTTTTTGTCTCGGCAAAGTACTGATTGCCGCGCGCTTCAATCAAACGGTACGCGAAGTGCTGCTCGACTTCGTCGCGACGCGAACCGCGATCATTGTGATCGCCGAGCTCGCATCGGTGACGATCGGCCAACGTGCGGGCGCGCACATACAAGAATCGACGAACCAACTGCTCAACGTGTGGGGACGTTGGGATGCCGTGCACTACCTGACGATCGCAACGCAGGGCTACTCCGGAACGGACATGGCCTTCTTCCCGCTCTTTCCGTTGCTGATTCGCATCCTCGGACGGCTCGTGGGCAATCACCTCGTTGCCGGCATCCTGATCTCGAACGCTTCGTTCTTCTTTGGACTGCTCTATCTCTACAAGCTGCTCGAGCACGAGTACGACCGCGCGGTCGCGCGCCGCGCGATCTTCTACGTCTCGATCTTTCCGTCGGCGCTCTTCTTCTCAGCGGTCTACACCGAGTCGCTCTTTTTCATGCTCACCGTTGCGTCGTTCTATTACATGCGCGCGCACCGCTGGTGGCTGGCGGGCGCAATCGGTCTCTTCGCGGCATTGACCCGCGTCGAGGGCGTCCTGTTGGTCGTGCCGTTTGCCATCGAATGGTACGCGCAATATAAACCCAAGCTCGAGCAGCATCTCAAAGACCTCGTTCCGGCCTCGCTGATTCCGTTGGGGCTTCTCACCTACATGGCGTATCTCTGGGTGCTGGTCGGCGATCCGCTCTACTTCTCGCACGTGCAAGTCTACTGGGGGCGCCACTTCGCACCACCGTGGGTGAGCGTGTTCAACGCGTTCTATCAGATCGCGCACGCGACGCAAGGCCAGACGATCGCCAACGAAGCAACGGAGCTGGCGTTTACCGCGTTGATGATCGGCGTGCTCATCGGGGGCTGGAAGCAGCTGCGTCCGTCCTATATCGCCTATATGGCGCTCTCGATTTTGATTCCGATGTCGACGTCGAGTCTGATGAGCATGCCGCGCTTTGCGCTCGTGCTCTTCCCGATGTTTGCCATCCTGGCGCGCGACGGCGAGAAGCCGTGGGTCAACAACCTCGTCGTCGCCTTCTCGCTGCCACTTCTAGGATTGTTCACCGTCCTCTTTGCAGATTGGTACTGGGTTGCTTGACAGCATTGCGTCGTTCGCCGGTCGCCGCGGCGTTCGCCAGTTCATAAAATTCGGCATCGTCGGCGCCTCGGGATTCATCGTCAATCTGCTGGTGTTCACCGCGCTCCAGCGCCTCGACCCGCTCCACGATGAGACCCTTCACTACAACGTGCTGTATTCAATCGGCTTTCTTGCGGGCGGCGTTTCGAACTACTGGCTCAATCGCATTTGGACGTTCCGCTCCACCGGACACGCCGTTCGCGAAGGTGCGCAGTTCCTTACCGTTTCGGTAATTGCCCTGATCGTCGGTTTGATTATCTCGGCGCTGGTCGCGCCGTGGCTTGGTCACGGGCACCGCACCTGGTTCTTGGGTACCGTGGCCGGCATCTTCGTCAACTTTTTCGTGAACAAGTACTGGACGTTTAAGGACGTGGGCGCGGGCAGCGCCGAATGATCGATCGCCGATTCTCGGTCCTTCTGCTGCTCGTCGTGGCTTTTGCGGCGTTACTGCGTTTGCAGGGCATTCACGATCCGCTCCTCGACCATCCGGCGTGGCGCCAAGGCGACACCGCGAGTATTGCGCGCAACTTCGCCTTGCTGCACTACAGCATCATGTATCCGCAGACGAACTACGACGGGCCGCCGCCCAACTACGTCGAGCTCGAACTGCAGATCGTGCCGTATCTCGCCGCGACCCTGTACAGAATCTTCGGCGTGCACGAAATCTTCGGGCGGCTGATCACGCTTGCGTTTTCCCTCGGCACCGTCGCGGTCGTCGGACTCTTCGGCCGCTGGCTGTTCAGCAGTGCGCTCGCCGGCCTCGCAGCCGCGTTCTTTTTCGCGGTCTTTCCCGGCAGCATCTACTACGGGCGTACTTTCACGCCGGATACGGCGATGGTCTTCTTCCTCACCGCGGCACTCTACGTCGTGACCCGCTTGGTGGTCGAAGATGAGGTCGTCTCGCAGCGTGCGCTCGCGCGCGCGACCGCGCTCTTGACCCTCGCCTATCTCGCCAAACCGGTTGCCGTCGCGGGCATCATTCCGGTGATCGGCACGCTGTGGGAGCGTCTGCGGAGCGGTCGCACGATGCGACCCACCGCCGTCGCCGTACTCCTGGTCGTACCGCTGATCATCCTTTGGCTCTACGACGCACGCGTGAGCGAGCATGCTGAATGGCATTGGGCTAGCGGCATTACGTCGCTGCATGTGATTCCGGCGCTCAAAGATGCGTTTACCAGCACCAGCGGCTTCGCGCTCAAGCTCACGCAATTCGGGGAAGTCATCGGCCTCTTGCGCGAAACCATGCTCGGCACGATCGCGTTCGTCTTGAGCATCGCCGGGTTCGTCACCCTGATCTGGACCGACGCGCGGAGCAAGGCGTTGCTCTGGGGCTGGCTGATCGGCGGCCTCGCGTACACCTATGTGGTCGTGACCGTCGAGCGCGTCGACTACTACACGTACTTGCTCTTGCCGCTGTGTGCGCTGGTCATCGGCGCGCTGATCGCGCGCTGCGTTGCGTGGGTCGAGACCGTCGACGCGGCGCCGGCGGCACGCTACGCGATCCTGGCGCTAATTCCGATCGTCGCGATTGCGAGCACGCTGGAAGCCCATGCGGCGATTGCGCCCTACTACCACTACAACAAGCAGGCCTATCGCGACGCCGTATTCTTGAATCACACGCTAGCGCCGGGAGCACTGGTCGTCGTTGGTCACTACGGCCCCGACATTCTGTACTACATCAATCGCTATGGTTGGGAAGAGGATCCGTACCTGTGGACGCCCTTCGACGAGGAGAGCGCGATTCGCAAAGGTGCGCGCTACTACATCTCGATCGAAGACAACCGCTTACGGCGCAACAGCGAACTGTGCGCGTGGCTGCAGCGTTTTCCCGTCCTCAATCCCAAGGCTGAGTGGCCGGTATACGTGACCGATCCCGCGCACGAACGGCCCGGCGCGGACGCGTTCTGGCGCGCGTTCCGTAGCGCTGAGGCGCACGGCACGGGTCGAGCGTTTCTCGACGCTCAGCGCGTATGCGCGGTCAACGGATCGGCCGCATCGATTTGATCGAAGACCGTCAGCGCACGCACGAACGCCTCGGGACCAACGCGAATCCCTCCGCGAAATGGGTAGTCGAGGCTCATGGTCAGAAAGATGACGAGTCCAATGAGCAGCGCGAGCGTGCCGATCATCGCTGTCTGCATCGCGGTCTGGCGAAATCCAAAGAGATAGGTAAAGGCAATGGTGATGAAGCCGCCGGAAAGGACGACAAACCACATCACGCCGTTGAGACCCGTCGAATCTTCCGTAAGGCGCGCGTCGCGATCGAGCGCCGCTTCACTCGTGCGCTCGAGCATATGGCCAAAGATCGCAGCTTGCCGTTCGCCCGTGACCGGCGTCGCGTGTACGTCGCGCGCAAGCTTCTCCACGATCGGCGTTTCAGGCGGCGTGATCCCCTTTGCAAGAGCCGGCCATCCGACGTGGATCGCATGTTGCACGTACGAGCGCACGTCGCCGCGTAACAGCGCGCCGTTGCTGAACGAACCCGCATCGCGATAGATTGCCGCGAGGCTGCTCGCCTCGTCGTACGTGCGGTCTTTGGCCGCCTCAAATCGCTCCCACACACCGACGGCAATGAAGCCCAGCACCACGGCGTAGATGACGCCGACGACCGCAAAGATAAATCCGGTGAGGTCGTTGTGCTCGCGTCGCATCTCCCCGTCGACCAGGCTGCCGACGAGGCGCGCAAAGAGGAGCGAGAGCAACACGAAGCCACCGATGACGACGATTCCGCCCGGCACCGCCGAGAGGTTTTCGAACCAACTGATACCGGCGATCATCACGGAAGCGGCAGGAGCGACGCGTTGACACCGGTCGTTGCGTGCGTGGTTTCGGGAACGCCCGAACTCACGACCTGACGATAGGCGATCAGCCGGTTGGTGATGCGCGCCACCTCGAGCTCGAGATCGTAGCTGTTCTTGATCGCAACCGTCAGGTCATCGGTGTCGTAGGTATACGAGAAGCGCTTGAGGTCGAGCAAGATTTCTTTGTTTGCGACGTTGAGGTGCGTGTATGCACGCTGGAGCGATACGCCCGCGTCCTTGTAGGTTGGGAAATTCGAGATCACGATCTCGCGCTTGAGCTTCGCGTCTTCGATTTGGCCTTTGAGCGCCTCGAGCCGAACGCTCGACGGATCGTACTTGACGCCGTCGGCGATCACTGCGAGCGCATCTTCGAAGGCGCCTTTGCTATAGAGCTCCTGCGCAAAGTCCGCTGACGTCTGCACGAAGCCGGCGCGCGCGCGTTCGTCGGCTGGATCGATGCGCAACGCGAGGCGATATGACATCAGCGCATCCCTTACGTTGCCGCGCGCGAGCGCAACCTCGCCCTGGTGCACGCGGGCGTCGACGATCCAATGCTCGACCGGTCCGGCGCAACCACCCAGCAAGAGGACGAGCGCGCCGAGCGCGATGTGTCTAAAAATGTACATGGAGAGCAAACCTTGCGACGTATTCGATGATGACCGCGGCGGGATAGAAGACGATCTGCGAGAGCAGCGTACCGAGAATCGCCGTAACGGAGAGATAGAACACCATCGAGCGAACTTCCTCGATGGTGCGCTTTCCGTGGATCGCCTGGTCGGTGATCATTGAGGACGTCGGATCGACGAAGAGGGTGAATGAGATCGTGCCGATTCCGTTGATGATACCCGAGAGGCTCGAGGCCGTCACCCGAACCGCGGGATCGAGAACCGCGGCAAGAAATGCGGCCGGGACACCGATTGCGTAGATGCCGGTCACGACGATGTTGAAGATCAGTAGCCGTCGAGGAATTGCACGCCAATCAAACTGTCTCAACTGCTCCCAGGACGGCAGGTGCTCGGAACGAAGGACGTCGGCGATGTTCTTCGGTTTGAGTAACTGCGCGAGCGCGTGGGGCACCGACCCGCGACGCTCGAATGAATGGACGCCGCGACGGAACAGATACGTGAACATCGGCAACAGCAGCGCAAAGAGCACCATACCGACCGTGCCGGATAAAATGATCAAGCGCAGTTGTGTATCGTAGGTGTGCTGCCAGGCTGCGGCCAGCACCGGATCGTGCCTGCTTGCAACAACTGCGTTACTCGCCATGTCCGCCAGCGGCGCGACGAAGAATACCGAGAAGAGCGTCGCAAGACGGCCGATGGTTACAAACAGGTTGAAGAGCGAGATCGAGGTTGCGATGCGTTTGGTCTGCACGCCGGCAAGGCGCGCAGCGTAGGCGCCAATGGTTACGCCCTGGACGATGAACGTGATCAGCATCGCGCCGATCAGGCGACCTGAGAAGAGGGTTGGTGTGAGAAGCTGGGGCGCGACGCTAGGCGGCGTCACGATTCCATTCGATTGCGGTTTCGTCGACCGGCCCTAAGATGCACAGACCGAGTTGGTCTTCCGCAAACAGATCGTGCGCAATCTCGACGATCTCTTGCGCGGTGACGGCGTCGACGCGTTCCTCGATCTCTTCGGGCGTTACCTGGCGGCCCAGCGCAAACTCGTTGCGCCCGAGCCGAATCATCCGGCTCGAGGTCGACTCGAGCGAAAGCGTCAGATTGCCCTTGATGTGCTCCTTAGCCAGATGCAGCTCCGTCTCGCCGATCTCGACGTTGCGAAGCGCAGCGAGCTGTTCGGCGATCACGTCGATGCACGGCTGAACGTTCTCCGCCGACGTGCCGGCATAGATTCCGAACAGGCCGGCCGCGCGGTAGGCGGCTTGGAACGAGTACACCGTATAGACGAGGCCGCGCTTCTCGCGAATCTCTTGAAAGAGCCGGCTCGACATGCCGCCGCCAAGGACAGTATCGAGCACCGAAAGCGCAAAGCGACGATCATCGCGCACAGAGAGCCCGCGCGATCCAAGCACCACGTAGGCCTGTTCGCTATCTTTCTGCCGTACGAGCGCCGCCGGCGTCGTGTGCGGCGCGTCCGGCTCGAAGCGCTCGCTCTTTCCCGCAAACGACGCGAAATTTTCTGCCACTAACTCGACGAATTGTTCGTGATCGACGTTGCCGGCTGCAGCCACGATACACGAATCGGGCGCATAATGGCGCTGCATATGTGCGCGCAGATCCGCCGGCGTCACGCGCGTCACAGTGTCCGCCGAGCCGATCGTCGGCTCGCCCAGGTTCGATCCGCTCCACATCGTCTGCAAAAAGAGATCGTGGATCATCTCGTCGGGCGAGTCGTCGTACATTTTGATCTCTTCGAGCACGACTTTCTGCTCTTTGGCGAGCTCTTGCGCGTCGAAGAGCGAGTGCTGGAACATATCAGAGAGCACGTCGAGCGCCAGCGGAACGTGGCGATCGATCACCTTGGCGTAGTAGCAGGTCGTCTCTTTATCGGTAAAGGCGTTGAGGCTTCCGCCCACGCCGTCCATCGTTTCAGCGATCTCGCGGGCATTACGCCGCGGGGTCCCCTTGAAGAGCATGTGCTCGACGAGGTGCGAGATGCCGCGCTGCTCTCGCCGCTCGAGCGAGGAGCCGATGTCGGCCCAGATGCCGATGCTGGCCGAACGCACGGCCGGCATGCTCTCGGTGAGCACGCGCAGGCCGCTCGCCAAGGTCGTCTTTTTATACACCACTCAACTCTTCGTGAAAGCGCTCTGCGCCCATTCCTGATCGAGAAACACGTTGGCTCCGCTGCGTAGGCGCGCCGCCAGAGCGGCCGTACTCTCGCCGCGGGTCACGCTGATCGTAAAGACCGTGCGCGTGGTCGGCCTGGCAAGATCGCCGCTGACCACGATGCCCTTCTCCACGTCGATCGGCACCGTCACCCACAGGTCAACTTCTTCCGCGTTCGGCGCCGCCGCAAACGCGCGGGCAATTAAGTCTTCGACCTCGCGGTCGAAGGCCTCGCGCGTGAGTGCGGCATGAAACTTCACGCCCGAGACGCGCAGGCCTAAAATCAGATGCGTCCCGTCCTCGTTGGCCAGCACCTGCACGACCTGCGCCGGCCAGGTAGTGCTGAAGAGCTGCTCGCCGACCGAGGTCGCGATATCGATGCGATTGCCGCTCGCGCGCGAATGCGCGTCCAGATCGGCCACGCTCGGCGCGGCGGCGATCAGCGCAACCGCGAGCACTACGTTAATAGCTCTGCGCAAAGTAAGCCCTCACGACGGCCGGTTCTCCGCACGCGACGCATCGCGCTTCCTTCTCGTTCGCCGCGAGCGGATGCGTGTTGCGCGTGGTCGCACTGGTCTGCTCCTTCACGTGTTGCTCGCACTCGACTCGCCCGCACCACGGAATATCGATCATGCCCGCCCGCGTCCGGCACTTTTCGTAGAACTCGTCGCGATCGGTGACGCGGAACGTGTGGCTGGTGAGAAATTCCTTGGCCTGCTCGAAGAGCGAGCGTTGAATCTGCTCGAGCAACGCGCGCAGCGTCTGCGCGAGTTCCCCGAGGGGTACGCTCTGCTTCTGTTCCGGATCGCCTTTGCTGCGGTCCCGGCGCACGAGTACGACCGTGCCCGCGTCGACGTCGCGCGGACCGATCTCGATGCGTACCGGCACACCGCGCAAGTCCCATTCGGCGTACTTCCAGCCGGGCTGCTGGTCGCGATCGTCGACGCGCACCCGAAAGCCCGCTTCGCGCAGCGTTCTTGCGGTGTCATGACACGCCGCGACCGCGCGATCGTCACCCTTGCGCACGATCGGGACAAAGACCGCTTCCAGCGGCGCCATCTTTGGCGGCACGCGCAGGCCGCGATCGTCGCCGTGTACCATGATCATCGCGCCGAGCATGCGCCATGACATACCCCACGACGTCGTGTAGACGTGCTTGATCGCTTGATCGGCATCGAGAAACGTGATGTCGTAGGCCTTCGCGAAGTTCTGACCCAGATCGTGCGACGTGCCGGATTGCAGCGCCTTCCCGTCGGGCATCAGTGCTTCGATCGAATAGGTCTCGACGGCGCCCGGAAAGCGTTCATTGGCGCTCTTGGTACCGGCGTACACCGGGACGGCGGCGACGTTCTCCGCGAAATCGCGATAGACGTCGAGCATACGCAGCGTCTCTTCGCGCGCTTCCTGCGCCGTTGCATGCGCGGTGTGGCCTTCTTGCCACAAGAATTCCATCGTGCGCAAAAACGGACGCGTCGCCTTCTCCCAGCGCAGCACGTTGCACCACTGGTTGATAAGGATCGGCAGGTCGCGGTACGACTCGATCCACTGCGCGTACATTACGCCGATGATCACTTCGGAGGTGGGACGAATCGCGAGCCGTTCGGTTAGCACTTCCGAGCCGCCCTGCGTTACCCAGGCCACCTCCGGCGCGAACCCTTCGACGTGCTCGGCTTCTTTTAAAAGCAGACTCTCGGGAATGAGCAGCGGGAAATACGCGTTCTCGTGGCCGGTTGCCTTAAAGGCCGCATCCAACTGCTTTTGCAGATTCTCCCACAGCCCGTAACCATACGGGCGCAGCACAACGCAGCCGCGCACCGGCGAATAGGATGACAGCTCGGCCTTGAGGCACACGGCTGTATACCACGCGGAAAGGTCGGCCGCTTTCGAAGGGATCTCCTTGACGTCTTCGGACATGACCGGCCCCGGTTTCGCGCGCAGCGGGCCCGCGGCCTCTTCAGCCGAAGGGGAGCTCCATGCCCAAGCTGACTCGCATCTACACGCGCACCGGCGACGACGGCACCACCGGACTGGTCGGCGGTCAGCGCGTCAAGAAGAACGCTCTGCGAATCGAAACCTACGGCACGGTCGATGAGTGTTCGAGTGCGATCGGCATTGCACGCAGCGGGCTGCGGCCGCTACTCGAAACGCACGCGCGAGCCGCGCGGCTCGACCTCTGGCTTGCGTGGGTACAAGATTCGCTCTTCAACCTCGGAAGCGACCTCGCAACGCTGCCCAAGGATCGCTGGGAGGGCATGCCGCTCATCGCGCACGACGATGTCGTTGCGCTCGAGCGCGCAATCGACGAGGCGCAGCGCGATTTGGCGCCGCTCAACAACTTCATCCTTCCCGGAGGGTCGTTGCCCGGTGCGCATTTGCATCTGGCGCGAACGATCTGCCGGCGTGCGGAGCGCCTGCTGCTCACGCTTCGCGAAACCGACGAGAGCGTTTCAAAGGAAACGCTGCAGTACCTCAATCGCCTGTCCGACGCGTTGTTTGTCTGGTCGCGCTGGATCAACGCGGATCTGGGCGAGCCCGAGTACCTTTGGAGCGCAACTTCCGCTCCGCCCTCACCGCTCTAGCTCATCGAGCAAACGATAGCGTAGCAATGCGGCAAGCGTTACCGCATCGTTGATGCGTCCGTCGAGCGCCGCACGATAGGCATCCGCGACTGCGATGCGTTCGGCTCGGACCGATTCGACGTGTTCTTGGTCACTCTCGACCTCACGCAAGTCTTGCGCGACGAAGAGCGTCACCGGATGTCCGACGATCGAAGGAATCTCGTGCACCTCGCCGAGCGGCGTCCACCGCTGCGCCTCGAGCCCAAGCTCCTCGCGCAATTCACGCTGCGCGCAGACAAGTGCGGTCTCGCCATCGTCGGCACCACCCTTGACGATTTCAAGCATCTCCGCGTCGGCCGCAAAACGCGGCTGCCGAGCTAAGACGAAGTTGTCGCCGTCGATAACCAGCACGCCCGATGCGCGGCCGGCTGCGATGAGCACGTGTTCACCAGCCGCGCCGGTTGGATGCACGATCTCATGGACTTCTACCACAACCCACGGATTGTGGTAGACCTCGCGCGCCGCAAGGCGTTGGTACAGGCTGGGGGGACGCATGGGACCTCCTTGCGAAGCTGCGCGGAATGTCCTTTGCCTCCGAACTCTTCGCGACGACCAACGTCGACAAGCTTCGCGCGCTCGCGCAACAAAAGATTCTCAAGCGAGCGCTGACGGCAAAGGATCTCGTCGCAATTGGCCTGGGAACGATGATCGGCGGCGGCATCTTCACCACCATCGGCATCGGCGTCGTCGGCGCGGGACCGGCCGTGATCGTCTCGTATCTTCTCGCCGGGCTGACGTCGTTCTTCGCCGCGCTGTGCTATGCGGAACTCGGCGCGATGGTGCCGGTCGCCGGCAGCGCCTATACCTACGCGTATGCGACGATGGGCAAACTCTTCGCCTGGATCATCGGCTTCGCGCTGATCTTCGAATACGGCATCAGCGCCGCGCCGGTGGCGCAGCAATTTTCCGCGGCGATCCAAGACGTGCTCAAGAACATCGGCGTCGCGTTGCCCACCTGGGCGCAGACCTCGAACCTGCACGTCACCGGTCCGTGGTGGGCGCCGGCGAGTTGGGACCTCGCCCATTCGCAGTGCGATATCGTCGGTGCGCTCTTCGTGATCGCTCTTTCGGTCTTGCTCTCGATCGGCATTCGCGAAACGGCAACGACCAACAATATCTTCGTGGTGCTCAAAATCGGCGCGCTCATCGTCTTTATCGCGTTCGGTATCGTGCTCTTCCATCCGGATCACTTCTTCAATTTTGCGCCGCACGGGCTGGGAGCGCTGCGGCCGTTCGGCGGCATGGCGGACTACTCGTCTTCGGCGCAGCCCTATGGGATCGTCGCCGTCGGCGCGTTCGTCTTCTTCAGTTACATCGGGTTCGATACGGCGACGACGACGGCGGAGGAATGCAAGGAGCCGCAGCGCGACGTTCCGCTCGGCGTGATGGGCGCGCTCGGGATCGGCACGATCCTGTACTGCGCAACCGCCGTCGTGCTGATCGGCGCGGTGCCGTGGGATAAGGTTCCGACCAAGGATCCGCTGGTCTATGCGCTTGCGCCCCTGCACATGCCATGGGTGAGCGCGATCATCACGATCGGCGTCCTGGCCGGTACGACCAGCGTCGCGCTCAGCTCGCTGCTGGGACAATCGCGCATCTTCTATGTGATGGCACGCGACAAGATGCTGCCGCCGGTGGTGGCAAAGATCAACCCGCGGTTCAAAACCCCGGTCCGCACGACGATGATCACCGGCGTCGCGGTCGCGCTGCTCACCCTCATCGTTCCGCTGACCGACTTGCTCAATTTAGTCAACATCGGAACGCTCATCGCGTTCACGGTCGTCTGCGCCGGGGTGCTCTATCTTCGCAAGCGCAAGCCGAACTTGCCGCGCAGTTTCCGCGTGCCCTTCGTGCCGCTCTTCCCGATCCTAGGCATCGTGATGTCGTTGTTTCTGGCGGTCTTCGGCCTCTCGGCGCGAACCTGGACGTGGTTTGCGCTCGCCCTGATCGTGGGCCTCGTGTTTTTCTTCAGCTACGGCTTCCGCCGTTCCAAGCCCGACGAGATCGAGCCGGTCACTGAACCCGACGGCATTGCCGAGCAGTTTGTATAGCTCGCGTTAACCCAGCGTAACGGCAGATACTCGGGTCGGTAAATCTTACGTAAGCCGCTCCTTATCGAGGCTCGCGCTATGCAGACACAAGTCGCACGCGCCGATGATCGCATTGGGTGTGATTTAGCGTAATTAACGAGGAGCTACCATGGCTACCCTAATTTCACGGGCCGCGAATCGTACGTTTACCCTCGCCCACTTGCGCGCCCAGTCCACGCAGCTTTATGTGATGCTGGCGTGGCTCCATCTCCCCGCCGCCGCGGCGATCGCGCTCGCATCGGGTAACTCGTGGCTCGCGCCCGTGTTCGTCCTCTGGGCGGCCGCTACAATCGCAACCATCTGCGCCAAGCTCATGCCCGACGGGATCGCGTTGCGCTCGATCGTCGCTGCCGCGCTCACCATGGGGCCGATCATGTTCGGCATCGCCGGATTCGGCAACTGGAGCCTCGGTTGCGACCTCTACTTCTTCGCCATCTTTGCGATGCTGATCGGCTACGTCGACTGGCGCCCGATCGTCATCTCGGCCTCGCTGACCGGCCTCTACGCCATCGTGCTCTCGGTCGCCGCGTCACCGAACGTGTTCCCGGCCGAAGACCTCGGCCGCTTCTTCACGCAAGCGATCTGCGCACTCGTCGAAATCGTGATCCTGGTGCAGCTCTCGAAGCACGCCCAGGCCGTGTTCGACCGCGTCGACGACTTCGTGGATTTCACGATGCGTGCGACCGCCGAAGCGATCGCCGGACACCTGACCGACAATGCCGCGCTGCAAGCCGAACTGGCTCGCGTCCGCGGAGCGGCATAAGAGACGAGACTACTGGGCTTGCGCGGGGGCTGCGGCTGCAGCCTCCCCAATGCCCGGGCTCATGACGTCGACCCGAGCGGTTCGCGCATCGTACGACGCGTGAACGCCGAAAGCGCGAGCGATTGCTCGCAGTCCAACCATCACCCGGCCCCTTACGCGAAAGGGCGCATGCTCGAGCGTGAGGGGCATTCCGTTTACCGACGCCTTGGTGTCGCCGATGCGGAAGCGCAGCGATTGGGTGCCACGCACCACGTAGATGTTCGCGCCGTCAACGGCGGTTTGCGCGCCAAGTGCATCGGCCAGCGAGCGCACCGGGACGTAGACGTGATTGCCCGTAGTCGAGACCGGCGGCACGTCGGTGTCGACGCGCTGCCCATCGACGACAATGTCGACCGGGCGAGAGAAGGCCAACGTCGCGGAGCCAATCGTTGCTACGGCAGCTGCAAGAACCAGCGAACGGAACGACGGCGGACGATAGGTCATGACACGCTCGTGATCTCGTCGGCGTAGGCGGGATACTTCTCGGCGATGACCTTTTCGATCTCGAGCCGCAGCATACCGAGGAGCTGCTCTTCCGGATACGTACCCACCAGCTCGCCGGCACGATAGATCGCGCCTTTGCCTTTGCCGCCGGCGACGCCGACGTCGGCCATCTTCGATTCGCCTGGGCCGTTGACCACGCAGCCCATCACCGCGACCTTGACCGGGGCGGTGTACTCTTTGGCAATCGCTTCAACCGCGCGACCGAGTTCGAGCACCGAGATTTCGGCGCGCCCGCACGACGGGCACGCGGTGATCTCGAAGCCCTTCTCCCGCAATCCGAGCGATTTGAGAATCGACCAACAGACCGGCACTTCTTCGATCGGATCATCGGCGAGCGAGACGCGGATCGTGTCGCCGATGCCTTCGTAGAGCAGAATGCCCAGGCCAATCGATGACTTGATCGTTCCGTCGCGCAGCATCCCGGCTTCGGTGATGCCAAGGTGCAACGCATAAGGCGTGTTGCGATCGCGAAGGCGCTTATCCATCAGGCGGTAGGCGTCGACGGTGGTATTGACGTCGTGCGCCTTGAGTGAGATCGCAAGCTCGGTGTGGCCGTGCTCTTCGAGCATCTCGACGTGACGCATCGCCGACTCGACCATCGCTTCGGCGGTGTGCCCGAGCGTCTTCTCGAGATCGGGCGCCAGCGAACCCATGTTGACCCCGACGCGAATGGGAATCTCGCGCGCCTTCGCGGCAGCCACGACTTCGGCGACTTTTTTGGGATCGCGGATGTTGCCGGGATTGAGACGGAGCTTCGCGACGCCGGCTTCGATCGCAGCCAGCGCCATCTTGTGATCGAAATGGATGTCGGCGACGATCGGTACGGGCGAGCGATAAACGATCGCCGGCAAGCCCGCGGCATCCGGCGGATCCTTCACCGTGACGCGCACGACTTCACAGCCTTCCATCGCGAGGGCGTAGACCTGTTGCAACGTCGCATCGGCGTCGGCGGTATCGGTGGTGGTCATCGATTGCACCACGACCGGATGATCGCCGCCGATCCAGACGCTCTTTGCGTCGGACTTGCCGGTCTTGTTTTGCAAGAATATCGGGTTCGATTTGCGCCGCAAGCGGATCACTAAAATACCCCTTGGCCGGAGAAGATCTTGGCGATGTCGTGGAAGGCAACGAGCAGCATCAGCGCCATCAATGCGGCAAAGCCGGCAACGTGGACGAGCGCTTCCTTATCGGGATCGATCGGTTTGCCGCGCAACAGTTCTGCAATGATGAACGCGGCGCGGCCGCCGTCGAGCGCGGGAATCGGTAAGAGATTGAACAGCCCGAGCGCAAACGAGATCGTTGCGGCGAGCGAGAAGTACGGGCCCCAGCCAAAATCTTGCACGATGCCGGCAACCTGTCCCATGCCGACCACGCCGGAGACTTGTCCCGCATACTTGGTGAAATGCGTCACGAGCAACCCGAGTGACATGAACGTATTGTCGGCGACGTTCGCGTATTCGAGCCCGCTGTAGCGCACCGCGTCGAAGAAGCCGACGCGTTCGAAAGCGGGTTCGGGCGAAAACCCGATGCAGCCGAGCTTCACGCCAACCTGGGGCGGACACGGCGCAGGCGCAAGCTCGATCATCTTCGCGACACCATCGCGCTCGTAGGTCACGTCGATCGTTTTGCCGAGCGAGGCATGGATCGTGGTCACCAGCGCGTTAGCGTTGGTAACCATTTTGCCACCGGCGCTGACCGACACGATGCGATCGCCGGGTTGTAAACCGTGCTGATCCGCGGGACTGCCCGCGACGACCTGGGTTACCACCGCGCGATCGAGATGGTCGCTCGGAACGCCGAACGCCATGGCGCCGAAGAGCAAGATGATATATGCGAGAATAAAATTCGCGACCGGTCCGGCGAGGATGATCGCCAGACGGTTCCACGGACTCTTGGCTTGGAAGTTTGCTGATGACGGACGCCCCGATTCGGTGCGAAATTGCCGCTGTTGCTCGGCCTCGGAGGTCTTGTTGTCTTCGCCTTCCATCGCGCAGTAGCCGCCGATCGGCAGCGCGCGCAGCGAATACTGCGTTCCCGTGCGCGGACTCGTCCAACTCGTGATGAGCGGACCCATGCCGACAGAGAACTCGTTGACGTGCACGCCGTTGCGCCGCGCAACGAGAAAGTGGCCGTACTCGTGCAGCACGATCAAGATCGAGAGCATCACGAGGAACGTGACGATCTTTCCGATCGATGCGAGGGTAACGACTGCTAGCAACACCTGATGTCCTCTACGTACTCCGTGGCTGCGAGACGCGCGTCCGAATCTGCTTCCCGAATGTGGGCGAGGGTTGCATCCCGGTGCGCCACCCGTTCCAATGTGGTTTCGATGATTCGCGCGATTTCACCGAACCGAACCTTACCTTCGACAAACGAACGCACTGCGACTTCGTTGGCGGCAGAAAGCACCGCCGGGGCCGTCCCCCCCTGGGCAAGCGCCTGGTAGGCCAGCCGCAGGCACGGGAAACGCTCGAAATCCGGCCGTTCGAAGTCATAACGTAGCGACTCGGCCTGGGGTTTACCCCCAAGCAGAGTGAGGATGCGGTCCTTCGACTCCGCTTCAGCGGAGTTTACCCCGAGCGTGGTCGAGGGGCCGGGATGACAGGGAAGGCGGTCGGGGTACGCCAGTGCGTAACCGATCGGGATCCGCATGTCCGGGGCACAGAGCTGCCCTTTCACACTGCCGTCGCTGAAGACGACGAAGCCATGGGCGATCGACTGCGGATGGACCGCGATGAGCACCCGCTCGCCGGGTTGACCGAAGAGACGGCTGGCTTCGATCACCTCGAGCCCTTTGTTCATCATCGTGGCCGAATCGATCGTATTCTTGGTCCCCATGCGCCAGGTCGGATGGGCCAGCGCCGACTCCAGCGTGGCCTGCGCCATCTCTGCGGCGCTCGCAGTGCGAAACGGGCCGCCGGACGCCGTCAGCACCAGCGCAGCCACCCGGGCGGGGTCCTCGCCTACTAGGCACTGGAAGAGCGCGCTGTGCTCGGAGTCGACCGGCAAGAGCCGGCTGCCGCTTCGCGCGGCGGCGGCCAGCATTACCTCGCCCGCCGCGACGATCAACTCTTTGTTGGCCACCGCAACGTCGATCCCGCGCTCGATGGCCGCGTGGACCGCATCGAAGGCGACCGCGCCGTCGGTTGCGGCCAAGACGACGTCTGGGCGCGCTTCGAGTGCAACCCGGAGCAACCCATCGGGCCCATCGTCGGCACTTGTGACAACTGGGGGTGCAAAACGCAGCGTTTGTTCGCGCAAGAGCGCGACGTTGCGCCCTGCGGCAAGACCGACGACTTCGAAGCGATCGGGGTGCGCCCCGATCACGTCGAGCGCCTGCGTACCGATCGAGCCGGTCGATCCGAGAATCGCGACGCGCCTCCGGCTGCTCATTGCGGCGGCACCGAGAGCACGCCGATCACATGCAACGTGCCGAAGTAAGCCATGCCGCCGAACAAATACGAGTCGAAGCGATCGAGCACGCCGCCGTGGCCTTGAATGATCTGACCGGTATCTTTGACGCCGGCGTCGCGTTTGAGCGCCGATTCGGCCAGGTCTCCGGCTTGCGCGGCGATCGAGGTGGCGATGCCAAGCACGAGACCCTGCCACCACTGCAGTTCGAGTTGAGGAATCAGTGCGGCGGCTGCAGCGCCGACCGCGGCAACGACGATCACCGCCCCGACCGCGCCCTCGACCGTTTTGCTCGGCGAGATCTTGGTGAGTTGATGGCGCCCGAACAGCGAGCCGATCACCATTGCGAAGATGTCGGTTAGCGCGATGAGCACGACCACGTCGTACGTCCACCAAATGCCGGTTTGCGCAACCGCGCGTAGGAAAATGAAGTACGTCAGCAGCTTTCCGATGTAGAGCACGGCGAGCAGCGTGTAGGCAGTGCGCGCAAAGTAGCCCTTCTGGTCGCCGTACATGCCGATCCAAAAGCTCGCAATCGTGATGGCGGCCAACAACACGCCTTCCCATTTGTGCAAGAGATCGAACCACGCCAGCATGATGTAGCTGACGACGCCGCCGATCGCCACCGGATATTCGAGCGGCTGACCCTTGATCTCGCAGAGCGCATTGAGCTCCCACAACATCAGGACACCGAGCACCAGTACCAGCGTATCGAAGGCCCAGCGATTGGCGATCAGGCTCAATCCAACGACGGCAAGGATCAAGCCGACGACGATCCGCCGCACTACCGCGTTACTCCCCGAAGCGCCGCTGACGCCGGGCGTATTCGCGCACCGCTGCCGTTAGATGCTCGCCCGAGAAATCCGGCCAATAGACCTCGCTCATTACCAGCTCGCTGTACGCTGCTTGATAGAGCATGAAATTCGAGAGGCGCTGTTCGCCGCCCGGCCGGATCAACAGATCGGGATCCGGTACGCCCGCGGTATACAAATATGACGAGATCAACGCGTCGTCGATGCCATCGGGCGAAAGTGCTCCGCTGCGCACGTCGGCGGCAATCGCGCGCACCGCGCGTTCTAGCTCGCTGCGCGAGCTGTAGTTCACCGCCAGATTCAGGATCAGACCGGTATTCGAGGCCGTGCCCGCTTGCAAGTCGTCGAGTGCTTCGCGCGAGCGTTCCGGCAGCGCCTTCCAGTCGCCGATGATGCGCACGCGCACGTTGTTGCGCTGCAGTTCGGCGAGTTCGCTCTTCGCGAAGTAGACGCACAGATCGAAGAGAAATGCGATCTCTTGCGTATCGCGGCGCCAGTTCTCGGTCGAGAAACCGTAGACGGTCACGATCTCGATACCCAGATCGCTGGCGGCGCTTGTGACGCGGCGCAGCGCAACGATTCCGCGGCGGTGCCCTTCCAGTGCCGGCAAGCCACGCTCGCGCGCCCAGCGCCGGTTGCCGTCCATGATGATCGCGACATGACGAGGGACAACTGTCGCTAGAGGCTCAATCAAGGCGAGCTTGTCCTGAGCTTGTCGAAGGAGGGCGATCATAAGATTCGTAGCCACAGACAAGGTCGATGCAGTCGTCGCGCTCGGTCGTACGCAGCACACGCAGAACACCGACGCCAAGCCAATTCCCGACCGGCGCGAGCACCGACAAACGCAAACGACGTCCGGCAAGAACCGCACGCGCTTGGACTTCAGGCATCAGGGTGAGATCGGCGTTGGTGTCGTGCATCAGAAAGCCGTCAGACTTCCATGATGTCTTTTTCTTTACTCGTGACCAGCGAGTCGATCTCTTTGACGAAGCGATCGGTCAGCTTTTGCAGTTGATCCTGCATCCGCTTGTTGTCGTCTTCCGTGATCTCGTGCTTCTTGAGCTGTTCTTTGAGATCGTCGTGTGCCTTATGGCGCACGTTGCGCACCGCAATCTTGCCGTCTTCGGCCTTCTTTTTTACGACCTTGACTAGATCTTTGCGGCGCTCTTCGTTTAACGGCGGGACCGTCAAGCGGATGGTCGACCCGTCGATGTTGGGCGTGATACCGAGATCGCTCTTCTCGATCGCTTTGCGAATGTCACCGACGACGTTCTTGTCAAAAGCCTGAATCACCAGCGTGCGCGCATCGGGCGTGCTAACGCTTGCAACTTGCTTGAGCGGGACCGCCGAACCGTAGGCCTCGATGTGCAGCCGGTCGAGCAGAGCCGGCGTCGCGCGTCCGGTTCGTATCGAGGCAAAGTCGCCGCGCGTCGCATCGACGCACTTGGTCATCTTCGCTTCGGTATCTTTGAAGAAATCGGCCATACTTAGTGCGTTGCTCCCACGCTTACGTTCGACTCGCGCTCGACGATCGTGCCGATCGGTTCGCCGAATGCCACACGGCGAATGTTCCCCGGAACGGTCATGTCGAACACGATGATCGGAAGTTTGTTATCCATGCACAGCGCCATCGCGGTAGAATCCATCACCTCGAGCCCGCGCTGCAGCACCTCCATGTAATCGAGACGGTCGAAGCGCGTGGCGTTGGGGTGTTTCTTCGGATCGGCGCTGTAGATACCGTCGACTTTGGTTGCCTTGAGAATCGCATCCGCGCCGATCTCGACCGCGCGCAGCGCCGCGGTCGTGTCGGTGGTGAAGTACGGGTTGCCGGTGCCGGCAGCAAAGATCACGACGCGGCCCTTCTCCAAATGCCGCATCGCACGGCGCCGGATATACGGCTCGGCGATTTGATGCATGGCGATCGCCGTCTGTACGCGTGAGGGCACGCCCATGCGCTCGAGCGCATCTTGCAGCGCAAGCGCGTTGATAACCGTAGCGAGCATGCCCATGTAGTCGGCGGTGGCACGATCCATGCCGGCTTCCTCGTGAACTTTGCCGCGCCAGATGTTTCCGCCGCCCACAACGACGGCAACGGAAACGCCGGCTCGACTCACGTCGGCAATCTCATCGGCCATGGCGCGCGTCGTATTGACGTCGACGCCGGTATCGGTCCCGGCGAACGCTTCGCCGGAGATCTTGAGAAGAACGCGGTTGTACTTGGGTCGACTATTCGTTGCGTCCAAGCGAGCTAGTTCTCTCCGAGAGCGTACTTCGTGAAGCGGCGAACCTTGATTTTTTCTCCCAGCGAACCGACCGCCGCGTTGATCAGATCGTTGACCGAGAGGGAGTCATCTTTGACGAACGGCTGGTCGAGCAGCACGTGCTCCTCGTACCACTTATTCAATTTGCCTTCGACGATCTTCTCGGCGACTTCGGGCGGCTTGCCGGCCGGCACCGATGCGCGAAATTCCTCACGAGCCTTCGCGACGACCTCTTCCGGGACGCTCGCGCGGTCGAGGTACTGCGGTGACATCGCCGCGATGTGCATCGCGATATCGCGACTGAGTTCCAAGAACTTCGGATTGCGCGCGACGAAATCGGTCTCGCTGTTGACCTCCACAAGCACGCCGATCTTGCCGCCGGAGTGAATGTAGCTGGTGACGAGCCCTTCGTTGGCCGAACGTTCGGCCTTCTTCTCGGCCTGTGCAGCTCCGCGCTCGAGCAACCACGCTTTCGCCTTGGCAAAATCGCCGTTGGCTTCGATCAACGCCTTGCGGCAATCCATCATCGGGGCGCTGGTCTCTTCACGCAGCGCTTTGATCTCGTCGGCTTTCGGTTGATAGGACATTGAGGTGGACACGGTTCTCCTTACAGCGCTGCTTCGGCTTCAGCCATGGTCGTTGGGGCTTCGTCCTCGAAGCTCTCGGCGGGGGCAGCATACGGTTGCGCGTACGCGCTCTCCGCGTCGTAGGCGCTTTCGACTTCCGTCTTCCCCTCGATGATCGCATCGGCGATCTTGCTCACCATCAGCTTGACCGCACGAATGGCGTCGTCGTTGCCCGGGATCGGATAATCGATCTCATCGGGATCGCAGTTGGTATCGATAACGGCGATGATCGGGATCTTGAGCTTGCGCGCTTCGAGCACGGCAATGCGTTCTTTCTTCGGATCGACGATGAACACCGCATCCGGTAGACGATGCATGTCCTTGATGCCGCCGAGAAAACGCTCGAGCTTGGCCATCTCGTCTTGGAGCTGCGCAACTTCTTTCTTGGGCAAGCGATCGAAGTCGCCTTGCATCTTCATGCCTTCGAGTTCGCGCAGACGCGCGATGCGCTTCTGGATCGTCGAGAAGTTGGTCAGCGTGCCGCCGAGCCAGCGCTGATTGATGAAATACGTGCCCGCGCGCTCGGCCTCTTCGCGCACGACGTCTTGCGCCTGCTTCTTGGTGCCGACGAACAGGATGACTTTCTTTTCACGGGCCATCTGTTTGACGGCCTCGTAGGTCTCGCGCAGCTTCTGGACGGTGAGCGCGAGATCGATGATATAAATGCCGTTACGCTCCTGGAAGATGAATGGCTTCATCTTGGGGTTCCAGCGACGGGTCTGATGCCCGAAGTGGACGCCGGCCTCGAGGAGTTCGCGCATGGTAACTACTGACACAAGGATTCTCCTTTAGCTGGCCTGCGGCCGCGGGCCATCATGGCGGTGCGGTCGTGTCGTGAGGCCATTTGTCGCTCGCCGTCCGTGGCGGGCGTAGTAAACTGACCACCCTGTGATGGGGCAGCGCCTGCGAGTATACCAGAACGCACCCGTTCGGGTCTACCGGCGGGCGGATGGGCGATGCGACCATGGTCGGATGAAACGCATCGCACTCGCGGCCGCGCTCGGCCTGGCCGCTACGCTCACTGCCTGCTCTGGTACCGGGTCCGGTTCTTCGGCGCTCCCATCGGCGTCGAACCAGTCGGCCGTCCACCGGGATGCGGCAGCCTCCAGCCTCCCGAGCCTGGGACACTACAACGTCAATCTGAACGATATCGTCGTCGCCGGCGTCTCATCCGGCGCCGACATGGCAACGCAACTCCACTTCTCCTACTCCGCCAACGTCAAGGGCGAGGCGATTTTCGCCGGATCGCCGTTCTTCTGCGCGCTCGGCACGTCGGATGCGCATTGGGGCTTGGTCTACGGCCCGACCTACTCGGATGACTACGCGCTCTACTCGTGCTCCGGCACCGAGTACTGGTCGGAAGGCGAATCGCCGCCGCTGAGCACGCTCGAGACCGATACCAACAACGCGGCCAGTGACGGCTACCTCGATCCGGTCAGCGATCTGAGCGGTTCGAAAGCCTGGATCTTTTCCGGCGAGGACGACACCGTGGTCGCGCAAGAGGTCGTCAAAGACTCCGCAACGATGCTTAGCCACTACGGCGTGAGCACCACGACGAACTACACCACGGCGGCCGAGCATGGCTGGGTCACGCCGGACGTAACGTCGGCCTGCGGCACCTTGAACTCAAACTACCTGATCAACTGCGGCTTCGACGCCGAAGATCAGTTCCTCACCGACTTCTTCGGTACGCTGAGCGCGCGTAACAACGGCACGCTCACCGGATCGCTCATCGAATTCAATCAGGCACCCTATGCCGTTGCCGGGATGGATTCCGTCGGTTACATCTACGTACCGGCGAACTGCGCGAGCGGCGCGGCCTGCAAACTCGTCGTCGCACTCCACGGCTGCGAGCAGGGCGAATACTACATCGGCACCACCTTCGTGAAGGAATCGGGTTTGAACGAATGGGCCGACACCAATAGCATCATCGTCCTCTACCCGCAGGCCATACCCTCGACGGGGAACTCCCTTGGCTGCTGGGATTGGTGGGACTACACCGGCACCGCATACGCATCCAACGAGGGCCCGCAGGTCGAAGCCATCTGGAAGATGATTCAGCAGATCTGAGCTGCGTTGGCGGCGCCCTCAACCGGGGCGCCGCCCCCGCCGAAAATCTTTCGGATGGACCCTCATGTCCTCGACGACCTCGGCCCGCTCTACCACTCCTACCGGCTCTTCGGCATTGCGAACAAGCAGCTCGAGCAGTTTCGCATTAACCAGCTTTGCGAAGAGGCCATCATCCTGGGGTACATTTCGCTTGCAATCGGTAAGACGAGCGAGCAGCACCTCGAGCAGCCCTCATTTTGCGAGTTGTTCTGTGGCGAAGGCTACTACACGATGCTTGCCAACTGGCTGGGCGCGAGTCCGGCGGTCGGGATCGACAACAACCGCGACGGTTGGAGCGACCGCATGATCAAGATTGCTGGCCGCTTGAACCTTCCCGACGTGCAGCACGAGCGGCGCGACGTGCAGACGATTGCCGAACGCGAAGCGTACGACATCGTCGCCAATCTCGGCGGCTTGTATCACATCGAAAATCCCGTCGAGGTGCTGCGTAAATCGTACGATCTCGCGCGCCGCTACTTGATCGTGCAGACCGTCGTGACCGCCGCAAACAACGACCCGAACTACTTCGCCTCGCCGGCACCGGGGTTGAGCTTTGGGAGCCGGTACAGCCGTCAGTCCTTCATCAACATGGTGAAGTCGCAGGGCTATCGCGTCCTCGATACCGAGTTCAAGCACCTCGCGGGAAACGCCGACGTCGAGGATCAAGGTAGCATTTACATGCTCATTCAGAAAGTATGACCCAGCCCGTGCGATGGCTGGTCACCGGCGGTTTGGGGTTTATCGGATCGAACTTCGTCCGCCTTGCGTTGTGCGAACGTCCCAACCTCGAGATCATCAATCTCGACGCGATGACGTATGCTGGAAACCCGGCGAACCTGCGCGACGTCGAAGGGGATCCGCGCTATCGTTTTGCTCACGGCGACATCTGCGACCCATCCGCGGTGCGCGATGCGATCGGAAACGGTGTGGATGCCATCGTAAACTTCGCCGCCGAGACGCACGTCGATCGCTCGATCCTCGATCCCGAGCAATTTCTACGGACCGATATCCTGGGCACGCACGTGTTGCTCGAAGCCGTGCGCGAGCGCAACATCCCGCGCTACCTGCAAGTTTCCACCGACGAGGTCTACGGCGACGTGGCGACGGGTGAGTCAGCGGAATCGGATCCGCTATCTCCGCGCAGCCCGTACTCCGCGTCCAAGGCGGGCGGCGATCTGCAAGTCCTCGCGTATCACACGACGTTCGGCACACCCGTGCTCATCACGCGCGGCAGCAACACGTACGGCCCGTACCAGTATCCCGAGAAACTCATTCCGCTCTTCATCACCAACCTGATCGACGATCAGCCGGTTCCGGTGTACGGCGATGGAATGCAGGTTCGCGACTGGCTGCACGTTGAGGATCACGCGCGCGGCATCATGCACGTGCTCGAGCAAGGCGACCTCGGCAACATCTACAATTTGGGCGGCAGCAATCCGCACACGAACCTCAGCATCACCGAACGTTTGGTCTCGGGCTGTGGACGCGGGATGAAGTCGCACGTGCGCCACGTGACCGATCGTGAAGGCCACGACCGCCGCTATGCGGTGAGCTCGGTCAAAGCGCAGCGCCTCGGATGGTCGCCGCGCGTGCCGTTCGACACGGGCTTGCACTCAACCATCGCATGGTATCAAACCAACGAGGATTGGTGGCGCCCGCTCAAATCCGGCGAATTTTTAGATTACTACAAGAGACAGTATGCGCATAGGTGATCAATGCAGCCGACGGAGTCCCGATGTCAGGTAGCGTAACGAGACCAACGTCCAATTGGCGCGCCCTAGGGGAAGGTTGGGCTCGCCTGTCTGTGTCGCGCGCCATGGTTTGGGGGCCCCGCGTAGTGGGGGGCGCTGAGGCTGGGCCGGAGCGCCGTTCCAAATGAAAGGCGTCATTCTGGCTGGTGGCTTGGGTTCGCGGCTGCGGCCATTGACCAAAGTCACGAACAAACATCTCTTGCCGATTTACGACAAGCCGATGATCTATTATCCTATCGAGACGTTGTGCAAGGCCGGGATCGAGGACATCATGATCGTGACCGGCGGCAACTCGGCGGGCGATTTCTTGCGCTTGCTGGGCAACGGTCGCGATTTTGGACTCAAAGATATCTTCTATACGTATCAAGAAGGCGAAGGCGGCATTGCCGATGCGCTCAAGCTCTGCGAACACTTCGCCGAGGGCCAGCGCATTGTCGTGATTCTGGGCGACAACATCGTTCAGGACGACATCTCGCCCTACGTCCGAAAGTTCCAGGAGCAAGACTCCGGTGCCCGGATTCTCCTCAAGGAAGTTGACGATCCCGAACGCTTCGGCTGTCCGGAGCTCGACGGCGCGCGCATCGTCCGGATCGAAGAGAAGCCGCAGAAACCGGCGAGCGGATACGCGGTAACCGGCATCTACATGTACGATCGCCGCGTCTTCGATTTCTGCAATCGCCTCAAACCCTCGGCGCGCGGCGAACTCGAGATTACCGACGTGAACAATGCGTATATAAAAGAAGGCGATCTCTACTACGATGTGCTCGATGGCTGGTGGACCGACGCTGGGCAATTCGAGTCGCTCTTTCGAGCGACACAGTTGATCGCAACCGAACGAGAAAATGAACGCGCAGCCAAATCCCCGCGATAGCATGCCCGATGGGGGGCCGGCGGAACTCATTCCGGTGATGCGGCCGCAGCTTCCATCTGCCCAGGAGCTGCTTCCATACCTCCAGCGGATCGACGAGGCGCGATGGTATTCGAACCACGGCCCGCTGCTGCGGGAACTGCAGGATCGCTTCGCAACACACTACGCGGTTGCGCGCGAGCACGTCGCGATCGTCGCAAACGGCACGGTCGCGCTCAGCGCCGCGCTCGTTGCGGCCGGTGCTCCACCGGGATCGACGTGCCTACTGCCGTCCTGGACCTTTGTGGGGTCGGCTGCGGCGGTGTGGGCAGCAAACCTTAAGCCACATTTCGTCGACGTCGATCCAGCCACGTGGATGCTCGATCCGGAACAACTCCGCAAGCGCAGCGATCTCAAGAACGTGGGCGCGGTTATGGTCGTCTCGGCCTTTGGCTCGCCGGTCGATACGGCGGCGTGGGACGCGTTTACCGCGGAGACGGGCATTCCGGTGATTGTCGATGGCGCTGCCTCGTTCGACACGGTGGCGAGCGCGCCACGCGCCGCTCCCGGGAGATCGCCGATCATGATCAGTCTACACGCGACCAAGGTTTTCGGCGTCGGCGAAGGCGGCTTGTTGCTCTCGACCGATGCCGAACTCGTGCAGCGCTTCAATCAAGTCTGCAACTTCGGCGTGTGGGACTCGCCGGCGGGGCAAATCCTCGGCTACAACGGGAAGCTGAACGAATACAACGCAGCGGTCGGGCTTGCGATGTTCGAAACGTGGCCGGCGCGGCGCGACCGCGTTGCACAGATCACGCAACACTATCGCGAGGCGCTGAGTAGTGTGGCCGGCGTCGAACTGCTGCCGGGGTATGGCGACGGCTGGGTCTCGTGTTACTGCAACGTCAAGACAACGGCGCCGGCTCAGACCGTCATCGATCGACTCGCGGAACGCGGCGTCGAAACACGGCGCTGGTGGCAGAGCGGTGTCCACGTCCAAAAGGCATACCGCAACTTTGCGCACGACCCACTGCCCGCGACCGAGCAACTTGCGGCAACGGTGTTTGGGTTGCCCTTCTCCTACGACCTCAACGATGCGCAACTGCAACGCGTGATCGAAAGCCTCGAAGCCAGTCTGCGGTGACCACGGTCGCGGTCATCCAACCGTATTTCTTCCCGTACGCCGGATACTTTCGACTCTTCTCCGCCGCCGATGTCGTCGTGATGTTCGACTGCGTGCAATTTCCGCGTCGCGGGTGGGTGCATCGCAACCGTTTTGCGCTGAGCGACGGCGAGCTCGATTGGCTGACACTCCCGCTCGCTAAGGCCGAGCGCGACGTCCGTATCGACGAATTGCGCTGGGCGCCCGACGCGGCAGCGCGTTTGGATGCAAACCTTCGACGGTTTCCGCTGCTCGAAAGCGGCCGCCACAGCGACGTTGTTCGACGTATGCTCGACCTCGCGAAGCCCGACGTCACGGCATACCTTTGCGAGCGCATCGCTGAGGTTACCGCTACGCTTGGCATCGCGAAGCCGATGGTGCGATCGAGCACCCTCGCGATCGACTCTGCCCTCCGCGCACAGGATCGGGTGATCGCCATCGTTCGAGCACTCGGCGGCGAACGTTACGTCAACCCATCGGGCGGCCGCGAGCTCTACGACCATGAAGGTTTCCGCTCGGCGGGAATTGAGCTACGTTTTCTCTCGCCATACGAAAGCGGCTCGGAGAGCATCCTCGCGCGGTTGCTGCACGAAGCTCCGGACCACATCGCGGCCGAAATCCAACGCGAAACGATTCTAAGCCCGTGAAGGAATGACGCTTTCATGATTGTACCGAGGACCCTGTGACGAACACGACGGGAACCGAGCGCCTCAAGGACATCATCGTCGAGGTCTTGCGCGTACCGCGCGCCGAGGTGATCGATCGACTCGACATGGAAGCGACGAGCACGTGGGATTCGCTCAGTCACATGCAGTTGATCGCGGCCCTCGAGGACGAGTTTGCGGTGGAACTCACTGCCGACGAGATCGTCGCAATGCGCAGCGTGCAGCAGATCCGCGACGTGCTTCGCAGCAAGTCTGTCGTGCTCTGACGTGGACATACGCGACAAGGCCGTGCTGGTCGCCGGGGGTTCTGGAAGCCTCGGATCGGTGATCGTCAATGCGCTCCTCGAACGCGGGGCGCGGGTCGCCGTTATCGACCTACAACCGCCCGCTGCATCCAACGAGCGCGTCCTCTACCTCCAGGCCGACCTCGCCAACGATGAAGCCTTTGCCGGCGCGCTCGAGACGGTGGTCGCGAAGTTCGGCAAGATCAACGCGCTGGTGAATTGCGCCGGGCTGATTCACAGCGAGCCGCTCATCAGTTTGAGCGATCCCGCGGCGCGGCGTCACGGGCTGCAGAGCTGGGATACGACGATTCGCAGCAATCTCACGGCGACGTTCGTACCGGCCGCCCGCGTCGCCGAACATATGGCGACGACCCGGACCAAGGGCGTGATCGTGACCTTTTCCTCGATCGCAGCGCGCGGGAATCCTGGGCAAACCGCCTATGCGGCAGCCAAAGCCGGCGTCGAGGCAATGACCGCCGTCTGGGCGCGCGAACTCGGCCCGCTCGGGATTCGCGCGGTCGCGATCGCTCCGGGCTTCGTCGCGACCGACTCTACGAAAGAAGCGATGAACGACGCCGCGCTCGCGGAGCTCAAACGGCGAACCCCGTTGCTTCGCCTGGGCAAGGCGGAAGAGATCGCTTCGACCGTCGCGTTCATCATCGAAAATGACTTTATCACCGGCACGACGATCGCCGTCGATGGCGGTCTAGTCCTCTAAGGAGAAATCATGGCAGAGATCGTGATGTTCGGAGCGGGCAAAGTTGCCGACGTTCTCTATCGGCACATCACGCATGCGGGCGAACATACCGTCGTCGCCTTCACGACCGATGCCGAGTACGTCCCGAAGAGCGGGAGCTTTCACGACAGGCCGGTGGTGGCTTTTGAATCCGTCGCGCAAAGCTATCCGCCGCAGCGCTACAAGATGATCGTGGTGGTGGGCTATCACGGGCTCAATGCGGTTCGCAAGTCCAAATATGATGCGGCGAAGGCGCAGGGCTACGAGCTGATCTCCTACGTGAGTCCGCGCGCCGGCGTCGGCGACTGGCTGCAAGCCGGTGATAACTGCATCATCTTGGACAACGCCGTCATCGAGCCGGGAGCACGACTGGGGAATAACGTTGTCGTCTGGAGCGGCGCGCTCGTCGGGCATCACACGACGATCGAAGATCATGCCTGGATTGCCGGCCACGCCGTCTTTGGCGGCAGCGCTGTTCTTGGCGCGCGCTCGTTCGTCGGCCTCGGCGCCGTGATCGGCCACGAAGTCGAGCTGGGCGCCGAAACCCTGGTCGGCGCCGGCGCGCTGGTGATGAAGTGCGAGGATCCCAAAGCCGTCTTCATCGAAACGAACACGCCGCTGTTCCGTCTCGATTCCGAGCGCTTCCTGAAGATTACGAAGCTGCGCTAACGCTATTTGATGATGTAGGCCGTCGGCTGAAACGCGAAGTTAAAGGTTCGAATCTGCCGATCCGGCAGTAGCTCGCGGACTGCGCGCGCCTCGCCGGGTGCGGTTTCGTGGTTGAAATTGTCGAGTAACAGCACACCGCCCGGCGTCAGGCGAGGCCAGAATTCCTCGATGCACGGTTTGACGACGTCGTAGTAGCCGCAATCGAGAAACACCAGCTTGAATTGTAAATGGTCGTGCTCGCGAAAATATGCCGGCAAGTCCCGCGTGAGGTCGAGATTGTTGACGCGTATGATGTTGTCGAGGCCCTGCACACGAATCAATTCGCACACGCGATCGTACGATTCAGCATAGGCGCCTTCGCTCACTAAATGTGCCTCGTCGCCTTTGCCTTGTGCACCTTGAAACCAATCGAACCCCAGCACCAACGTCAGCGCCGCGGGCTCGAAGAGTTGCGTGAGCTTGGCAAAGTAAATGCTGCTGGTTCCCAAATACATACCGGCTTCGGCGATGTGGCCCGCAAACGGCAACGTCAGTTTATACGCCTCGTAAAGCGCGAGATGACGGCCGATGTTCATGTGACCGGCAAACGCCGGCGCATGGTGAATCAGATCAGCCGGCTCGTATCCCATCCCGATGATGCGTTGAATTGACTCCCAATAGGGGCCGCGCCGGGCGTCGAACTTACGGGTTTCTAAGGTGCCCTGCGTGTATGGCTTTGGCGGCGGCTGCGACACGTGTGTATCTCCCATATTCTAGACCAGAGTTTCGTTCGCTAAAGCGATCCGGTCGACTTTCCCGTTCGCATTTTTCGGAAGCTGCCGCCGCACCACAAATCGCTGCGGGACCATGTATGGCGGCAAAAGCTCATTCAAGGATTTCCGCAACTCGTTCTCCTCGATGTCACGCTGCGTTGCGAGGTAGGCAACCAGCAGTTTCATATCGCGCCGTCCCTCGCGAAGCAAGACCGACGACTGCGTCACGCCCGGAATCTGGTTGATCGCGGCCTCGATCTCCTCGAGTTCGATCCGATATCCCATGTGCTTGACCTGGTTGTCGGCTCGCCCGACGAAGTCGAGCGTTTCCCCGTCCATACCCAGACGCACGAGATCGCCGGTTCGATACATCCGCTCGGACCATGCCGAATTGAGCGGATTGGGAACAAACGCACGGGCTGTTCGCTCGGCATCGTTAACGTAGCCCAATCCGACCTGCGGACCCAGTAAACAGAGTTCCCCGACGCCGCCGGGGCTGACGGCACCACCCCCATCGAGCACGAGCATGGAGAAATTCTGCGCGATCGGCCCCAACGTCACGAACCCGCTGCTCTCTTGTAGATCCTGCGGCCGCACGTCCCACGCTGAGCACATGCACGTGCATTCGGTCGGACCGTAGACGTTGATCAGCTTGCTGCGCGCGCCGAAGGCTTCGTAGAGCTTGCGCAGTTCCGGCCGTGGATATCCTTCCCCCCCGAATACGAACGAGCGAATTGCCGAAAGACGATTTGGCTCCAACAACTTGAGCGTCATGAGATAGATCAGCAATGACGGAACCGAAAACCACAGAGTGCATTGCGCCTCTTCGACCTGACGCAGCATCGCCGAAGGATCGCTTACGACGTCGCGCGTTACTGCGGCGATTGCCGCACCGTTGAACAATCCCCCGTAGAAATCAAAGACAGAATTATCGAAGTACATCGGATTGACGTTGGTGAGTGTGTCGTCCGGCTTCACGTCGAAACGCGATCCCACCCAGGCGGCGAACGACACGACGTTGGCATGACTCATCAGGGCGCCCTTGGGTACGCCGGTCGAGCCGGACGTGTACATGATGTACGCCGGATCGGCTCCCGTAATCGCCGCCGATTCGTCCGGTGCTTGTGGAGTCTCTCGAGCTACTAGCGAGGAGAACGCCTCCTCGCCGATCTCAACGAGTGCCGCGCTTCCGTTATTTGCTCGTTCGACTGAAGGCGGAATCGAATCAGCAAATATTGCGCGAGGCCTGGCGGTGGAAAAGATGTGCTCGAGGCGCGCCGGTGGATTTTGGTCATCGATATTGAAATAGACCACGCCGATCTTCAGCGCAGCCAGCATCAGAGCAAAGCATTCGATCGTCTTGTTGTGAACGATCCCGATCGTGTCGCGCTTGCGCAATCCCTGACGACGCAGAAGCGCGGCGATACGGTTTGCCCGCTCGTTGAGTTCGCCGTGAGTGACCGTGCGGCCACCGGCCAACTTGAGCGCCGGTCGCTCCGGAAAGGCCTGCGCGACAGCCTCGTACTTCAAAGCAGCGTTGTAATGGTACGAATGCTTCATTGCGGCATCCGAAAGTCGGTGCTCAGCAATTCATAGATGACGTGATCGATCCAGCGGCCGTCCTTGCAAAAGTGCTTGTACTCGGTACCGACTTCCCGAAAGCCGAGACGAACAATCAGCGCCCGCGACGCGTCGTTCTCGCGGTCGTGCGCGACCGTGATCTTGTTCAAGCCGATGGCTTGATACGCGTACTGCAGCACCGCGAAGCACGCCTCGGTCGCATATCCGCGCCCTTGGAACGGCGCGCCTACCCAGTAGGCAAGTTCAGCTTTGTCGTAGCGCAGCGCTCGATGCGCCCGCATGATCGCGAGCAGCGACACGAGTCCACAAATCTCACCGCTCGCGCGTTCAACGACTACCCAAGCGACCGTGCTTTCCGCCTTCATCCTCAGAAGAACGTCCGCGATAAACGCGCGCGTCTGCTCGAGGTTCGCGTGCGGATGCCACGACATGAATCGGCTGATCGCGGGGTCCGATACGAACGGCCAGATCGCCTCTGCATCATTTTCGGCTAGCGGCCTCAGCTCGAGACGCGGCGTCTCAATAATCATTGACCGTTTCCGTTTGTGCTCGGCGGCATGGAACCTCCGAAGGAGCCCCCGGTATCGCGCACAACTCTAGACCTACCATGCAGCAAGGCGCACTTTCTTTTTACCGAGATCCATTGGCTCTTCAGCCGTTGACCCTGCACGCTTCCGGCACGCACGGTGATGAAATTCAGGAGGGATTCCTTCTCGCCGACGATGGGACGCGATATCCAATCATCGACGGCCTTGCGGATCTGACCTATCCGCGCTCGCTCAGCGACGCGGATGCACGCGCACGCGCCTTTTACGACAACCGTGTCGACGACTACGACCGCTACCTCCACTTGACGTTTGAGACCTTCGGTGAGCGTGAGGACGACGTTCGCGAATCGATGGTCGATTTGCTCAAACTCGAGAAGGACTCGACCCTGCTCGAGGTCGGCTGCGGAAGCGGCCGTGATAGCGTTCATCTTGCGCGGCGCATCCCCAAAGGCAGATTCTTCTGTCAAGATCTCTCCGCGCACATGTTGACGGCATGCCGCAAGCGGCTTCGCGATTGCGAAGCTGCGATCGACATCTCGGTCGCAAACGCATCGTATCTACCGTTTGCCGACAATACGTTTGACGCGCTCTTCCAATTTGGCGGCGTCGGCGAGTTCGGCGACATCAGGCGTTTCTTCGCGGAGGCCGTCCGCGTCACACGCCCCGGTGGCCGCATCGTTGTCGGCGACGAAAGTATGCCGCCCTGGTTGCGGACAACGGAATTTTCAAAAATTCTCACCGTGACAAATCCGCAGTATGCCGCGCCGGTGCCGCTCAACGATCTGCCGATCGAGGCCAGGCAGGTATGTCTGCGTTGGATCATTGGCGGGACGTTCTACCTCATCGACTTCACCGTTGGCGAGGGCGAACCACCCGCCGACTTCGATTTTCCGATCCCAGGACCACGCGGCGGTACGCGGCGGACGCGATACGAAGGGCAGCTCGAAGGCGTTACGTCCGCAACGAAACGGCTTGCACAGCAGGCGCGCGAGCGAGCGAACGTGAGCATGCACGACTGGCTCGAGCGCGTGGTCCGTGATGCCGCTTCGCGCGAGCTTGGGGCCGACGAGAAGTCGAAATAATTGGACACAGCGTTTGCACTGGCGTAAGCAAGGCCTGATCTTCAGCCCATCCGGTGAGTTCGGATGGATGAATTCGCACGCGCAAGTTCCCACGGTACTTCCACTCGCCGACCGGCTTCGGATCTTTTTTGCGACCCGTCCAAAGCCCGGGCTCACCCTTCCGGCTTTCGTCGACGTCGACCGACACGATCCGCGCCGCATCATCGCGTTGAATCCCGAACCGTTGCTGCCGACCGGCGAGCCCGGCACGTTTGACGCAGATGGGGTCATGCCATCGTGCGTCGTGCGTGACGGCAACGACGTGCTGATGTACTACAGCGGTTGGAGCCGCCTGGGTGGCGCCGCTCCTTACAACAATGCGACCGGACTCGCCATCAGTCGCGACGACGGCTTGACGTTTTCGCGCGTTTTCGCGGGCCCAATTCTCGATCGCGCGCCCGAGGAGCCGTGGTCGGCAACGTCCCCCGCGGTCGTGCGCACGGCGAAAGATAACTGGCGCATGTGGTATTCCTCGGGAACCGGTTGGGTCGATATCGACGGCAAACTCGAACATGTCTACGTGCTGAAATCTGCCGTTTCGCGCGACGGGACACATTGGGCTCGAGATGGCCGCCCAATAGTGCCAACGCACGGCGATCATGAGGCGCAAACACGGCCGACGCTCATCAATATCGACTCGCATTGGCATATGTGGTTTTCGTTTCGCGGCAGCATCGGCTTCCGTTCATCGGGACAAACGTATCGCATCGGCTACGCCACCTCGCGCGACCTCGCAAGCTGGCAGCGCGACGATGAGCAGTCCGGCATCACCGTTTCCGACGATGGGTGGGATTCGCAGATGCTCTGCTACCCCGACGTCGTGAAGGTCGGCGAGCGTGTCATGCTGTTTTACAACGGAAACGGCTTTGGTGAAAGCGGATTTGGCTTTGCGACCCTGGAGCCGAACGGTTAGCTGACGACTGCTCCGCTCAAGGCAGCAACGGTCTGGCGCAAGACCTCGTTCGAACCAACGAGATCCTTGCGCGCGAGAAAGGCCGCGAACCTCTCGTCACTTCCCCACGTCTCGACCCGCGTGCCAATCGTGCCTTCGCGCAGGTAGTGCATGATTCGTATGTCCGCTAATTCGCTCGGCGCGGAGCGATCCAGCAGCTCATCGTTAGGATAGTTGTAGCGCGGCCGAAGGGTGATGCGCGGCAAGTCGAGCTCGTAGATCGCGAGTGTTAGCGCCAGCTGCGCGTGAAAGAACTTGTGGATCGGCGCTGAATACGCGGTGACCAGCGATCGCTCGAACATTTGACCGAGCACCGCCAGGGCTCGGCCGGGCACAAACACGGCGCCGAAATTATAGTAGGCAGGACCGAACCGGTTCGTTTGATCGTGAAACATGGAGCCAAACCCGGAATGCTCGTAGAGATCGCGCGGCAATCTCCGACCCATGCCTGCAAAAACGGCTCGCCAGGAGGGTGCGGTCATCGGTCCGTAGTGCGGCGGCATATGCGCCATAACGCCCGCGACCGCCGGCTCCCGCACGAGACCCGCAAGCAGATCGTCGATGTTTCGTATCAGGAGCGTATCCGCGTCCGAGAGTAGCACGACATCCGCGCTCGTCGGATGTAAGAAGCGATCTAGACCGGTGGCGGTATACGACATGCGTCGGAACGCTTCGCGGTCAACCCACTTCCATTCGATTCGGCCGAGGCTCCATGGGTTGATCTCGTACAGATCGTACGGCTCGCAGTCTTCGCCAACGGAAACGACAAACCGCGCCGACGCCGCCAAGCCTCCATTCGCGGCGAAAGCTCGCTGCAGGTACTCGACCTGTCGAAAAAAATGCGGCTTGGGGCTAATCGGTATTCGGACTTCGACGTTCATGATTTGGCGATGGCCTGCGGCACAATGACTTTATCGGCTGTGCCCGAAATCTTTCTTAGTGAGTATAGAAGCCGTTCGCGAACGTGCCCTCCGGGTTACACAGCGCGCTCGCGCCACGTTTGGTTTTAACGACGCCATCGCCGAGCGAGAAGTCGCTAAAGTAATGGATCCGAACTGGCAGGGTCATCTGATGACCTTGATCGAGTCCGTCATGCAGATCCCCGGCTATTGTTCGGTTCCCCGCTCGATTTTCGAAGTCGGCTGTGGCGCCGGCGGATTCGTCGTGAGCGCTCTGCGCGCCGGTCACGATGCGTGGGGTCTCGATAACGACGACGAGCGGTTAGAGCTTGGCCGCGAACGGATAGACGCTCTCTCCCTCGATCCCGGGTGGAAACAACGCCTTCTCAAAGGGGATGCGAGCGATACCCGCATCGATCCCAACCGTTTCGATCTGGTCATCGGCCATCAATTTATCGAACACGTTCCCAACCCGGCCTCGACAATTTTTGAACTCCTGCGCGTCACGAAGCCGGGTGGATACGTGGTGCTTTTCGCACCAGACTATCGCGCGCCGTTCGAAGCGCACTACGAAATACCGTGGCCGCCGTTTCTCCCGCGTGAACTGTGCAAGGTGTGGCTAGACGGCTTCGGGCGTCCGCATGGCGGGCTCGACGACTTCTACTACGTAACCGTAGAACAACTGGTCGGTATCGTGCTGCCCTTGAACTGCCGTATTGTCAACGCGTATAACGACCGCAAGGTCGAGCCGCAGGTCATGCGCCACTTCGATTGCTCGACACCGCAGACCACGTTCGAGACGGCAAAGAAATTCCGCACGGCCTTCGAAGCACGCTCGCTCCCCGAGAACTTCATGATCGCGACGAGTCTCGGCATCGTCGTGCAGAAACTCTAAAGAGACTTACAGTTTCGGTTCTGCGATGCCGGTGATCGGCGGCTGCGATGCCGCGCCGAGCTGCTGCTCGAGCTGCACGATGCGTGCCGTCTTCGAATTTGCGATATTCGAAAGCTCGGAGAGCTTGCGATAAAGCGGTGCGGTAACCGTGCTGGTCAGCGTGCGGCTGATGTTGAAAAGCTCGGCGAGACTCAACGCACTCTGCAGATTGCGTTTGAGCAACGCATCGTAGAGCGGCGCGGTGAACGGGAGCCGGAAGGCGTTCGAGGGCGCGTGATGGCGCAGTTCGGGCGCAACCACACGATCCAGTGTCGCCTTGAGCTCTTCGTCGCTTCCCGCATACGGAAGCTCAAGCTTTTCGATCATGTAGCGTGCCTGTTCGAGTGGGCGATCGATCCACTCTTGGTACTCGACGATAGCGGCGATTCGGTCGCGGCAAAACAGCAACGCGTCGACATTGTGTTCCAGCCACAGCAGCTCGGCAATTACCGGATCGAGCTTTCCGCGCGCGTGTAGCGAGCCGGCGACTTCGTTCGGATGACGGGTCACGAGCAGGTAGCTCGGCTCGGCATCGACCTCGGCGAGAATGTCGTTCCACATCGGCAGCATGCGCATCGTGCGCGGGTCCTTGAACGCCGACAGCGGGTGCTTGGCGAGTTCATTTTTGACGAAGGCAACGATTTGCGCGCGCAGCGGCGCGATCGCTGGAGATTTCCACCACTCCGGTGGAAACGGTCGCATCGATGTCGGCGTGTCCCACGAAAGTCCAAACGCGCCGAGGAGGCGATCCTGCAGAAACGAGATGGTCTGCGACTCAAAGTACCCGCGCGCGTTTTCGTGGGTCGCGGGCATCAGGTCTTCGCTCAACGCAACGCCGAGCTCGGTCAGGACGTTCGTCGTTAGCGACGTACCCGAGCGGTGCATGCCGAGCACGAAGATGATCCGGCTTTTGCCCGCATTTTCCGACTGATTCACGTTTATTGGTATCGGCCCGGGTCGCGGGCGCGCTTAGCCCCGATCGACCCGGCCGGCGGCTGCTTGTCCTGCGGACCGATCATCGCGATCTTACGTGCGACTCAATGTACTCCAGGAGCAGCGACGCCGACTCTTCGATGCGATGGGTTGCCGTGTCCACCACCAATTCCGCTTGCTCGGGCACTTCGTACGGCGAGGATACGCCGGTGAAATGTGCCAACTCGCCGCGCCGCGCACGGCCGTAGTGGCCTTTGACGTCGCGCCCTTCCGCCGTGACCAGGTCGCAGGAGACATAAATTTCGTGAAAGCCGTTGGGATAGGCTGAGCGCGCCAGTTCGCGATCCGCCGCGAAGGGCGAAATCAACGCACAGATCACGATCATGCCGGCGTCAGCGAACACGCCGGCCACCGCCGCCGTGCGGCGAACGTTCTCGGAGCGATCGTCGTCGCTAAAACCGAGATCGACGTTGAGTGACGTACGCAGCGTATCGCCGTCGAGCACGTAGACCTGGCGGCCGCGCTCGAAGAGCATCCGCTGGACCGCCATCGCCACTGTGGATTTGCCCGAGCTCGGCAGTCCGGTCAACCAGAAGACGCCGCCGGCATGGCCATTACGAACGGTGCGCTCGTTCCGTTCGACCGATGACGTCATCGCGACGACGTTGGTCGCGCCTTCACCGCGCGTATGGCCGACCACCGCATCGATGCGTCCGCCCGCGACAATCGTCCCGGCGCGCAAGAGCACGAAGCGACCGACGCTCGACTCGGGAAGGTGCGTGTCGGCAGCAATTAGCTCACGCGATACCAATGCGACGACGCCAACGTCGCCGCTGCGCAACTCCTGTGCTTCGCGCGGCTCGAGCGTATCGGGATCGATCGTCTCTTCGATCTTCTGCAGCGTCACCGGAATCTCGCGCGTGCCCAAGCGCATGCGCAGTGCCTCGCCGGCGCGGACCGGATCGGCGCCGAGCCACACGACCGTCGTTTGCGCGGCGTGCCCGAGTTCGGGCGCGTCGGTTGCGCGGCTGCCGACGGCACCGCGATCGACGAATACCCGCGCATCGAGTTCGAGCGCGACCGACGAACCGGCAGCCGCGGACTCGACGTCGCGCGGCCATTGCTGCACAGCCAGCACGCGGGCACCTGTTTGCAGCGGCCAAAAGGTCAGAAACTCGCCGCGTTCGAGCGTGCCGGATTCCACGCGACCGGCGATGAGGCGTTTGTTGTCGCGGCGGTAGACGTCTTGTACGACGAAGCGCAATGGACCGTCCGCTCGGACCTCTGCGCGCTCGAGCGTTCCGAGCGCGTCGAGTAAGGTTGGACCGGACCACCACGCGGTCAGTGGCCCTGGCCGTACGATGCCGTCACCGCTACGCGCCGCGACTGGAACGATCGCGCGCGGATGCATGCCGAGCTGGTCGAGAAATGCCGTGACCTCGGCCGCACGCGTCGCGTAGGCAGTCTGCGGATCGCCGGCGAGATCGAGCTTGTTGATCGCCACCAAGACGTTTGCAAAACCGAACCATCGCAGAAAGAGCGCTTGGCGCCGCGTCTGCAGCGTGATTCCCTCGTCGGCTGCGACAACCATGACCGCCGCATCGACTTCGGATGCACCGCTAAGCAGGTTTCGAATGAGTTCTCGATGACCCGGCGCGTCGACGAAGACGAATTCAGCATCGGGCGTGCGAACCCAGATGCGCGTGAGATCAAGGGTGATCGCTTGATCGCGCTCGAGCTGAAATGCATCGAGCAAAAACGAGTACTCGATCGGTACGCCGCGTTTGGAACTCGAGGTCTCGAGTTCTTCCAACTTCGCCGGCGTGACGAGACCGAGATCGACGAGCAGCCGGCCCAAGATCGTGGACTTTCCGGCGTCCACGTCGCCGACCATAACGATGCGAACGTTTTTCAAGGCTTACATGTAACCCGTAGTACGGAGGCGTTCGAACGCATCCTCACTCTCGTTGTCCATCGCGCGTCCGGCGCGCTCCGGATCGCGCGTTACTTCTAACTCGGCAATGATCTTTTCGAGCGTGTCGGCATGGCTCGCAATCGGAAAGGTGATGTTGCTCTCGCCGAGGGAACGAAATCGCTTCCCATTCTTTGCAAGGTAGAGCGGCACGTAGGGAATCTGCTCGCGCAACGTATAGCGCCAGATATCCAATTCGGTCCAGTGCAGCAAGGGATGAATGCGCACGTGCGCGCCGTCCGGCACGTCGTACGCATAGTAGTCCCATAACTCGGGCGGCTGCGAGCGTGGATCCCACGAGCCGTCCGCATTGCGCGGGCTGAAGATGCGTTCTTTCGCGCGAATCGCTTGCTCGTCGCGCCGAATGCCCAAAATGATCCCGCGGTACGCTTCGCGCGCAAGCAGCGCGCGCAGCCCCGCGGTTTTGCGCGCAGCGTGCCGCGCCGCCGGCGGCAGCGTTTGATCGACGCTGCTCTCGGGCGGGCAGGCTTCATTTGCGACCGGGAGATTCCACTCCGCGACCAGGCGATCGCGAAACGCGTAGACCTCCTCGAACTCCATCCCGGTGTCGAGCAGTACGACCGGGAACGGCACCTCGCCAAGAAAGGCCTTACGGACCATCCATAGCAGTGCCGTCGAGTCCTTACCAATCGACCACAGCATCGCAAGCGGCGACACGCACGAGAAGGCTTCGCGCAGGATGAAGATCGTGCGGGCTTCGAGCTCGTCGAGATAGTCGAGGGCGGGCATTCAATCCCAATCTCGACCTCGACTGCGTAAGGTCCTCGTTAGATTAAACGAGTACACAATGACTTTGCGCTCGCAGGTCTAACCTATGCGTGGCGCTATGTCACGGTACTTCGAATTCTTCGGCCTCGAACGCGACCCGTTCTTGGATACCGCCGACCCATATTTTTATTGCGAGTTCGGCGCGTTGCGCAAGGCCAAGGAGCGCCTGTACGCATCCGTCGACGCGTCGCGCGGGCTGACGGTCATTCTCGGCGATCCGGGAACCGGCAAAACCAGTCTTTCCGGCGCACTCGAGCAGGAGCTCCTCGCCGACGATCGCGTCGTACTCGCCAAGATTCTCGATCCCGCGTTTGCCACCGAGGTCGAGTTCCTCATTGCCATCGGGCGTGTCTTCGGGCTTGCGCTTCCGCCGCGTTCAAGCGCGGCGCTCAAGAACGCGCTGAAGAACTTCTTCTTCGAGACCGCGATTCTGGAAAAGCGCAACCTGGTGCTCACGATCGACGAAGCGCAAAATTTGAGCGACGAGAATCTCGAGGCGTTGCGCTTGCTGCTGAACTATCACGTGCCGCAGCGCAAGCTGCTCAACATCTTGCTCTTCGGGCAAAGCGAGCTGGCCGATCGCATCCGCGCCAAGGGCAATTTGGAGGACCGCGTCGACGGTTGGATTCGGCTGGAGCGACTCGATCCGGGCATGGCGTCGGCCGTCCTCGATTTTCGTCTGGCCAAGGCGGGCCTGCCCCCTGAGCGCCAGTTCTTCACGCCCGACGCACGGGCGCTGATGATCGACGCCGCCGAGGGCCTTCCACGCCGGCTCACGATGCTCGCGCACGCGGCCATGCAAGAGGCCTGCGATCGGGCCAGCACCCTCGTCAACGAAGACCACGTTCGTTCAGCGATGATGGTTCGCGGCATCGCCGCCCGTCCGCCGGCGCCGGCGCGCGTCGAGATCGGCGTCGCCGAGGCCGTCCCGGAGCCTGAACCGGCGCCGCGCGGACTCTTCGGAAGGCTCTTCGCGCGGCGCTCCGGGACATGAGTCGCGAGCCCGATTTTGACTCCAGCGCGGACATGCGGCTGCTCGAGCTGCAACGGACCTCGCTCGGCCTTGTCGCGCCCGAGCGTGCAGCGTGGGAAAGCCGCTACGCGGTGGATTCAACCCCGGGCATTGAGGTCGAGGAGGTCTCACCGTCACCGCAGAGCGCACTGCTTGCACTCACGCTGACCGCCACGCCGCCCGGCAGCGTTATCCCCGGCACGGTCATTACCTACGCCCTGAGCTTGGCCAACGACGGCGCGGCGCCGGCAGCCGAAGTCCTGGCCTCGATCCCGCTTCCGGCGGGCGTGACCTACCGCCTGGGCTCACTCGTGCTCAACGGGCGCGCAGCGGGTGACGACGCCGCCGACGAGCTCTTTGGGGCGGGCTTAAAGCTCGGAACCGTGGCAGCCGGCGCCCGTGTCACGCTGCTCTGGAAAGTCGGCGTACGTATGGGCACCAAGCCGCTGCTGGTGATCCCGCAGGTTCGCGCGCGCAATGCCGCAGTGATCGGCGGCGGCCCGCTGATTGTCGAGCGCAAAGGCAGCCTGAGCGCCTTCGCCGGCGAGCTTGCGGTGGCCGACCGCGCGATGTTCGAAGCCCAACCCCTGATCCCGGTCGAGATACCGGCCGATGAGCTGCCGATCTACGAACTCGACGCCGAAGAGGCGATCGTCTTTGAAGCCGCCGACGCGGCGCTCTCCTCCGCCGTCGTACGCGAGCCCGAACCAGAGCCGGAACCCGAGCCGGTTCGCGAGCCCGAACCAGAGCCGAAAGCCGCGCCGCTGCGCGAGGCGGTCGTACTGTATGGCGTGCTCGATCGCTCGACGCTCGCCTTCTTCGAGCGCACCTTCAACGGGTCGAAGGATCCGACGATTTTGCAACACTGCATCTTTGCGAGCGCCCTGGCGTGCGCATCCGATGCCGACGGGAATGACAACCTCGGACTGCGCGCGCACCTTGCTGCGCAATCGCAGATTCTCCACCGTGTGTCGCTGCACGAAAAGCTCGGCAAGCGAGAGCCGATCGGTGAATACGCCGGCGCGCTTATCGCCGACATCGACGCGATTGCACCGCGCCAAGTTGGGGAATCTCGCGCCGCAGACAAAGATCGTCTCACGCTCGCCAACGAACTGCACGAACCCGCACTCGTCGTCGTCCGCAAGATCGCTGAGGAACGCGAGCGCTGGGATTTCGTGAAAGCGCGGCAACTCACGCTCGCCCTGCAGGCGCAGCGTGTGCTTCTCGACGACGATGCACGCGCTGCGGCTATCGACAATGCGCTGCGCGCCTACGCGCAGCACTCGATGACCGTGTTGCAAAAGCTTTTTGTCCGGCTGCGGATAGATCGTACGACCGGCGTGCTGTTCCAAACCGATCCCCCGCTCGACGCCGCTGCACGCACGCTGCTCGCCGCTTTCGCGCTCGCCTTCGCGAATTGAAGGTTCTTCTCGGCATTCCGAGCGGCGGAGCTCCCGTGCGGCAGTTTCTCGACAGCCTCGCGAAGATCGTGCTTCCGCCAAACGTCGATCAACTCGAGCGCGCGCTGATCACCGGAAACTACGTTCCCGCCCAGCGCGATCTCATCGCCGAGCGCGCCCTGGAGTCGAGTGCCGACGTGTTGATCATGTGCGACGACGACATGGTGCTTCCGCCGAACGCTTTTGTCGAGCTATGCGCGCTTTTGGAGGCCGACACGCGTACTGCGCTCACCGGAGCACTCTACTATTCACGCGATGGCTTTCGCCCGATGGCCGTGGATCGCTGGAACGAGCGCGACACGCGAACGGCGGTCATCCCGGCATTCGATCGCGAACCTGTCGCGGTCGACGGCGTCGGATTCGGTTGCGTAGCGATCCGCGTCACCGCACTACGCGACTTGCCGCCGCCCTATTTTCCCGCACACGTGCTCGTCGAACGTGCCGCCGGACGCGTCCGCGTGTGCGACGAAGACTATCTTTTCTGCGCGAGGTTACGACGGGCAAACTATCGTGTAATGCTCCACCCCGGTGTACGCTGCGGACACTACGATAGGACGTCGAAGACCGTGGCTCCGCAAACATGGGAACCACCCGAAGTCACGCGGCACGAACGCATGGCTGCACTCGTCGACGGGCGTCCGGCATTGGTGAAAGCCGACGACACTGCGCGCAGCGCGGCCGAGTCACACGTCCGTGCGACCCTCGACTATATCGTCGTGCCCTGAAGACCTATCGGACGTCGGTGAAAATTGCTGCACGGTTTTGGCGCTTGCCGGCAACCGACCGTGCATAGGCCTTCCACCGCGATATCAGCTGCAAGCGCCCACCCGACTCATCGTTGAATTGTTGCAAGCGCCGAAGCTGCCACTCGCGGTACTCCAGTACGCGGCGCATGCGCGCAGCGATCTCCTGATCGAATTCCTGGGTTCGCTCGGGTTGCGACGCTTCCCAGGCGTTTTGCACGGCGTGGCGCGCTCGCGCCATTTCCGAGAGCAGCCGCTCGAAGCCGTGCCAGTTGCGCTGATCGATCAACGGCCCGAGTTCTCGGCACTGCGCCTCGAGGGCCGCAACGCTCGTGCGCACGTCGTCCAAAGCGGCGCTAGCCAACTGCTGCGAACGTCGACGTGACGCCGTCGCCTCCCGACAGATTCTTTTGCGCACGCTTCTGCGCCTTAAACTGCGTGACGGCCGTGTTCCACGTCTCGCGGTAGTCGCGAGCGTAGCCCAGCACGCGCTCGACCCGCGTAGGATCCTTACGCATGTTGGCCATGACAAGTTCCTTGTGCCAAAAGCCGTAGACACGCAGAAGATTTTCGGAGAGCTCACCGCCGATTTCCATGTTGAGCGAACTCATCAGCACGGTGCACGCGCGCTGTGCGCGCAGCAATGCTTTGTGTATACCCTCGATATCGTCGCGTTCGTGCATGAGCTTCTCGTGCGCCTGCTGCGCGGCGATGATCAAGACGTCGAAGATCTTGACGATCAGGTCCTCGGGCGCCGCCGTGAGGATTGATGTCTCGAGATAAGTCTGCTCGTTGTTCTTTTTCATGCCGATTCGACGCTATGCACTCGAGCTTGAGCTGCTGCTCGTGGTAGAGAAACCGAAGACCGCAGCGAGCTCCTGTTGCTCGGCCTGGAGACCCGCGATCGCCGATTCACTCGAAATGAATCCCGATCGAAGGATGTTGGCCTGTTGATTGGCCTCGTCGGTTATCTCCGAGATCTGTTGCTGCAGGCTAGTGATCGTGTCGTTATTGCCGTTCTCGTCGTTCTGAATCATCGAGACCGTCGGGACGGTCCCTACGGGGCCGGCATTGAGCAGCGTCGGACTTCCCGTAATCGTCGTAAGATATGTTCCCAACTGCGTCGTCAGGCTGTTCGCGCCGACCAAAAGATTCTGCACCGCGTTGGGACTGCTCGCGTAGGCTTGGAGAAACGCCGAAACGTTGAGCGGGGAGAGTTCGCCGTTGGTCCCATCGACCGTCTGCTGCTGAATCGGCGAACCGCCCGTACCCTCGTCTTCGATGCTCGTCGCCTGCACGGTCGCAAACGAACTGTTGAGCAAGATGCCCGCCTGTGCGAGCGAGTTATAGGTCTTATCGTTGCCGAGGAAGCCGCCCACGATGTTTTCGAGCTCGGGAATGATCGCCGAGACCGACGGGTCACCCCACAGCACGCCGCCCGGAAGCTGCGTAGCCGTCGAATTGGTTCCCGGCTGAATCGCCAAGACAACCGGCGGAGCGGTCGCATTGTTGATCTCGTTGACCGCGGCGTTATAGGACGAGATGAACGCCTGCACGGCCGACACCAGCAACGTCGTATTCTGCGTAACGTTGACGCTGAACGGCGTGGTCGTATTCCCGGTAACCGAAAGCGTGAGGCCAGGGATCGCATTGGTCACGGTGTTCGAGTCGTTGTAGTACGTGCTTTGCGTCCCGTCCGGATTGAGAACCGAGATCGCCGACTGTTGACCGACGGTCGTCGTTGCACCGCTCGCCGTCGTCAGCCCCGCCGCTTTCAAGAAGTTGCTGGTGTCGCCGGAGGCGCCGAGCACGATGCTCTGCGGACCCGAGTTGCTATTCGTCAACTCGATCTGACCGGTCACCGAGTTAAAGACGGCGGTCACGCCCGCGGTGCTGCTGTTGATTTCGTTGAGGATATCGCTAAGGTTTTGGTCGCCGGAAACCGTGAACTTCACCCCATTGATGGTGAAGGTTCCCGCCGTGACCCCAGTGACGAAGCCCGCATCGTTGCTGCTGTTGAAGTCGGCATCTTCATTGATGCCGCCGACGTTCGCCGTGCCTTCGACGAGGTCGTTACCGCCGCTGTTGATCACTTGCGCGTTGCTCAGCTGCAACACTTGGAGCAAGTTGCCCTGATCCTCGTTACTTCCGAGCGAAATCGGCTGACTGTCGGTCGATTTGAACTCGACCACTCCATTAATCAGCGTCGCCAGGAACCCGGCGTCGCCACCGGCCCTGACTTGCGTTTGAATGTTCGAAAGGATCGTGTCGAGCGACTGCGAGTTGACGTTATACGAGATCGAGACGCCGTCGACCGTAACTGAGCCCTCGCCGTTGGTCCCGTTAGTCGGCACCACGCGAGCGTACGAGTCGACCAGTGGCACCGTGTCCGAATCCTGCCCGGAATACGTTCCGCTGGTAAGCGCGTCGGTGATCGAGTGCCCGGCACTGTCGCTTGAAAGAATCGAGGTGTTGGTAGCGGCCTTGACGCTCTCAATCGTGTAAAGTCCCGGCGTCGCCGTGACGCCCGGGATCCCCGTGGCCGTCAGCACGTCGGTATTTGTCGACGTTGCGGCGTACGACGAAAACAGGTCGGGGTTCGAGAGGTTGCCAAGCGCGTTTTGGACCGACGAGATCAAGTTGCTGATCTTGATCAACTCGGTGTTGGCGTTGTTTAGTGTTGCCATCTGCGCGTTGAGCTGCGTGGTCGGGGCAAGGCTCAGCTGCGTCAGCTTGTCGATGATCTCGTTATAGTTGATGCCCGATACGATGCCGGGGAACGAGATGGGCGCGACGTTGGTGCCGTAGACGGTGCTATCAGATGACACGGGTGTGTTAGGCCTTCCGATCGAGTGTGACGCCGTCGATTTGGTCGAAGAATTCGGCCAACCCGATCAGCTCTTGCGGCGGAAATTGCGCGACCTCTTCACCCGTCTGCGGATTGGTGAAGACGGTAACGACCAACTGAAGCTCGCTGACGTACTTATACGAGATGTCGAGCTGCTGCGGCTGGCCTGACGAGCCTGACGAAACGTTGTAGATTTTGGCGACGGCCGCCGCAATGGTCGATTGGTCAACGGGCTTTGGCTGCGCGCTCCCGGACGAACCAGCGGACGAACCCAAAACAGGCGCCGGCGCCTGTGGCGCTGCAGCGACCTCCGAACCTGGGGTAGCCCCTCCGCTCTGGCCACTCGTGGCCGGGGCGACGGTCTGAACGTCCATGTTTGCGATCCTTCTCCCGCTTCTAGGGTTTTCGACCTAGGCGCTTACCAACATTAGGCAACGCAGCGCCTTAAGGCGGTACTTACACCGCCTTGACCCCGGCTGCTTCAGCATACGCACCCAGCACGGCCTGCAGCGAACGCAGTGGGTCGCAAAGCTCGGCCGTCCGCTCGGCAATCTGGTAGCCGACCGCAGGAGCCCGCATCCAGGCTTGCCGCATGACCGAAACGGCGCTTTCGAGCGATGCCGGGTCAACGCCGCCGGTTACTTCAGGCCAAAGTTCACCCAGTCCGAGCGCGGTCGAGAGGACGGGCATCGTCCCGTGGCTCGCGGCACGGACCAGCCGTGCGGCCCCGTGTCCGGCCCACGACAGATCCGCGTAAACCCGCGCGCCGGCGTAGAGCGCCTCGAGCTGCCCCGCCGATAAGCCGGGCTCCGGCAACCACATCGTCTTCGAACCCGACGACTCGAGCACACTCTGGTAATACTCGGCATGTTCTACCGTGCCGACCAGCACGCACGCGACCCCGATCTCGGCCGCGGCGCGGACCGCGATCCATTGATTGGCGCGCGGTTCGACCGAGGCATGTACCAGGACGTACTCATCGAGCCCGCAGAGCGCGCCGATCGGTTGCGGGTCCACCGGAATTGACGGGACCGCCGGCATAAGACGCGATGAGCCGGCGAAGCCGAACCGCGAGCGCACTTCGGCCTCTTCTGCGCGGCTGGCAAAAATCGCCGAGCGGCTTTGCGCCAACATCGCGCGCAATTGCATCTCATCGTAGGCGGGTTTTCCGCGCTCTGCCTCGGCGTGGACCAACAGCCGACGATCGGCGAGCCCCTTTTCGATCGTCTTCTGCGTGGCATCGTCACGGATGCCGGCCAGCATCGAGCGAACGGCGCCCGTGCCCCACAGCGACTCGTTGCCGAAGTCGTCGAAGAGCGGCGTTGACACGATCGGCACACCGAGGCGCTTGGCTTCTTCAAGCACGTATGCGAACTGTTGCACGTGGCGGTGACCGAACAAATGGATGAGATCGAAGGTCTCGGCGCGCGCCGCGGATGCGACCGTGAGTCGCGCGTCAAAACCCTGCGCAACCAGCGCGTCAACAAGCGCGCGCGCTTGATCGGTGTCGGCATCCGGCGCGATGAGGCCGTCGTCGCGAACGACCACCGCAATCTGCCCCTCCGATCCACCGATGATCGGTGCCACCGTCATCCGGTTGGGACGCAAGATCGGCTCGCGAGCGCGCACGTTAAAGCTGCGCGCCGGCGAGGAATCCGCCGGGTCGAAGGTGCACGCCAGCATCGGAAAAATCGGACGCGCAACCTCGATGGGAACTGCGTTGCTCGCTGGTTGCTCGAACGCGATCGAGACCGTGCTCTCGGTGGCCAACGGTCCGATTGATACGTCGAACGAGCCAGCCGGAATTTCGCCGTAGACACCGATGCCGTACCACGAACGGGCGAGTGCGTTGAGCTGCGAATCACCAAGATCAGCGTGCACGCCGCTCGCCGATTGCGCCAATAGCGACGCACCGAGTGCACCACGCGGGTCGCGAATGCCTACGCGTCTCCCGGACGCGAATCGCTGCGCATAGACGTAGGGAGCAGCGTCGAGGAGCACGCTCTCGGCGGACGTGGCGCAAAGGAACCGCGCGCTTCGCGCGGCTTCAAAGGTTGCACGCGACGCCGTGTCGTCGGTAAAGAAGCCGAGGATCTCTTCGTCGAGCGATGCCAGCAGCGCGTGTGAAACGAGCCACGGCTCGAGGAGCGCTTCCATCTCGTCGACAGCCGCTATTTCGAACGGAAGCCAGGACGGCCAAATCAGCGGACTTGCTTCGCGGACCAGGATCATCTGCGGGTCGATCTGCACGAACGGCACGAGCGCAAATTCACCGTCACGCGCGAAAACGAGATCCATCCAGGCCTCGCCCCACTCGTAGTACGACGGCTGCACGCGCGCGGCGACGAGGTAGCGTGGGTGCACCACGCGCGCGAAACGCGCGGGCTCGACAAACGGCGCATATCGTGGCAGCAAGGAATGTCGCCTCATACGCCGCGCTCTTTGAGCAGCCGGCGCAGCGCGCTCGGACTGCGATCCGGCAACGAGGTAATGTCGATCCACCGGGCATCGCCGGTTAGCGCCGACCACTCCTCTTCGCTCGCGTAGTCAGCGATATCGATGTCGGCGCACGCCTCCGGCGTAACGCCGGCTTTCTCCAAAATACGTTCGACACGCGCAGCAATTGTGTGCGCGTGCGGTTCACCGAACGCGCCGATCGAGAGCTGCACCCCGTCTTCAATCTTGAATGCAAGCGCGAATCGGCGGACGAACTGCGCTGCCGCATTCCACCCGGCCTCGTCACGCACCGCAACTCCGAAGACCGCCTTTGCCGTCGCGAAGCTTGGAGCTTGATCGAGGGTCGCCACCGCGCTCACGCGCTCCGGCTCGACCTCGCGCACCGCGGGGAATGGCAGATAGTGCTGCGCTCGCACGAATCCTTGATTGTGCGCATGCGCACCACGATATCCATTGACGGGCAACGGCCCGCTCATCCCCCACTTTTTGGCGAAGCGCTCCCAGTTCTGGTTCATCGTGGCGCTGTAGTCGACTTTGTTCGCAGCGAACGACCGGCTGCCGAAGTGATGAATGAACACGTCGTCGCAGACATAGATCCAGTAGCCGGCCGCCCGCACCCGCATACAATAGTCGTCGTCTTCGAAATTGCCGAACGCGTAGCGTTCGTCTAGCGCGCCGATTTCATCGAGGACGGTGCGGCTGATGCACCAGCAAAACCCGATCGCGCGATCGGTGATGTAACCCTTGCCCGCGAATTCACGCCGCCGCTGCACCGCAAATGTCTGCATCTCCGGCTCATCGCGGTAGTTCACTTCGGGAAGCTGCTGATCGCCTGCGACCTGATTGCTGCGCGGCGCCGAGATCCCAAGACCGGGAATCCGCCGAAACGCATCGACCAAATCATCCGCCCAACCGGCGGTGACGATTACGTCGTTGTTGAGCAAAATCACGTACTCGCCGCGTGCATGCGCGATGCCATCGTTGTTGCCGCCCGCGAAGCCGCGATTGACTTTATTGTAGATGATGCGGACATGCGGATCGTCGATGGTAGAAAGCGCCTTGAGCGTCTCCGGGCCCGAGCCGTTGTCGACGACGATGACCTCGTACGGCTCGCTCGTCTGCGCGCGGATCGACTCGAGCGCTTTTATCGTAAATTCGGGCGCATTCCAGCTCAGCGTAACAATCGACACCAACCCGCGCTCGAAGGGCGATCGCGAGCGTAGCACCCGTTCGATCGCCGCCGGCGAAGATTCAAACACCTCGCCATGCGCGCTCGGTCCGAGCCGCGCGAGCGGACGCACGCCAATCGTTCCCCGTTGCAGTTGTAGCGACCGAACGAGGAGGTCGGCCATCGCTGCGTCGAGTGACGGGAAATCACCAAAGGTCAAGTGTTGCGGGAACTGCTTGAGACGCAGCAGCACGCACCGCGCGTCGCTCCCAACCAGCGCGATGTGCGTCCCCGCAGGCGCCGACTCCACGAACGTAGCGGCGGCGGCGTTGGGTGGTGCGGCAAGGCGCCCAAGAAGTTCGTCGAGCCACCCGTGTTCAAGCACCGTGTCGGCGCGAACAAACGCGGCATAGCGCTCGCCGCGCACCTCCATCAGCTCACGCGCGCGTACGATTGCGTTCGCATCGTCAGCCCACGCGATGCGCCCGATCGGCGTGTGGTTGTCGCGAAGGCTGCGTTCGAAGGCCACGCGGCTTTCCACGGCGATATCTCCGTGAACCAGCACGTCAATCGGACTAACCGCGCGCACATAGAGCCCGGTCGCGCCGTTGCTCCCGCGCCATATCCCTTCGATTTTCCCCGCATCGACCCACACGTGAGGAGCATCGAACGCAACTTTGCCGCGCCAGCGTTCAGCCAGGCGCTGCAAATTCGATTGCGTGCGGCGAAAACGTTGCGAGCCCGACTTCGATTCGTAGTGAAAGAGCGTTGCGCCCGGTTCGTACACGACGCGCAGCCCGCGTTCGCGGACCTTGAGACAGTAATCGACGTCCTCGTACCCGTTCCAAAAACCCTCATCGAGGCCGCCGAGTTCGAGATAGAGTTCGCGCGGTGTCGCCAAACACGCGCCGGTCACCATCTGGCCGTCTCGGCGCTTGTTGGACGCCGGGACGCTCTCCGGCTGTTTGAAGAGATAGTGAAACGGATAGAGGCCCGATGCGCTAAAGGGCCACCAGCGCACCAAGACGCCGGCGTGCTGAATCGTACGATCCGCGAAGAGTAATTTTGCGCCGACGATGCCAACGCCGGGATCGTCGAGCAGACGCATCATCGGCGCCAGCCACTGCGTAATCGGCTCGGTGTCGTTGTTCAGGAGAATCAGAATGCGCCCGCGAGCCTCGCGCGCTCCTTGGTTGTTCGCACCGGCATAGCCGAGATTGGTTTCGTTGCGAATCATCCGGATCCACGGGAAGCTCGCCAGCATCTCCGGCGTGTGATCGCTCGACGCATTGTCGATCACGATCACCTCGCCCTCGCCGGCGCCGGCAAGCGACGGCTGGAGCTTGGCGAGACAATTTCGCGTAAGCTCCGCCTTGTTGTAGACGGGAATGATGATCGAGTAGTCCACCAGGAATCGTTACTTCAACACGCCTTCGGTAATTGCCGCCGCGTCGGCGAATCGCTGGTTACGCAGGTAAAAAAGCGAAAGGGCGACAGTCGCGCGCATCGGATCGACTTCGCGGGCGCGCAGCAGCGAGGCTTCGACGCCCGCGGGGGATGCAAGCAATTCGCACGCGCCTGCGCGCGTCATCAACATGTCGAAGCTCTTCGGATCGAGCGCCAATGCAGCTTCGGTGGCAGAGAGCGTGGCCTCCGGACGTTTCTCATCGAGGGCTCGGCGTGCCCAGGCTTTTAACTCATCGAGCGTCTTGGGTTCGGCGCGCTGCGCCCCCAGAAGCTCGGCTTCCCCTTGCCGGCCATTGGCTGCTAGCAAGCGCTGGAGTTGCTCCAGGGCCTTCTCCGATTGCGGATCGAGCTCGACGGCAAGACGGAGATAGTGCTCTTCCTTTCCGAGTTCGTAGCGCTCGGAGACGCCCGCCGCACTGACCAGAAGCTCGGATGCTTCACTCGGCTTGAGACGCGGATACCACTGCTCCACCAGCTCGATCGCTTCGCGTCCACGTTTCATGCGCAATAAGAAGTTCACGAAATGCAACATCGACTGTAAGCTCTGGTGGGTATCGAATACGAGCTTATACGCATCATGCGCCTCCCCGAAACGCTTGAGACGTTCGTACGCCTTGGCTCGATTGATCATCAAGGGCTCGACGGTCGGCGCGTTGGCCAAGCCCTTCTCGAACCACTCGAGTGCCTTGGCATCATCGCCCTCGACGGCGTACGTCGAACCCATTTCCGAAAAGGCCTTCCAGATGTACACCTGGTCGTCGACGATGAATTGCTGCTTGGCCCAAGCCTTGTCTTCGATCGCCAACAGATACGCCTCGCGCGCTTCTTCAAAACGCCGCTGCGCGAGGAGCGCCTTGCCGAGCATCATGTGGGCGTTGGCATAATGCGCGCTGCGCCGCAGCGATTGACGGCACATCTCTTCGCCCTTGACCGGGTCGTTGAAGTGATCGCAATATAGATCGCCGAGCAACGCGAGGCCGTTCGGCATGAATGCGCGCGGCGTGTCCCCTACGAGCTCAAGCATGCGCTCGAGCGAGGTGCGTGCCAACTCGTAGTCCCGGTTCAAGTACGCGGTTGTTCCGAGGTTGTACCAATGATAGGCATTATCAGGCTCGCTCTGCGTGGCGGCCAAGAGAATCTCGAGATTACGCTGCCCTTTGTTTCGCTCGGCGACAAGCGCGTTGGTGTAGCCGTGATGGATCAATCCGATCTGGCTGCCGACGGCTTCGAGGCTCTCGTCATTCCCCACAAACGCTGGATACTCGTGGATGGGTCCGGTAAAGCGAATGCGCTCATCGTTGGGAAAGATCCGAATCACGTGGTGCGAGACATCGCCAGAGCCGCGGTAGTCGTCGGTTCGGTTCTCGATCCGCGCGTACAGCGCCGTGCGGTATGCTGGGACATCCTTGAGCGCCAGCAACGCCGGACGAGATGCTTCGGTAAGTTCCTCATCCGCATCCATGAACAGGATCCAGCGCTTGGTCGCCATTTCAAGCGACTGGTTTCTTGCCCACCCAAAATCGTTGCGCCACTGGCGCTCGATCACCGTCGCGCCGAACGAGCGAGCAATCTCGATCGTGCGATCCTTCGATCCGGTGTCGCAGATGACGATCTCGTCGACGTAATCCTTGACACTCGCTAGCGCCTGGGGCAACAGCTTCTCTTCGTCGCGCACGATCATGCACAAGCTCACCCCCGCTGGTTTTTGCGGGTGGTCGGCCGGCGGTGGCGGCAGGGACTGCGGGACGTACGCGTTGTTCGCCTGAGCAGCCGGCTGCGGCTTCTGGTGCTTAGCTCGTACGTGGATGGGCATCGGTAGAGTTATCGGCAGAAATGCAACGAGGGCCCGCCGGAGCGGGCCCTCGAGGAACGATTCAAGCGGTTGCCCGCCGGATCGATTAGCGGAACAGCGTGAGAACCGACTGTGCGTTTGCGTTCGACTGCGCCAAGACGGAGGTACCGACTTGGACGAGCAGCTGCAGCTTCGTGAATTGCGTCGTCGCTTCGCCCACGTTGAGGTCGGCGATGTTCGATTCCGAGGCTTGCAGGTTGACCGCTGCAGTGTTGTCGTTGTCTTCGTCGATACCGAGACGGACGACGACGGCACCGAGGTTCGCCTGCTGCGTGGTGAGCGTCTGCAACGCATCGTCGATCTGCCCGATCGCATCTTCCGCCGACAGCGACGGATTCGACGAGGAGCTGACCGCGAGGTTGATGTTCGAGATACGCAGCGTGTTCGTGTTGGTTGCCGCGATACCGAGCTGGATCACGTCGCCTTCATCGGCGCCCGATTGGAAGTTGAACGCCGGCGCGGTCGCGTAGTTCGACGGCGCAACGTACTGCGAGATCTTCACATATGCGGTCTGACCGATGTCGCCGATCGTCGGAGTGCTGAAGTGCAGCGTGACGCCGGTGTTCAGCGTTCCGCCGCCGACCGAGGCAACGAACGACGTCGCCGTACCGAGCGACAAGAAGTAGGACTTCGACACCGCGCTCGAACTCACGAAGGTCGTGATCTCAAGTTCGGGGGTAGCTGCCGTCGGGTTCGCCGTATTCGCAACGACTTGCACCTCGACGGTTTCGTCGGCGGTGTTAGCCGATGTGAAGAACGCGCCCGCCGTGATTCCTACGCTAGCGATCAAGAAGCCGGTCGAGGTGCCGATCGGCTGCGCGCCGATGGCTTCGAGCGCGGCGTTCGCCGTGATCGTGTAGTACGCTTCAGTGCCGCCCTGGTCGCCCTGGTGGCTACCGTTAAGAAGCGACTGACCGTTGAAGTTGGTGTCCTGCGCGATGCGGTTGACTTCGAGCAGAAGCTGCGAAACTTCCGCTTGCAGGTTGATACGGTCGCTCGAGCTGTTGACGTCCGACGCCGCTTCGACCGCAAGAGTGCGGATACGTTGCAGAATGTCGGTCTGCTGGGTCAACGCGCCGAGGGCGACTTGCGCAGCGTTGTTGGCGTTCTGCACGTTTTGCGACGCTTGATTGAAGCCTTCATACTGCGAGGTGAGGTTCGTCGCAATAGCGTTACCGGACGGATCGTCTGCGGCAGTATTGATACGCAAGCCCGAAGAGAGCTGCGTGACGACGTTCTGAAGTTGGTTTTGGTTATTGTCGAGGTTCAGCTGAACAGCATTCGACAACAGGTTGGTGGCAATGCTAAGGCCCTGAGCCATTTGTTTCCTCCATGATGATGCCTCGCGGCATCGATATGCTAGCCTATGGGGAAGAGTGTCCTTTCTCCCCTAACATCCTATATCGGCCCCTCTTTACGGGACTTTAGCGCGATTAGCGCGGTTGTTTGGCTCGGGGTCGAAGGGTCGCCTTCTCGGGCTTCCCAGTGGCAGGCGGAGCAGCCCCTAGCGCCTCCTGATTGGCCTTACGGATCTCTTCGTAGACCTCGGAGCGGTGGACCGGCACGGCCCGCGGAGCTTCGATACCGAGCTTCACCTGGTCGCGGTCAACGGCAACGATCACAATGCGAACGTCGTCACCAATCATAATGGACTGATTGATTTTGCGGCTAAGAACCAGCATCCGAGGGCCCTCCTTGGCGTTGGGAGGGACTTTCGGCAGGGTTAGGCGGTCTTACTGCTCGCGGAAGGTTTACGCGGCATCGGCTCGCGCGCCGAGTACGTGGAGCCGTCCAAAACGATCTGACGTGCCTTACTCGTCCGGAGGTTCACCAAAATCGGCGCCATCAGATTGATGGTCATTTCCTCGGCGTTTTCGGTCACGACGACCACACAAAGGGTCGTGAAGTCAGTCGCCTCGCGAATTTCGAGCGAGGTGAATGCGTAAGCCGGAAGCTTGGGATCGTACTTCTCAAGAACCAACCAGGGGTCGATCGCGGGCACCGCAACAGCGAGATCGTCGAGGCACTGGAGCCAGACGAAGCTCGGATGGCTGTCGAGGTTGAGGGGCAGCCACCGGTGGAGGGTCGGAAAGCCGGGTAGCCCCCACGGAAATTCGATGACGTCGCCGGTCGAGAACGTGCAAGGCCCAAAACGCGGCAGGTCGAGCGTCTGCTGTTCTTGTTCCATCGTGACTCCGGTGTCCATATCGTCCTTACTCACGTGTTGTTGAGGTAGCTCATGAGGTCTTCCTGTTCCAGACGCGTGGTCGTCTGGTAGGCCGCTTGCAGCGCGGTCTGGGACAGAGTGAACTCACTGGTTACCTTAGCAATATCGGTATCTTCGAGACTCGATTGAACCGCGGTATCGTTAGTTCCGCGTGTGGATTCGGTTGACTCGAGCGCCGTGACGGTCTGCACGGTCGCCCCCACCTGGCCGGCGGCCGTAAGTGCCACCGTGAGGTTATTGTCGATGTCCCCGAGCTGGGTCGAAAGGTTGTTGACCACGTCTCCGGTCGAGAGGAGCAGGAAGGCGTTGGTAAAGTTGCTAGTTGCGATCCCCGGTCCCGCTGCGACGTTGCTCACGACGAAGTTCGAGTTCGTGACGTCGTTGAGCTGGAGCCGCTGCGACTGATAGTTGAACGACGCAACCACGCCTGTCGCCGTCGAAGCGGCATTGATCGCGGTGACCACTTGCTGCATCGTCTCGGCCGGGTTTATGAGGATCGTCGTTCCAGTCGGCGAGAGCGAGGATGCGATCGTAAACGCGACATTGCCGGCTCCCGTCGAAGCGAGCGGGATGGTCAGTGTAGGATTGATCGTCGCCTCTAATTGTGCGACGGTCGTCGTTGGCAGGATCGCCTGGTCCGAAACGTTGACCGATGACGTACTCTCGTCCGTGGTCTGGCTCTGATCGAGCGAATCGCGCAGGCGAATCAACATCGAGAAGACGCTCGGCGAACCGTTTGCTGCGTTGACGTTGAAGGCTTGCTGCAAGGTGACGTTCGTCGGCACGAGTTGCCCATTCGGAAGCTGCTCGTTTTGTTGCACGATGTTGTTGGCGGCATTCACCGCAGACGGTGGGTTGCCGACCGCTTGCACCAGGCTCGATCCCGGCGGCGCGGCGGTTCCCGAGAAAATGAACTTGCCGTCATATTGGGTGTTCGCGAGGCCGATCGCCTGTTGAATCAGTTGATTCACTTGATCGCCGATCTGTGCCCGTTGCGAAGCCGTGATCGAGTCGCTCGCGCCTTCGATCGCCAAGTTGCGTGCGCTTTGGAGGACGCTCGTCAAACTGGATAGCGTGCTGTCGGTGGTCGATAGCAGGTTGTTCAGGCCGGTCAGGTTCTGGCTCACCTGTGTCGTCACGGCCGAGTCGTTGCGTACCGACAGATCTTGCGCAATGACCGTTGGATCATCCGACGGTTCGTTGAGAGAGATACCGGTCGAGAGTTCTTGGCCCTGTAACTCGTACTGCGACTCGAGATTTTCGATCGAAAGGGTCTGATTCGAGTACACCGTCGAGGTGGCGATACGCATCATGGTGGTTGCCTCTCCTTAGGATCCCACGCCCAGGCCCGTCACGATCGTGTCGAGCAACTGACTGAGCGTTGAAATGGTCTTGGCGGCCGCCTGATAGGCCGTCTGGTACTTGATGAGGTTCTGCGTTTGCTCGTCGAGATTGATACCGGCGATGCTTTGACGTTCCTGATCGATAGACGATGCCAGATTGGTCTGCGTCGTCGTGCCGGTGTTCGCCGTTTGCGTGTCGAGGCCGACCTGCGTGACGAGCTGGCCGTATTGCTGCTGCAGTGTTTGCGATTGCGCCGAGGTGATCGTGTAGCCTGCGGCATGAGCATTTTGTGGAGTGAACGTTACCGACTCAATGCCGGTGGTCGGATTGACGCTGATCGCGGAGACGGTAACGTCCTCCTGCGGGGAGCCGCCACCGAGCTGCGCGTCGATCGTCAACTGTTGCCCGACTTGGATGTTGTTGACCCCTTGCGGCAAAGCGACGGTCGTCGCAACGCCGGCCGCGGCTGCCGCAGTCGTATTCATCTCGAGCGCCGGGAAGCCAACATTGCTTTGGAATAGGCTGGTGAGCGAATTCGCGACACCGTCGTCGTCGGCACCGTAATCGTTGCTCGCGTTCTGCTGTACGTTATTGATATTGCCGGCACCAAGCACGCCTAAAATCGACGTGGCGGGCGTTGCAGCATTATACAGGCTGTCGGTGATCGTGAACGAGGCGCTCTGCGGCGCATTCTGCTGCACGCCGCGCAGCGAGAGACTCTCATTGGAAGGATCGCGCGCGAAAACGATCTCCTGCGACGAGGAGTCGTACGACGCCGTGACACCCGACTGCAGTGCGTTGAAACTCGAGACGAAGTCACCGACATTGTCGGCGTACACGACGCCCGGCGTGCCGCCGGTGGCCGGTGGAGCGGCCGAGGTGTAGTTGAAGGTCTGCGCGACGCCGTCGACGCTGATCGTGAGCGTCGCGCCGGCAGCGAAGCCGCCCACCGCAACTGGATTCGCGAGCGCACCGTTTCCGATCAGCGATTGCGCCGTATCTACCGTGTTGTCCGCCGAGTTCATTGGCACGATGCCGGTCGTGGTGCTGGTGTTCGCTTCGGTGTTGGCCAGCACGACCGGGAGCTGCGATGCGCTCGTGATCCCGGCCTTGATGTTGCCGGCTGAAATCGGCAGTTGTGCGTCGATCGGCTGGAAGAGCGCGGTACCCGCCTGGCCATTCGAATCGTATCCCGACTCGGTGATCCTGTTGACTTCGTTCGCCATCGTCGAAGCGAACTGGTCGAGCTGCGTCCCGTAGTTGCTCAGCTTATTATTGTAGAGGTCTTGCAATGCCGCGAGCTGCCCGCTGCCCAGCGGAATGCTCGCTGAGCTGGGCGATTGCGGCGGATTGGTCGCAAAGTACACGTTGAAGCTCTGCGTACCGTTCGACGATGTTCCGACGACCGGAGCAGCAAGGTCGTAGGCAACCGTGTCATTGACGAGCGCCTGCCCGTTGACCATCACGAGAACCGATCCGTCAGGCTGTACGGAGGTCTGCGTCGAGATGTATTGCGAGAGCTGATCGATGTCGTAGTCGCGCTGATCCTCGAACGTGTTCGGGTTGTCCCCAACCGCGGTCGATGAGCGGATCTGTCCGTTGAGCGCCGCGATTTGATTGAGCAAGCCGTTGACGGTCTGCACGATCGTGGCACCCTGCGAGAGCGTTTGGTTTTCCGCGTTCGAAATTGCGGCCGACGAGTTGCCCAGCGCTTGTGCAAGCGATTGGGCCGACGTCAGCACGCCCGACGCCGCCGACTGCGTGCTACCCGTGGCCGAGGCGTTGACCAGCGCCGTGAGAGCCGTCTGAAAGTTCGTAAATGCCGTGCTGACGCCCGCGTCGGGATCGCCAAGCTGCGACTGTACGCTGGTGAGGATCTGCTGCTCGGTAGAATAGTAGTTCTGCGATGAACTCGCACCGCGGAAGAGCTCGTCGTACGACTCGACGTTGACGCGCTGAATCTGCGCGACGATCACGCCATCGCCGGCCGTGCCGGGTACGTTGGTCGACTCGAACGGCGATCCGACGATCGGCGGCGCTTCGGTGAGATCGACTTCTTGCTGCGTCGCACCCGGCGTATCGACGTTTGAGATGTTGTCGGCCGTGACGTTTTCCGCAAGCGAGAACGACTGCAGCGACGTCGAGGTCAGGTCGAGTCCGAAGAACGTACTCTGCGGGAAGAAACTGCTCATGCCTTACTGCTTACCAGCACGCTGTTCTGCGGCGGCGGCACGAAGCCGCGGCGCTTATAGGTCCGCGGCGTATCGCTCGCCGCCTTCTGCAGTGCCGTCGTGATCTTGACCAACCGTTGCATCCCGCTTTGAATCAGGGCTTTGTTGTTGCCGTTGGTAATCCGCAAGCCGATCGACGTCGTCGTCAGCTCGACCAGCCGCTGATTGAGCGTCGGCCAGAGCTGGCGCGGGGCATACAGACAGACTTGGCGCAGCGTCAGCGTCCCGAAGCCGCGAATCTGCATGCCGCGCCGTTTGCCCGACGATGCGTGGTAGGCGCGGCGCGCCGAGTCGAGTGCGCGTTCGCAAGCGAGAATGTCGTTTGCGTCGGTCTTGACTAGCGCTTTGGTCAGCAATAGAGCGGCTTCGTGCGTGCGTTTGAGCAGCACCGATTCATCGAGCAGCGCGGCTGCAAAGGTTTCCCATGAGTCGCTCACGGATCGATCCTCCGGTCAACGTCTACTTTGGACTCTTTGCTCGCGTCGCCGAGCACTTGATTGCGGAATTGACTTTCCAACTGCGCGGCCAAACCGAACCCACCGTCTTTAGCCATCGCTTGCGAGCGTTCGTCGTTGAGCATGCCCTGCCACGTCTCTTCGGCCGAGTTATCACCGCCGAAGAGCGATTGCTGCGGTACCGTATCCTGCATCGCGTTCATCAGCATCTCAGTGAAAACACCTTCGAACTGCGTAGCCGCATCGTGCAGCTTCGCTAGCGCCTGCTTTTGTTCGGGCGTAATCGGCTGCTGCGAATTTCCGGCCGGATCGATCGGCGTTGCCACTAGATGATCTCCAAATCGGCTTGCAGCGAGCCGGCCGTGCGCAGGGCCTGCACGATTGCGATCAAGTCGCGCGGCGAGACGCCGAGCGCGTTGAGCGCGCGGACCACCGACGACAGCGTGGCCGCGCCGGCGACGAAGGTCAGCTGATGCCCCTTCTCCGCGGCGTTGACGGATGTGTTGCGCTGCACGGCGGTGTTGCCGCCGGCGAAGGCGTTGGGCTGCACCACTTGATTGGTCGTGGTGATCGTGATTGACAGATCACCCGACGCGATCGCGCACGGCGCAAGGCGAATGTCGCCGCCGAATACGATCGTTCCGGTGCGCTCGTTCATGATGACCCGAGCCAGCTCATCCTGATTGAAGCTCAGATCGGAGGCATCGGCGAGGAACTGCACTGGGTTGCCCGCGTACGACGGCGGCAAGCCGACATGCACGGTCTCGGCGTCCAGTGCCGACGCGGTCCGCGCACCAAAGCGTGCGTTGAGCAGCGCGGCAAGATTGGCGGCCGTCTTATAGTCGGGCGACGTGAGCACGTAGTTGAACCCGGCCGGCGAGCTCTGGATCGGCGTGATCATGTCGCGCGCAATCACTGCGCCATTGGGAATCCGTCCCGCGCCGGTGAAATTCTTGTTGACCGTCGACCCGCCGAACCCGGCGACGAAGCCGCCGACCGAGATCGGCCCTTGCGCGGTTCCGTAGACGAGGTTGTTAGCCGCGCGCATTTCGGTCAGTACCAACGTGCCGCCTTGCAGGCTGGTCGAGTCACCCATCGCCGACACGTCGACATCGACGTTGTCGCCTGAGTGCGCGAACGGCGGCAGCGTTGCAGTGACGATAACCGCCGCGACGTCGCGCGTGCGAACCTCTTGCTGCGTGACCGTCAAACCGAACGACTGCAAAATGTTCTGAATGGTCTGGCTCGTGAAGATGACCGAGGTCGAGTCGCCGGTGCCCTGGAGACCCACGACGACGCCGTAACCCACCAGTTGGTTGCCGGTGACGCCCTGAACGTGCGCGATGTCTTTGACCATCACTGGTTTTCCGGTGTTTTGCGCCCATGCCGACGACCCGGCGCAGACGAACGCCAGGATCAACGCAGTCAGCCAACGTGCTAGAATAGCCAACTGATTATCCTCGCGAGCAAACCTTTGTTCTTTTGATCGTTCCCCTTGAACGTGGCCTGCACGTTAGCAACGTGCGAAGCGAGCACCGTATCGGTGCTGTCGATATCCTGCGGGCGAATCATCCCGGTGATATGCAGCGTCTGGAGCTGACCGTTGACCGTCATCGCCTGATCGCCGGTGATTTGCAGCGCGCCGCTAGGGAGCACACCGGTAACCGTCGCCATCATCGTGGCGGTGAACGCGTTCGAACCGGTCGCGGTCTGCGCCGTGGCAGTCGTCGACTGGCCCGAGACGGAATTGTTCAAGCGCACGAGCGGAAGATTGAAGATGCCGCTGCCGTTTCCGCCGCTCAGCGCGGCCTGTTTGCTGCTCGAATAATTGTTCACTTCCGAGTTGCTGTTCGCGATGTCGAACTGCACATAGACCAAGTCGCCGATCTGTCCGGCGCGATGGTCGTTCATCAAACTCAATGGATGGCCGGGCGCTGCCGCGGGTGGCGCCGCCTGATAGAGCGAGTCCGCGTTTGCGGCAACCGGTGCAAGCGCCAGCAGTGCGAGGACGGCAAGCAGTTTGCGCATCATTGTGTCTCTCCCGAGAGGTTCAGCTCGACGCGGTCCGGACCGACGACGGTTCCCGTCAGCGTTTTGTTAGTCTGCGGATTATAGATGCTCACTTCGTCGCCGAGACCGCCGCTGGTGCGCGCGACGACGTCGGCGGCAACGCGAACCCCGTCATTGTCGACGATCAGGGTCACGGTGTTGCCGGCCTTCACGATTTGGTTGGTCTGCGTGCCTTCGATCGTCAGCGGGGCACCGGCGCGAACCGCCCCGATCACGCGGCGCCCAACCAGCACCTGCGTGCCGTTGGTACGCTGCCCGGTGTATACCATCCGCGTCATCTTGAGGTCGGACGCAGTCAATATCGCACCCGGAACGAGATCGTGCGTCGCGACCGCGGTTTGCACGAAGCGGTCGACTCGAAAACCGACGAAAATCTGGCGCAGGAATCGACCGTCGAGGTCGATCTCAATCGGCACGTTGACGAACGACGGTGTCACGATCGCGCTCTGCACGACCAGCGCCACGCGGCCCGCCGGCACGATTTGATCGGTGACGCGGTAGGACTGCACGAGCGCCGCATCGCCGTTGAGGTGGATGGCTTTGCTCACCGGCGCGGCGAGCGCATCGAAACGCGAACCGGCGAGCACTTGCATCGCCGCAGCGCGCGCCGGCTCCGCCGCGCATCCGAAGAATGCGAGCGCGAGGAGGGCGGCGGCGGCGAACGCGAGCTTCATCGATCAGCGTCCTATTGGAACGGCGACATCTGGACGGCAGTTTGCAACATCTGGTCGGCCGCGCCGATCGCCTTCGAATTGGCTTCGTAGGCGCGTTGCGACACGATCATGTTGACCATCTCGTTCACGACCGAGACGTTGGAGTTCTCGAGGTAGCCGTCTTCGAGCGTGCCCGCGCCGTTGAGACCCGGGGTGGTCACGATCGGCGGACCGCTCGCGGCCGTCTCGAGGTAGAGGTTATCGCCGGTCGGCGAGAGGCCGGCCGGATTCACGAAACGCGCCAGCTGGATTTGCCCGAGCGTTTGCGGCTGCACGCTGCCCGGCACTTGCGCCGTCACCGTGCCGTCCGGCGCGATCGAGACCGAGACCGCGTTCTGCGGAATCGTGATTTGCGGCTGCACGAAGTACCCTTCGGCGGTCACGATCGAGCCGTTCGCATCTTCTTTGAACGAACCGTCGCGCGTGTATCCGGTGGTCCCGTCGGGCAACGTGATCTGGAAGAATCCGTCGCCTTCGATCGCCGTATCGAGATTGTTGCTGGTTTGCACGAGCGAGCCTTGCGTGAACACTTTCTCCGAATCGGAGACCTTCACACCGAGGCCGACCTGCTGACCGACCGGCACGATCGACGCGCCTACCGGCGCGCCCGGAGCTTGAATTTGCTGATAGACCAGGTCCTGAAAACGCGCCTGATTGCTCTTGAATCCCTGCGTGTCGACGTTCGCGAGATTGTTGGAGATCGTATCCATGTTGTACTGCTGGGCTTCCATGCCGCTCGCAGCGGTGTACAGTGATCGCATCATGTCAGTTCGTTAACTCCTGGCCTAAGCCGTCGTCTTTGCGACGACCGAGATCGCCGTGTTGGTAGCATCGTCCTGGGTCTTGATCGATTTTTCGTTGGCATCGAACCAGCGCTCGGCGGTGATGAGGTCGACCATCGATTTCACCACGTTCGCGTTGCTGGTTTCGACCGAGCCTTGCAGCACGGTCACACCGGTCGCCGGCGTCGGGCCCGCGTTACCGCTGGGCACGTACATGTTTACGCCTTCGGGCCGCAGGTTCAACAAGCTATTGAACTGCGTGATCGCCAGTTGTCCGACGATCTGCGAACTCTGCGCGTTGTTGGGGCCGCCGTTTTGTACGATCGTGCCGTCGGCTTGAATCGTCACGGGGCCGCTCGACGGCGGCAGTTGGATTGCTTGACCCTGCGTGTTGAGCGGGGTGTTGCCGTCGCGCGTGCGCAAGAAGCCCTGTCCGTCTTCAGTGAACTCGCCGTCGCGCGTGTAGCGCACGCCGTTCGGCGTTTGAATCGTGAAGAACGCGTTGGCCGAATTGGTGATCGCGACGTCGAGCGGATTGCCGGTGTGCTGCAACGAGCCCTGATCGTAACTCGTCGGCGTATCGTAGACCAACGCGCCGGTACCGAGCGCACCCACCTCTTGCGAAACGGGTTTGCCCGCAAGCGGGTTAGTTGCACTCTTACCGGGATCCGTCTGAATCCGGTAGATGTCGAGCGACGGTGCCGATTGGATTTGGAGCAGCGTCTGCTTGAAGCCGCTCGTATCCACGTTGGCGAGATTGTTCGCCACGTTATCGGCCATACTCTCAGCTACGAGCGCGCCGCTCGCAGACGTGTAGAGGCCACGTACCAAAAGAAAAAACCTCCGCACGAACGGGTTCCGGTTTCCCGGTTTTACGCAAGACCGTCAATCAGTCGGGTCTCGCTCCGGCCTTCCACCCTTCGTGCGAGGTAGTCCAGGCCGTAAATGCCAGCATATCCACTGGTACTCAGTCAAAGTGTCGGCTGAACGAGGGGGGAATTTTAGGGCTGCGCGACCGGCATGGGCCCGAGCGGGTTAGCCGAAGCGGCGAGGACCCTGACAGTAACTGTCCGAGACGCGAGGCGTTAAGCGAGGGCGCTTGCCGGAAGCAAGGCCCTAAAATTGCATCTGAGAGATTTCGGTGTAGGCTTGCATGATTTTATTGCGGACCGACATCGTCATCGACATCGCCAGGCCCGCCTCTTCCACCGATTTGACGGTGCCCTCGAGGTCGTTGGTCTTGCCTAGGGCGTAGTCGGTCGACTTCTGTTGCGCGTCGGTCATCTGGTCGTTGACGTGCGTCAGCATGCCCGCCAGGGTGTCCTTGAACGTGACCCCACCTGCGGCGGCGATGCCGCTATCGTCGGGCAGCGGCTCCGCTTGCGGCGCCTGGGGGCTGATGTCCGGAACGAAAGACCCGGGCGAGACCTTGCTCATCGCGTCGCCGTAGCTACCGATATCCATTATTTTTTGTTAGCTCCTGAGAACCGAGAGGTCGGCAGTGCCCATATTTTGGGAGGCCGTGATCGCCGCGACGTTGGCCTGGTAGGCTCGCGAGGCGGCCATCAGGTCGACCATTTCCTTGACGATCTCGACGTTGGGATAGTGTACGTACCCACGAGCGTCGGCTTCGGGATTGTTCGGATCGAAGACGAGACGGTCGGCCGTCTGGTCGTCCTGAATTCCCAACACCTGTACGCCCTCGACGTTCGCTGGTTGCGACGAGGACGGATCGAAGGGGTCCGGGGGCGCGAACTGGTCGTCCGAGGCCTGCGACCCGACCTGGTCGGAGCCGTCCGGTGCGGCCGGCTTCTGGGCAAAAATCACCAGCTGACGCTTGAAGGCGCCGCCTTGCGGGGTGCGCGTCGTATTGGCGTTGGCGATGTTGTTGGCGATGACGTCCATTGCCAACCGCTCGGCCGACAGGCCCGACGCGCTGATCTCGACTGAATCGTAATAGCCCATTTAAGTTGGCTGCTCCGTCGATGCTTCGCGAATAAATTTGTACTGCTCTTGCAAGAGCTGCGAAACGGTCTGCTGGTAGCCGGTGTTTTCGGAGAGCTGCGCCATCTGCTGATCGATATCGACGTTTGAGCCGTCGACGCGCATCTGGGTCGTCGTGTCGACCTGCGGCTGCGGATCGAACGGTGTGGGCGGCGTGCCGTCTCCAATTGCGAACTGCCGGTCGTCGTCTACTGCCATCGGGAGCTCGTCCGGATCGGGCGGCGTGCCGAGGCTATCCTGGAGCGCCGAGCGGAAATCAACGTACGAGCTGCGGAACTCGGGCGTATTGACGTTCGCAATGTTATTTGCGATCTGGTTATGTTCGAGCTTTGCGCCTTTGCCCGCCTCGCCCAAAAGCTGCACGGTTGGCCCAAGCGGAAGAACGCTGAAATCAGCCATCTACAACTCTATCGGCAGGGTTAGCGCTGCGCGTTAACCCCTGCTATGCGGTAAATTGAGCCGCATGTAAGCGGGCATACGCCCCTCCGCGAGCGAGCAGCACGTCGTGGGAGCCGGCTTCCAATACGCGTCCGCCTTCGATATAAAGGATCGTACTCGCGCGCCGGATGGTCGAGAGCCGATGCGCGATGATCAACGTCGTTCGGCCCGGAAGCAAGCGATCGAGCGCCGATTCGATCAGTGCCTCGGAGTGGCGGTCGAGGGCGCTGGTCGCCTCGTCCAAGATCAGGATCCGCGGGTCGCGGACGATCGCCCGGGCGATCGCGATACGTTGACGCTGGCCGCCCGAGAGCCGCACGCCGCGCTCACCAACTTCCGTATCGTAACCTTCCGGTAAGGTTTGGATAAACTCGTCGGCATTCGCCTCGACTGCGGCGCGGCGCACCTCGTCGTCGCTCGCATCGAGCCGGCCGTAGCGGATGTTCTCCGCGATCGATGCGCGGAAGAGCTGCGGATCCTGCGGCACGATGGCGATCTGCGCGCGCAAATCGCTTAGGCGGACGCCCGCGATATCAATATTGTCAATGAGCACGCGACCGCGCTGCGGGCGATAAAACCGCGGAATCATGTTGACCAGCGTGGTTTTGCCCGCACCCGATGGCCCAACCAGCGCAACGATCTCGCCGGGGCCGATGGTTGCGGTCACGTCGGCGAGCGCCGGCGTTTCGCCGGCATCGTACGAAAACCAGACGCCCTCGAAGGCGATTCCGCCGGCGACGCGCGGCAGCGGCGCGGGATCGCCGACCGCATCTTCTTCCATTGGAAGATCGAGTAATTCATAAGCACGGCCGGTCGAGACCAGCGCTTTGCTCAAATCGCCGACGAATGCCGCCATGCGATTCAATGGATTGACGAGATTGACCACGAGCAGCCAATAGTTGAACAGCAAGCCGGTGTTGAGGTGCCCGACCAGCGCTTCGCGAGCCGACAACCAGACGATAGCGACCACGCCGACCGCGAGGATCGACGAGAGCACCACCGGCTGCATGTTCACGAACTGATTGAGCTTCATGAACGCGCCGAAATAGTCTTCGTTGCGATGGCGAAAACGCTTCGCTTCGAAGTCCTCGCGCCCGAAGGCTTTCACGATCCGTTGCGCCTGCAAGATTTCGGTCAACGTCGATGACAAGTTAGCGATGCGCGACTGCGAGCGTGTCATGCTCGTCCGAATCAGTTTCTGGAAACGCGACACCGCAATCGACATCAGCGGCGCGATCACGATCAGCACGAGCGTGAGCAGCCAGTCGATCCAGATCATCGCCACGAACGAACTTACGAATGTGAGTAGCGCGATGATGAGCTGTGGCAGCGAAATGCTGATCGCATCGCTCATCACCTGGAGATCGCTGTTGAAGCGCGCGATCAGCTCGCCAGGCCGCCAGCGATCGAAGCTCTCGAGCGGGAGACGCAGCAGCCGGTCGAAAAGCTCCTGGCGCAGCTTGGCGACGAAGCGTTGGCCACACCAGGTCGTGATGTAGTTGGTGCCGTAGGTCGCGAAGTTCGAGAGAACCAGCGAAATGTACGTGGCGCTAAGCGCGAAGTAGAGCGCGCCGATGGCGGGCGTGCCGGTGTGCGTGGTGGCGGGGACGATGACGCGATTCATGATGACGCCCAGCGCCCACGGCCCGACCAATACGAGCAGGCTGTTGACCGCACCCAACCCGACCGCCAAGAGCAACCGAGGGTAGTAGGGACGTCCTTCGCGCGCTAAACGCGCGAGCGTGGTTTGCGCCATCGGCCCCGGACTTGCGGAGGGCCGCGAATGAAACCTGCACCCGTGCATAACGGTAGACCAGGGTGTAGGATTGGAGCGAGAGCTACGATGATGGACTGCTATTTTCACTCAAACGTTCCGTCGATGGCGCCGTGCGCACATTGCGGAAAGCCGATTTGTGCGACGTGCCGCGACGATCGAGGCGGATGCCCGAGCTGCCGTCTTGCTCAGAAAATCGAGGCCACCGTCGGCGAGCGCAAACAGATCTACGGGCAAGTCCCGCCGCGCCCGAGTGCCCCACCGCAGACGTCGCCCTCGGCGCACGTCACGACCATCTCGGACGACCCGGTCGAATCGCGCGCGCTGGTTGCGCTCGGCTACCCGCTGTGGCCGCTCGCGCTGCTCGCATTGTTCGACTCGAAGAAATCGACGTACATCAAACGGCAAGCGCTGCAAGCACTTGGTTTTAACGTCGGCTTTGCCGCGTTTTGGGGCTTGCTCGAACTCACGAGTGCGATTCCGGTGCTGGGTATCTCCTCGCAGTTCGTGCTCTTGTTTATGCTCCCGATCTTCTTGGTTGCAAGCGTCTTCTTCGGCATCAAAGCGTGGCACGGCGATCCGGTTCGCGTCCCAGTTATTAGCGACTGGCTCGACGAACGGATGCCTGCTTAGACTTTCCTCGTCACAAACGCATTGTAGCGCTCTAGGAACGCACGCGCTTCGCGTCCGTGATCGACCACCGGCGCCGGATACGCGTCGCGAGAAAAGAGCGGTAGCATCGGCTGCTCGTCGTTGTGGGCTCCGCCGCCCCACGCGCTCATCGGCACTTGAGCGAGCTCGGGAACCCAACGTTTGACATATGCGCCGCTCGGATCGTAGCGGCGCCGCTGTTTTTCGGGATTGTAGATACGTGGGAACTGCGCCATGTCGGCGCCGACACCCGCAATCCACTGCCAATTGCCATTGGCAAGCACCGGATCGTCCTCGATGAGCCAACGTTCCCATTCATCGCGCCCGATGCGCCAATCGACACCGAGATCGAAACACAGAAACGAGGCGACGACGGAGCGGACGTGCGGATGCATCCAACCGGTTTCGTGGAGCTGACGCACCCCGGCGTCGACCAACGGGAATCCGGTTTTGCCGCCGCGCCAGCGGTCGAGCGCCGGGTGCGAGCGCGCGAAGGTGAATCCGCGCATCTTCGGTTGCAGCGCCTCGTCGTCGAAGGGTCCGCAATAGAATCCGAGTTGCAAAAAGAAGTCGCGCATCGCGAGCGAGCGTAGAAACAGGCGAAGCGAGAGCCGCTCCTCGCTCAAGAGAAAGGGATCTTCACAGCGCAACAACACCGCGCGTAGCACGCTACGCGCAGCAATCGTCCCGAACGAAAGATGTGCCGCGAGATGCGAGGTGCGATCGTCGCTCGGGACGTTCATCGCGACCGCGTATTGCACGGCGGCGCCGTTCAGGAAGCGTTCGAGAGTAGCTGCAGCAATTGCCGGTCCAGCGTCGATCGCGCGCTCGCTCGCACCAAACTCGTGTGGGACCGGAAGCGGCTCGCTCTGCAATTCACTCGCGGCGAAATGCACCAGCAGCGGCACGTCGTACGAAGCCGGACGCAAGGCGCGCCAGACGTCGAAGTAGGGCGCGAACGCGCGATAGCCATCGCCGCCGCTGGGCCGTACCGCAGCCGTCTCTTCCGGCGCAATCGCCGGGGCATCGTGCACGATCAGCGCCCGTAGACCCGCTTCTTCGAGTTCCGATTGCACGCGTGCGTCGCTCGAAACACCGGCAGCGTCGTAGCTCATACTCCACGCAACGCCGGCGGCGCCGCACGCGCGCGCGATACTCTTGAGCGTCGGACCGGCAGCACCACGTCGCACGACCAGCCTCGTTCCCCGTTCGCGCAGCGCCCCGTCGAGCGCCGCAACCGCGGCGCAAAAGAACGCCGCGCGCCGCGGCGAGCGCGCGAGTCGCGCTTCAGCTGCACGGTCGATGATCATGACCGCGAGCACGTCGCCGTGCGCAGCTGCTTGCGCGAGGCCGGCGTGGTCCTCGATGCGCAGGTCGTGCGTAAAGCGGTAGATGAACGGCGCCATGGCTCCCTTACAAACCTAGAGCGTCTTCACGTAGACTGCAATGTCGGAGACGTCCTGATCGGAGAGCGTACCCGGGAAGAGCTTAGGCATCGGCGGGTCGGGCGCTTCGATTGCCCGGACGATCTGTGCAAGCGTTCTTTTGCGTCCCTCGTTCGCAAGGGAGGGGCCGATACGTGTCGCGTCCGGCGACGAATTATGACAGACCTGGCAATTTTTCGCAAAGAGTGCCGCCCCGCGACCGCGATCGGTGCTTGCCACCACCGCGCGATGATGCGAACAGGCCACGTTCAAAAGTCCCGTAAGGATTGCGACGGCACTAGCGAATACGAGGCGTCGGCGGGTGTGCATGCTGGGCGGGCGTTTTCGGCTGAGGGGGCCCGTTCTCCCCACTTGGGGAATCGAAAGGCGACGTGGCCCGAAAAATCTTCTTGCGTTTTGCTCAAGCGAGCGACATCGATCGTCTTACAAAAGACGGTGTCCTTACTGGCGCGCCCACAGCGCGCGAAAGCTGGACGACGCGCATGACCATGTGTCTGGCCGAACAAAAGGCCGGCCGGCGCGTGATCCTTATCGCGGAGGATCAGGGTGGATTGCTCGGCATGGTGCAGCTGGTTTTCAAATTGCCGCCGGGCTACGATGACCCCGAGGCCGCGAACGGCATGGACGTCGCGATGATGGAGAGTCTGCGTTTACGGCAAAACGCACCGCCCGAGATCGGCAACGAGCTCGTCGGCGAAGTGCAGCGCCTGGCGATGAAGCGCAAGGTAAAGACTCTGACGTTCTTGATATCGATGCAGAACAGCCGCGCGATCAATCAAGCCAAGAGTTGGGGCTTCGAAGAGTTTCGCATCATGCCCGAAGCGGACAAGATGTTAGCCTTCTTCCGCAAGTCCGTAGACTAAGAAACCTCAGATTCAGCCCGGCTCTTCGTCAGCTCAGTCCTCATTTGCCATAGCAAACTTCGGACTTCGCTTCCTCAACCTGGATTGAATCTGAGGTTTCTTTACTGTTGGGGTATTCCTGAGTCTTCGTCGGAAGCCGGACGGAACGTAAACGCGTCGCGGTAGATGCCCGTAGCCGGCTTGCCGTTAACCGTGCGCGGCGAATAGCGCGCGGCCATCGCGGCTTTGCAAACCGATACGTCGAGTGCCAGATAGCCCGACGATTTCGTGATCGTACACTTCGCCGGCACGCCACGTTCGTCAACGAGCACCTCGAATGCCGTCGTGCCTTGCGCGTTTTCCGCGTACGCGATCGGCGCTGGACGCGGCTTGATTGCCGCATCGCCACCGATAGGCACAACGTCGCGAATCGTGGTCAATGGCGCGACCGCGAGCGATTCTGCGTGACCGGTGAGCATCGGCATGGTGGTGGCCGCAGGTTGCGCCGGATGCTGCAGCGGCATCGCTTCTTCGCGGCGCCAGATCGGCACATTTGACGCCGGTGCCGTGATCTGCGGCGCGGGCGCCTGCGCGACCACGGTGGTTTGCGTCGTGGTCTGCGTGACCGCGCTCCCGTGCCGTTCGACCACATTGTGGACGACGACCATGCTGCGCGGAGCCGGTGACGCTTTCGCAATGCGCGGTGCCACCGGCGGAACCGGGGCAACGTGGGCTCGATGCTCGAGCGTCACGTGAAATGTCGACGTCGTTCGCTCGACGTTCGCGACGTTCGCGACGTTCGGTTCGACCGGCGGCCGCATGAGCGTGGCGACCAACGCATGGACGGCAAACGAAATGACGACCGCCGCCGCGACCACCGAAAGGCCGGCACGCCAGGCACGCGCGCGCGCGCGCTCGCCGGGACGGCGCGCTAACGGCTCCCACGTTTCAGCGTCGCGCGCCTGCGCAACGGCCGCCATGACGCGCTCGATTTCACGCTCGCCGCCGAGCGCGCCCAAACACGACGCGCAGGTCGCGATGTGTTGCCGATATTCTTCGCGTTCTGCTTCGCTCGCTTCACCGAGCGCGATCGCTCCGGCGAGGACTTCCGCACGCGAACAGTTCTGGGTCACGATTGCTCCGTCATTACCGCCCGCAAGATCTTCATCGCTCGGCAGACGCGTTGACGAACGGCGTCGGGCGAGGTTCCGAGGATCGTCGCGGCCTCATTGGAGGAGTAGCCGGCATAGCTGGTCAGCAGCACGGCAGCCGCCTGATCGGGTGGCAATTTCGAGATTGCCGCCTGTAAGTCGACCGATGCAGCGCTACGTTCGTCGATTCGCCACGACCGGTCGTCGCTCTCGCGATCGAGCGGCAGCATGCGAATGATCTTGCGGCGTCGCAGGTGCGAGATCGCACCGTTGGTCGCCGTCTTGTACAGCCACCCTGCCGTCAGCGGCCGCTCCGGGTCGCGTTGCAGCGTCCGAAATGCCGCGAGAAAGACTTCTTGCGTCAAATCGAGCGCAAGTTCGCTGTCGCCGACCATCCGTCGTAAATAGCGTGCCAGCTTCGTCTGGTACTCGCTCACGAGCGCTTCGATCCGAACCTGGACGCCGATCGCCGATTGCGTGGTGAGGTAGACCTCCTCCATGCTATTTGGTCCCCCTTTCCCGTACAACGGCGCCATGGCGGGGTCTGTGACTAGCCCCCTATTTCGGAAAAGGCTCGCATCCTCGAACTAGCTTCGCCCAGGCGGAGATGGTGCCGCTCGGGCTTGATCGCCATACTGGCCGTGAACAGGCCGGCGAGTTCGCCGGTCGAGGCCCCGGAACGCAGCGGGGTGCGCAGGTCCACGTGCTGGTCACCGAACAGGCACAGGCGCAACCGGCCGTCAGCCGTCAGGCGAACCCGGTTGCAACGTTCGCAGTAGTCGTGCGAGAGCGGGCTGATCACCCCCACGGCGCCCGGGGCGCCGGGATAGGCGAAGTAGCGGGCGGGACCGTTGCCCGGCGGCCCCGGGACCGGTTCGATCCGATCGACCGCGGCCACCCGCTCGAGAATTTCGTCCGACGAGACGTAGCTATTGCGTTGCAGTTCGAGGTTTTCGTGCACCGGCATCACTTCGATGAAACGCACGTAGACGGCTCGCTCGCGCGTTAAGCGGGCGAAGTCGGCGATCTCGTCGTCGTTCTCACCGCGCATCACGACGCAGTTGAGCTTTACCGGCCCTAGGCCCGCTGCGACCGCTGCATCGATCCCGCGCAGCACCCCGTCGAGTCCAGGGCGACGCGCAATCCGCTCGAATCGATCCGGTTGCAACGTGTCGAGTGAGATGTTCACGCGGCGCAACCCCGCGGCCACGAGCGCATCGAGCTGCTCTTCGAGCAGCACGGCATTGGTTGAGAGCGCGATATCGTCGATCCCGTCGATCGCATTGATACCGGCGACCAGGCGGTGCAGGTCGCGGCGCACTAGCGGTTCGCCGCCCGTGAGGCGAATCGTGCGCACGCCGACGAGTGCCGCGGCGCGCACGATCGCGACGATCTCTTCGTAGCTCAAAAGTTCCTCGCGACGCAGCCACGCGAGGCCCGATTCAGGCATGCAGTAAACGCAGCGCAAGTTGCACTTGTCGGTGACCGAAACGCGCAGATAGGTGATCGGCCGGTTGAAGGCGTCAGCAAGGGGCGTGTGTATGAGGTCGACCGTTGTTTTCATAGTGGTTACTGCGTGAACAGCGAGTCGGGCAGATTCGGATTCAGCTGATAGCCCGAGAGGGTTGCGGTGACGTCGCCCTTATAACTGGGCTCTTCCACATGACCGGTCTGCGACGTGACCAGCGCATTCCCTTGTATCGTGCTGTACCGGTTGTCCATCGACGCCCAGCCGCCGTTGGCGTACTCCCACTTCTCGCTACGAATCGTGGCCGTCGCATCGTCGACGACCACCGTGATCTTGCTGACGTTTCCAACCGTACGCGGGACAAGCGAGAAGGTCGTCGCATGGCCGTCATCGCCCGTCTGCGTCACCGTGTAGAGGGTATCCCACCGAGCCGGCGGCTCGATGCGCGGAAACAGCTGCGAAAAGCCCTGCGCAACCGCCGGCATGCCGCTGGTCACGGCGATCTTGTTGAGGTCAGGGTCCTTATGATAGTAGGTAGCGACGATATCGGTTGAGAGAAACGGAAAACTCTCGAGCGCGACGTGCGCGTGCATCGTAGCCGAGTAGCTGTGCAGGTCGGGGTTCAACCCGATCATGCGCGTGAGCAGATCAGCGAGCAGAATGATGGCGAGCTTCATGGCAGTGCGGCGATTATCTCCTGTTGTACGTTTGAATCGGATTCAGTCACGGCGCGCGCGCGCAACGCCTCGATCGCGCTCGGCGCGCCGATGCGTCCTAGTGCCCAGGCGGCTGCGCCGCGCACCATCGGATGCGGATCACTTGCGAGCGCTTGCACGAGCGCTGGGATTGCGGAACGATCGAGGCCGTTACCCAAACCGATCGCCGCATTGCGGCGCAACACCGCCGCGCCGCGCCATCCCATCGACGTGCGCGCGTAGCGCCGCTTGAATTCTCCGCTGCGAAGCTGGAGTAACTCTGTGAGCCGCGGCGCCGCCGTCGTCGTGTCGAGCGGAACGAACGCCTCGCCCCCTTGATTGCCGGCGTTGTGCGTGGGTGGGCAGACCACCTGACAGATATCGCAGCCCCAGATCCAATCGCCGATCAGCGCGCGCATCTCGCGTGGAATCGGATCGGTGCGCTGCGTAAGATCGGCGATGCAGCGCGTCGCGTCGATCGTGTAATCGCCGCGCAAGGCGCCGGTTGGACATCCCTCGATGCAACGCTCGCATGACCCGCAGCTCTTGCGAAGCGGAGTATCGGGGTCGAGGTTGAGCGTCGTGAGGATTTCGCCGAGAAAGACGAACGATCCGAGCGACGGCGAGATTAGATTCGTGTGTTTGCCGACCCAACCAAGACCCGCGCGCGCCGCAAAGGCGCGCTCAGCAATCGGCCGCGTATCGCAGGCGATCGCTGTCACCGGCGCGCCGGCAGCGTCGTCGATCTCGGCGGCGACGGCAGCGAGCAACGTGCGCATGCGGCGATGATAGTCGGCCGACCAGGCGTAGTTGGAGACGCGGCCATGCAACGGCGGCCGCGACGGTTGCGCGGTTGCGTACGGCACCGCGATGCAGACGATGCTGCGCGCTCCGGCAAGGACTGCCTGTGGGTCGGCAGCGGTGCGTGCATACGCGTCGTCGTAGCCCCACGTCTGCAAATCGCCGCGCTCGAAGGATGCGCGCATCCGCTCGCGCGACTCGCCGTCGGCACGCGCGTCGACCACACGCACGTCGCCGGCACCGAGCTCACGCGCGCGTTCGATGGCACGCGCCTTAACTACGTCGAGCTGCACGATCATAGTGTCGCAAGCGGACCCGCGCGCGCAGCCGGAAATGCGGCGTCGATCGCCGCGATGTCCGCTGCATCGAGTTGCAGGTCGCCCGCGCCCGCATTTTCCTCGACGTGCGCAACGGTCGCCGCTTTGGGTATGGTGAAAACGTTGGATTCGCGCGTAAGAAATGCAAGAATCACTTGTCGTGGGCTCGCGCCGTGTTTGGACGCAACCTGCTCTAGGGCATCAGCGCCGGCACTCGAACCGCGCGGAAATTTGCCGCGGCCGAAGGGCGTGTAGGCCACGATCGCCACGTTCGCCGCGCGTGCTTCGGGAATGAGGCGATGCTCGACGCCGCGTTCGCGCAGGTGATAGAGCACTTGATCGCAAGCCAACGGAATCTCGTCGAGCAGTTCACGCGCTTCCAGCATCTCCTCCACGTCGAAATTGCTCACCCCGACAAAGCGCGTCTTGCCCGCGTGGACCAAATCAGCCAGCGCGCGCATCGTTTCATGCAAGGGCACGTTGCTCGGCCAGTGGAGCATGTAGAGGTCGAGGTAGTCCAGCCGGAGGTTCTGCAAACTGCGCTCGCAGGCGGCGATCGTTCCTTTATAGCTCGCGTTGCTCGGGAGCACTTTGCTCGCGACGAAGAGCGTCTCACGCGCCACGCCGGCGATCGCTTCGCCCAGGAGTCGCTCGACCGCACCCGAGCCGTACATCTCCGCCGTGTCGAGGTGCGTCATGCCGAGTTCGATGCCGCGCCGAATCGCACGTATGGCTTCGGTTTTGCGGGCGCCGCTCTCGGGCATGTCCCACGTCCCTTGGCCAATCACCGGTACGGAAACGCCGGTCGCGCCGAACGGTTTGCTTCGCATAGTTCGACTCTACCTCAAAAGAACTCGAACGATGCGTGCCTTGCCGCGTAGGCAAGCAGGCCCCCGTGCAGATGGCGGACCCGCGTGAAGCCCGCATCGCGCAAACGGCGCACGGCCCAAAGCGACTTGGCGCCGACTCGGCAAGCGACGACGTAGGTGCGGGCGCTATCGAGCTCGTGCAGCCGCGCCTCGAGCTGCGAGGCCGGAATATGCACGGCGCCGTCGACCAGCCCGAGCACCGCTTCATGTGGCTCGCGCACGTCGAGCAGCGTGGCCGTCGTCAAGGCGTCGTCCAAATCGTCCGGAGAGAGGTCGCCTTCGTCGACAAGCTCGTCGAGATCGTGCTCGACCGCTTCGTGAATGGCCGGGCGATCGCCGCAAATTGCACAACGCGGGTCGCGCGCGAAACGCACCTCGCGCGTGCGTGCGCCCAGACTCTCGATGAGCAGTAAGCGGCCGGCGAGCGGTTCACCGATTCCGAGCAGCTGCTTGAGCACTTCGTTCGCTTGCCAGGTGCCGACGAGCCCGGCCAATACGCCGAGCACGCCGCCTTCGGCGCAGGTCGGCACGCTGCCCGGCGGCGGCGCATCGGGGTACAGGCAGCGGTAGCACGGTCCGCCTTCGTAATGAAAGACGCTGACCTGCCCGTCGAAGCGGAAGATCGATGCGTACACGTCAGGTTTATCTTCGAGCACGCACGCGTCGTTGATCAGATAGCGCGTCGAGAAGCGGTCGGTGCAGTCGACGACCGCATCGTAAAGGCGTACGAGTTCGCGTGCATTGCTCGCATCGAAGCGCCGCGGGATGGCGTCGATTGCAATCGACGGATTGATCGCGTGCACGTGCTCGGCTGCGACCGTGGCTTTGCGCTTGCCGATGTCGGCGGTGGCAAAGATCGTTTGGCGTTGCAGATTCGTCTCGTCGACGACGTCGTCATCGACGATGCCGATGCGGCCGACACCGGCGGCACCGAGATACTGCAGTACCGGCGAACCGAGTCCGCCCGCGCCAACCACGAGCACGCGCGCGGCAGCGAGCCGCTCCTGCCCGGCCAATCCGACTTCGGGAATCAGCAGATGGCGACTGTAGCGGCGCAGTTCCGCGCGTCCCGCGAGGCTCAGCCGCGCGGGTGCAGGCGATTCAGCCACTGCAACACCTCACTACGGGCATGTTCGCCTGCATAGGTGTGATCGCTTTCGATCACCGCAAAGTGCTTGGGTTCAGGCGCGCGATCGTAGAGTTCGCGCACGCTCGCTGGTGAGACCATCGCATCGCGATCGGCGGCAACGTACAGCACCGGCCGTCCCGCCAACTGCGGGATCCAGCGATCGAATGAGGCATCGACGCCGTCGAGCAGCGTTGGCAAGTCGACACCGTCGACGTAGGCCGAACGAAAATCTACCGCGCCGGCCGCCCGTAATACCGAAAGCGCGCTCGGCCGTCCGTAGCCGGTCGCGATCGCAACCGCTCCAGCGATCGTGGGATCTGCTGCCGCAACGAAGAGCGCCGTGATTGCACCCATGCTGTGGCCAAGCGTGTAGAGCGGCTGCTCGTCATGCTCGCGCGCGTTCTCAACGACGGCGCTCATGGCATCGATGCAATCGTCGAAGCCGCGCAGCGTGCCGCCGCTCGCACCCAGTTTGTGGCCGGGAAAATCGAAATTGTAGACGCGGCAACCGTGACTTTGCAAGAACGCGCAAAGGAAATCGAGATTATGCTTGCTCGAGGAGTACCCATGACCGGCGACGATCGTCACGTTGCGCGGCCGCCGCGGCTCGTACACGAGCACGGCAACCTCGTTGCGCGCGGCAGCGACGCGGATCAGTTCGAGACCCACTCACCCGTCCCGTCGGCGTAGTGCTCTTTTTTCCATATCGCGGCTCGCGCTTTGACTTCGTCGATCGCATAGCGACACGCGTCAAACGCTTGCGCTCGATGTGGCGATGCCGTGCATACCGCGACCGCGACCTCGCCAACGCGCAACTCGCCGATCCGATGGACGATGCCGAGACGAACGCCCACGAACTTTTCGCTCACCTCGCGCGCGATCGCGGCGAATTCGGCTAACGCCATCGCCTCGTGTGCCTCGTAGGTCAGACCGTTCACGGGCCGCCCGTCGCCGGCGCGCTCGCGCACCACGCCGAGAAAGATGACGACGCCACCGCACGCTTCGCTCCAAACCGCGGCTTCCAACGTGCGCGGATCGATACGGTCACGAACGATGGCAAAGAGTGGCACGATCGGTCGGCTTTAGCCGCCGCCGACCGGCGGCAGCAGCGCAATCTCGTCGCCGTCAGCAACGCGCTCGTCGAGCAGCGCCGCGACATGGCCGTTGCGTGCGATGCGCGTCGACGACGCGAGCGCGTCGACCTTACGATTGCGCGCGCGCAACGCCTCCCAACAGTCGACCAACGTCGCACCGTCGGGCAGCACCAACTCGAACTCGCTCTCACCCAGCAGTTCGCGCATTCGCGCAAACGCTCGCACGCGAACCGTCACACTAAAACCCTCCGATATCGCTGGAGTATCCATGCTCTGCGAGCCAGGCGCGCGCCTGCGCGTGCTCGGTAAGCATATCGAGACGATTGCAGATGAGCTTGTGGAGCATCACTTCCCAGAAGTGTTGATCCTTGGCGTAGATGTCGTCCGGCACTTGATTTTCGCTGTGCGCGAACTCTCGCAACGCCTGCCAATCCCGGTCGCCCAAGATCTTCCGGAGCCGCGCTTCATAGTCGGGGGTGGGCGCGCCTTGCATCATGCGCTGCGCCGCTCGTCCTCGTTCGGCTCGAAGACAAAACGTTCGATGGCGCGCGCGACACCGTCGTCGTCGTTACCGGCGGTCACGTAGGGCGCAGCGCCGATCACTTCGGGCAACGCATTCCCCATCGCGACACCGATCCGCGCCCAGCGCAGCATCGGCACGTCGTTGCGCGAGTCGCCGACCGCCATCACCTCATCGGGCTCGATCGACAGATCGTCGCAGAGCTGTGCGAGCGCGCGCTCTTTGGTCGCCTCTTCGCTGGTGATTGCCAGCTCTTCGAAATCACCCCACGTCTCGAACTTGAAGTGCACCGGCAGACCGGAGAAGTTCGTGCCGATCGCATCGACCGCTTCGCGACCAAAGAAACGAATGAACGTCGAATCACGCTCGGCGAGCGGAATCAAGTCGGGGACGTCAACCCAGAGCGGCCCTTGCATGTCGTCCATGTAGCGACGCATGCCCGCGATGCGATGGAAGTGCTCGCCGGTATACACGGCCGTGTCCAGGCTGTGCGCCTGGGCGAATTCGAGAATCGGTGTCGCATATTCGCGCGGGATCGCAATGTGGCGAAGCTCGCGTCCGCTCGGGCATTCCTTCGTCAGTGCGCCGTGGGCGCAGATAATCGGATCGGTGAGGCCGAGCTCGCGGCCAAAAGCCAAGGGGGCGTCGGCGCCCCGCCCGGTGATGATCACGATATGGACGCCAAGAGCCTGCGCCCGCTTGATGGCGGCGCGGTTCGCGGGCGAGATATGTTCCGAAGAGTCGAGAAGCGTGCCGTCGAGATCGAGGGCGACGAGACGGATACTTGGCACCCCCCAAGCATAACGCGAGGCGTCAACTGGCCCAGAGCCGAAGCCGCCCTTTCCCCCGGGGACCGGCGGGCAGGCAGTGCAACCGACCGACCGGGGCAGGCGTTACGGATGAAGGACCATGCGACGCAGATATATCGCCTATAACAATTCTAAAATCCCCGACGGCTGTCGACGCACGGAGTAGTCTTTACCATGCCATGTACGGCCCAAGTGCCGAATCTCACGGCTCGTGAACAAGCGCAGTTCATCCACGATGCGATTCCGCCCGGACTCTTCCGGACCGACGACGATAGCGAACGCATCCCATGGCGCGTCAGTCCCGAGCCGTTCGCATTGTCGGCCAAGACGGTCGCCACCATCGAACAGATCGGCCGCGATCTCCTCGCCTTCTACCGCGCGCTGAACAGCCTCTACAACCGCAGCGCTCGCGGCACCGCGCCGGCGTTCATCGCCGATTATCTCGATCGCGGCAAACCCGAGCACATCGTGCGCCTCGCGCGGCAAAACCGTTTCCGCCAAGACATCCCCGGCGTCATTCGACCCGACCTCTTGATGACCGACGCCGGGTTCGTTGCGTCGGAGCTCGACAGCGTACCGGGCGGCATGGGTTTCGTCGGCGCGATGACCGAGGCGTACTGTAAAGCCGGTATCGAGTCGATCGGCGGCGCCGACGGCATTCCGCGTGGATTCGGCGCCATGCTATCGTACGCGAGCCGCACGCCGCACCCGACCGTTGCGATTGTCGTTTCCGAAGAATCGGGCGACTATCGCACCGAGCTGCGTTGGCTCGCCGAAGCGGTCAATCGTATCGGCGACGTCAAGGCGTTCGTCTGTGCACCGCAAGACATCATCTTTACCGAGCAAGCACTCTTCGTGCGGCTCGAAGATGGGCACGAAGAAAAACTCGACGCCATCTATCGCAACTTCGAACTCTTCGATTTGCTCAACGTGCCCAAACAAGAGCTGATGCTCTACGCTGCACGGCACAATCGCGTGCTGATGGTGCCGCCGCCGAAGGCGACGCTCGAAGAGAAGCTGTCGTTTGCGCTCTTCCACCATCCGGCGCTCGCGGCGCTATGGCGCACCGAACTGGGCAAAGACGGCGCCGCGATCTATCAACGGCTATCCACGCTGTTCCCGCAAACGTGGATCCTCGACCCGCGACCGCTTCCGCCGCAGGGCATTATCTTCGGACTCGAAGCGCGTGGGCTACCGGTCAGCGATTGGCGTACGCTGCTCGATCTGGGCAAAGGCGAACGCGACTACGTCGTCAAGCCGTCGGGTTTTTCGGAACTCGCTTGGGGATCGCGCGGCGTCAAGATTGCCAACGACCTTACGAAGGAAGAATGGACCGCAGCACTCGAGGACGGCCTAAAGGCGTTTGACCGCACGCCGCACATCTTGCAACGCTTTCACAAGAGCAACCGCATCCGCATGCCGTATCTCGATCGTAAAGCCGACGAGATCAAGATGTTCGACGGACGCGCACGCTTGTGTCCCTACTACTTCGTCACGAGCGAGAGTACGGTACAGCTCGGCGGCATTCTCGCGACCGTCGCGCCCGCCGACAAACGTTTAATCCACGGCATGGTCGACGCTGTGATGGCGCCGTCGTTCTTGAAAGACAACGGCTACTAGCGCTGTCTCGTTACGGTTAGTCCCTGCGAGGTGACGTCGATTTCGTCGGGGAGATTCGTCGACGGATCGTACCAGATCGTAAATGGCGCGTCGCCGGTAAAGACGATCGCGACATCGCCGGCCGGTACGCTGGCCGGACGTTGTGCGGTCGCCTTCACGTCGGGAACGAGCGTTGCGGAACGACCGAGTTCCGGCACGACGACTAGAAACGGCCCATTGTCCCACGCGCGCATCTGCGCCGGAAGCGGCAGTAACCCGGAAAATAAGCCGAAATCCGCGACGACGAAATGCTTGGTGGTCGCGGCTAAATCGAACGATGCGCTCTTACCGTGGACGTCGGTAACAGAGGCGGTCGTGCTGTCGATTTTTGCCGAGTCTTTGAGCGGTGAGCCATCGGAGACCGCATTCATTTGGTAGCTTAGCGGAGCAAGATCCGCACCGAGAACCAGCGTGTCGCTTGCGCTCGCAGCGGAACCACTAAGCGCGCCTTTCACCTGCTCGTCGATGACGGTCGTGTCGCCGACGTTGCGCACCGTCAGGGTCGACGTGCCCACGCTCGCTCCACTCATGGTCGCGGCGTAGGTATATGTTCCCGGCGGAATGTGGGTCGCGGGCGCGGAGGCGACCATTCCGGTCGCAAGCAGAAGTCCAAACATGGGGTCCCCTAAACTGTCAGCGCTCGCGCGTGCTCCGGCACGAGTCGTAAGAGCGTATCGATCTCGTCGTGCGTGTTGTATCCATGGGGCGCCACGCGGATTCCGCTCGCGCGCCAGGTCGTAACGACGCCTTCCGATTGCAGTGCACGTCCCAGCGCGACCGAGTTGACACCGGGGAGCGTGAACGTGACGATGCCCGACGAAATGCCGGGTCCTCGCAGCGACCGAAGGTTGGCGCCACACGCGAGCAGCCCCTCTGCCAGATGATCCGTGAGATCGAGGACGTGGGCGCTAATCGCGTCGACGCCTGCGCTTTCGATCACGGCGATCGACCTGTCGAGCGAGAGCGCGCCCATAAAATTCAGGGTTCCACCCTCGAAGCGGGTGGCGTTTGGCGCCAAGGGCTGGTCGTAGCTTAGGAAATCCCAGATGTTCGCGACGGAGCGCCACCCGGGTGAGCCGACGGTGAGCCGATCGAGCAGCTCGTTCGCAACGTACGCGAAGCTCACGCCCTGCAACGCAAGCAGCCACTTCTGGCCGCCGCCGAAGAGCACGTCGATATCGAGTGCGCGAACGTCAAGTCCGAAAGCCCCGAGCCCTTGAATCGCATCGACACAGAATAGCGCACCGCGCTCGTGCGTTACCTGGGAAAGCCCGGCTAGATCGTGACGATAGCCGTCCTCGAACGAGACCCACGAAACCGCGACGACGCGCGTGCGATCGGTCATCATCGCGCGCAACACGTCGGGCGTCATGCGCTTGCGCGAGGTGTCGACAAAATCGATCTCGACGCCGTAGCGGCGCAGCGCAAGCCACGGAATCGCATTTGCCGGAAATTCATTGTTCGACAGAATGACGCGGTCGCCGGGTTGCCAGTCGAGGCCTTGCGCAACGAGGTTGGCGCCGTCGCTGGTATTGCGAAGAATTGCAATCTCCGTCTCGGAGCCGCCGATGAAACGGGCGACGTGGGCGCGATACGCGTGCACTTGCGCTTCATAGCGTGCGATGCCGACGACGCCTTCGTTCGCCTGCGCGTCGACGAACTCCACGAGCGCGTCGCGCGTTTGCCGTGGCAGCACGCCGGTCGCCGCGTGATTGAGGTAAACGTACTCTTGGGTTACGGCGAAGTCTGAACGGGAAAGCGGCGTGGTCACTCCGTCCCGATCATATCCTTCGTGTGCCAGGCGATGTTGCCGGCGCGATCGCCGACGCGCTCGAGCGACGCAAGCACGAACAGATACCGCGTCCCGGAACGAACCAATTCGGGATCTTGCTGCATCTCTTCTTGTAAGAGTTTGATGCTGCGCTTGTAGAGCTTATCGACTTCGTCATCGCGATCGATCACTTCGCTGGCAAGACGGGCGTCGCGTTCGGTATACGCGCGCATCGCATCGAGCAGCATGCCGTGCGCGACGCTTGCAATGCGATCGATCTCGACTCGCTGCGGCCGCAAGGATTGATCCGACAGTTTGATCGCGTTCTTGGCGATGTCCACGGCATAGTCACCGACGCGCTCGAGGTCGGTCGCGATTTCGAGCATCGCTGCGATCTCGCGCAACTCGCCCGCAACCGGCTGCTGGCGCCAAATTAATTCGATGCAATGAGACTCGATACGCCGCCGCAGTTCGTCGATCGAATCGTCACCGGCAACGACGCGCGCACCCGCGGAAGCGTCTCGCCGATCGAGCGATTCGACGGCGACGCGAATCGCATCGCCGCAAAGCGCACCCAAGCGAACGACGTCCAGCCGTGTCGCTTCGAGCGCTTCGTGATAGGCGGTTCGCACCTGTACGCATCCTCCTGTGGGCACCAAAGTCTAGCGGAAGTAAGTCTACCGCAGGGCAGAGAAACCCCCTGCGCTCTTTATCAAACGATAATCTACGGGAGATGACAAGTGGATGAAATTCGGACGGTAGGCGTCTGCGGAGCCGGATTGATGGGCAACGGCATCGCGCAGACCTGCGCGGCCGCGGGATTCGACGTGATCTTGATGGAGGTGGCCGAGGAACCGCTGCAACGCGGGGTCGCGAGTATCGCGAAATCGCTCGATAAATTCGTGGAAAAAGGGAAGTTGGCGCAAGCCGAGCGCGACGCCACCGTGGCGCGCATCAAACCGACGACTAAGGTCCCCGACTTGGCCAAATGTGACCTCATCATCGAAGCTATCGTCGAAAACGTCGACGTCAAGGCCAAGCTGTTCGCTCAACTCGATGACCTGCTTGCGCCCAATGCAATTATCTGCACTAACACCTCGAGTCTTTGCGTGATCGAGCTGGCCGCCAAAACCAAGCGCCCGAACCGCGTCGCCGGGCTGCACTTCTTCAACCCCGTACCGATCATGAAGCTGGTCGAGGTCGTCAAGACGATTGCGACCACCCAGGACGTGATCGACGCCCTCTTTGCCTTTGCGAAAAAACTCGGCAAAGAGCCCATTCTCGCCCAAGACACGCCCGGCTTCGTCGTCAACCGGCTGCTGATTCCGTATCTGCTCTACGCGATCCGCTGCTATGAGGGCGGCCTCGCGAGCAAAGAAGACATCGACAAGGGCATGAAGCTTGGCTGCGGCTATCCGATGGGACCGCTCGAACTGCTCGATTTCGTTGGCTTGGACACGACCTACTACATCGCGCAGATCATGTATGACGAGTTCAAGGATCCCGTCATGGCCGCGCCGCCGTTGCTCAAACGCATGGTCCTGGCTGGGCGCTATGGACGAAAGAACGGAAAGGGCTTCTATGACTACCAGTGACTCGATCTTCGAGAACATCCTGGTCGACAAGGACGGCGCCATCGGGATCGTCACGCTCAATCGTCCAAGCGTCCTCAACGCGCTCAACACCAAGCTGCTCGGTGAGCTCTCCTTCGCGCTTCTGGAGCTCGAGCGTAACGCCGACATCCGCGCGATCGTGATCACGGGCGCGGGAGAGAAAGCGTTCGCGGCCGGTGCCGACATCGGCGAACTCAACGCACTCGGCAGCGCCGGTGCAGGCGCCGATCAGGCCCGCATGGGGCAATCGATCACGCGGCAAATCGAACGGCTGCGCACGCCGGTGATCGCGGCGGTCAACGGCTTCGCGCTCGGAGGCGGTTGCGAGATCGCGATGTCGGCCGACATCCGGATCGCAAGCGAGAATGCGAAATTCGGTCAACCCGAAGTAAACCTGGGTCTCATTCCCGGCTACGGTGGATCACAACGGACGACGCGGCTCGTTGGTAAGGGCATGGCGATGCTGCTGTGCTTGACCGGCGAGATGATCGACGCGCATGAGGCGCTCCGCGCTGGCTTGGTGGAAAAGGTCGTGCCGCTCGCGGATCTCTTGACCGAAGCCAAGCGCATCGGCAACGCGATTGCGGTGAAAGCGCCGCTCGCGATTGCGGCCTGCAAACGCGCGATCAACAACGGCGCGCACTTATCGATCGACGATGCGCTCGAACTCGAAGCGCTCGAATTCGGCACACTCATCGACACCGAAGATTTCAAGGAAGGCACGAGCGCGTTTCTCGCAAAGCGCAAGCCCGCCTGGAAAGGCGTCTAGTTGCGAACCACGCTGTGCGCGCTGATGTTTGCGCTCGCAGTGTGGCCACTTGCTGCACGTGCTGATGACTCTGGGCCGCGACGCGACGTTGCAGCGATTCGGCACGA
>JBEKBR010000004.1:0-105142 GCA_050015295.1 Candidatus Aquilonibacter sp. | reverse complement strand
CGTCGCCGTCGCCCGCTCCGACGCCAACGCCCGATCCCTGCGCGCCGATTCTTGCAATCGTCACGCGCCCAACCGTTACCACGTCGGTCTGCACGGTGCGCGCGCGCCATGTCCTTCTCGAGACCGGCTATACCAATACGGCCGTGACGGGGAGCACCACCGGCAACCAGGTCACGTATCCGCAGGCATTTCTCCGGATCGGAACCGGGGACTCTCGCCTCGAGTTCGCGTTTACGCCGCCGTCATCGAATGCGAGTTCTGTCGGCGGGGCGACTGTCGGCGGCACGAGCGACATGAACTTCGGTGTTAAGTACGAGCTGGGTACGTCGGCGGCCGCCGTATGGGGCGTGAACGCGCAGGTCTCGGTCCCCTCCGGCAGCCCGGCATTCACTGCCGGCGGCGCGCAGTACACCGGCAACTTCAATTGGAGCTATACGCTCAACGCTGAGTTCTCGCTAGCGGGGACTCTGGGCTTCAATTCGCTGGCCGGCTATAACGCGAGCGGCGACGTCGTCCACTTCTTCGCCTTCATTCCGAGCGTCGAGCTCGAGGCTGCGCTGCCAGCCAGCTCGCAGTTGTTCGTCGAGTATGCGTACTTTAACCAAGCCGGCGTCGGCCTCGGAAGCCGCGGTCTCGTTGACTTGGGATTCCAGCACGACTTTTCGCCGCATCTCCAATTCGACGTCGAATACGGCGTGCAGCCGACGCTGCTGGCCGGCCAGCGCCAACATTACGTCGGCGCCGGCCTAGCGTTTATGACGTCGCCGTAAGCCGCACGATGCGGCTGAAGGTTCGGAGCACAGGATGTGCGACCCGCCGTAGGCGGGCCGAATCGTCTAAGGATTTCCGTAATTGAGAATCGCGTCCATACCGAACGTATTCTGATACGCCTTCGTACCGTTGTCGTACGGCGTAACACCGGGCCGGAACGCTTTTTCCGTGCGGAGCTCCGGACGAATCATAAACACGTTGGAGAACTTGTGCGAGAGGCCGAGCGTCAAACTGCCATATGACGTTGCAAAACCCGAGCGCTCGCCACGCGGGTCGTTCATGTAGTCGGTGCGGAACGAGACGAAATCTTTCGGCGAGATGACGGCCTCGAAGTAGTCGACAAAGCCGTCTGCGCTCGAGAGACCCGGCAAGAACGCGCCCGGACCGCCGCCTGCTCCAAGATAAACCGGGCCGCCGGTTGCGACGTTGTAGTTATTAATCGTCCCGCCGACGTACGCGTTGTACTCGTACAGATAGTAGACCTCGAACTCGTTCTGCAGGTTCGGGTTGAAGACGTGCGTCCACGTCGCGTTCGACTGTTGGAGGTTATCGTGACCCCACACCATCGCCGTCGACTGACCGGTCGCCGCATTGACGTAGGAGCCGTTCGTGTAGGTCGTCATGTTCTGCCCGTTCGGCGAGCCCAAGCTCATTGAGTTCTGCCCGAATAAGACTGAGTCACGATTGGAGTGCGAAACCCAACGCGCAAGCAACATGCCGGTTGGGAAATGCGCCGAGCCGTCCCAAGGCGCGATATCCTCGCCCCAGTCAAGGGCGTACTCGATTGTCCAGTAGTTGCTGAGCTTCGTCGAAAATAGAAAACCTGCTTGTGTGTACGAATCGAAATCGAAAAATACCGAGTGCGTATAGAGAAAGTTGTTCGGCGCGAGCTGCGCTTCGATATCGGGCGGCGAGATGTAGCGTCCGATCTCGACGGTCGTCCCTTGCCCCAAGTGCGGAAGGTAGACCACGCCGTACGCTTCGACCGGATCGAAACCGTTCGTCTGATTGCGCAGAAGCAGTTGATTGCTCAACACGCCTTCCATCGTGGTCCAACGGTAGTCGACGCCATAGAGACCCGTAAGACGGAAGCCCCAATCGAAGTGATCGGTCTGCGTGGTATCCGGGAGCTTGTCGAAGCGCAGGACCGCTTGATCCATTTCGACTCGGTTGGGCACGTCGTCGTATGTCAGCGGATAATTCGAAGAGTGCGAGGTGCTCTCTTCGATGCCCGCGTCGAGCCAACCATAGACACGAAAACCGGTATCGACCGGCACGCCGATCGTCGGGCCGGGGAATTCTGCACCACCGCCGCCGTCAAAAAGCGGATTGAGCGGAGCGGGAAGTGCCCGACGCGTCGGTTGTGCCGGGCTCGCTGTGGGAGATGGCGCACTCGAGGGCGCGGGTGAAGGCAACGACGCGTCGAGCGCCGCGACGAGAAGTAGTACGTGGAACATCGCCTGATAGCATACGGCTCGAAGTCAAGCCACCGCCATCCGCCGGACGGATGATCCGTTCGGACGAAAACGGCGGCCGTTCGGAGGGTGCTCGAACAGCCGTATCGCCGCTATCATAAGAGGCGTGCCTTGGATCAACGCCGCCCTCTTTGCCGCCATCCTTGTGGCACTGGCGGTGCCGCTAGCGACGTATATGAACGACGTCTTCAGCGGCGAGCGAACGTTTTTGTCGCTGATCCTGTTGCCGCTCGAGCGCGGCATCTATCGCGTGTGCCGGATCGCGGACGAAGAGATGAGTTGGTCGGCATATGCCTTCGCGGCCCTGGCGCTCACGCTCGCCGGGGCCGTGCTCTTGTACGTTATCTTACGCCTGCAGCAGTGGCTGCCGCTCAACCCGCAGCACTTTGCGAACTTTGCACCGGAACTTGCCTGGAATTCTGCCGTCAGTTTCGTCACCACGACCGATTGGCAGTTTTACTCCGGCGAGAACGCGGCGAGCTACCTATCGCAGATGGCCGGTTTCGCGTGGCAGAACTTTCTTGCCGGCGGCATCGGGCTCGCCGTCGGTATCGCGGTGATCCGCGGTTTTGCGCGCGAACGCTCGGCGACGCTTGGCAACTTCTGGATCGACCTCACGCGCGGATTGCTCTACGTGTTTCTTCCGCTCTCGATGGCGTTCGGCTTGGCGTTCGTCGTCTGCGGCGTCCCCCAGAACCTCTCGCCATACGTCAGCGTTACGAGTGCCGAACATTTCGCGCAGAGCATTCCCGGTGGGCCAGTCGCCTCGCAAGAAGCGATCAGCCTCCTTGGCGGCAACGGCGGCGGATTCTTCGGCGCGAATACGGGCTCACCGAATATCAATCCAAACGGCGTCTCGAATCTCGTCGATCTACTGGCAATTTGGATCGTGCCGACCGCATTCGTCCTGCTCTTCGGCGCAATGGTGCGCAATCGGCGAGCCGGCTACGCGTTGCTGGCGGCAATGTTCGTGATCGCGTTTGCAGGCTTTGCGATCGGCCAGGTGGTGGAATCGGCGGGCAACCCGCGCATCCACGCACTCGGCGTGAGTGGCGGCAACATGGAGGGCAAAGAGGTCCGTTTCGGTACGGCTAACGCCGGGCTCTCGATGAGCGTCGCGAGCAACTCCGGCACCGGCGCGGCGAACTTTGCATACGATTCGCTGATGCCGCTCGGCGGTTTGGTTCCGATGGTCAACATGCAGATCGGCGAGGTTGTCTTCGGCGGCGTCGGGAGCGGCCTCTACGGCATGCTCGTCTTTGCAATCCTCACCGTCTTCATTGCCGGGCTCATGGTCGGACGAACGCCCGAATACCTCGGAAAGAAGATCGAACGGCGCGAGGTCGCCTTTGCGATGATCGCCGCGATCGTCTTTCCCGCAATCATTCTTGTCGCGACCGCGATTGCGGCGGTAGTACCCGCTGGCCTTGCGACGCTTGGCGACGACGGTCCGCACGGCTTTTCGGAGATTCTCTACGCATTCTCGTCAACGGCGTCCAATAACGGCTCGGCTTTTGCCGGGCTCGGTTCAAATCTCTTTTACGATATTGCAACCGGACTCGTCTTGCTCGGCGGACGCTATCTGGTGATGATTCCGACACTCGCGCTCGCCGGAGCGCTTGCACTGCGCCCGACCAACGCGATGCAAACGCGCGGCACGTTTGGCACCGACAACACGATGTTCGTCGTGCTGTTGATCGGCGTCGTCCTGCTCTTTGGCGCGCTCACGTTTCTCCCGGCCGACGCGCTCGGTCCTATCGCCGAACACGTGCAACTCGCGCTACCACCGGCCGCACGGTAAAGCCGGCCGAGATGATCGTCGCCAACGCGACCGCGAAGGTTGCCGCGATAATTGTCTCGCGTTGCGGCACGTCCGGCGGCAGTGCGATCGCCAGCGCAAGCGAGAGCGCCCCGCGCATCCCCGCGACGCGAACCACGTCGAGCCATTCGCGCGGGTAGCCGGTCGGCAGCAACAACCCGGCGACGGCGAGCCGCGCCACCAGCACACCGGCGAGCGTCGCGATCACAAAGGCGGGATTGCGCGTCACGATCGCGATGTCCAGCGCCGCGCCCACGAGAAAGAACACCAACGCGTTAGCGATCCACGCAGCAACGTCCCAGAAGCGGTTGACTTCCTCGGCAACGGTGAGGCTGATCCAGCGGCGCTCGAATTGACGCAGCGCAACGCCGCACGCAATCGTCGCAAAAATGCCCGAACACTTCAACGTATCCGCAGCAAAATACGCCGCGTACGCGCATACGATGGTCGCAACGATTTGCAAGGCATCGTTGCTGCGATTGCGCAGTACTGCGGCCGCGATAAACGCCACCGCAATGCCAATCGCAATACCGCCTACTACCCCCGCGATCGCAACGAGTGAAATGCGCGCGATGCCTCCGGCATCGACCACTCCGGCAAGCACAGCGACCAGCACGGCACGGTAGAGCGCCACCGCCACCGCGTCGTTGAAGAGCGACTCGCATTCGACGATCGTGCTGAGCAGTGCCGGCACGCGCATACGCCGGAAGATCGCGACCACCGCGATCGGATCGGTCGCCGAAAGAATCGTGCCCGCAAGCAAGCCGGTTCGTAGTGGAACTTGCACCACCGCGAGAGCACCGGCAATCAGCGCGGCGGTCAGCAACACCCCCGGGACCGCCAGGATCGCGATCGCCGGCCACGCGCGGATCATGGCGCGGTAACGTAGGTTCCACGCCGCCTCGAAGAGCAGTGCGGGCAACAGCGCGTAAAGCGTCGCATGACCGAATGCGTACGTCAAGCGGCCCGGCTCGATCTCGCCGTATCCAATCCCGGCGAGCACGAGCACGATGATGTGCCAGAGCTTCATGAATTTCGAACGTGCGACTCGTTAATGCGTGTGCGTGAAGTTGCCGACCGCGACACGGGTTCGACGCACTGCTTCGATGACCCGCCGCATGCCGATCGCGTTGCGCGGCCGTCCGACGGTATCGAAATACCACTCGGGGTCGATGTTCAGCGTTCGCGTTTGAATCATCGCAACCGGCGTCCGTGAAAGAAACGCTTCCATTGCACGCACTTCGTCTTCGTCATCGGTGACGCCCGGGTGGGTCAACAGATTCAGACTGACGCGCAAGCCGCGGTCCGCGGCCAATCGTATCGAAGCGAACACGTCGTCAAGCTCGTATCCGATCGGCCGGTAGTACGCGGCGTACACGTCGGGACGAAACGAGTTGAGGCTGATGCGCACCGCGTCGAGCCCGGCGTCGATGCAGCGTTCCAGCGCAGCCGGCATGCTGCCGTTGGTATTGAGATTGATCGTCCCATTTGGCCGCGCTGCACGGATACGTTCGATCGCAGTTGCAATCGCAATCGAGCGCAGCAGTGGCTCGCCTTCGCAACCTTGCCCGAACGAAATGATGCCGTCCTTTACGCGTTCCAAGTGATGAACCCCAATGCGCGCAAGCTCGTCGGCCGCCGTCTCGTACGCGATGCGCGTTTGCGGCGAGGGTAATCCCGCGTCGGGTTCTTGTTCGGAGATGCAGCCAACGCAGCGCGCGTTGCACTTCGGTGACACCGGAAGCGCGGCTTCGCCGCGTTCGAGAAAGACGTTCTGCGCGGTGAAGCAGCCGTATTCGCGCGAGCAGAGTGCCACCTGCGCCAGCACCTGGTTGCCGGGATCGCGGCGCATGCGCGCGTCGAGGATCGTTTCCAACTCACCCGCGGCAAACTCGCGCGGCTGCCAGTCTTCGCTCTCGTCGGTCTTCATCGCGGCAACGTAGAGCTCGTCATCGACCGCGCACGCAAACGTGTACCCGAAGAGCGGCAGCGCCGGCGCATCTGCTTCTCGCGCGTAGGCAGGAACGAGCAGACGCGTGTAACCGGCCGGCAGCATAACAGCCAGCGCGTAACGGCCTTGCATGGTACCCCAGGTAGTGAGCGCGCGCCGGCCCGGCAGAATCATCTGCACCGTTCCGGGCGGCGCCGGGATCAGCTCGTCCGGGTGCGCTTCGCGGACGACGCCGCCGTCGCCGAGCGGCGTACGCGTTTCATCGTAGTAGATCCGTCCGGCTTTGTCGCAATAAGCCAGCCCAATCATATTTCGGTGTCGAAAACGTGAACCGCCGGTCCGGTCATGTGGGCGCTGCCGCGGCCGTTCCATTCGATCGTGAGCTCGCCGCCGGGCACGCGCACCAGCACCGGGCTCGAAACGTCCCCGCGCGCAATCGATGCCACCGCGCTCGCAACCGCGCCGGTTCCGCAGGCCATCGTCATACCGGCGCCGCGTTCGTAATGCCGCACGCGCAGCGTAGACGGGCCTTCGACCTCAACCAGATGGACGTTGATCCCGCCGGGATAGCGCGAATCCTCGTTCGTCGCTTCGCCCATCGCTTGCAGCTCGAAGCCATCGATGTCTTCACGAAAGAGCACGAGGTGACGGTTCCCGGTGTCGACGATCGCGCTTTGCGGCTCGGTCTCATTCACGCTCAGAAGACGCGGCTCACCCATGTCGACGCGCACCTGGTACACGTCGCCGCGGTCGATCACGTCGGTATGGACGATGCCGGCAATCGTGTCGATCGCAAACTGTGCGCCCTCGCCGCGTTCATCGAGATACCGTGCGACGCAGCGAACGCCGTTGCCGCACATCTCGGCTTCACTGCCGTCGGGATTGATGACCCTCATCGATACCGCTGCCCGCTCAGAGTTTTCGATCACGAGAACCCCGTCAGCGCCTATGCCGGCATGGCGGTCGCACCAGCGCGCTAAGGCCGGAAGGTCGTCTACAGGTGTAGTGCGTGCATCCAGGACGACGAAGTCGTTGCGCGCCCCGTGATACTTACTGACCGTTCTCACTGAGCGCAACCGCCGCGGCAGGCGAGATTGTCGAAATCGCGTGCTTGTAGATCAAATGCGTCTTGCCTTCGTATTCGAGAAGTACGGTGAAAGGATCGAAGCCTTTCACGGTTCCGCGCAATTGAAATCCATTCATGAGATAGACGGTCACGGCGGTCCCGCCGCGTCGACATTCTGCGAGAAAGCCGTCTTGAAGACTGCCGGGCATACCTTTTTGCTGTTTACGGCCAGCCGAGCTTTTCCCTTGCCGCAGCTTCGATCTGCTCGGGCCGAAGCCACGTAATGCCCGGCTCAGCGCGAAACCACGAACGTTGACGGCGCGCGTAGCGGCGCGTTGCGCGCACGAGCGCGGCACGGAGCTCGTCGTGCGCGCTCCATCCGTGTAAGAACGCAAGCGCTTGCGGATAACCCACGGCATTTGCCGCGACCGCCATCGCGCCGATGCGCTCGGCCTCGTCGAGCAACCCAGCTGCGAGCATCGTGTCAGCTCGGCGCGCAATGCGTTCATCGACCGTTTCGATTGGGACGTCGAGTGCAAACTTCACGTATGGAATGCCGGCAGCACGCAGCGTGACGCCCGCGGCCGCATCGATCGGCGCGTTCGGCGACGTCAGCGCAACTTCGAGCGCACGGACGATACGATACGCGTCGTTGCGGTCGATCGCCGCGGCCCGTTGTCCATCGCGTACCGCCAGCCACTCCCACAACACCGGCGCCGGATGCAGACGGGCTTCCCGCGCGAGGCGGTCCCGCACTGCCTCGTCGCGTTGTGGCGCGAGTGCGACGTCGCCTGCGAGCGCGCGCACGTAAAAGCCGGTGCCGCCGGTGACGATCGCGCGCTTCCCGCGAGCGCGAATCTCCGCGATCGCCTGCACCGCATCACGCGCGTAGCGGGCCGCCGAGTACCGCTCGTAGGGATCGAGAAAGCCGATCAGGTGGTGTTGAACCGCGTCCAATTGCGCCGCCGATGGAGCAGCCGTCCCGATCGGCATGCCGCGATAGATCTGGCGTGAATCGGCGCCGACGATCTCGGCGTCGAAACGGCGCGCAAGCTCGATCGCCAGCTCCGTTTTTCCCGATGCCGTCGATCCGGCGAGGATCAGTACACCGTTGCCTTGCGCCATCAGCTCAAATGCGCTTGAACATTTTGGCGATCTCGTCGGGCGGCAGGCGCACCATCGTTGGGCGGCCGTGCGGACAATGCATCGGGTTGGCGCAGACGGCAAGCCGTTCGACCAAGCTCGTCATCTCGTCGAATTCCAGGCGCTCGCCCGCGACGGTCACCGAATGGCAGGCCAGTGACGCCCAAATCCGTTCGCGCACGCTGCGCTGCTTGGGCTCTTCCGAAAGATCGTCGAGGAAGCCGGCCAGATCGAACGGTCGTGCGCGGTAACCCGCCGGTGTCGCGGTGATGCGATAGGTGCGCTCGCCGAATGGCTCGATATCGAGTCCGCCTTCGCGCAGGGCTTCCAGTGCGCGCTCCAGCGCGACGGTTTGCTGCGCATCGAGCTCGACGACGATCGGGACCAGCAGCGGCTCGCTCGGGGCGTGCTCGCGCGCTCGTTCGACGATCGATTCATAGGCGATGCGTTCGTGCGCCGCGTGCTGATCGAGCAACAACAGCCCGTCGCCGTCGCTTGCCAGGATATAGGTACGATGTACTTGTGCTAACACGCGCATACGATGCGCGGGGACATCGCTCGGATCGCCGAGCGGCGTTTCGAAGAGCGATTGCACGTGCTCCAGCGAGGTGTCGATGCCAGCCGGTGCCGCCGAAACCATGGGCGCACCGGTCGAATCGATAAATCGGGCGGTAGCGTGATGATGCAGCGTTGCCGCGATCGCGCGGCGTACGGCGTCGAAAACTTGCGGACCGTAGCGCAGGCGCACGTCGCTCTTGGTGGGGTGAACGTTCGGGTCGACGTGCTCGGGCGGCAGATCGAGCATCAGCACGCCATACGGCTGGCGACCGATCATCGCAAAGGTCGCGTAGCCCGCCGTCCACGCACCGGCCAGCAATGTACTGCGCAGCAGGCGACCATTGACGAAGAGCAGCTGCATGCGGCGATCGCCGCGATCGTTCCCGGGGGCACTAATGAAACCGCGAACGTCGCCATCGAGCATACGGGCCGCGTCGGTTTCGAGCGGAATCAGTGCGGCCGCTGCGTCGCGCCCAAAGACCATCGCCAGCCGCTCGCGCGGATCGCTCGTCGCCGGCAAGACCCAGACTTCTTTGCCATCGTGGCGTAGCGCAAATGTCACCGGCGGATAGGCAAGCGCAAAGGTCGAGAGCCAACTCGAAATGCGGGTGAACTCGGCACTCGCGCCCTTCATGTATTCGCGGCGCACGGGAAGATTTGCAAACAGTTCGGTGACGATCACTCGTGTGCCAGGCGGTGTCGCGACCGGTTCTGCCGCGCCCGACTGCTCCGCGTGCGCGATCACGCGCGCACCGATCTGCTCGCGCACCGTGCGCGAGTGCAGTTCGAGATTCGCGACCGCGGCGATCGACGCGAGCCCTTCGCCGCGAAATCCGAGTGTCGCAACCGATTCCAAATCTTCGGCGCGCACGAGCTTGCTGGTCGCGTGGCGTCGCACCGCGAGCGGCAATTCGGCCGCCGCGATGCCGGCGCCGTCGTCGATCACCTCGATCCGCTCGGTTCCACCGCGCTCCAGCACCACGGTCACCCGCCTAGCTCCGGCGTCGACCGCATTCTCGACCAGCTCTTTGACGATCGACTGTGGCCGTTCGATGACCTCGCCGGCAGCAATCTGCCCGACCGTGACGGGATCGAGGAGCGCGATCACAGCAGCGAAAGCTGCTCGTCGGACGGACCGGCTTTCGGCAAGCGCCGGCGTAACGGCGCCGTCGCTTCGACGTCCGGTTGTCCGGAAAGTGCATCGGCAATCTCTTGCGCGCGCTCGACGACCGCCGGCGGCAATCCCGCCATGCGCGCGACCTCGATACCGAACGATCGCGACGAGCTTCCCGGTTGGACGCGGTGCGAAAAGACCGGAGCGCCGTCGCGGGCCGTATTCTCGACGGCAGTGATGTGATAGTTGGCGACCAGCGGCCAATGATCGGTCAGCGCGCACAGCTCGTGGAAGTGGGTGGCAAAGAGCACCATCGGCGATTGCCCTTCGAGCCCGAGCAGGTACTCGCAGATCGCCTGCGCGATCGAGAGCCCGTCGACCGTGCCCGTCCCGCGGCCAACCTCATCGATGAGCAGCAGCGAGCGGCGCGTGCTGCGCCGTAAGATATTGGCCGCTTCGGCCATCTCCATATAAAAGGTAGACTGGCCCGAGGCCAGATCGTCGCCGGCCCCAATACGGGTGAAGATGCGATCGACGATGCCGAGGCGCATCGTGCGCGCCGGCACGTACGCGCCGATCTGCGCCATGATCGTCAGCAAGCCGGTCTGACGCAAATAGGTCGACTTCCCGCCCATGTTCGGTCCGGTGAGCAAGATGAAGCGATGATGATCCGCCTCGAGCCGTAAATCGTTGGGCACGAAGTGGGCATGCAGCACGGCCTCCATGACTGGATGACGACCGTCGTCGACCGTGATTACGCTCTCATCGACGAATTGCGGCCGCACATAGCCGCGCTCGGCCGCGCACTGCGCAAGCGCGGCGAAGACGTCGATCTGCGCGACAGCTTCGGCCGCCGCCAGCAAATCATCGGCACGCGCTGCTACACGTTCGAGCAGCTCGGCGTACAGGCGTTCTTCCAAACGCTGCTGACGCGACTGGGCAGTCGAGATTGCAAGTTCGAGATCTTTGAGTTCGGGAGTGATGTAGCGCTCACCGGTGGTCAGCGTCTGTTTGCGCACGTAATCGGCGGGAACGTTCGCCGCCTGCGCTTTGCTGATCTCGATCGCGTAGCCGAACGCACTCGCGTACTTGATGCGCAGCGTCTTGATGCCGGTGCGCTCGCGCTCGCGCTCTTCGAGCGCGGAGAGGCTCGAACGCGCGTCGGTACGCAGCGCGACGCACTGCGCAAGTTCTTGGTCCGCTTCGGGACGAATCACGCCGCCGTCGGCAAGCAGCGCCGGCGGTTCGTCAGCAAGGGTCCGCACCAAGTCGTCATAAAGTTCGCTGAAATCGCCGGCGGCCGCGACGACTGCGGCAAGCGCCGGCGGTGCAACCTGCGGCAACGGGCGCAGGACATCGAGCGTGCGGCGCAGCGAGGCTAGGTCGCGCGGCAACGCGCGCCTGAAGCGAACCTTCTGCGCGATGCGCTCCAGGTCGAAACATCCGCCGAGCAGGTCGCGCACGGCTTGGCGGCGCGCGTGTTCGTCGATCAGCGTTTGCACCGCGTCTTGCCGCGCAACGATGGCCTCGCGCTCCACCAGCGGCGCAAGGATCCAGCGGCTCAGCATCCGCGATCCCATCGACGTCGCGCAGAGGTCGAGCGTCACCAGCAGTGTTGCGCGCGGATTTTGTCCCTGCGCGCGGACCAGCTCAAGATGCTTGCGCGTCGACGGATCGAGCGCTAGAAAGTTACGGTGGCGGTAGAACTCGATCGCGCGCAGACTCTCGATGCCGGCGGCCACCGCCGTGCGTTTGATGAAGGCACCGAGCACATCGAGCGCGCGGTGCATCGCGGTCGCTTCGTCCGACGAAAAGCCGTCGGCGACGGGCCGTTCGCGTGCTTCGACGAGCCCCAACGACGGTGCGGCAATGCGCGCGCCGGTGGCTTCCATCGCGCTCGCCATCGCGGCGCGCGCACCGGCCGGCAGATCGGCGACGATCTCCGTCGGTGCGATGCGCGCCAATTCGGCCAGCACGTCATCGTAGGCGCCATCGCCGCAGAGTGCGGTTGCAGCGCTATGTCCGGTCGAGATGTCCGCGTAGGCAAGTGCAAAAACATCGTCGATCAGCGTCACTGCGGCGAGGTAATTGTGGGTCTTGCCGTCGAGCAGTTGCTCTTCGATCAGCGTTCCCGGCGTGACGATTCGTACGACGTCGCGGCGAACGAGTTTGTTCGGTATCGGTGCTTCGAGCTGCTCGGCCAGCGCCACGATGAAACGCTGCGCCACGAGTTTATGCAGGTAACCGGTCAAGGCATGATGCGGCACGCCCGCCATCGCCACGCGCCGCCCACCGCCGGACTCCTTACTGGTGAGCGCAATCTGCAGTGCTTGCGCGACGGTCTGTGCGTCGTCGCCATAAGCTTCGTAAAAGTCGCCAACGCGCGAAAGCAAGATCGCTTCCGGATAGCGAGCCTTCATCCCGAAGTACTGCTCGAGCATCGGTGAATACTTGACTGCGTCGCTCACGTTTGAGTGATCACAGGCAACTAGCCGGCAATTAAATCGATGACCGGGCGCGCCACCGCAATGCCGGCGTCGCCGTATCGCCGCGCGCGGCGTACCAGCGTCCCGGTGCAGCCCCACACGTGCGCGGTTTCGACGTCGACATCGAGCCAAGGTTCGCTCGCGTACGTCCGCTCATCGTAATCCGGTGGCATGGGCGCAATGATCGTGACGTTGTCGAGCGATTTAGCAGCCAGCTTCGCCGGATCTTTTTTCGATGGACCTTGGATCAACGCGCGCACCGTCGTGCCGATCTTACGATCGTGGTAGGCGCGCGTCGCTGCATTTTGTGCGTCGATCAGTCGCTTGAACCGCGCCGACGATGCCTCGGCCGGCACTTGCTCCCATCGCGCGGCCGGCGTCCCCCGACGAATCGAATAGATGAACGTAAACGCGTTGGCAAAGGCGCCGGATTCGACCAGCTCCATCGTCGCCTCGAAATCGGCGTCGCTCTCTCCCGGAAATCCGACGATGATGTCGGTCGTGACCGCCCAGTGCGGCAGATAGCGGCGGAACAACGCCATCTTCTCTTCGAATTGCGCGCGCGTGTATTTGCGATTCATCCGGCGCAGCATCGCGTCGCTGCCCGACTGCAGGGGCAGGTGGACGCGCGGGTTGAGCTGCGGCACGGCCGCGAGATCGGCAATGATTTTTTCGGTGAAATCTTTCGGGTGGGGCGAGATGAACGTCAAACGTTCGAGGCCCGGAAGCGCTGCGACCGCGTTACAGAGATCGCCGAAGTCTTGCGCGCCGGCCGGATCGCGCCAGGCATTCACGGTCTGGCCGACCAGCATGATCTCGCGCGCACCGTTCGCTAGGTGACCTTGCACTTCGGCGACGATCTCGCGCATCGGACGATGGTCGAACCGGCCGCGCACGTGCGGGACGATACAAAACGTACAGTAGTAGGAACAACCGCGCTGCACGGTCACGAACGCGCGCAGGTGCGAGAACGCATCGACGACAGCATCCGCCGTCCCGCCCATCGCGCGATAGAGCTCTTCGGCGCTTGCGCCTTCGTCGGACGGAGCGTCAGGAAGCATGGGCTTCCATGCAGTCAATTGGTCACCCAGCTCGACCAGCTCTTTTGTGCCGAAGACTGCGTCGACGTGCGGTGCAAGCGTCTGCATGCGATCGCGATCCTGTTCGGCAAGGCAGCCCATCACCACCAGGCGCACCTGCGGATCGCGCTCCTTGAGCACCTTGAAATGGTTCATGCGCCCGTACGCTCGTCGCTCGGCATTATCGCGAACCGTGCAGGTATTGAGCACGAGCACGCTCGCCTCTTCCGCTTTGCTTGCGATATCGTAGCCCGCGCTGGTGGCGCGGTCGGCGATGTACTGGGAGTCGGCTTCGTTCATCTGACAGCCGAACGTTTCGATATAGATCCTGGGCACCGTGGTTCGGTTCGGTGGGGGCTCTTCATAGGCATTCCGAAAGGAGAGCCGGTGCAAGAGACTCCGACCCCGGCCGCCGCGATGTTGCGGCCGGCCACCGTCGCGATCGTCGGGCGGCCCAACGTCGGCAAGAGCGCCCTTTTTAACCGTTTGATCGGCCAGCGGCTCGCGATCGTCGAGGATACGCCGGGGGTGACGCGCGACCGCCTGTATGCGCTGTGCGAGTGGCGCGGACGCACCTTCAGCGTCGTCGACACCGCGGGCATCGACCCCGATGCCGATACTGCGCACGGCGAAGCGTTCGCCGAGGCAACCCGCCGGCAAGCCGAGGCCGCCGCGCAGGAAGCCGACGCCATCGTCTTTGTGGTCGATGCGCAAACTGGACTCAATCCGCTCGATCAAGAGGTTGCACAAATTTTGCGCGCGACACGACGACGCATCGTGCTCGTTGCAAACAAAGCGGAGTCGCCGAGCGCGCTTGCGTCGGTACACGGCGAATTCTCCCGGCTTGGTTTTGGCGAGCCGGTCGCCGTCTCGGCGATCCACGGCGAAGGCACCGGTGACCTGCTCGATCGCGTCGTCGACCTGTTGCCGCCGGACGCTCCCAACGCCGTTGCCGGCGACGAACTCGCGCTCGCCATTATCGGCCGTCCCAACGTCGGGAAGAGTTCGCTGCTCAATGCACTGCTCGGCGAAGAACGCGCGATCGTTTCCGAAGTTCCCGGCACCACCCGCGATACGATCGACACGCTGCTCCATTGGCACGATCGCACGGTCCGCTTGATCGACACCGCCGGCGTCCGCAAGAAGCCCGAGGCGCACGGCGCAATTGAGTATTATGCGGCGCTGCGCTCGCTCAAAGCCATCGCGCGCTGCGATATCGCGCTGCTCGTGTTCGATTCGATGGTCGGCGTGACAGCGCAAGACCGCCGCCTGGTTGGCCTCGCGCTCGAAGAGCGCAAAGGGATCATCATCGTCGGCAACAAGTGGGATCTGGCGCGCGAGCAGCAAGGCGAGTTCAGTCAAAACGAGCTTGCCGACGTCATCCACGATTTGATTCCGTTCGCGCGCTTCGCCCCAATTACGTTCCTCTCTGCCAAGACCAAGCGGCGCTTGGGAAGCTTGATGCCCGTCGTCACGCGGGTGGCGGAAAATCTCGATCGCCGAATCCCGACCGGACAACTCAACGCGCTGATCCGCGATGCGGTGCTCGCCCATCCGGCGCCCGCAGCCGGCGGAAAGGTCTTTAAGATCTACTACGCCACGCAGGCTGCGGTACATCCGCCGCTGTTTGTCTTCTCGTGCAACGATCCCGACCTCGTCCAATCATCGTACAAGCGGTTCTTGGAGAACACGATCCGCCAGCACGTTGATTTCGAAGGCGTTCCGCTAACGCTCGAATTTCGGCCGCGTCGCGAAAATGAGGCGCGCGAGGAATGATCGCTGCCGATGCCGTGCTCACGATCGTGGGCGCGTTTCTCATCGGATCGATCCCGTTCGGCTATTTGATCGGTCGCTTTGCGTATCGCACGGATCTGCGCGAACACGGATCCGGCAACATCGGTGCGATGAACGCATTGCGCACGCTTGGAGCAAAGGGCGCTGTCGCGGTGCTGCTCCTCGACGCCGGCAAAGGCGCGCTCGCCGTGCTTTTAGCCGCGTTTGTGTTCGGCGCCGTATCGCCGTTTCCGAGCATCGCAGCAACCTGCGCCGTACTCGGCCACTGCTTTTCGCCGTGGCTCCGCTGGAAAGGCGGCAAAGGCGTTGCGACCGCGTTCGGTGCAATTTTCGCGCTGAGCTGGCCGGCCGGTTTGGTTTGTGTCGGCGCGTGGCTGCTGGGCTCGCTGGTATTCACGCGTTATTCATCGGTGGGTTCGATGCTCGCCATGGCCGTTTCACCATTCGCACTCTGCTTCTTTACACGTTTGCCTTGCCCGACGTTGTTCGGGCTCTATCTCGCGTTCTTCATCGTATGGACGCATCGTGAGAACATCGCGCGATTACGCAGAGGAACCGAAGGTCCAATACGCCTGTTCGAGCGCAGAGCGTAGTTTAGGCCCGCGCGCCAGGGCTTTTTTTGCCCCAAACCGTACAGACGAGGGTCATGATTTCCTCGAACGATCTCCGTAACGGCGTCACGATTCTGGTCGACGGCAACCTCTGGACCGTCATCGAGTTCCTCCACGTCAAGCCCGGCAAAGGTGCAGCCTTCGTGCGTACGCGCCTCAAGAACGTCAAGACCGGCACCACCCTCGAGCGCACGTTCCGCGCGGGCGAGAAGCTCGAGCGCGCGACGGTGGACAACCGCCAGATGCAGCTGCTCTATAATGATGCCGAGGGATTCCATTTCATGGATCAGGAGTCGTTCGAGAACATCACCATCCAGCGGGAAGTGATCGGCGATCCGGCGGATTTCCTCAAGGACGGGATGGTCGTCGACGTGCAGCTGCACGAAGGCGTGCCGATCGGCGTCGATCTGCCCCCGCATGTGGAGTTGCGGGTGGTCGAGACCGATCCCGGATTTAAGGGTGACACTGCGACCAACACCGGCAAACCGGCCAAGTTAGAAACCGGTGCCACGGTCAACGTGCCGCTCTTCGTGAACCAGGATGACGTGATTAAAATCGACACACGCGACCGTCGATATATCGGGCGCGTGAACGCATAATATTCAGGAGGCACCATGTCCGCTCGCGTCAAGTCGCTCCTCATCGCGCTGTTGCTCGGCGCGGCCGCGAGCGCGATAGCGCTGGTGCTCCTGCTCGTCAAGAAAGACGACATCCCGCTCTTCCATCGCGTTACCGATCTGCAGTCGCACTACGCGGCACTCAACGCTTCGACGCAGCTCGGCTTCGGGACGCAGTGGTACGACAGCACGGACAACAAGACGAACAAAATCGTCATCATCCCAATCGACGAAGTGACCTTCGGCAGCAACGTGCCGGAGCTGCATCAATACCCGCTGCCCCGCCATATCTACGGAACGATGCTCAAACATCTCGCGGCTGCCGGCGCAAAAGCGGTCGCGATCGATATCGATTTTATCGAGCCGGCTCCTGACCCCACACAGGATCAAGCCTTTGCCGCGGGTTTGCGTAGCATTCCGACAATCCTCGCCTTCCCGATCGATACCACGAGCACCGGGCAACTCGGAATCGAGTTGCCGTCGCCAACGTTGCTGCCCTACGCCAAGGGCATCGGCTACTCGTCAGTCGACTTCCCCGGCAACGTACTCACCGGTCAGCGAATGGTGATTCACACCGGTTCGACCGGACAATACAGCAATCGCACCTTCGACGCGCTTGCTGCGGGCGTGGTGGAGCAATACACCGGCAAGAAAATCGATCTCTCGACGTTGCCGACCGATGAGGACGGCCGCTTTCTCTTGGTCGTGCCGCGCTATTCGCTCAAACAAGTGACGACCGATCACGGGCAGCAGGTCGAAGAGCACACGCAAGATTTCGTCGACAATCAGCTCTCCTTCTCCGACGCCTACTCCGAATCGATCCCCGATTTGAAGTCGGCGGTCAACGGTGCACTCGTGTACATCGGCAACACGGCGCAAGCCCAAGGCGACTTCGTGCACACCGCGCGCAGCGCCGAATTTCCCGGCCTCTTCGCCAACGCGCGGCTCGCCGACCAGCTGATGCGCCACATCTACATCACCGAGGCGCCGCTCTGGCTCGAGATCGGGCTCATCGTCATCCTGCCGCTGCTGATCGCGCTCGCCTTCAACTTCATGAAGACGACCTATGCGATTATCATTTCGCTCGTATCGACGGTCGTCTACGCCTACGCGAACGAGGCGCTGTTCGTAACGCGGCTCTACTGGCTGGATCTCGTGCACGTGGTCATCGCGATGGTCGCGGCCACGCTCTTCGTCGGTCTCTACCGCGTGCTCTATGAGGTCGCGCAACGTCGCATGGTCACCAACCTGTTCGGCATGCATGTCAGCCCGGCGATTGTGAGCGACATCCTCTCGCACGAGGATCCGCGCAATGCGCTGGCCCTCAAAGGCAAGAAAGTCAAGGCCACGATCTTTTATAGTGACATTCGCGGCTTCACCGCGATGTCGGAAAACATGACGCCGGAAGAGATTTACAACCAACTCAACGAGTACTTCGAAGAGATGTGCGCGATCATCTTCCAGTACGGCGGCTACGTCGACAAGTTCATCGGCGACTGCGTCATGGCGGTGTTCTCCGCCCCGTATCAGACGCCCGACGACGCGAAGAATGCGGTTCTCGCCGCCGTGGCGCAACAGAAAAAGATTCTCGAATTGGCCGAAAAGTGGAAGGCGATGGGCAAGCGCGAGTTCACCGTCGGGATGGGCGTCAATACCGGCGACGTGGTCATGGGCAACCTCGGCGCGAGCTCACGCATGAACTACACCGTGATCGGGGATAACGTCAACCTCGCTGCGCGTCTCTACAACGTGGCCAAGGCGGGCGAGATCATCATCAGCGACTACACGTATCAAGAAGTCAAGGACTTCGTCGTCGCTGACGAGCTGGAGCCGGTCACCGTCAAAGGCAAGAAAGATCCGATCCGGATCTACAACATCCGCGACGTCAAAGAAGCGCCGGCGCCTGCGACTCATACGGCCGTAACCGTACAACCGGCGCCCGCATAATCTCGGGGATGACCCAAGGTCTCGAGCTTTTCGGCGCCGCGTTCGTTGGGAGCGTCTGTGGATCGATGGTTGGCCTCGGCGGCGGCTTCATTCTCGTTCCGCTGTTGCGCTTGGTATTTGCACTCCCGCCGGCCGAAGCGGCAGGCACGTCCCTCGTGCTGGTGACGGCAAATAGCGCAGCCGGCGCGTTCACCTATCTCCTGCAACGCCAGGTCAACGTGCGCCTCGGCTTGATCTTCGCCTGCGGTGGTCTACCCGGAAGCGTTCTCGGTGCAATTGCGACGAAGTACATCTCAGGGGCGGCGTTCGACTGGATCTTCAGCGCGTTCTTGCTGGTGATTGCCGCCGACATGATCTTCAACGCAAAACTTCGCATGGCCGGGCGCATCGAACATGCGGCTGGTGGAAGCAAGCCGATGTCATACCGCGCGGCGGTCGGGCTCGGCTTTCTCGTCGGCTTGGTCTCAAGTCTGTTCGGCATCGGCGGCGGCGTCATCACCGTGCCCTCACTACTCTACTTCTCGACGCTGCCCGCGCATGCGATTAGCGCAACGTCGCACTTCGTGCTGATTCTCACCTCGCCGACGGGGTTGATCGTGCATGCATTCCAGCACGATGTGAAACTTGCTGACGTCGTTCCGCTGGTTGCAGGCGGCTTGCTCGGCGGACCCGTCGGCGCGCGGCTTTCGTTGCGCCTCAAATCGCCGCAGCTGCTGGTGATTGTGGGCATCGCGCTGATCGGCGTGGCCGGCTCACTCGCGTTGCGCCACCTCATTCATTAGCGCCACTCCAAACCGGCGGACGACGATCGTGCCACGGTGCGGCGCGTTCGAGCTGCCCCGCCAGCCGAAAGAGCGTCGCTTCGTCGTCGAAGCGACCCGCGAACTGCACGCCGACCGGTAGGCCCTCGGCACTCCAATGCAACGGTACCGACATTGCCGGCGCGCCGGTGAGATTAAAGATGGGCGTGTATGGCAACCAATCGAACATCGGTGCTGCGATCTCGCGCGCAGCCTTGCGTATCAGCGACGGCAGCCGCAGCCGCGCGAGAACTTCGCACTGGATGATCTCCGCACGCGTGAGCTTCAGCTCACCGATACGTACCGGCGGCGCGGCTAACGTCGGCGTCAGAATGAGGTCATACTTTTCCATGAATGCATCGAATGCGGCACGCAGCTTGCGCTGCGTCACGACCGCGCCGGTGAGTTCGTCGAGCGCGAGTACTTGCGCGATTGTGAGCATCGCAAGCGTTGCCGGCTCAATGTCGCCGCGACGGAGCCGACGCTCCGGTGTCGGATTGCCAGAACCCAGATGCCAGCCGATGTTACTTGCAAAGATCAGGAGCAGGGCGTACGCGACCGCCGGATAGTCAATGCCCTCCGGCTCAGCATCGACCACGCTGTGGCCGAGCGATGTGCATAGCGTCGCGGCCGCGTCGAGCGCGGCCCGTGACTCAGCAGAGATTCCGTGTCCAAGGCCCGGTCCGCGCATCACCGCGATCCGCAGCGGGATGGGATCGCGTTGCGTCTCGTCAAGAAACCGCGGACCGTTGTCGCTGCGCACCACGTCGAGAAAGGCCGCGCTGTCGCGCACGCTACGCGAGATCGCGTGGTCGACGTTGGCCGATCCGATAACGCCGCCGTTCGTTGGAGCACGTCCGCGACTAGGCTTGAGGCCGAAGAGGCCGGTGCAGCTCGCCGGTATCCGAATCGATCCACCCATGTCGTTGCCGTGCGCGAGCGGCACGACGCCGGCCGCGCACATCGCCGCGCTGCCGCCGCTCGAGCCACCCGGCGTGCGCTCGAGGTCCCACGGATTACGCGTCGCGCCGAACAACGCACTTTCGGTGTACGGCAGCAGGCCGAACTCGGGCGGCGTCGTTTTGCCGAAAATGACCGCTCCCGCGCGTTTAACGCGGGTAAAGAATTCGTGATCGGCAGGCGGTACATACGAGGCAAAATACCTACTGCCCATCGTCATCGGCAGTCCCGCCAATTCCGGCCCGAGGTCTTTGACCAGCAACGGTACGCCCGCGAGTGGGCCATCCAGCTGTGCACGTGCCATCGCGCGGGCCGCTTCGTAGCCGCGCGCGGTAAGCGCGTTGAGGCGCGAATCGATCCGTTCCGCCCGGGCGATCGCCTCGTCGAGCACCTCGTCAGCGCTCACTTCGCGCTCGTGAATCGCGCGCGCGATCTCGAGGGCGTCGCTACGATCGTAAAACTCGCGCAAACTCATGTGCCGCTCTTGCTATGTTGCAGGCGCCATCCCTGCTGATTTATAAAGTCCTCGGGAATTCCGCTTGTCTTTAGAAGGTGGTAAGACATGCCTGATCCATACGCAGCCGCGCTGGCGTCACTCGAGGCGCCGACGATGGTGAGCGCCGGCAGCAGCGCGCCGGTTATGGCGATCGTCGAGCATGCTAGTCACAACGAGTGCCGCATGCGTTCGGTCAGCGTTTTCGATATCGGCGATCGGTTGGAGTTTTCGCTCTCGGTTCACGGCGCGCCGCCGATCGGCGCCCTCTCAGGCACCGTCACCAGCCGCAAACAAAACGGCGCCCGATACGCCTACGTACTCGCCATTCGGACGACACCATCGCAAGCCGAGGCGATCGCCAAGGCCGCCGAGGTCGCACACGAGCGTTCCCAGGTGCATGCGCCCGACGTGCCGACTGAAAACGGGCTCACGCGCACGAGCGTGCGCATCTCGGTCGACTTCGAAGTTCGTTACGCGCAGCTCGGCCTGACCGAACGCGTCGCCCGCGCGACGAACATTTCGACGGGTGGCGTGCTGATGAACTCCACCGATGTCTTGCCGGTGGGCGCATCGCTGGAACTGCAGATTCCGCTCGGCTCCGAAAGCGTCACGGTCCGCGGGCGTATCGTTGCGCACCAGCAGCAGAGTCCGAACTACAATGTCGCGTTTTACGATATTACCGATGAAGCGCGCGATGCAATCGCAAGCTTCATCAAGTCGCGATCCCAAGCAGCCTAACCTAGAACATGCCAGACCCTCGACCAGCCGCGCTCCCATCGCTCGAGGCTCCAACGATGGTAAGCGTCGATGGCAGCGCCCCCGTCATGGCCATCATCGAACAGGCCACGCAGAGCGAATGCCGCATGCGATCGATGAATGCGTTCGAGGTGGGTGACCGCCTCGAATTCCCGCTTGCCGTTCATGGAGCGCCGACGCTAGCGCTATCAGGCTTCGTCGTGAGCCGCACGAAAATCGGGCCGCGCTACGCGTACGTGCTCGCACTCCAGCCGGAGACTGTCCAACCCGAGGAGCTCGCCCGTGCAACGCAGACAGCACACGCGCGCGCCCCAGGGCATACTCCCGACGTGCACACCGGCAACGGGCTGACGCGTGCGAGCATTCGCATTCCGGTCGATTTCGAAGTGAGCTACATGCAAGCGGGTTCGCCGGCATGCGTCGCTCGCGCGACAAATATTTCGACCGGCGGCGTGCTGATACAGACCAGCGATGAGCTGCCCGTCGGCGCGTCCCTCGAGCTGCAGATTTGGCTCGCCCAGAACCGTGTCAGCGTGCATGGTCGTATCGTCGCGCACCAACACGCGACCCCGAACTACAACGTGGCCTTCTATCATATGACAAATGAAGCGCGCGATATTATCGCGCGCTTCATAGACAGCCAAACGAAAGCCGGCTAGCTACTTCGGATAGGTCATTTCCTTCGGCACGACGAGTTTATCGAACTCGTCGGCGTTTACGTAGCCAAGCTTGAGCGCGGCTTCCTTGAGCGTCGTGCCTTCGTGGTGCGCCGTCTTGGCGATTTCGGCCGCTTTGTCGTAACCGATCTTGGGCGACAGTGCCGTCACCGTCATCAACGACTCGGCGAGGTACTTCTTGATCACGGGTTCGTTGGCTTGCAGTCCCTCGACCGCGTGTTCGCGGAACATCGTACACGAATCTTTGAGCAGATTCGCGCTATGCAAGAAGTTCGAAAGAATCACCGGGTTGAAGACGTTGAGCTCGAAATTGCCTTGCGATGCGCCAAAGCCGATCGCTGCGTCGTTGCCGAAGACCTGCACAACGACCATCGTCATCTGCTCGGATTGCGTCGGATTGACTTTGCCCGGCATGATCGAACTGCCTGGCTCGTTTTCCGGAAGAATCAACTCGCCGATACCCGCACGCGGACCCGAGGCGAGCCAGCGAACGTCGTTAGCAATCTTCATCAGCGCCGCGCCGAGCGTCTTGAGCGCGCCCGATGCGAAGACGAAGTCATCGTGCGACGCGAGCGCCGTGAACTTATTGGGATGCGAACGGAAGGGCAGCCCGGTCAGCTCGGCAAGTTTCTTGGCCATGCGTTCGGCAAACTCCGGATGCGCGTTGAGTCCGGTGCCCACCGCGGTGCCGCCGATCGCGAGATCGTAGATCGGGTCGAGCGCTTCTTTGATCGCCTTCATCGCGCGGTCGAGCTGCGTCACATAGCCGGAGAATTCCTGACCGAGCGTAAGCGGGGTCGCATCTTGCAAGTGCGTGCGACCGACTTTGACGATGTCGTTCCACTGTTTGGCTTTGGCGTCGAGCGCGTCGCGTAGCGCCTTCACCGCGGGAAGCATTTCGACGACGGCTTCGGCGGCCGCCATGTGCATTGCGGTCGGAAACGTATCGTTCGACGACTGCGACATGTTCACGTGATCGTTAGGATGGACCGGCTTCTTCGATCCCATCTCTCCGCCCGCGATTTCGATCGCGCGGTTCGAGATGACCTCGTTCACGTTCATGTTGGTCTGCGTGCCCGAACCCGTCTGCCAAATGCGAAGCGGAAAATGATCGTCGAGCTTGCCGGCAATCACTTCATCGGCTGCTTGCACGATGAGCTTGGTTTTCTCGTCGTCGAGTTTGCCGAGATCGTGATTGACCAGCGCCGCAGCTTTCTTGAGCTGCGCCATCGCGACAATCACTTGCTTGGGCATACGGTCCTTCGGCCACGAGCCTTCACCGATGTCGAAGTGGATGAGCGAGCGCGCCGACTGCGCGCCGTAGTACTTGTCGGCGGGGACATCGATCTTGCCCATCGAGTCTGACTCGACGCGCGTCTTGACCGCCCCGTTGGTGGTGCTGTTTACAGTCGTCATTGCAACACCTATCTTCACCCTTTTTGGGGATTTCCGGCCTGGACTTAGGTCGGGGAAGGAAGACCTCTTTGGCGAGCTAACGGACGGTTTGATGCGCTGGCGCTTGGTTTCCCTGTCCCTGCTCTCGCTGTTGGTCACCCTTTCCGTGACCGCCGCGCTCTTCGGCATCGGAGGGCGCCCGTGGTTCGGCTGGTGGGACTCCAATGCGCTGCGCGCTGGGCCCTACACCGTGCGCATCGTCGAGCCCCGTTCGGGCGGCGCGACTGAGCGCGCAGGAATACGCGGCGGCGACCTCATCGATCTACGCGAGCAGTCGCTCGGGTCGCGCATTGCCGTCGTGGCCCAACTTAGCGCCGCGCGTCCGACGATTGTAACCGTCGAGCGCGGCGGCAACCGCTCGACTCATAGCGTCATCGGAAGCACGTCGTGGGAAGGTGCCACGCAGTGGAAACTGCCGCCTCAAGTCCTCACGTTGTTAGCCGCGCTCTGGTTCGGCATCTGCGCGCTCCTGCTGGCATTGCGCCAATGGTCGCGTCCCGACGCAAGGCTGCTAATCCTGACGCTCCTATGCTTCCCGACTGTGCTCCTCGACCCGCGCTATTTCGTTCCGCCTTCAGCGACGCTCCAGCTCGTGCTATTCATCGTCGCGCATGCGTGCTTGGCAATTGCTCCGCTGCTGCTGTTGCGTCTTTCGTTTCGCACCGGGCGACCGTCGCGCCAGCGTGCGATCGTGGCATGTGCGGCGATCGCCCTCGTCGGTATCGGTTTTCTCGCCGACGTTGCGGCAGCGACCGGCATTGCGACGCTCTGGTTCGATCCGCTGCCGTTTATCTACCGGGTATCGCCCTTACGCGTCTCGATCGACGTCGTCGTGTACGCCTTGGTGGCTTTCGCAGCATTTACCGCGGTCCGCGCAACACCCGCCGACGAACGGCCGCGCGCAGCATGGCTGCTGCTGCCGCTGCCGATAGCGTTCGTTGCCCACGCCTTCACGCAGACAATCGCCGTCTTTATTACCTCCTGGTTCGTCAACGTCGCCATCATCAGCGCTTCCAGCGGAATCTACTTGCTGAGCGCTGGACTTGTCACCTATGCGCTGCTGAAGCGCCGCGTCCTCGACTTCGAGTTCGTGCTCAGCCGCACCGTCGTGGTGACGACGGTTTCATTGATCGTGGTTGCGTCGTTCATTTTGCTCGAGTTTGTGCTCAACACCGTGATGACCGGCGTAAGCCACGCTACCGGGCTGGTCGCCAATGCCGCGCTTGCGCTCGTGCTCGGCCTCTCATTACACCCGATTCACCGGCACGTCGATGAGCTGGTAGAGCGCGTATTCTTCCACAAGCGGCGCGAGGATGAACGAGCGCTCGTGGAGTTCGGACGCGAAGCCGCGTTCGTAACCAACGAAAGTGCGCTGCTCGATCGTGCAATCGAGAACCTTCGCGACCACACCGATGCACGCAATGCCGCTATCTTTCTCGATGGAACCGGGCACTATGCGCCGGCGCGGTCGTTCGGCGATGGGGTCCGGACGGAGGTCGATGAGAATGACGCGGCGGTGCTAGCACTGAAGGCGCGGCACGAACCAATCGACCCGCATCACTACGCAAGCGCGCTGCAGGGCGCGCTCGTCCTCCCAATGCTCGCACGGGGGCGGCTACTTGGCGTTGTATTGCTCGGTGAGCGTTCGGGTGGCGAAGCCTATGCGCCGGATGAAATCGCTGCGCTCTCGTCGATGTCGCAGGGTGTCAGCAGCGCGCTCGATGTGTTTGCCATTGACAATGAGGCCTCCCACGCTTCAATCGCCGACGCCGTACGCGCAGAGATCGCTCCGCTCCGCGAGCAACTCGACGTAATCGCTACCGCATTGCGCGCTGGGCCGCCAATTTAGGTCGCGCCTTAGGAAGCAGCCTGCCCGAGAAGCGGCAACAGGTGGTGCACCGGGAGCGGGATCGCGTACCGGTAGCCCTGGGCAAACTGCGCGCCGGTCGAGAGAGCGAAGGCATGATCCTCGGGCGTCTCGACCCCCTCTACGACCGTGCAGACACCCAACTCGTCGCTGGTCCGTGCCATACCCGAGAGAATGATCCGATGCCGGTTCTCGTCGGACTTCCCGGGAAGAAACGACCGATCGATTTTTATGATGTCGACCGGCAGACACGCAAACGACCGCAAGGTGTTGAAGCCGGTTCCGAGATCGTCGATCGCGATCCGGATGCCCGCTGCGCGCGTCTCCTCGGCGTTACGTATCAACTGATCGGAGCACTCTGGCGCGGCGCTTTCGGTGATCTCGAGCACGAGCCGGTCGCGCGGTACGCCGCTTTCGTCAACGATTTCGAGCAACGAACCCACCACCGATTCGGCGCCGAAGTGTGCGGCACTCACGTTGACGTGAAGATCGAGCTCCGGAGCCGACTGGCGCAAGAGCACAAAATCGTTCAAGCTGCGTTCGAGCACCAAACGGTCGAACTCGACGGCAAGACCGCGCTGCTCGATCTTCGGAATGAACTCCGCCGGCGTGACCGCGCCGAGCTCCGGATGGTCCCACCTCGCGAGCGCCTCGACCGCAACAGTCCTCCCGCTACGAACGTCGACGATCGGCTGATAAAGAAAATAGAAATCGCCGCTACGCACGGCCCCACACACGGCTCGCTCGATCGCTCCCTGGCGCCGCAGACTCCGCTCCAACGCCGGCGAATGCGTGGTTACATTGCCCCACCCGCAGCGAATGGACGCATTCAGCGCAGCGATAGCACGGTCGATCACGCAGCGCACCTTGTCTTCCGGTTGCCGCGGGATGTCGCTGCTCGTCGCGATCCCGGCAGAGGCGGCAATCACGACTTTCTTACCGTCGATCTCGAGCACGACACCCTTCTCTACGAACCGCTCTGCAAACATCGTGGCGCGAGCTGCGTCCATCGCGGGAAGCAGCGCTAAGAACGTCCGGCCTGACCGCGTAAAGAAATGTTCGCCGCGCAGCGCGTGCCGAAGATCCTGCGCGAGCGCTCGCAGCACGGCACCGCCGTCGCATCCGTACAAGGCGCCCGGCATGTCGAAGCTGTCGAAGGCGATCGCCACCACGCTGAGGTGCTGGCCCCGTTTCATGCATTCGCTCGCGCTCCGAGCCGCTTGAGCGAGAAAAAACGGCAACTGCGGCAGGCCCGTCGCGGGGTCGTACGAGGCCAGGTGGTCCCGTTCGACTTCCAGCCGGCGAAGCACATTTCTCTCGCTCGGTGTCGCGGGAGGAGTATAATCGTTGTAGTCCATCATCACTTCCAAGAACAATGCAATGATGGACCTCCTAGGGCGTTCCTGGCAACCACCTTCGTTCCGCCCGCGGGGTACAGGTGCATACGAGAAAATATGCATGAGCCGCTGACACTCGACCGTCGCCGGGTGATCCTCGCAGGATGCTCCGATTTGTTCGAGCGCCGTGGGTATTATGGCACATCGCTGCGCATGATCGCCCGTGCCGCCGGCATAACCCCATCGCTGCTGCAGAAGTACTATCCCACGAAAGAGGCGATTATCGCGGCCTTCGTCGAGCGCGCGATGGACGAGCTCGACGCGTTCGTGCACCTCCTGCGCGCCGACGCTGTATCGGTCGGGGATCCGCGCATGCTCCTACACGACGTCGGTCTCGCGTACGCGGCGTTCCTGAACAAGATGCGCGGCTTTTACCTGACCTGGCTGATGTGCCCCGAGCTGATCGAGCCGTATCGCGATTCGCTGCCGCACTTCATCACCGCCGGACACAACGCGATCGCACAGGCGCTAACCGAGCGTGCTGGGCTTCCTCCGGAGATCGCGACCTTGCGCGTGCGAATCCTCTTCGGCGCGGTCTTCGCCTCGGTGATGTACTACGATCGCTTGGGGTTCCCCGGCACGCGAGAAGAGGCCGTTGCCGAACGCGTCGATCGCATCGTCAATTCGGTGCTATGCGAACCTTTGGCGGAGGAAGCGCTCGCATTCACGTAACTCCGCGCATGAACAATGCCGGCATCAAAGCGGGGTTCGGTATCCTGGCCCTCGCGCTCGTCATGGGCCTCGTGCTCTTCGGCGGCGCGGGGACGCTTGCGTACTGGCAGGCGTGGGCCTACATGGGCGTCTTTTTTGCCGCCGAGGTCCTGCTCACGCTCTATCTCATGCGCACCGACCGTGCGTTACTCGAACGCCGCATGCGCGGCGGCCCAACCGCGGAGCCCGAACTGGGCCAGCGGATTGCCATGCTCCTCGCGTCGATCGGATTTGTGGCGATGCTGATCGTCCCGGCGCTCGATCACCGCTTCGGATGGTCGCACGTGCCGCTCGTTGCCGAGATTCTCGGCGACGTCCTGACCGCAATCTGGTTCTACATCTGTTATCTCGTCTTTGCCGTCAACGCCTATAGCGCGTCGACCGTCGAGACGTTCGAGGATCAACGCGTCATTTCAACGGGCCCATACGCGGTCGTTCGCCATCCAATGTACGCCGCCGGCGCGTTGCTGTTCATCGGTTCGCCGCTTGCGCTGGGTTCGTACTGGGGACTCTGCGCTCTGCTTATCGCGGCACCCGCGATCTTGTGGCGACTCTTCGACGAGGAGCGCGTGCTGATAAAGACGCTGCCGGGTTATGCGGAATACCTCGCCCGCGTTCGCTGGCGTTTGCTACCTGGCGTATTTTGAATTGCCGCCAGCTCAGGCGCCGCGTCGCGCGGCGCGCAATCCGCTCACGGTATCGCCCACGGATTCCATGCCGGTGATCTCGTAGATCGTCAGCGGAAACTTCGGGTTGAAGCGCCGCCGGTCGCAGCGCGGACAACTTGCCGGTTTGCCCGGCCGCTTACGGCGCAGCACTTCGAAGGCGCAATGATCGCAGCGCAAGATGTAGCGCTTACTCGATTCATTCAACGGGCGCACGTTGCCAAGATCGTGGTAGATCGAGCCGATGCCGACCTCGCGCATCTTCTTCTTAAAGCGCGCACTGTGGCCGGTGTCGCGCCAGCGCGCGTAGCACCAGGCGTGAATCATCTCGTGCAGGAGCGTCTCTTCCAGCGCTTCGGGATACTTGCGAAAGTGCTTGGTCGACAGCTCGATGAGCAGCGGATGCCCGTAGGTAATGCGCCCCGCCGAGTTCGAGAAGCGCGCGTTATAGGCGATGCGACAATCCGGAATTTCGCCGTTGAAATACTGGTAGTTGAGTCGGGCGAAGAGCAGTTGAAGATCGGCGACGGAGGGGATCACGGATGAATCGCTTCGCCCTCTGTCCAAACGACTCTTCGTGCCAGAGCAGACCGAGCGTGGCCTCCCCCCGCGCATCTATCTTCCGATCGTCATCCTTTTCGCCGTAGTATTTCTGGGAGTGATGGGCTATTTGGTCGCAGTCGGCTTCGGCGTGACCGGCTCGGTCTTCGGCAAGAGCGGCGATGCCGCGAACGGCGTATCGGCGGGCTCAGCGGCGAGCGTGCAAGGCGGCGGCCCGCCACCGGCCGTGATGGAGCAACTCGCGGCGCTGCGCGCCCGCATCGCGGCGCATCCTAAAGACGACGTAGCGATCACGCAGCTTGCCGATGAATATCTGGCATCCGGCCATTTCGCGCAAGCGATTCCGCTCTACCAGCGCGCGCTCGCGGTCAACCCGAAAAACGTCGCGGCCCAAACTGGGCTTGCCGAAGCGCGCGAGAGCTTGCGAGAAGCGCAGCCGTGAGGGTCTACATCAGCGCCGACATGGAGGGGACCGCGGGCGTCTGCGCCTGGGCCCAAGTCGATCCTTCGAACACGCACGAGTATCCGGTCTATCGCCGTTACATGACGCGCGAAGTTCATGCCGCCATCGACGGCGCACGCGCGGCCGGCGGTCGTGAGTTTCTGGTCAACGACTCACACTGGGACATGCGCAATCTGTTGTGGGACGAACTGCCGGACGACGTGCGCATGATCTCGGGCGCGCGCAAGCCGCTCTCGATGGCGCAGGGCGCGGAGCAGCGCTTCGACGCCGCCTTCTTCACCGGCTATCACGCGCGGATCGGTGAAGCGGGCGCCGTGCTCTCGCATACGTATAGCGACTGGACGCTCTATGATGTCCGCGTGAACGGCACGCCGTGTAGCGAAGCGCTGCTCAACGCCGCGATCCTCGGCCTGTACGGCACGCCGGTCGTGCTCGTGACCGGCGATCGCGCGACGATCGCAAGTGTGACCGCAGCAATGCCGTGGGTGGTCGGCGTTGTCGTCAAAGATGCGATCGGCTACTTCAGCGCCAATACGCTCACCCCGGTTGCGGCGTGCGCCGCGATTGCGGATGGCGCGCGCGAAGCGATCGCCTCGTTGCCACGCGCAAAACCGTTCACCTTTGCACCGCCGATCGAGCTGGTCATCGAGACGGTCAAGACCGAACAGGCCGATTTCATGGAATTGCTGCCGCGTGTCGAACGCATCGGCGGACGCGCGGTGCGCTTTTGCGACGACGACTATCTGACCGTCTTTCGGGTGTTTCTTGCAGCGATGCGCCTCGGCGGCGCGGCGAATCTGCCGGCATGAAGCTTTACTGCTCGACCGACATGGAAGGCGTGGCCGGTGTCAGCGGCTGGCAGCAGGTCGACGCGCGCACGCCACACCCCGAGTACGAAATCTTCCGCCGCTACTACACCTTCGAGGTCGCCGCAGCGATCGAAGGTGCCCGTCGCGACGGCCCGGTTGAGGTGCTCGTCAATGACTCGCACGGGCCGATGCGCAACCTGCTCTTCGACGAACTGCCCGCAGACATTCGTGTGATCTTTGGCAACCGCAAGCCGTATTCGATGGTGCAAGACGCCGACGCGAGCTTCAGCGGCGCTTTCTTCATCGGCTACCACGGCGCGATCGGCGATCAAAACGCGGTGCTGTGTCACACTTACACCCCGTCGGTAATCTACGAGCTGCGCCTCAACGGCATCGTCTGCGGCGAGGCGACGATCAATGCCGCGCTGCTCGGTTCATACGGCGTGCCGTTGCTGCTGGTGACGGGTGATCGCACCACGGTCGAAGGCGTGCAAGCCCAGATGCCGTGGGTACACGGTGTGATCGTCAAGGAATCGATCGGCAGTCTTTCGGCCGATTCGCTTTCGCCGGCAGCCGCGCAGCGCGCGATCGCCGAAGCGGCAATGCAGGCAATCGCCGGCGGACCCACGGTCAAGCCGTTCACGTTGGCCTCGCCAATCGAGATGCGCGTCACGCTGGCGAAAACGGAGCAGGCCGACTACGTCGCAATGATTCCCGACTTCGAACGCACCGGTCCGCGCGAGGTCCGTTTCCTCCACGACGACATGCGCGTGGTTTTCAAGGCGTTCGTCGCAACCTTCCGCCTGGGAGCGCTCGCATAGCGGCGCGATTCCACAGTTCACGCGTATCTGAATCGTGCATGCGGTATGATATCGGCATGCGCAAACGAGGTACGGCACGGACCGCGGAACCGAACATCGCGGAAATCGGTGCGTTGATCGGCGATGCCGGACGTGCCAGCATGCTCCTCGCCCTACTCGACGGGCGCGACCTGACGGCATCCGAGCTGGCGCTGCGCGCCGGCCTCTCTCCTCAAGCCGCGACCGCGCACCTCAAGAAACTCGTTGCCGCGGGCATGCTTCGCGCACGCGACGCCGGACGCCATCGCTTCTTCTGCCTGGCCTCGGCCGAGGTCGGCCACGCGATCGAGGCGCTTGCAGCGATTGCGGCACCGGCACGGATCGTCGCGCTCGACCAAAGCACCGCGTTCGAACGCATGCGCGTCGCGCGTTCGTGCTACGACCACCTGGCCGGGCGATTGGGCGTGGGCGTCACCGATCGTTTGATCGAGCGCAGAGCGATCGCGCAGCGCGGCACCGATTTCGTCCTGGGTGCACGCGCGAATGCGGTCTTCACCGCGTTGGGCATCGATCTCGAAGACGTCCACGCGTCGCGGCGCGCCTTCGCCCGCGTGTGTACCGACTGGACGGAACGCCGCCCGCATCTGGCCGGGAGCCTGGGCGCTGCCGTGCTCGAGCTCTTCCTGCGGAAACGCTGGGTTACGCGCAGCGCGAAGGATCGCGCCCTGCACGTGACGCCCGACGGTGCGCGCGCATTGCAGACGAGCTTTGATTTGCCATGGTAGATCTTACGCCGCTCACCGCACCGACAGCGGAGGACCCGTACGCGTACTACGCGCGCTTGGCGCTCGATACGCCCTTTGTCTTCGCCGGCGAGCTCAACGCGTGGCTCGCAGCAAGCGCCGCCGCGGTCGAGACGGTGCTCAACAACGCCGCCTTCCGCGTACGACCGGTCGACGACGTCGTACCGTCGATCATGCGCGGCACTGCGCTCGGCGAACTCTTCGCGCGCATGGTGCGCATGACCGACGGTCCGCTACACGCGCCGCGCCGTCACGAGGCCGAGCAATTGTTAGAAGGCATTGACGTGCCTGCGATCGCCTCGGCGCTGCCCGACCTGCGCACGGCACCGCTCGACGCGTTGATGTTCGCCTTCCCGTCGCGCGCGGTTGCAACGCTGCTCGGGATTACGCCACGCGATGTCGAGGGCATTGAAGTGGCAGCCCGCGCCTTAGCGCGCGCGATCGCGCCCGGCGCAACGCCCGAGACCGTGGCGCCCGGATCGCGCGCCGTCGAGACCTTGAACGCGATCTTTGCCGAGCGTTTTCCCGACGAGCAGCGGCGTTACGGCGCGATGGGATTGCTCTTCCAAGCCTACGACGGCACCGCCGGTTTGATCGGCAATACGCTCTATCACCTCGCGATCGTTGCGCCGGTCATTGCGTCGCGGATCGTGCAGGACGCGCCGACGCTCGCGGGTTTCGTGGCTGAAGTGGCCCGGCTGGATCCCCCGGTTCACAACACGCGGCGTTTCGCCGCGACCGAGATCCCTATCGACGATGCAATCGTACGCGAAAACGAGAGCGTGCTCGTGCTGCTTGCCGCCGCCAACGCCGATTCCGCAGCGGCCGGACGTACGTTTACCTTTGGCGCCGGTGCGCATGCGTGCATCGCGGCGCGTTTAGCGATAACGATCGCCAGCGTCGCGATCAAGGCGTTGGTGAGCGCGGGCATCGACTTCGCAAGCATCAAGCGCGACGGCTTCTACCCCGCGCTCAACGTTCGCGTGCCGCGGCTGAGCTACGCGCCCTTGCGCTGATCGACGACGCGGACCGCCTTACCCTGCGAGCGTGGGATCGTGCCCGGCGCGACGACCTCGATCTGCATCGTGACGCCGGCGTAGTTTTTGATCGTCGCGGCGAGCGTGCGGGCGCAATCGACGTGCTCGCTCTCGGCAACGCCCGCAAGCGTTTCAACGTGCAGTGTGACCTCGTCGAGCGCGCCGCTGCGCGTAAGATGAATTTGATAGTGCGGCGCGAGGCGCGCATCGCGCACGATGAACTCCTCGATCTGCGAAGGAAAGACGTTGACGCCGCGCACGATCAGCATGTCGTCCGAGCGTCCGGTGACGCGCTGCAGCCGCCGCATCGTGCGCGCCGAGCCCGGTAACAAGCGCGTGAGATCGCGGGTGCGATAACGGATCGCGGGCAGCGCCTCTTTGGTCAACGTCGTCAGCACGAGTTCGCCGAACGAGCCCTCGGGCAGCACCGCGCCCGTGTCGGGATCGATGATCTCGGGATAAAAGTGATCTTCCCAGAGCGTCAGCCCGTCTTTGGTCTCCAGGCATTCAACCGCGACGCCGGGGCCCATGATCTCCGAGAGCCCATAGATATCGACCGCGTCGATATCGAGGATCGATTCGATTTGCGAGCGCATCTGATCGCTCCACGGCTCGGCGCCGAAGATGCCGATCTCCAAACTGCATTCGCGCGGATCGAGCCCTTGTCGCGTCATCTCTTCCGCGATTGCGAGCATGTAGCTGGGCGTGACCATGATGATGCGCGGCCGCAGATCGGTGATGAGCTGCACTTGCTTTTCGGTTTGTCCACCCGACATCGGGATCACCGTGCAGCCTAACCGCTCGGCGCCGTAATGCGCACCAAGGCCGCCGGTGAAGAGACCGTAGCCGTATGACACATGGACGATATCGCCGGGTCGTCCGCCGGCGGCGCGAATCGAACGCGCCATGAGATTGCTCCACGTATCGATATCGCCTTGCGTGTAGCCGACCACCGTCGGCTTACCGGTGGTCCCGCTCGAGGCGTGCAACCGCACCGTCTGCTCGCGCGGCACGGCAAACAGTCCAAACGGGTACTGTTCGCGGAAATGACGCTTCTCCAAGAACGGAAAGCGCGCGAGATCGCCGAGGTCGCGTACGTCGCGCGGATGCGCCCCGGCGCGATCGAAGGCCTCACGATAGAACGGCACGCGCTCGTAGGCGCGTGTGAGCGCGCTACGCAAGCGCTCGAGCTGCAACGCCGCAAGTTCGTCGCGGCTCGCGGTTTCAATTGGCTCTAGGGAAGCGCTGGAGAAGTCCATGTATCGATCGTTATGGCCTCGATGGTTGCATATGCGAGGAGTCGGCGAGGGAGCATAGCCGGGGTATTCTGTGACCGAGCCGACGACGATGGAGATGCACCATCGCGGCCATAACCTAAAGGGCAGGGCATTTCCGATCCCTGCGATCGGTACAGCGACTTCTTCAGCGCTTCCCCCGCCAGGCTCACACCCGCTCCATCGCAAGCGCGATGCCTTGGCCAACCCCGATGCACATCGTGCAGAGCGCGCGCTTGCCACCGCGTTCGATGAGTTCGAGCGACGCGGTGAGTGCCAGGCGCGCCCCGCTCATGCCGAGCGGATGGCCGAGCGCGATTGCGCCACCGTTGGGATTAACGTGTTCGGCATCGTCGGGCAGCCCCAGTTCGCGCATCGTCGCGAGTGCTTGCGAAGCGAAGGCCTCGTTGAGTTCGATCACGTCGAAGTCATGCAACGTCAAACCGGTGCGTGCCAAGAGCTTGCGCGTGGCAAAGATCGGTCCGATGCCCATGACGCGCGGCGCGACGCCCGCGGTTGCCGCGGCGGTCACACGCGCGCGCGGCTTGAGTCCGAATTTCTCGACCGCTTTCTCGGAAGCGATGATCAGCGCGGCCGCGCCGTCATTTACGCCCGAGGAATTACCCGCCGTCACCGTACCGTCTTTGCGGAACGGCGTCGGCAGCGCCGCGAGCTTCTCGAGCGTCGTCTCGCGCGGATGCTCGTCGCGCTCCACCGTAACCGTCGTCTTGCCATTGCGCACCTCGACCGACGTGATCTCCCGCGCCAGGCGGCCCGACGCGATCGCCGCGGCAGCGCGCTGCTGCGAGCGAAACGCAAATGCGTCCTGGTCGGCACGACTGACGCTGAACTCAGCGGCGACGTTTTCGCCGGTCTCGGGCATGCTGTCGGTGCCATACCGCTCCTTCATCAGCGGATTGACGAATCGCCAGCCGATCGTAGTATCGAAGATCGCGTTCTCGCGCGAGTACGCTGCGCTCGGCTTGGGCATCACGAACGGTGCGCGCGTCATGCTTTCCACCCCGCCGGCGATTGCGAGATCGATGTCACCGGCTGCGATCGCGCGCGCAGCACTTGCTACCGCGTCGAGACCCGAGCCGCACAAGCGATTGATCGTCGCGCCGGGCACGCGTTCGGGGAGTCCAGCGAGCAGCGCGGCCATCCGGGCCACGTTGCGGTTGTCCTCGCCGGCTTGATTGGCGCACCCGTAATACACGTCGTCGATCGCGGTTGGATCGAGCAGCGGGTTGCGCGCCAAGAGCGCGGCAATCGGCAGTGCGCCCAGATCGTCGGTGCGCACGGCGGCAAGGCTGCCACCGTAGCGTCCGATCGGTGTGCGCACGCCGTCGCAGATAAAAGCTGAGTTCCCGTTCACCAAGGATCCTTTCCATTGAGTACGTCGCCGCGCACGGCGGCCGATTGACCGCGAAAGATTGCGACGACCCGGCCGTCGCCGCCGCTCACCGTCACGTCGTAGATGCCGAAGCGTCCGGTCAAATTCGTTTCTCGGCACTCGGCGACCAAGCGTTCACCCTCGCGTCCGGGCGTGACGTAGGTGATCGAGCAATGTTGCGCGACCGAGGCGACGTTGCGCGAATTGCAGGCAAACGCGAATGCGCTATCGGCGAGTGCAAAGATCGCTCCGCCGTGCGCGGTTTGGTGCCCGTTGATCATCGCGGGGACCAGCGTCATCGAAACTTTGGCGTAACCCGGCGCAACCGCATCGATCGCCATCCCGGCCATCTGTGAGGCGCGATCGCGCGAATACATGGCCTCCGCGCATTGCTCGGCGAGCATTTGCGCTGGATCGCTCATCGCCCCTCGAACTCCGGCTTGCGCTTAGCGGCAAAGGCCTCCACGCCCTCGCGGTAGTCGCGCGACGCACCGAGCCGGCGCTGCAATTCACGCTCGTCGTCGAGCGCGGCGTCGAGCGTCGAGGTCGCGGTGGATTCGAACGCCACCTTGATCGCGCCCAGCGCGCGCGTCGGCGCCTGCGCCAGCGTCTCCGCCAACGTCGCGCATGCACTGTCGAGATCTTGGTCGTCAACGACTTGCCAAATCGCACCCCACGCATGCGCTTGTTCGGCACTGACCCGCTCACCCAGCATGGCAAGGCCGACCGCGCGCGCATAGCCGAAGAGTCGCGGCATCATCCACGTTCCGCCGGAATCGGGCAGCAGCCCGATCCGCGAGAACGACTCGATGAACGATGCGGAGCGCGCCGCCACCACGAGGTCCGCAGCAAACGCGAGGTTGGCGCCTGCGCCCGCCGCGACGCCGTTCACGCGCGCCACGATCGGTTTTGGGAGCGCGCGCATCGTGCGGATCAACGGATTGTAGAAATGTTCGATCGTCATGCCGAGATCGCTGCCCGGCGCGACCGCCGGATCGGCGAGGTCTTGGCCGGCGCAAAACGCGCGCCCGCTGCCGGTCAGCACGACGACGCGCACGTCGTGCACGATCGCCGCCTCTTCAAAGGCAAGCCGCATCTTGTGCACCAGCTCTCCGTCGAGCGCGTTGAGCTTCTCCGGACGATCGAGCGTGATGCGCATGATCCCGCCTTCGCGGGAAACCAGCACGCCACTCATACCAACTGTGCCGCAATCGCGTCGACGTCGAGCGCGACCTCGTCGGTTACCGGATGGCTCTGGCACATCAACACCACGCCGCTGCGAACCTCGTAATCTTCGAGTGCGAAATGCACGTCCATATCAACTTCTCCCGCTGTCAACTGCGCACGACACGTGGAACAGACGCCGCCCTTGCACGAGAACGGCAGATCGATCCCTTGCCGTAGACCCGCTTCGAGCACCGACTCGCTATCCTTTCGAATTTCGAACGTGCGAACCGTCCCGTCGAGCACGACACTCGCGTGCACCAGACGCTCGGGCTGCAAGTGTGCCCGTTCGCGCCGCTCGCGCGCGACGGTTCCGTCCGTGACGAAGCGCTCGATCACGGTGCGCTCGCTGGGAAACCCGCGCTCATCGAGGGCCGCGGCGACGCCTTCCATCATTGACTCAGGTCCGCAAATGAAGACGTAATCCGTCGCTTCGAGGTCGATCCAGCCGGCGCACAATGCCAGCATGCGTTCACGATCGATCCGCCCGTTGAAGGCATCGATTTCTTGCCGCTCGCGGCTGGTGACGAAGATCAGTGCGAGGCGATCGAGATAGCGATCTTTGAGGTGCTGCAGCTCTTCGCGAAACATCGTCGACGAGGCGGAGCGATTGCCGTAGACGAGGGTGAAGCGGCTCTTCGGCTCGAGTTCGAGCGTCGTCTCGATCAGCGACAGCACCGGCGTGATACCGCTGCCCGCAGCGACCGCGAGGTACGAGCGCACGGCTTTTGGATCGAGCGGCACGAAGAATCGACCCTGCGGCGACGCCACCTCGAGCTCATCGCCTTCGCGCAGCGCGCCGTGCGCCCAACTCGAAAAGATACCGTCCTCGACACGCTTGATCGCGACGCGTAAACGGCCCGAACGCGGACTGGCGCAAATCGAGTACGAACGCCGGTGCTCCTCGCCCTCAATCCTCGTGCGCAATGTCAAATACTGTCCTTGCGTGTAGGCAAACGAGTCGCGCAAATGCGCCGGCACGGCGAACTCAACGACGACCGCGTCGCGCGTGTCCTTGCGCACGTGACGAATCGGCAGTTTATAAAAATCCATTTAGTAATGCGTCACTAATGCGGTTTCACGTAGTCAAAAGGTTCGCGACAGTCGTCGCAGCGATAGAGCGCCTTGCACGGCGTCGATCCAAAGCGGCTGATCTCCGACGTTTTGGCGGAAGAGCAACGGGGACAGCGGACGATGACGCTGACCAACGGCCCGTCGGCAAGTGTTGCGCCCGGCGGTGTAATGCCGTGCTCGTGCAAGCGTTCGCGGCCGCGCGGCGTGATCCAATCGGTGGTCCATGCCGGCGCGAGCCGGCGCTCGATCCGCACGCGTTCGATCCCATGGTCGTGCAGCGCGCGCGTCACGTCGGCCTCGATGACCGCGGTAGCCGGGCAACCCGAATAGGTCGGGGTCAAGGCCACGACGACCGCATCGCCTTCCTCGCGCACGTCGCGCACGATACCCAAATCGGTGATCGAGATCGACGGCAACTCCGGATCCGGCACCGCATCGAGCCACTTCCACACCTGCTGGGCTACCATACGGCACCCGGATGGCTGCGCGGCAAAACTTGCATCTCCGCGAGCATGTAGCTCAGCGCCTCGGAGTGGCGCCCTTGCTTGCCGCCGCGCTGCATCCAGCCGTCATCCGGCGTTGTCAGGGTCGCCGCTGCAAGCGCCGCGCGCACTGAGCTGAGCCACGGCTCACGCAACGTTGCCGGGTCGGGCCCGATGCCTTGCGCGTTCATCGCTGCGTCGATCTCATCACCGATGAACAACTCACCGGTAAAGCGCCACAGCTCGTCCACGGCGCGTTGCACGCGCTCGTGGCTCAGCTCGGTCCCGTCACCGAGACGTAAGAGCCAATCGCGGCTACGTTGCAGATGATAGGCCGTCTCTTTGACCGACTTTGCGGCGATCGCAGCGATGCGTTCATCGCTCGAGCCTCGCAGCGCGCTCAGGTTGAGCTCGGCCCAGGCATCGTAGAAATAGCCGCGCACGATGGTATCGGCGAAATTGCCGTTGAGCTGTTCGACCAGCAGCACGTTGCGGTAATCGCCGGCATCGCGATGGAATGCCAGTGCATCGGCATCGCGACCGGCGTCCTCGATCTCGGCGGCGTACTCGAGCCACAGCTTCGCCTGGCCGAACAGATCGAGCGCAACATTGGCAAGCGCAACGTCCTCTTCCATGATCGGGGCATGCGCGACCCACGCCGCGCTGCGCTGCGCAAGGACGAGCGCGCTGTCGCCAAGCCGGAGCACGTACTCGACGCGTTCAGTCATCAGAGGTGCTTGACGCCGTCGGGGACGTGATAGAAGGTCGCGTGGCGATACGCTTTATCTTCCGATGGTTCGAAGAGCGCCTCGCTCTGCGACGGATCGGTCGCAACAATATCGCTCGAGCGCACGACCCAGATGCTCACGCCCTCATTACGGCGCGTGTAGAGATCGCGCGCGTTTTGCACCGCCATCTCCGCATCTGCTGCGTGCAGGCTGCCGACGTGCTTATGCGCCAAACCGTTTTCGCTGCGCACGAAGATTTCCCAGAGCGGCCACTCGCTCTTCACGCCGCACTCGATTCTTTGGCTGCGTGCTTTTCGGCATAGGCGACCGCCGCGTCGCGCACCCACGCGCCATCGTCCCACGCGTCAATGCGGGCTTGCAGCCGCTCGCGATTGCATGGGCCGTCGCCCTTGATCACGCGGTAGAACTCGTCCCAATCGATCGGGCCGATGTCGTAGTGTTGCGTCGTCTCGTTCCAGCGCAGCTGCGGATCGGGAACATTCAAGCCAAGCTGGTCGGCCTGCTGGACGGTTTGATCGATGAACTTCTGGCGCAGCTCGTCGTTGGTGAAGAGCTTGATCTTCCAGCGCATCGATTGCTCGTTGTGCGGCGAAGCCGAATCGGGTGGACCGAACATCATCACCGAGGGCCACCACCAGCGGTCGAGCGCGCCTTGCGCCATCGCGTGCTGCTCGGGTGTGCCGTGCGCGAGCTTCCACATGATATCGAAACCTTGGCGCTGATGGAAGCTCTCTTCCTTACAAATGCGCACCATTGCGCGCGCGTACGGTCCGTACGAGCAGCGGGTGAGCGGAATTTGATTGATGATTGCGGCGCCGTCGACCAGCCAACCAATCGCACCGACGTCGGCCCACGTCAAGGTCGGATAGTTGAAGATGCTGGAGTACTTGGCTTTTTTCGTCAGCAGCGCTTCGACCATCTCGTCGCGCGCCGTGCCGAGTGTCTCCGCCGCGCTGTACAGGTAGAGCCCGTGCCCCGCTTCGTCTTGGACCTTAGCCAGCAAGATCAGCTTTCGCAGCAACGAGGGCGCGCGGGTGATCCAGTTGCCTTCCGGCAGCATCCCGACGATCTCGGAGTGCGCGTGCTGCGAGATCTGACGCAGCAGCGTTTTGCGATAGGCCTCGGGCATCCAGTCGTTAGGCTCAACCTTTACCGAACGATCCAGCCGTTCGTTGAATGCAGTCTCGCGGTCGTCGCTTTGCCCCTCGACGATACCTTCGCTGATGGACGTATACATTATGACACCGTTTCCAATGCCGGCACGTGCGCCGCGGTGGCGTTCATGGTCAGCAGATCGTAGGTTGCGGCGATCTCGTCGTCCTGATTGAAGACGGTGACCGACCAGCGCACTTCACCGTACTCCGGCTTGCGCGGGGTCTTCTCTTTCACCGTCAACCGCACGCGAATCGCATCGCCCGGATAGACCGGTTTGAGAAAGCGCAAGTTCTCGAGACCATAGTTGGCGAGCACCGGCCCGAGCTCCGAACGCACGAAGAGGCCGGCCGCAAACGATAGCACGAGATAGCCGTGTGCCACGCGGCCCTCGAAAAATGGGCTCGCCTTCGCTGCGGCTTCATCCATATGCGCGTAGAACGAATCGCCGGTGAATTCGGCAAAGTGCTCGATGTCGGCAATCGTGATCTCGCGCGCAGGAGTGTAATACGTTTCCCCGACCGCGAGCTTTTCGAACGCATGCTCGAACGGATGCCCCTCGATCGTCGTTTCGGTCGCTCCCGGATTCCAAACGCCGCTCACCGTGGCGATGCGCTGTGGCGTCCCTTGCACAGCGGTGCGCTGCATGTAATGGAAGACGCCGCGAATGCCACCCATCTCCTCGCCACCGCCCGCGCGGCCCGGGCCGCCGTGCACCAGCGGCGCGAGCGGTGTGCCGTGACCGGTTTGTTCTTTTGCGTCGTCGCGGTCGACCACCAGCACGCGGCCGTGGAACGGTGCGATGCCGAGCACGATGGCGTCGGCTGCCGCAGCATCGTACGAAAAGACCGACGCCACCAGACTCCCTTCACCGCGATTGGCGATTTCGATCGCGTCATCGATCGTATCGTAGGCCATCAGCGTGGTGACCGGTCCAAAGGCTTCGACGCTGTGCACACGCGCGGCTTCGAGCGGCCGATCGCAGCGCAGCACTACGGGCGCCATGTAGGCACCGGCGGTCGCATCGCCGTCGGTGACGCTCGCGACGGTCGACGGATTACCGTAGACGATCGTTGCTTCGCGCGCAAGTTCTGCGACTGCGGCGTGCACGTCGTCGCGTTGCGCGCGACTGACTAGCGCACCCATCGTGACCTGCTCGCTGCGCGGGTTCCCGAGGACGGAGCGATCGAGCCGCGCGCCGAGTGCACGCTGAACCGCATCCATTAGTCCGCGTGGCACGATCGCGCGCCGAATGCACGTGCAGCGCTGGCCGGCCTTGGTCGTGATTTCGCGCGCCACTTCTTTGACGAACAAGTCGAATTCCGGCGCGTCGACGCTGACGTCAGGCCCGAGGATCGCCGCGTTGAGCGAATCCTGTTCGGCGATGAAGCGCACGCTGTGCTGCGCGATCGCCGGCGTACGCTGCAGCTTTATAGCGGTCTGCGCCGAGCCGGTGAACGACACGACGTCCTGTCCGCTCAAGCGATCGAGCAGATCGCCCAGGCCGCCGGCGATAAACTGCACGCTGCCCTCGGGAAGAATCCCCGATGCAACGATCTCTTGAAAGACCGCGTACGCGACGTAGGCGGTTTGGGTGGCCGGCTTCACGATTGCTGGAACGCCCGCGATGATCGCGGGCGCGAGCTTCTCGAGCATCCCCCACGTGGGGAAATTGTAGGCGTTGATGTGCACCGCCGCTCCGCGCAACGGCGTCATGATGTGCCGCGCGGCGAAGGTGCCGCCCTTCGAGAGCGGTTCGAGCGCACCGTCGACCGCGACGCGCGCATCCGGTAACTCGCGACGCGCTTTGGATGCAAACGCAAAGAGGGTCATGATGCCGCCGTCGATGTCGACGAAGTTGTCTTTGCGGGTGGCGCCCGTGTCAAACGCGAGCTCGTAGAACGTCTCTTTGCGCTCGTTGAGGTGCGTCGCGAGGCGCTTGATCAAATCCGCGCGCTGGTGGAACGTCAGCGCACGCAGCGCCGGGCCACCGATGGTCCGCGCGTGATCGAGCACGCGCGCGAAATCGACCCCGGCGCTCGAGACCAGCGCGACGGTCCGCCCGTCGACCGCCGAAGCGACCTCGGTAAACCCGTCCGCCGCCTCGTACCAGGCGCCGGCAACATAGCTGCGCAGCCTCATCGAATCTCCTGTCCCAATGCACCACCCTACCGAACGGTAGGTCAGCCTAAATTCTACCCTTGCCCGGGCCCAGCGTCAACGCCCTCGAAGGCGATGGCCTCGACCGCAGCCGCGATCTCGGCGGCGGGCGTTCGGCCGCCTGGCCGGTACCACTCCACCACCGAATTCGACATCCCAAAGATCAACCGCACGATCAGGGCGGCCTCGACGTCGGGCCGGACCTCGCCGGCGCCCTGCGCTTCGCGCACCAGTTCGGTGACGATTGCGTCAAACGCGCGTCGCCGCTCCATTGCGTCGAGTTCGGTTGTCGAATTGCCTCGCACGCGAAAGAGCACGCTGACCTCGGCACGCATCGACATCGTAATCTCGGCGACGCGCTGCACGATATGTGCGAGGCGCGCGCGCGCAGTGCCCGCACGCGCGGCCGGTTCCTCGAGTACGCCGAAGAGCGCCTGCAGCGCGCGCTCGAGACCGCGCGCGAGCAGCGCCTCCTTGCTGGGAACGTGGTGGTAAATGCTCGCTTTGGTAATCCCGGCGGCGCGCGCGACGTCTTCCATCGACGCCGCATCGAAACCGCGTTCGGCAAAGATCCCGAAGGCCACGTCGGTGACCGAATCGATGTCGTACGGGCGGCGCGCTTCCATCCACCCCGTATGCGAACCGGAAGGGCGACAAACCTTCGCCGTCGCAAGGGGCGCGTGATGCTCTCGAACGATAAACTCGTCAAGCTGCTCGAAAACATGCTCTTGCAGCGCGCTGTCGATACCCGCGGCTTCCAACTCAACCGTCAGGGGAAGATCGGCATTGCGATGGGTTCCGAAGGCCACGAAGCGGTACAAGCTGGTGCGGGCATGGCGTTCGAGCGCGGTCGGGACCTGCTCTATCCGTACTACCGCAATACCGGGATCACGCTTGCAGTCGGCTTTGCGCTCGAAGACATCTTTCGCTCGCAGTTTGCGCGCGCTACCGATACGACCGGCGGAAAGTCGATCATCAATCACGTCACAGATAAGAAAAAAGGCATCGCGTCGATCTCGTCGATTCTTGCCGCGCAGTGTCCGCACGCAGTGGGTGCCGCCTACACGATCAAGTATCGCGGCGAGCAAGATCGCATGGTGCTCTGTCAGTTCGGAGAAGGCTCGACGAGCGAAGGTGAGTGGCACGAATCGCTCAACTTTGCGGCGATCCACCAAGTGCCGATCGTCTTTTTGTGCGAAAACAACCAATGGGCGATCTCGACGCCGATCTCAAAGCAGATGGGCAATCCCAGCGTCGCGGCGCGCGCGCAGGGCTACGGCATCGAAGGTGTCGTGGTTGACGGATTCGATCCCGTCGCCGTCTACGAAGCCGTGCGGCACGCGCGCGAGAAGGCCGTGAGCGGCGGCGGTCCGACGCTGGTCGAAGCGATGTGCTACCGTTTCCTCTCGCACACAACCGATGACGACGAGCGCACCTATCGCACCCGCGAGGAAGTCGCGGAACAGCGCGTCAACGATCCGGTTCCGCGCTACGAGAGCCGGCTGATCGAGGCCGGTGTAATCACGCGCGAGGCGATCGAGACGATGCGCAAGGCGATCGCCGCACGGGTCAACGCGTCGACCGACGCAGTTGAAAGTGAACCGTCGCCCGACCCGTCAACACTCTACACCGAAGTCTACGCCGGCTCGCACGACGTCTGGATTTAAATATGCGGTAGCTCGCCATCGCGTGGACGTAGGCCCGCATCCGTTGCCGCGCTCGACTGTGCTTCGCGAGTATAGACGCGCAGTTCGGTGATGTCGCGCGGAAAGAGCAGCTCGAGTGTCCAGTCGAAAGCCACCCGCAACTTGCGGTCGAGGCCCGGCAAGCGCGAGAGATAATACGAACGCCAGAGGAACCACGCCGGGAACCCCGTGAGGACGTGGCCGCCCGGCAGTTGCGCCACCGCGCGCCGAGCACCGAGCGACGCCATCATCCCCAGCGCGTTGTAGTGAAACGGCCTTGTCGCGTTGCCGCGCAACGTCGCAACGATGTTGTTGGCCAGCACTGGCCCCTCGCGAATCGCGTGTTGCGCGGTTAACGGGTAAAAACCGCCGGCGCCGTCGGGGATCGCGGCGCAATCGCCAAGCGCCCAGATGTCGTCGTGGCCTTCGACGCGAAAATCGCGTCCGACGATGATCGCACCGCGTTTGGTACGCGGCAGCGGGGAGCCCGCGATGGTCGGCGCCGGCGCAACCCCGGCGCTCCACACGATCGTCGCCGTCTCGATGCGCGCGCCGCTCTGCAAGACGATGCCGTCGTCGTCGGCACTCGCCACGCCGTCGCCGGTGCGAATCTCGACGCCGCGCTTGCGTAAGAAGTTCGCCGAATAACTGCCCATGCGCGGCGGCAAGCCGGGCAAAAGCACCGGGCCGCCTTCGACCAACACGATGCGCACCATCGCGCGATCGATGCTCGGATAGAAACGCAGTACACTATGAAAGAGCTCGACGAATTCGCCGGTTGCCTCGACGCCGGTAAAGCCGCCGCCCACCACCACAATCGTCAAGTAGCGCCGTCGCAAGGCTTCGTCGCTCGTCGAATCGGCTAGTTCCAGTAACCATATTAATCGATTGCGCAGGATGCCCGCGTCCTCGAGCGTCTTGAGCGCAAAGACTCGTTCCGCGACGCCGGGCAGACCGAACGTCGAGGTCGACGAGCCGAGCGCGATCACCAGTTGATCGTAGGGAACTCGCTCATTATGACCGGTGAGCGTGTGCGTGATCTCGACGTCACGCGCGGCGGTATCGAGCGCACGAACGTCGGCGAGGATGAAATGCGTGCGCCGCAGTTGCGAACGAATCGGCGTCACGACGTGGCGCGTATCGAGCTCGCCCGAACTAACCTCCGGCAGCATTGGCGTGAACAGCGAAAAATTCTCGCGGCTGATCAACGTGATCTCGCCTTCGCTGGGACGCAACCGCCGTTCGAGGCGCTGCGCAACGGCGATGCCGCCAAAGCCGCCGCCGAGAATGACGATTCGCGCAGGACGTGACGAACGGTCCATCTGAATGCTCTTCTGCCATGCACGATCAGCAACCCGTCGAGGGAGAGTACCAAGCCCCCGCCGCGCCCGCAGCACCGCCGAAGCAAGCACGCCGGCGCACGGGCGGCCTCGGTACGATCCTGGCCGGGCTCGGCGTTCTCGCGATCAAGTTCAAAGCGCTACTCGCGCTGCTGCTCAATCTGAAGTTCGTGCTAATCGGCGCGAAATTGTTTGCGGTAAGTTGGACCTTCATCCTGTCGCTCGTGCTGTACGCCGCGGTATTCGGTTGGCGCATCGGCGTCGTCATCGTACTGCTCATCGCTGCGCACGAACTCGGACACTACTTCGCCTATCGCGCCTATGGTCTGCCCGTGCGCGCGCCGGTCTTCGTTCCGTTCTTGGGCGCATACACCGCGGGCGCCATCGCTCCCGACCTCGAGGCCGACGCGTACATCGCGCTCGCCGGTCCCTTGACCGGTGTTGTGCTCGCAGCGGTGTGCTACACGTTGGGATCGGCGACCGGCGACCGGTTTTGGCTTGCCTGCGCAAACATCGGCGCGTTCCTCAATCTGTTCAACATGATCCCGGTCCTGCCGTTCGATGGCGGACGCGTCATCGGCGCGATCTGGCCGCCACTGTGGATTGCGGGCGCGGCGCTCTTTGTCGCGGCGGCGTGGTGGCTTGGCGTTCCGATCATTTTCGTCGCGTTGATCGCGCTGCTCGGACTGCCCGCGATGATCTCGGCGTTTCGCGGTCACGTGGATCCGCGCGCCGCCGCGATGACCAATGCGGCTCGCGTTCGCGTCGGGGTGTGGTACATCGCGACGGTCATTGGGCTGATCTACCTCGTCGGTCAATCACACGGCATTATGACGACAAGTCGAGCCTTATGAGCGAAGAGCCGCCGGATTTCGCGATGCTGCGCGCGGTCGAGATTCTAGCGAACATCTACGAGCGCAACGCGAAGCTGCAAGACGCACCGCCTCCGCCGTCGGAAAAACCGCTGTTCCTCTTCAGCGAGAGCCTCGCGCTCGACGTCAACACCACGATGCGCGCCGACGTCGAGAAACAGCTCGGCATCGCGTTCAAATATCCAGCTCCTGGATGGCACACGTACGGCGTGCGCGGTCGCGACGCGGCACGCTTGCTGCTGAGTCTTTTTTATTCGAAGGGGCAGCTGGCGTCAGCCGAGCTGTACTTTCCGAAAGTGGATCGCGCGCCGAAGCTCGAGCCGCAGGACGCGCACTTCCGTTTGGTTCCGGGTGAAATCGAAGTGGGGATGCCGCTCGCGACGCTCCCCGAGCACTTCGGTCGCATGAGCGGTATGCCGACGCGCCTCGGACCGTACGAAGAGATGTTCGAAGCGCGCTTCCCCGGCGGCGCCGCCTACGCCATCGGCAACGACGGCATCATCGAACGATTGGCCCTCTACACCCTACGAGAGTAATGTGGGCGTCGCCAATCAGATGTCAACGTTCATCATGTCGTCGAATGGGGTTAGTCCGTTGGGATGAAAGCCCTTGAGGTCTTTGTTGTAGACGTAGAGACTCTGTACGCTCCAGAGCACGACTTCGGGTAGATCCTTGGCGAGTTGGTCGAAGAGGACGCGATCGTCGGCGTTGCGCTGCGATTGATCGTAGTCCGAGAAAATCTTCTGCGTCGCGGCGTTCGCCGCCGGGTTGCACCAGCGCACGTCGTTTTGCCCTTGCGGCGGAATCTGGTTGCAGGCAAACAGTTCCGAGAAATCACCGATCGCATCGTCGACCCAGTTGAAGATGACGATGTCCCACTTCCCATTGTAGATAATGCCGCCGTCGCCGTATGGCGCGAACAGCATTTGCGAGGGGTAGTGGCGGACCTCGATGCCCACCCCGATCTGTTGCCAGCTCGAGCGAAAAAACTCGACCTCGTTGTCGACGTTTGGCGCACCCGTTTGAATCACGGCGACGAGGTTGAGTTTGATGCCATTCTTCGCGCGAATGCCGTCGGGGCCGCGCTTCCACCCGGCAGCGTCGAGCAGCTTATTGGCTTTCGCGATATCGAACGCCACGAACGGAATGTTGGGATCGTAGTAAGGAGCAGAGCGCGACGCCTGCGTCTCTTGCGCGACTTCAATTCCGTGCTGAAACTTCCGGTTCAACGTCACGCGATCGGTGGCGAGCTCGATAGCGCGTCGCACGACCTGGTCGCGAACGGCGGGATGCGAAAGGTTAAAATCGAGGTGCCCCCACTGGTAGCCGTCGGTCTTTAGCACGCCGATCCCGTCAAGCTTCGTCACGCGATCGTAGTAGCTGCCCGGAACGTTGGTCCACATATCGAGTTCATGCGACTGCAACGTCGTAAGAATCGTGTCGCGATTCGGGATGATCTCAAAGTCGACTTCCTGAAGCTTCGGCTGACCGCGGAAGTAGTAAGGATTCGGGACCATCACGACCTTCTGCGACCGATCCCACTCCTTATACTTGAACGGCCCGGCACCGACCGGCAGCGCGTTGAACGGCACGGCGTTGATGTTGGGATATTGCGCGAGCAGATGCTTGGGCATGATCGATGGGTTGCCGCCGGCGCTCGAGCAGAACGTGACGATGAACGGCGCGTACGGTTTCCCCAAATGAAAGGTCACCGTATATTTGTCGGGCTCGTCGATTTTGGTGATCAAATCCCAGCCGGCGCGGCTGGTGATGTTATTCACCGGATTCATCACGACGTGATAGGTGAAGACCAGGTCATCGGCATTGAGCGGCGCCCCATCGGACCACTTCAGGCCCTTGCGCAGGTGGAAGGTGATCGCGAGGCCGTCTTGGCTGATCCCGCCGTTCGCCTTCGTCGGCACTTCGGTGGCAAGCTCGGGATACGGAAGGTTATGCGCGTTCCATTTGGTCAGCCAGGCAGCGGTCATGGACGACATGTAGCCTAGCGTAGCCTGCTGGCCGAGCAACGGATTTAGCGTGTTGACGTCTTCAGCATTCGCGAAACGTAGCGTATGTGGGATTGTCCAAGAGTTGGCGCGTCCGCCTTCCCCACCGCTTTCACCGGACTTCGAACACGCACTCACTGCTACCGCACCCGCGAGCAGCGCAACAACGAGACGCTTCATATTTGATACTCCCATGGATTCCAGAACGGTGAGATCACTGGTGATGGATCGAAACCTTGGAGGTCGGTATTATAGACGTACGGCAATTTGCGAAAGCCGATAATGATCGTGGGCACGTCTAGCGCGAGTTGCTGCTGAAAGACGACGTAGTCGGCCTTGCGCTTGGGCTGGTCAATCCTACCGAGCGCATCCGCGAGCGCCTTGGTCGCGACCGGATTCACCCAGAAGAGTGAGTTCTGACCGCGCGGCGCGAGGTTGTCGGCCGAGTAGAGCGGATTCAGATCGGGATCGGCGGCGCCGGTCCACGCGTAGATTGCCGCGTCATAGTGGCCACCGAGCAGCACCGAATCGGGGCCGTTAGCAAAGAATTCGGCGGTCGGATAGTTCTTGACGTCGGCCTGCACGCCGATGTCGTGCCATTGCCGTTGCACGACCGCCTGGATTGCTTTGCCTAACGTACCTTCCGTCGCTGTACTCAGATTGAATTCCAGACGGCGGCCGGCTTTTACTCGGATTCCGTCAGATCCAACCCTCCAGCCATTGGCATCGAGTAGCGCTCGCGCTTTGACCGGGTCGAACCCATAGTGGACCGTGTTGGTCGTGTACCCCCACGAGAGCGTCGGATGTTCGGGACTGTCCGAGGGCGTGTCGGCGTCGTGCATGATCTTAGCGATGATCTCGGGACGGTTGGTCGCATAGGTCAACGCTCGACGCACATATACATCGGCGAGAATCGGGTTATGCAGGTTGAAGTCGATGTGGTCGTAGGCATATGAATCGACCGCGATCGCGCGCAGCCCGCTGTTCGGTGAGGCTGCGAGGGCTTGATAGCGCGGCCAGTTGATTGCCGTGCCGCGCGCCACGAGATCGATTGCATGCGTTTGGATTTGGGTTTCGAGCGTATTCTCATCCGGTTCGGAATAGAGGTCGATCTCGTTGAGTTTCGGCTTGCCCAAGAAGTAGTTCGGATTGGCGGTCATCCGCACCACCGTCCCGCGCTCCCACTGGATCACGCGAAACGGACCACTCCCGACCGGCATCGCGTTGAACGGCGCCGAGTTTTGCGTGCCTGCCGCGACGTATGGAGCCAAGATATGCCCCGGAAAAATCGGCGTGCTGCTGTTCACGCCCCAAAGCTGCTCGAGAAACGGCGCGTATAGTCGCTTCATATGAATCACCGCGACGTGCTCGTCCCTGCAATCGATCGAGCCGATGTCACGGTAGCCGTCGGTTATCGCGACGTCCGTCTTGGGATCCATAACGTAACGCCAAGTGAATTTGAGATCCTCACAGGTGAGCGGCTTGCCGTCCTGCCACGTGATGTTCGGACGCAGCTTATATTTAAGCGTGAGGCCGTCTTTGCTAACGTCGCCGTTTGCGAGGCTCGGCACTTCGCGTAACGCATCCGGAACCGGATTGCCTTTGCCGTCGTAGCGTACCGCATACGAGAACACCAGCATCGACACGTCGAGACTGATCGCGCTATTGTCGAGCGCCGAATTCAGCGACTTGACGTCGTAGGGTTCGCCGATCCGCAGCACACCGGGCCGTGTCCATGAGTGGCGCTCGCCCGCCGCTGTCGTACCAACGCGCGTGCATGCCGTCGCCCAGCCGGCGATGAGGGCGAGCGCGATGGCGGCTCGGATGAATCGCGTCCTCAAGCGTCGTCGCCGAGCATCGAATCCGGGTCAATGCCGTGGAGCACGCAGAATTCGCGATAGGCAGAGGGTAGAATCTCCGACGGTTTGATCTCGCTTCGGCCGCCCCAAAACACGTTGGTGTACGAAAAGTCGAGGCCCGCTTCGCGCAGATGTTCGTCGATCGCCGCCTTGTGCGCGAGCACGCGCTCCTTCTCCATCCCGTGCGCGACGGCCATGACGTTGACGTTGCGAAACTCCGGGCCGCCCTCGCGCCAATAGGCGTGCGTGATGACGAAGTGCCGTCCAACCTCGCGACCTGCGTCGAGCTCACGCCCCGGCGGCAACGCCCAATGGAACAGCGCGTTGTAGCGCGTGACGCGCTCGTCATTCGCGGTCGCCTTAACGTGTTCGAGAAAGGTCGAGAAGCGGCCGATCACGCGCCGCTCGTTGAGGCTGCGCGCGACGTGCGCAAATTCTTCGAGGCTGACGCCCGCTTCTTCCGCGCGCGCGCGCCACAGGTCGCGCACGATCTCCGCGGGCGAGAACTCGCGCTTGAGCGCGCCCAGCACACGCCATTCCAGCGGCGAGAGCTCGACGATCGCCGCATTCATCGGTTCGGCGAAGACATCCGCGCGCGCGCCCGGTTCCAGACCGCGCCGGCGCACGTGGCCGACGCCGAGCGCAAACACGACCTTTGCCGGCATCAGGCGAAAGTGATCGGCACCCACTTCTCCGGCAAGAAATTCGGCGTGCTTGCGCAGCGAGTAGCCTTGCGGCACTTTGAGCGTCGTCCAGAGGCGATAGGTGCTGCCCGGCGTCGCCGCGTCGGTCGAACGAATGACCACGTGTCCCGAGAACGGATCTTCCTTGAACATGTAGTCGAAGGCGCGATCGAGACGCTCGGTCGGTACTTCCCATGCGACCAACGCCCCACGCGCGAGATTCGTCGACATCAACGTCTGACGCACGCGCCGGATCGTGCCCGCGCGCAGCATTGCCACGATCCGCTCGATGACGATGTCGAGCGCAACCCCGCTGCGCGCCGCAATCTCGCCGAACGGGTCCGCTTGGAACCCGCTCAGGCGGTCTTCCGATACCGCAAGGATTGCAGCGTTGACCGGGTCGGAAACCGCCGCGGGGACCGTGGGGTGCGAGGACATGCCCCTGGTTTTACAGGCTCAGGTCGCTTGCCCCTAGGACGTACGCGTACTGTGCCTCGGACTGGCGTTCACCGTAGAGCGCTGCGACATACGCCGTCTGGGCCGTCGCGAGGTTCGCCTCGGCCGTCACGATGGCGGTGATCGTCGAGGCGCCAACCTTATACTGCGCCTGCGTCGCCTGCAAGCTCACGGTGGCGCTCGTGACCTCTGCTTCGGCCTGCACCAGATTCGCGCGCGCCGAGATTAGGTTCGCAAGACCGCCGCGCACGTCGGATTGCACCTGCAGCCGCGTTTGCGTCATCGACGCATCCGCCTGATCGAGTGTCGCCGACGCGACCGCGACATTGTAATTCGTCACGCCTTGATCGTAGATCGGAATGCTCAGCGTCGCACCGATCGACTGCGGCGTCGAATACGGTAAGGAGTTGTTCTCGCCCTGAACCAGCGTCCGGCTCTTGCCGGCGCTGCCGTCCGCGGTCAACGACGGAAAGCGCGCAAGTTTTGCGTAGCGCAGATTTTCCTTGTCCGATTCGACGGTATGTTCGGCGGCGAGGAAATCCGGGCGCAGCGTGTATGCCTGCTGCAGCGCCTGCTGATAACTCAGTAGCCGCGCTTGATGGGGCGATGCTCCGAGCAGCTGGGGCGAGATCGCGGTATCGGCGTCGAGTCCGAGCGATGTTGCAAAGGTTGCCTGCGCCGCAATCGCCGCACCCTGGGCGGTCACGAGTTGACCGCGCGCTTGCGCGGTTTGGAATTGCGCGGCCGCAAGGTCGGAGCGCGCGGCAGCGCCGGTGCGGATCTGCGCAATCACATACTGTTCGTTGATCTCGAACTCGCGAACCAATGCATTGTCGGACGCTACGCTCGCGTTGTCCCCGAGCAGCGCGTAGTAGTTTGTGGCGACCGTATAGGCGAGCGTCTGCAATTGACGCAAGAGCGTGTCGCGGCCGGCGACGTCAGCTTCCTTGGCACTGCGAATCCCAGCGATCACGCGTCCGCCGTCGTAGATGAGTTCGCTGATCGTTATTTGCGCCGAGAGCGACGTGACGGTTGCCCCGGTGGTTGTCCCGGGCGCAGTCGTCGCGCCCGGAGCGGCCGAGGAGAAATTGTTCGTCACCGAGCCGTACGAGCGGTTCGCGGAGGCCTGTGCGGAGACCGCGGGCAGTAACGCGCCCTTCTCTGCGCCGTATTTGGCAGCGATCTCGAGATACGCCGCGCGTTCCGACGCGAAGCTCGGCGCTTGCGCGACCGCGATATCGACCGCCTGGTTGAGCGTGACGGTCACCGGAATGCCGGGGCGCTGTTTTTGCGCCGCAACGTCAGGCGCGGGCGAGCCATACGCGGGATAGGGAATCGGCGTGCCGGAGGTGGTCGGCATCGGCGCCGGCGACGGTATGGTAATAGGCGCCTGCGAAGGCGCTGCGCCGACCGCGAGCGGGACGCACAAAATCAGCACGACGGCAACGGATAGCGATCGCGCCAAAGAACGGCGAGGCGACGTCATTTCGAGGTGTTTCCCCCATTCGCCGGAGCCGAAGCGCCGGACGGCGAGTTGACGGCAACGAGACTGCCGTCTTTAAGCGTATCGGGACGAGTCGTGATTACTTTGGTCCCAGGCTGGACCTTTGCTGCGATCACTTCGGAGAGGGTGTCGGTTTGGACGCCGACACGGACCGGCACTTCCTGCGCCTTATTGTCGGCACCGACGACATACACCGCGTAACCGTTCTCCGTCTGAGCGACGGCTGAACGCGGCACGACGATCGCGCCGGCATGCGATTCGCGGGGAACCGTCGCGGTCACGAGCATACCGCCGCGCAACACGGCGCCGGCGTTTTGCATTTGAATGCGCGCCAGGTACGAGAGCGTGCCGCTCGTCGGCACGGCATTCACCGTGCTGACACGGCCCTCAAAGTTCCGACCGGGAAGCGAGCTGCTGGTGAACGATACTTGCGATCCCGTCCGCACGTAGGGCAAATCAGTATCCGGCACGTTGAGGTTGATCCACAGCGTATCGATGCGCGAAATCGCGAGCACGGGGGCCGAAGGCCCCGCATAGGCGCCTGGATCCAACAGACGCTGGGTGATCACGCCGTCATAGGGCGCGTAGAGCGTGGTCTGCGCGACCTGGGTGTTGAGCGTGCGCGCGTTGGCCGCTGCGGCCTGGGCGGCCGCGATCGTGGCCTTGGTGTTTTCCGTGCTCACCTCGTTGTTGGCCAACCCGATTTTCGCCGTACTATACGCCTGCTGCGCCTGCACGTAGGCTGCGCGTGCCGCTTCGAGCTGTGCCTGTGAGACGTAGCCATCTTTATACAGCGCCGTATCTTGGTCATAGACGAGCTTGGCATTGCGTAGTGCCGCCGCGTTGGTTTGCAGCGTCGCTTGATTCGTCTGGATCTGAACCGGGAGTCCGACTTGCGAGCCCTGCGCGGTGGCAGATTGCTGCTGCGCCTGCGCCTGCGCCTGTTGCGCCTGCGCGCGCAAGACCGAATCATCGATCCGCGCGAGCACCTGGCCAGAGCGAACGCGATCGCCCACGTTAACGGAAATCGATGTGATCGTCCCGTTTTGTTGGAATGCCAAAACCGACTGCTCGAGCGGTGCCACCTGGCCATCGAGCGACACGTAGGTGGCAATGTTCTGCCGCGAGGCGGCAGCGACGTCGACGCTCAGCGGCGGCGCCTGGCGCTGCGGACCCTGGCTACACGCGCTCAAGGTCAGGGTCACGCCCAGTGCGTAGACCGCAGCTCGCTTGAAATCCATGATACTCCCCATCTGATCGGCGGATCGTTTGTCTAAGCCTGGATACGTGCGACCCGCCCGCTTTGATTCACGATCCTGGCGTCTAATCCTGATAATATGCTTTACCTCACCCGAACAGCGCTAGGAGCAAACTCGGTTTCCGCGTATTCTCCCCCGGCATGAGCGCGAAACTGGAGATCGGGCGCGCGTATAGCCTTCAATCTCGGGTCGAGGAATGGATGACTGCCGAGAAGGCCGGCAACAAAGGCGTCGATGTTCTCTCGACCTCCATGCTCGTGCAGCTGGTGGAGACCGCCGCGCTCGCATGCATCGAGCCCGTTCTCGGCCCCGATCTGGTGTCGCTGGGCACCCACATCGACCTCGAGCATCATAAACCCGTCCCGGTTGGCTTCATCGTTCGAACCGAGGTCGAGGTCGTTATGGTCGACGGCCCGCGTTTGAGTTTTGCCGTGGCCGTCTTCGATGAGCAAGAAGCCGTTGCGGAGGGTACACATGAGAGGTACCTCATCGAACGCTCGAAATTTCTCGCAAAACTTGAAGAAAAGCTCGCATCCGGCTAGGGTTGAAAGAACCCAGGTCGCCTGGGTCTCACTGCAGGGGGGGCAAACGGCCTCCCGAACACATTAAGAAGGTTTGTCTCGGGGGGCTGTGTCCTTTTTTCCCGGAAGGGTGGGGTATGGCCCAATGCGCGCATTAACCGGCGCATCCGAGTCAACTCGTGGATTCATAAGAAAGCTCTCCTAGGAGGAAACATTGAAGCGACTGAGCACCGGAGTCCTCGCCGCGCTGTTAGCAGCCGGTTTCGGACTTAACGCGGTTGCCGCTCCGACCTCCGCATCGCATGGAAACATTGGAACCAACGCGATTGCGCAGGACCAGAGTGGCGCCATGGCGGCTCCGCCGGCGAACTTCGGTTCCCCGCCGTCGGGGCAGATCCCGATTCTCTTCAACGACCACCACGTCTATGCCAAGCCCGATGTCCTCAAGCAGGGTCGCGTGCTCGCCGCGCTCGTGCGCGGGGGCACTGTGCTCATCCCGCTTCGTTCGATGTTCGAACAAATGGGCGCGACCGTGTCGTATGACGCGGCCAGCAAGACGGTGGACGTTAGTAAGCCCGGTGCCGACGTGAAGGTCACGGTCGGCAATCCGGAAGTTGTCATCAACGGCGAATCACGTCCGCTCGACGTGCCGCCGATCATGTACCAAGGCCACGTGCTCGTTCCGGTCCGCGTAATTTCGGAAGGTATGGGCGCGTACGTTCAGTGGGTGCCCGACAAACAGGTTGTCGTCGTGCGGTACATTCCGCCGACGCCGCCTCCGACGCCCACGCCTCCGCCACCGCCGCCGCCGGCAACGGCACCGCCGACGCCGACCCCGGCACCGGTTGCAACGCCGTATAAGGACCTCTTCATCGCGGGTGACTACCTCGCGTCGCAGCGGGTCTACGACGAGTTCAGCCCGGGCAACATCGCGAGCGGCAGTACTGACGGATTCTCGTACGCGCTCAAGGGCGCGGCAGAGTTCGATCTCTTCGGTCTGCCCTGGATGGTCGAAGGCAACTACCAACAGATCGACTACGCGCACGACTGCAACGTCGACGCAACGGCAACACCGTTGCCCGACTGTTACGTGACAACGATCGGCGGACTCGGTTCAACCGCAGTTCCGGCGTTCACCGTCAAGGACTACACCGCCGAGGCGAAGCTCGGTCTCAAGGTTGCCGATCCGCGTATCTACATCGGCGTCGGATATCTCTGGCGTTCGAACAACGCGGGTTATCCGAAGATCTCGAACGTCGGGTTCGGCGTTGAGAAGCTGCCTGATCTCAATCACGCGTTCTCGTTCTACGCGAGCGTGTGGTACTACGGTAACGTGCATGGCAACTTCACGGATCCGTCGGGCAACACGTATGTCCTTGCCTATAACATCCTCAACTACCAAGCCGGCATAACGTACGCGTTCTCCGGCACCCCGATCTTCCTTGAAGGCGGGTACGTAGGTTCAGAGCTCAAGAATAAGACCAATGCACCGACCGACGCGAACAACGCCGGCCCGTTCATCGGTATCGGACTGAAGTTCTGATCCAGGCTTCGGCCAAATAAAAGAGCCTCCGGGAAACCGGAGGCTCTTTTATTTATTTATCGCTTCGGCGTCGGAGTTGGACTTGGCGCCGCCATCGGTTCTTCCGTTGCCGCCGGCGACGGCTGCACGCACGGCGGCGTGATGATATCGACGTTGGGCTTTCCCGCCGCCGGCACCGGTGTCGGCGTCGCAGCCGGCGTCACGTCCGCCGGAACGGTCACGCCGCTTGGCAACGGTGTGGGGCACATCTCCGCGCTGGCAAAATAATGCTCGGTGAATCCGCGCGCGAGATCCGCTTTCTCGAGCTTCCCGAAGTAGGTGCCGCCAAATCGCGTCGTGAGCACGTGCATATACGTCCATGCCTTCTGCTGCGCGTCGAGCGTATAAATCTTCTTATACATGACGATCGCAAGATAGTAACTGCGCGCGAGCTGCGGATCGCCGGGATACTTGTGCGCCCACGCCTCGAGCGCGTCGTCGGCAAACGTGACCTTGTTGATAATGCCCGAATCGGTCGTGTAGTCGCCGGCCCGAATGGTTTCATCGTGGAAGGTGTTGTTGATCCCGAGAAAACTCATCTTCATCCGGCCGAAGTATTCGTCGCCGGGAGCAGCATGCGTGTAGTTCTCGCATTGCTGCTTTGCAAACTTGCTCTTCGCCGAGGCACACGCATCCTTTGGCGCGGCCGTCGCCGCAGGTTTAGGCGTACTCGCGGCCGGCACAGCCACGCTCGCGCTAGCGGTTAGCGCGACGGCCAGGGCACACACGTAAAACGGAGTGGATTTCATACCACCGAGGTTTTCGCAAGGCCACCAGCGGCTCCCGTGTAGAACTGGCCGTAGTGCCTCCAATAATCCGGCTTGCGGCGCTGCAATTGCGCGCGCACGATCGCGGCGATTATGAACGCCTGCGCGTTTCGATCGTCGAGCGGATCGAACGCGCCGCGCTCGATTGCGATCTCCTGGTGCTTCCCGAAGGAACCTTCCCCGCCTACGTGCTCGGCGACGACGGCATCGACGAGCGCTTGGCTGTTGAGGTAGTCGAGAACCTCGCGCGAATCGCGCAACGGACGTCATGCGCAATCGTCGCCGGCGCCGCGGTGCGACGCGGCGAGATCCTCTACAACGGCGCGATCGTGATCGACCGCGACGGCTCGGTTGCGGGATCCGCCGAAAAGGTTTTTCTTTGGCACTTCGACCGCCAATGGTTTTCGCCGGGCGCGACGATCGCGCCGGTACAGACGTCGGTCGGGCGGCTGGGCGTGTTGATCTGTGCCGACGGCCGCATGCCGGGGATCGCGCGAACACTGGTCGATCGGGGCGCCGAATTACTGGTCATGCCGACGGCCTGGGTAACGTCGGGGCGCGATCCGCATCAGCTTGAGAACATCCAAGCCGATCTCCTCGGCCGCGTGCGCGCCTTCGAAAACGGCGTCCCGTTCATCGCTGCCAACAAGTGCGGCGTCGAGCGCGGCATGGTCGCGTATTGCGGCAAATCGCAGATCGTCGATGCGGCGGGCGAGGTCGTTGCCATCGCTTCGCAAGAGCAAGAAGAAGTCGTGACCGCGCAGATACAACGCACTGCGCCGGCGCCGCTGCGCGTGCGTTTGCCGTCTCCCACGGCGCGCGAATCGCGCGGCGAGCGCGGCGTGCGCATTGCGATCTGCGCAACCGCGTTGCCCAACGACATCGCCGACCGGCTGCGCATACTCGAAGCCGACCTCGCGCTCGCGCCGAACGGCGATGATGACTTCGCGAGGCTCGATGGCAGCGTCGCGTCGGTGCGACTGGACGCGCCGGACGCCTTCGATCCGGGACTCCTGGTGACGTACCGCTTAGCCGGCTATCGCGTCGCGGTTCTCGACGCGGCAGCGTCACATCCATGGCTCGAACGCATCGCCCGCACTCGCGCGGCCGAACTGCGGATGTACGTCATCGTCTTCGATCGCGGCGCACAGCGCGCGTTTGCGGTCGATCCGGACGGGGTGGTCATCGCCGGAACGTTCGGCGACTTTAGCATCGCGAGCTTCGCGCTCGATCCAAAGCGCACGCAAGCAACGCTGGTTGCGCCGAACACCGACGTCGCCGAAGGCATAGCTTTGGTGCAATCGCTGACGCATCGCGAAGCTGAGGTTTCGTGAGCATCCACCCGTCGACGCAGGCCAGCCACGAACGCCTCGTTCCGTTCTTCACCGCCGTCGTCGCGGTGCTCGCTGCCCTCGGCACCCTCTATTCGCATCATCGCTCGATTCAAGCGCTGGCCCTGCGTAACGACGCCGTCTTGCTGACTGCCAAGGCCTCGGATCAATATCACTACTACCAGAGCCAGCAGCTCAAAGTCACGTTGTACCAGGCGCTCAAGATGCCGAAGGAAGCTGCGCACGAGCAACAAGCGTCGCTTCCCGTCTACGCCGAAGCCAAGGGAATCGAAGAACGGGCGGATCACGAACAAGATCGTGCGGAACTGCTGCTGAATTCATTCGAAACGCTCGAAATTGCAACGACGATGTTCGAAATCTCGATTGCGTTCGCGTCGATCGCCGCACTCACGTACGCGCGCATTCCGCTTTGGCTCGCAGCCGGCTTGACAGTCGTGGGTCTCGTCGTCGGCATCGTCGGGTATTTTCAAGCAAGTTGAAACGCCGGCTGGTTCTTCTGGTGCTCGCGGTGGCGATTGCGGCGGCGCCGCGCCCGGTCCCAATACATCGTGCCGCCGGATCGATCGCGGCAGCCCGCCTGCCCTATTTACCCGGCAGCACCATTCCAATTCGCGTCAACGGCTTCGGGCCGCCCTATGCGCTGTTTGTGAGTGGAGCGGGAGCCATACAAGGCGATCGCTATACGGTCCTCGCCGGCAGCGGCGCGAACACGGTGATCGCTTCGGGCCGCACCGGCCTTGCAATGCGCAGCTTCGCAATCGCGCCGACGCCCGATCCGCGCCGCCCATTTATTGCCGTTGCGAGCTACGACGACGGCATCATCCTGCACGACGTGACCGCCCCATTTCGCGCGCGCGCAGCGCTCGGGATCGACGGCGCCCCCGGGGATATCGCCATCAACGCCGCCGGCGCGATCGCAACCACGGCAACCGATGGCACGAGCGCAACGATTGCCTCGCTCGATCCCTGGACCGTCCATCGCTACGACGACGTCCCATTTGGCGATCAAGTGGCCTTTGATCCCACGAGCGGCGCGCTGTTCGTGACCAATCGCGAACTCGGTGGCGCCGGCGCGCTCACGCGTATCGCCTCCGACGGCAGCGTTGCTCATCGCGTCCTCGGGTTGACCGCGGAAGGGATCGCGATCGATCCGGTACGGCAACGCGTCTATGTTGCGAACGTGAACGACGGCACGGTCTCAATCGTCGACTCCCGCAGCATGGTTGAACTGCGCCGCTTTCACGTGATCGACCGCGTCTTCTCGCTCGCCCTCTCCGGCGACGGCTCGCGGCTTTTTGCCGTTTCGAATCAAAGCCTCGACTCGCCGTTCGCCGCGGCGGGCAGCGTGGTAGCGGTCGACACCATCGCGACCGATCCGCACGTCGTCGCGCGAAGCGAGCGGCTGGCATTTCCAATCGGCATCGTCTTCGAGGGCGCGCGCGATCGCCTCTTCGTTACCGATGAAGACACCGATGCGGTCGACGTCCTGGACGCGCGGACGCTGCGTGCAATCCGTGCGCCGCTGCGAACGTGTGAGACGCCGTGGAAGCCGTCGATCGATCGTGGACTGTTGTTTATTCCGTGTGCGCGCAGCGATCAGATCGACGTGTTCGACCTGGCCACGTTGCGCCGTGTTGCGGGTGCGCCGTTCGCGACCGGTGGCTATCCCCTTGCCGTAGCGATCTGGAAGGGATGATGCTCGCAACGCTGCTGCTTGCGATTCTGCCGGCGCATCTCGACCCCGCGCCACCGTTTCCGCGCATCGCCTTCGACGCGCCGGTAATCGAACGCATCGCGCCCGGCGTCGAGTACGGCGAATACGACATGGTCACCGAAGCCGGGCCGATCGTCGTGCACGTGATCGCTGTCGCGCCCCATGCACCGAACGTCGAGCTCAACAGCGTGCTGGCGAGCGACACGCTTGCCTCTGATGGCGAAACGATTTCGTCGATGGCGCGCCGCACCGGTGCAATCGCCGGCATTAACGCCGATTACTTCGACATCGGCAATACCAACCGTCCGACCAACGTGGTCGTACACGGCGGCACGCTGGTCAGCACGCCGACGAAACGCTATGCACTCGCGATCGCTGCCGATGGCACGGCGCAAATCACCGAGATGGATTTTGCCGGCACGCTCCAGCTAGCTAGCCGCACCGACACGCTCGACGCGATCAATCACCGCAGCACGGGAACCGCACTGCTGACGCCCGCATTCGGCCGCGTGCCGCCATCGGATAACCTGACGCTCGTTGCACTCGCGCCAACCGACGGGACCCCACCGTTCGCAACCTACCGCGTCACGGCGGTGCCCGATAACACCGTCGCGCAGCCGCCGGGATATTATCTTGCGATCGGGTTGGATGCTTACACGCGCGTTGGCGTACCCGATGTGGGCGAAGCGATCACCGTTAGCGGCGCGCTTTCGCCGGTTGCGATGGGAAATCTCGTTGCCGCGGTCGGCGGCGGCCCGTTGATTTTGGACGGCGGGTCGTGGGTCGACGATCCCGACGGACCCAACGGCGGCGAGTACGCGCAGCGCATTCCGTGCAGCGGTGCGGCGATCGGGCAAGACGAAACGCTGTATCTGCTCGAGGTCGATGGCCGGCAGCCAGGCTTCTCGGTTGGGATAACACGTCCCGAATTTTCGGCGCTTATGCGCGCCTTCGGCGCGGTGCGCGGCATGGCGTTCGACGGCGGCGGCTCCTCCGAACTAGTGGCGCGCACGCCGGGTGAAACCGACGCGACGCTCGTCAACACGCCTTCCGATGGCCGCGAACGCAAAGTCGCCGACGGCATCTTCGTCTACGACAGCGCGCCGGTTGGGCCACCGGCGGAACTCGTTGCTGCGCCGTTCACCGTGCGCGCGCTGCCGGGCGCCGTCGTGAACGTTCGTTTCTCCGCCGCCGATAGCGCCGAGCATGTCGTCAGCGCACCGGCGCCGATCGACGTGCGCGTGGAACCGGCGACACTTGGTACCTATCGCGACGGCGTTTTCACCGCGTTAGCGACCGGAGAAGGCGCGCTGGTCGCGCACGCCGGAGCGCTGGCACTGCGCGTGCCGTTGCACGTGTACGACGAACCGGCCCGGCTTGTCATTCTGCCGCAGGTTCCGAGCGTCGCACAGGGCGGACGCTTGCCGCTGCAGGCACGCGCATACGATGCGCAAGGATACGCGATCGCGCTACCCGCGCAACTGCCGTGGCGTGCTGCGGGTGCCGCCATCGATTCGAGCGGGACGCTCATCGCCGCAAACGCGGACGCGGTGGTGTCGCTGCTGCTCGGCGATCGCTTGGCGAACGTGCACGTCACCGTTGGCTTTCACGACGTCCCGATCGCGGTCACGCCGTCGTTCATGACGACGCCACGCGGCGGCGACGGCAGCGCTGGTCCGGCGACGGATTGCCCGTCGTGCATGGAGCTCCGTTATGCGCTCGGCCCCCAAGAGCGCGCGGCGTATTTGGTGACCAATGTTGCTTTGCCGCAGCGCAGCGTCGCCGTCGCATTCGAGGTCTTCGATGACGGCAACGGCGAGCAACTCAAACTTGCGTTGCGCAACGCGATCAACGAAGAAGTGCTCCTTTCCGCTGGAACGATGGAGCATGCCGGATGGCGCACCGTCGTCGTACCGTTGCCCCTTGGACTCGCGCAGCCGGCGCGTTTGGTCGCGATCTACGTCATCGGCCGGAACGCAGCAGCATCGATGCAAGGCAGCATTGCGGTGAAGAATCTGCACGCCGTCGTTGCAGGCACCAAGGCCGACCGACCCTAACATCCGGCAAATGGAGTTCGAGGCTCTCGCGCACCGAGCGCTTGATACCGCGACGATTTGCGGCGCCCAGTACGGCGACATTCGCTTCGAAAACGTCCACAGCGAGCGCATCGAAGTGCGCAACGGCGTCGTTGCCTCGCTTGCGGACGGACGCGGATCTGGCTACGGCATCCGGGCGCTCGTTGACGGCGCGTGGGGATTCGCCGCCAGCAGCGATCTGAGTGACGCAGGCATCGACCGCACGGCCGCGCGCGCCGTGGCTATTGCGCGCGCAAGCGCATCGATCGCGCGGGAGCGCTTCGGCGCGGCACCGCCGCACGTCTACGTCGACAGCTACACCACACCGCTGGTGCGCGATCCGCGCACCGTCCCGCTAGGCGAGCGCGTGGCCTTGCTACTCGAAGCCGAGAAGCTCGCACACGCCGGCGATCGGATCGCGGTTGCGCGCGCGTGGCTCGACCTGTGGCGTACCGAAAAGTACTTCTACAGCACAATCGGTTCAGCGCTCGAGCAAACGATCGTCCAAACCGGAACCGGCGTACAAGCGATGGCTGTCGGCGACGGCGACGTCCAGAGCCGAACCTATCCGGGCGACGTTGGACTCTACAAGTCGGGTGGCTGGGAGATCGTCGAGGAAGCGGCGTTGCTGCAGAACGCCGCTCGGATCGGCGACGAGGCGGTCGCGCTCTTGACCGCGCCACAATGTCCGAGCGGCACGTATGACGTCGTGCTCGGCGGATCGCAGGTCTCGCTGCAGATTCACGAGTCGTGCGGACACCCCGCCGAGCTCGACCGCGTCATGGGTTGGGAAGCAAGTTTTTCCGGGACGAGCTTCCTCGAAGTAAACGAGCTCGATCGACTGCAATACGGATCGCCGGCCGTCACGATCGTCGTCGACAACACGATGCCGTTCGGCATGGCGACTTGCGGATACGACGACGAAGGCACAAAGTCGGGGGTTTCGGATATCGTTCGCGATGGCGTGCTGCGCGGCTACGAGATGAGCAACGATACCGCGCGGGCGATCGGACGCACGAGCAACGCCTGCGTCCGGGCGCAAAGCTGGGAATTCGTGCCGATGATCCGCATGTGCAACCTAAATCTACTGCCCGGCGATGTGCCGTTTGCGGGGCTCTTCGACGACATCCGCGACGGCATTTATATGGAAAGCAATCGCTCCTGGTCGATCGACGACCGCCGGCTGAATTTTCAGTTCGGCTGCCAAATCGGCTGGGAGATCAAGAACGGCAAGCGTGGCCGGATGCTCAAAAATCCAACCTATGCCGGGATGACGCCACAATTTTGGAATTCTTGCGACGCAATCGCCGACGTGCAGTCATGGAATGCCTGGGGGACGCCCAACTGCGGCAAAGGCGAGCCGATGCAGACCGGCCGCACGACCCAGGCGGCATCGCCCGCGCGCTTTCGCGGTGTGAGCGTCGGCGTGGGTTACCAGTGACCTGCCACACCAGGATGTATAGCGACGCTGCCCGTTTTCGGGATGAGGGGGGAGGAGCGATGAGCGACAAAAGCCCAGCTTTGCGAGCGAAGAGCGACGATGTACCTCGCTCGAAAACGGGCAGCCCTTTGGGTCACGGGCCTACACATCCTGGTGCGGCAGGTCACTTGTGAAGGCGCAGCGGCGTGAGGCAATCGCGCGGCGCGCGGTCGAGCGTTCGCGCGCCGACCAAACCGAAGTTCGGGTCAGCAGCAGCGATGAGGCGCTGACACGCTTTGCACACGGCATTTCCAATCAGAACGTCGCCGGTGACGACGCGACGATTGCGGTTCGCGCGATCGTCGACGGTCGAACGGGCGTTGCGGCGTCCAACGATCTGAGCGATGCCTCGGTCGACGCACTGCTCGAACGCGCCCGCGAGATGGCGTTGTTTGCGCCGAGCGATCCGCTCGTGCCGGCGCTTCCATCTGGTGGCCCGACGCCGGCGCCTGCCGGATGCTATGTCGACGCCACCGCCCTCGCGGATCCGCGTGAGCGCGCCGCCGTGTGCGATGCGATCATCGGTCACGCAGAGGGTGCGCGCTATTGGTGCTCCGGCTACGTTTCGAGTTCGAGCGGCGGCACGACGATCGCAAACACGTCAGGCGCACTTGCTTCCTTTGACGGTACCGACGCACGAGTCAACGTCAAGGCTACGGCACCCGATTCGACCGGTTTTGCCGAACATTATACGACCGACATTCGCGAACTGGACGGCGATGCAGCCGGCGCACGCGCCGTCGAATTGGCACGCGCGAGCGCCCGTCCGCGATCGGTCGAACCGGGAGCGTGGACGGTGATTCTCGAGCCGCCCGCGTTCGGCGAACTCCTTACCTACCTCGTGTCGCACTTCTCGGCGCAGAGTTTCAGCGACGGCTCGTCATTCTGTTCCGACGGACTGGACCGAAGCTACTTTGACGAACGGGTCACGATTGGGGATGACTTCGCGCATCCGCTCGCGCCGTCGATGCCCTTCGACTACGAAGGCCAACCGAAGTTGCGCCTGCCGCTCGTCGAAGCCGGCGTAGTTCGCAATATCGTCACCGACAGTTACTACGCGAAGAAGCTCGATCGGCCCAACACCGGCCACGCGCTGCCGGCGCCAAATGCCTACGGACCGCAGCCGCTCAATGTCGTGATTCCACCCGGCACGAAGAGCACGCAAGAGTTGATCGCGGCTACGCAGCGTGGCCTGTTGATCTCGCGCTTCTGGTACATTCGCATCGTCGATCAAAAACGAGCGATCGTGACCGGCATGACCCGCGACGGCACCTTCCTCATCGAGAACGGCAAGATCGCGGGCGGCGTGCGCAACCTGCGCTTCAATCAGAGTATCGTCGATGCACTCGGATCGGTCGAGTTCAGCAGCGAACAGAAGCGCACCGGCCAATATTCCTATTCGCTCGTCGTGCCGACTGCGAAAATCGACCGCTTCACGTTTACCAGCACGACCGAATTTTAACCTGGATTCAGCTACGCTGAATCTTTAGCGTTCGGCCCTTCGGGCCGATCCGCAGGTTTTCTCTACGCCTTCCCAGCTGCCAACGCAGCCTTCATCAAGGTTGCGCGGAAGTTGCCTGTCTCGAGTTCGAGCAACCCTTTGATCGTACGGCCTGCCGGTGTTGTTACTTCATGTTTGAGCGCGGCGGGATGCATCTCACTTTCGAGTGCAAGGCGGCCGGAGCCAAGCACCGTTTGCGCGACGAGCACGCGCGCCTGCTCGTACGGAATGCCAAGTGCAATGGCCGCATCGATCATCGCTTCGATCGCGACGAAAATGAAGGCTGGTCCGCACCCGCTGATTGCGGTAACCGCGTCCATCAACGATTCGTCCAGCACCATCGTGCGGCCGAAGGTATCAAAAAGCTGGCGCGTTTGCTCGAGAGCGTCCTCGTTGCTTTCCTTGGCGCGAGCCACGACGGTCATTCCCGAAGCGACGCGTGCCGGTGTGTTCGGCATGATGCGCACGATGCGCGAACGATTCGCGGTCCAGTCGCGCAGTGACCCGGTCTCAACCGCCGCAACTGCCGACACCAAGAGCTGATCCTCGCGCAACACCGGCGCGATTTGCGCGCACACGCCGGCCGCGTCGCGCGGCTTCACGCACACCACTACTACGTCGCTGCTTTGCACGACCGCGCAATTGCGCCCCGCCGACGCTCGCGTCGTCGAATCGATCTCGCGCACGCGCGGGTGACGCTCGAAACCTCGCGCGAGCGTGCCACCAAGCGTTCCACGACCGATAATTCCGATCCGCATACTTCCCTCGACAAATAAAAAACGAACCGCCCCGGTAACCGGAGCGGTTCGTTGCAAAGTGCTGACGACGCGCGCTACCGAACCGGCATCTCCTGATGCGGCTGCGGCGGGCACGGCAGAATGTGCGCGTTCATCATCGTTGCGCGATCTTACCTTGCCACACGTCGGCGCGTCAAGAGCACGCCGATGAAAATCGCGAGCAATCCGGCACCGACCACCGCCAGATCGGGAATCGAGGTGACCTCGACCGCAGGATACTCAAGCACGCGGGGACGCAGACGCAGGCCCACCAGCGTGATGCTTCGGCCATCGGGCGCGACGCCGATTCCGCGCGGAATCGACGCGCCCGTGTCGTCTTCGAGATCGAAAAGTACGACGGGGCTGTGCGCCGCTGCCAGCGCCGGCACTGATGCCGCCTGGGCAGCCGAAAAGAGTACCGCTTTGACGATACGATGGGCCGCCGGTACCGCAAACATGTCGAAGGGCAGATCGAGACCGGCGATCGTTTGTGTGTTCTGCATCAGCAGCACGGGCGAGAGAAAGGCGCTCCCGGTGGGCTGCGTAATGGTCAGGTGCGCGCCGCGTGCGTCGGATACGTCGACCGCCACCACGGTTCGCGGAACGCTGCGCAAGAGCGCCGTTGCCGTATAGCGTCGCGCGCCGATCGGCTGTGCCGATGCGCCCCGTTGGAGTAGCACGGTCGGATCGGCCTGCGCCGCCGGAAACGCGAGCGTGCCGCCCGCTTCGTCGACGCGCACGCTCGTCTCCGGTGCGCCGACGACGGTCCGCGTATCGGGTCCAAGCAATCCACTCGCGATGCAGGCGAAGGCAATCGCTCCGACGCCGAAGGCGATGAGCGGCGCGCGGCGTGTGCTCACAATCGCCCAAACCGCGAGTGCGGCAATTGCGACGTTGTACCATCCGGCGTGATAGATCGCGCGATCCGGTACGACGATTTCCACGACGACGCCAAGTACGACGAGCGCGGTAAGCACCGCCGCGCGACTCACGTCGCGCGCACGACCTGCGCGAGCGTCGAACGCATCTGCTCAATCGTCAACGGGCCGTCGAATCCGCGCTCCACGACGCCGCGGCGGTCGATGACGATCGTCGTCGGTAACCCGAGCGCAGCATAGGTACGCCCGTACTGCTGACCGTCGTCGATCCAAATCGGAAATGCGATGTCGAGCGAGTGCGCAAATGCCGCGGCACGTTCGGCCGACTCGCCTTGATTGACGCCGACGACCACGACGCCGTCCCGAGCGTACTCGCGCGCGACAGTTTGCAGGTCGGGCATCTCGGCACGGCACGGCGGACACCACGACGCCCACAAGTTCATCACGACCACCTTGCCACGATATTGCGCGAGCGAGACCGGATTGCCGCGATCGTCGTGCAAGGTGAAAACCGGCGCGGTCTGGCCGACCATCCCGGCCGGGCCGGAAACCGACGGCCGCTGCGAGCCAAAGAGCGGCACCAAGATCAGGAGTGCGATTGCCACGGCGCCCAGGATCAAGAGCCAACGCAGACGCGCGTTCACCAGTCGCCCATCCGATCCGAATCCACCTCACCCTCGAAGGCAATCGTCCCGCTCGGTAGCACCGCCGCCAATAATGGAATCCCGCGGAAGCGCACTTCCCGCTGCCGCGCGGCATCGACGCCGGATTCGAACAGACGGCAGTACCGTTCGAGCACGTCGGGACTGCAGCGCGCAAGCACCGGCATCACGTTATACGTCTGCACGAATCGGTCGAAGGCGCGTTCAAAGGCCTCCGCCGCAAAGTTCGATCCGAGGCGCACCTCGCGCCGCACGTGTTCCAGGGTCCTCTCCTCCTTCATGGCGAAACGGCGTCCGCGTGTCCGCCATGATTCTCGACGGTCGCGCTCTTGCCGCAGAACTGCGCGCCGAACTTCTTGCTCGTACGAGTGCGCTACGCGACGCCGGGATTCATCCCAAGCTCGTGGTCGTCTTCGTGGGAGAAAACGAATCGAGCGTCGCCTACGTTCGCAACCTGGTCAAAACGGGCGAGCACGTCGGCATCGAGATCGCGGTGGACCGGTTACCTGAGGCTGCGACTACGCTCGAGGTGCGCGAGCGCCTCGAACGTTTGCGCGACGACGCGAGCATCCACGGCGTGATGTTGCAGCAACCCTTGCCGCCGCACCTCTCGATTCGCGAGATCGCCGATGCGATTCCGGTTCGCAAAGACGTGGACGGCGCGCACCCGACCAACCAAGGACACTTGGCCTTCGGCAGCGGTACCGAGTTCGTGCCGGCCACGCCCGCGGCTGTGATGTTGCTGCTCGAGCGAAGCCCGCACTGGCCCCTGCGCGGTCGGCGCGCGGTGATGATCGGGCGATCGATCGTCGTGGGTGCACCGGTTGCAATGCTGATGCTCGGTCAGGATGCGACCGTCACCATCCTGCACAAGGAGAGCGCGAGCTTGCAACCGTTTCTGCGGACCGCCGAAGTCGTCGTGATCGCAACCGGGGTTCCAAATCTGATCGGCGGCGCGGACATCATGCCGGGCGCAACCGTCATCGACGTCGGCACGACGGTCGTCGACGGCGTGCTCAAAGGCGATGTCGATTACGAGTCCGCCGTGAAAGTCGCCGGCGCTATCACGCCGGTCCCCGGCGGCGTCGGCCCCGTCACCAACGTCGCGCTCCTCCGCAACGTGGTCAAATCCGCGGAGCATCATTCGGGCTTATTGTTAAAGAATTAGGAGGTCTTCCATGGCCGATCACCCAGCCGTCCAACCCCATATGCTTGCAGCCAAACACCACCGGTCTGCCGCAGACTATCACGAACTCGCCGCCAAGCGCTACGAACTCGGGGACCACGCACAAGCGGCGCACTACACGCTACTAGCTCAGGCGCATGCTATATTCGCAAGCGGCTTCATGTCTGACCTCGCAAAGATTCACGCCGAGCAGCACAGCGGAAACAAGCACGCGCACTCATAAAACCATGCATGCTCATCAACCGAACTCTACGAGTGCCTGCAGTCTTGATGTACGAACGTTTTCGTCTTGCCTACCATCAGCGGGAAGTCGATGACGTACCGCGTGTCCGAGACGTGCTGCAGCACAAAAGATCCGCTGTTGTCCTTGGGAAACATGCCGATCCACTTCTGGATGCGCGAACGCGGCGATACCGCACTTTGGAATGCACCGTAACCGCCGCGAGAATCCTCGAAAACGTATACCCACACATGCTGGACGCTATCCCATCCCAAATACCCATCGTAGTGACTCGCCTGACGGCCCATTCCGGCGGAGACATCGCCCGAAACGTGCATCCACGCTCCGGCCGCGGCGTTGCGATCGATTTCGGTCTGATGACCCAGTGAGCTCGAGATTGAGCACGACCATTCGCCGCTCATAAACGACATTTCTTGCATCGGCGTCGCCGTGATTGCTGCAGCGACTACGAACGATAAAAAATGCACCTCAGCGCTAATTCAGCGAGAAGAACTTGCCGAAGTATTGTTCTTGCGCGGTGCGGTAGGTGAGGTCTTCGCCGTTTTCTTGGCGCTCGCGCAGTTCGACGCGGCGGCGTTCTAAGAGTTTGCGGAGCTGCGGCAGAAGGCGCTCTAAGAAGTCGAACTCGGCACGCAACCGTGCTTTCGCGTCGGTGATCTCGAGCAGGCGCTGCTTCACGCGCTCGGCTACCTGCAGCATGTCGCCGATGAGATACGAGGCGCCTTGCGGATCTTCGGGCACCGAGATGTGGCTCTCTTGTCCCGAGAACTCGACCAGCATCGCGATATATTCCTCAAAGCGTTGGCGCACGGCCGGGAGCAGTTCATCGACTTCTCGGTCGCTGGGCACATCCGGTTCATCGATGACGTCGACGTCGGCGACCAAGTATGGCTCGCGGCTGATCACTTCGCGAATGCGAAAGCGCTTGCGACCTACGGTCGAGATGAAATAACGGCCGAATGGTAGGGGCTGCACGTCGAGAATCTCGGCGATCGAGCCAACGTCGTGCGGCAGCACGTTAGGATCGCCTGCTTCGCCACCCTCCGCAATCAACGCGACCCCGAAGCCTTCGCCGGATTCGAGACATTCGTTAATCATCTGTTTGTAGCGCGGCTCGAAAATATGCAGGTTCAGTACGGCGCCCGGAAACAGCACCGAGTTGAGCGGAAAGAGGCGCAATCGCCGACCCATAGAGGTAACAGTGATTCGAGCAGGTCGGCGCAGGTTCCCCGCTAAGAGGAGAGCCGTAGATGGACGACCCGTTGTTACTCGAGCTGGAACAGCATGGCCGCAAGGACGGTATCCCGATCGTCTCGCGTGAAGCCGGCCGCTTCCTATCCGTAATGGTACACATGATGCAGGCCAATCGCATCTTAGAGATCGGCACGGGATACGGTTATTCGACGTTATGGATGGCGCTCGCGCAGCCACCGATGGGAAAAATCTGGACGATCGATCCGGATAGCGAACGCACCGATGTCGCCCTCTCGTACTTCCGGCGTGCAGGCGAAGACGACAACATCAGTATTTTCAATCAGCCCGCGCTCGAGCTACTTGAGAACTTCCAACAACGCAATCTCGACATCGTCTTTATCGACGCCGAACGCCACCTCTATCGCGCGTACCTCGACCTGGTCTTTCCAATGCTCAAGCTCTCCGGGATCATCGTGGTCGATGACTGCCTCGCGGGCGGCCTCGAGGAATTCAATGAGTACTTCCTGTCGCATCCGGGGCTCGATGCGACGATCTTGCCGATCGGCAACGGGACTGGTATCGGAGCGCGTATCAAGTGAACGCTCGCGCGGCCGATGCGGCCGCGTTTCGCGCGGTGATGCGCCGCCATCCCTCGGGTGTCACGGTGGTCACTTCGCTGCGCGAAGGCGAACCACGCGGCATCACGCTCAGCGCTTTTGCTAGCGTCTCCACGGATCCGCCGATGCTCTTGATCTGCGTCAATCGCGAAGCGCGTAGCTATTTGTACATTTCAAGCTCACGGATCTTTTGCGTTAACTTGCTTAGCGCCGGGCAGCGCGAACTCGCCGAGCGGTTTTCGGGCCGCATCACGGAACGCCAATTCGACGACATTGCGTGGTCGACTGACGTGACCGGTGCGCCGGTGCTTGCCGGCACGATCGGGCACTTCGATTGCGCAGTCGACGCCGAACACCATGCCGGATCGCACTCGATCTTCATCGGACGCGTGCTTGCCTGCGCCGCGCATGCAGGCGCACCGCTTGGGTACTATGAAGGCCAGTTCCGCGACTTTCATCTGGAGGAATCGTGATCGTCGAAACCTTCCCGGTTGGTCTGCTGGCATGTAACGCCACCATCGTCGGTGACGAAGTCACGCGCGACGCGATCGTAGTCGACGGCGGCGACGGCGTCGACGATGTGCTCGCGCGTTTGAAGCAACTCGGGTTGCGCGCGCGCTATCTGATCCACACCCACGCGCACTTCGATCACATCGCCGATGTCGGCCGGCTGCGCGAATCTACCCGCGCACTCGCTCTGCTGCATCACGCCGACCTGCCGCTCTATCACGACCAGCCGCGATTGGTGAAACTTTTTGGCATGCCGGATCTTCCTCCGGTCGTCGCGCTCGACGGCGACTTGGAAGACGGCACGAAGTTATCGATCGGCGAGGTGACCTGCGACGTATTGCACACGCCGGGTCACACGCCCGGTAGCGTCTGCTTTGCGATCGAACACGGTGGAACCACACGGCTGCTCACCGGCGATACACTCTTCGCAGGCGCGATCGGCCGTTGGGATCTAGGCGGAACCTCGATGGAAGACATCGTGAGCTCGATTCATCGCAAGCTCATGGATTATCCCGACGCGACGCCGGTCGTGCCGGGGCACGGTTCGTTCACGACGATCGGTACCGAGCGCGCGACGAACCCGTACTTACAATGAAGGCTTAGCGCAGTGAGATCGTGAGCTTGCCGTCGGCGGCCGGTTGTGGCGCTGGGGCAGGCGCGGCCATTGGACGCACAACTGCTTCCATTGTGCCGTAGTCCGGCACCGCACCGCTCGCCACTTTCGTGCGGTAATCATCGATCGCGACTTTGAGTGCCTCGAGCGCACGCTCCGGATAATCTTTCTTCTTCTCGGGATAGCCCGCAAGCTCGGCCTCAATCTGTGCCGCCGTAATCGCGCCGGCTTCGTCGATGCTCTTGCCTTTCGCGAGTTCAACGACCAGACTGCACGTGGCCGTGCCGAATCCGCAACCGGTCGTGAAATACGAGATATCCTCGATGACTGCGCCGGGTCCAACCTTCAAGAAGAAGTTGTACATGTCGCCGCACGAATCGCTGAAGTACTCGCCGCTCGCGGTCGGCGCGTCCATCGTTTGGAATCCCGGACGGGCTTCCACCAGACGCTGAAATTTGGCAAAATCCACTTGCTAACTAACCCCTTTGAGTTGAAATGTACACGCTTTTCCGCCCGACGCGAGTGACTCGATTTGTTCGTGTTCTCCGCCCAGCGTCTCGTCGATCACGTGATGGATCACCGAGCAAACCTCCGGATGGTCTTTCACGACACCCGAGTACGGGCAGGTGTGTTCTTGGAGCAAGAACCCGCCGTCGACCAAACTGTATTCGGCAACCACGCCGCGATCGCGCAAAACTTGGGTGAGTTGTGCGACCTTGCCCTCGGGATCGGTCGCGGTGATCTTTGGCTTCGTCCGCTCCACCGAGTGGCGCGCGATGCGGTCGAAAATCTGTCCCACTGCCGGCGACCCGAACTGCTCCTTGACCTCGCGCAGCACCGCCGCAAGCATCTTGTCATACTGCTGCGGGAAAAGCGTATCGGCTTTGGGCGTTAGGGAGAATTCCAACGTCGGTTTGGTGGGTCCGCGCCGGACGGCGCGCTCCTCGACCAGGCCATCGCGCTCGAGGACGACCAGCTGCTGGCGCACCGCGTTGGGCGAGAGCCCAAAGAGCGCAGCCAGCTCGGCGGCGCAGGCGGTACCTCGCTCGCGCAGCTCGGCGACGATCTTGCCCCGCGTGGTTTGGAAAAAGCGGTCGACCTGCATGGTATTCGACGGTATCCTACCATGGGGAAAGGCAGATAGTAAAGTAAATCCTTGACTTTCTGCGGGCGCCTGACCTAAGCTACACAAGCAATATTTCAATCTGGAGGAATTCGTGGCCGATCAAGGGCTCCGCGTCAGCGGTTTGCGTGTTAGCGTCGAGGGGAACGAGATCCTCAAAGGGATCGACGTAGCGGTCGAGTCGGGACGGGTTCACGCCCTCATGGGTCCCAACGGCAGCGGCAAATCGACGCTTGCCTTCTCGCTTGCCGGGCACCCCCACTACGACGTCACCACCGGCACAGCGACGCTCGACGGCACCGACCTGCTCACGCTCTCACCCGACAAGCGCGCGCGGGCGGGACTCTTTCTTTCCTTCCAATATCCCGCGGCGATCCCAGGTGTGAAAGTCCCGAACTTTCTCTACGCCGCTCGCCAAGCAGTGCGGCCGGGCGAACTGACGCCGGCGAAATTCCGCGCGCTGCTGCTGGAAAAGATGGACGTGCTTGGCATGGATCCGTCGTTTCTGGGGCGTTATTTGAACGACGGTTTCTCGGGTGGTGAAAAGAAGCGGCTCGAAATGCTGCAGCTTGCCGTGCTGGCACCCAAGTACGCGATTCTCGACGAGACCGATTCCGGGCTCGACGTGGACGCGCTCCAAGACGTGGGCGACACGATCAACGCATTGCGTGCGAGCGAGGAAGGCAAGACGAGCGGCTTTTTGATCATCACGCACTACCCGCGCATTTTGCAGCACATCACGCCCGACGTCGTGCACGTCATGATCGACGGACGCATCGTCAAAACCGGCGGCCCGGACTTGGCGCAGCGCATCGAACGCGAAGGCTACGACACGCTCCGCGAGGAGACCGGCGCTCTTGCCTAGTCTCCTTTCGCCGCAAGAACGCGGCGCGGCACTCGAGGCCTTTGCGACCACGCGAACCGGCCGCGAGAAGCCCAGTCAGTACTGGAAGATCGATCTCGAAACGCTCGTGCCGAATGCGTCGGGCGACGGCGCGGCCGGATCGGTGACGATCGAGAGCGCTTCATCGCGCGCGATTGCCGTCGATCTGCAGACGGCTACCCGTGAGCACGCGACACTCCTGAACCGTGCGTTTCGGCGCGTCGTCGAAGCGCGGCACAAATTCGCGCACTTGGCGCTGGCCAACGCGAGCCTCGGTGCGTTCATTTATATTCCGGCCGATTGCGCGTTAGACGAACCGATCGTCGTGCGCTACCGCGCCTCCGACGATGAGGCGATCTTTCCTTATACGGTCGTGCTGGCCGAGCGCGGTGCGCGAGCGACCATCATTGAACGGCTCGAACTCGGCAGTCGTGCGCTCGCGTGCGGGGTGGCGGAAATCGTCACCGAGGAGAACGCCGACGTCACCTATGCCTCAGCCCAATTTGCTCCGCAGGACGCACGCGTACTCTTTACGCGCGTTGCGCGCCCCGGCCGCGACGCGCGCGTCGCGTGGGCAAGTGCGGAGCTCGGTGCGAGCCTCTCGCTGACGGACCTCGGCATTATCATCGAACAGCCGGGCGTCGACGCGAGAATCGCGACGCTCTTCTTCCCAACCGGCGCGCAACACGTGGATATCGTGAGCAGCGTCGATCACCGTACCGGCGATGCAACGTCGGAGACGCTCGTGAAGAGCGCCGCATCCGGCCGCGGCCAGGGACGCTATCTCGGCAACATCCGCATTGCGGCGCATGCCCAGCATAGTGACGCCTCGCTGCGAGACGATGCGCTGCTCCTTTCCAAGACCGCACACATCGACTCGATTCCGGCGCTCGAAATCGCCGCCAATGACGTCAAGGCCTACCACGGCGCGACCGTTGGTGCGCTCGATGACGACAGCATCTTTTACATGACCAGCCGCGGCATCGACCGCGAAGCCGCGGAGCGTATGATCGCCCTTGGCTTCTTCGAGCCCGCGATCGATCGTTTTCCGACCGAATCGTTGCGCGACGAACTGCGTGCCGCGCTACAGGCTAAGGTGACGGCATGATCGCCGTTCGCACGCCCGAGGTGATCGCCGCCGATTTTCCGATTCTTCACAAGCTGACGTCGCGCGGGAAGCGCCTGGTGTATCTCGATTCGGCTGCGACCTCGCAGAAGCCGCAAGCCGTAATCGACACGCTGGTCACCTACTACAGCGAGTACAACGCGAATATTCACCGCGGCGTCTACGAGATCGCCGAACGCGCGACCGAAGCTTTCGAAGCCGCCCGCGCCACGGTGGCGCGTTTCATCAACGCCGATCATCGCGAAGTGATCTGGACGCGCAACGCGACCGAAGCAATCAACCTCGTCGGCTATAGCTGGGGCCTGCAAAACATCAAGGCCGGCGACGTGATTCTCACCTCGCAACTCGAACACCATTCCAATCTCGTGCCATGGCAGCTTCTCGCTGAAAAGACCGGCGCGACGCTGCGCTTCATTCCGGCCGACGACCGCGGCGTTTTGCAACTCGATCAGCTCGATCGGCTGCTAGACGGCGCCAAACTGCTGGCCATCTCGCACGTCAGCAATACGCTCGGCACGATCACGCCGCTGGATCGAATCGTTCCGGCCGCGCGTCGGGCGGGCGCAACGATCCTGGTCGACGGCGCGCAAGGCATTCCGCATTTGCCGGTTGACGTGAAGGCACTCGACGTCGATTTCTATGCGTTTAGCGGACACAAGATGCTTGGGCCTACCGGCATCGGCGTACTCTATGGCAAGCGCGCGCTGCTCGAAGCCATGCCGCCGTTCCTCGCCGGCGGCGACATGATCCGCAAGGTCGAGTACGAGCACACGACGTTCAACGAACTGCCGTGGAAATTCGAAGCCGGCACTAGCAACATCGCCGACGCGATCGGCCTAGCAACGGCCGTCGACTATCTGCGCGAACTCGGAATGGATTGGGTGCGCGCGCACGAGCGCCAGTTGCTCGGCTATGCGCTCGAGCGCCTAGCGCCGCTGGAATCGCGCGGTCTCGCACTCTACGGTCCAAAGGATCCGGAGCTCGCGTCGGGCGTGCTCTCGTTCAACTTTGCCGACGTGCACGCCCACGATCTCGCGTCCATTCTCGATACCGAGGGCATCTGCATTCGCGCCGGCCATCACTGCACGATGCCGCTCATGGAAAAGATGGGCTGGCCGGCAACCGCGCGCGCCTCGTTCTACATTTACAACTCGAACGCTGATATCGATGCGCTGGCAGAGGGCATCGAGAAAGCGGCACGCGTTTTCAAGATCTGACATGGATGACTTCTACCGCGACTTCATTCTCGATCACTACCGCAACCCGCGCAATTTCGGGCACCTCGATCATCCGGAGGCTTCCGCCGAGGATCTCAACCCGCTCTGCGGCGATACGATCCGCATGGAGTTCGACGTCGACGGCGACGTCGTGCGCGACGTGCGTTTCTCCGGCAAGGGCTGCGCCATCAGTCAGGCATCGGCCTCGATGCTCACCGAGACGATCAAAGGTATGCGGCTCGAAGAGATCGCCAAGCTCTCGAAGGACGTCGTCCTGGAGAACGTCGGCATCGGGATTAGCCCGACGCGCATGAAGTGCGCGACGCTCGGGCTACGCGTTGCCAAGAGCGCCGCAATCGGCGAAATCGCCGGCTGGCCGGACGAAGAGTAGCCCTGCGGCTGGGCAGCGAATGCCCCGCCGATGCAGCATCACCATTTGACCGCGAGCGAATGGGACGCGCTCGCGAAAGATCCGGAGTTCGTGGCGCTGCTGCGCGCGCGCCGTCGATTCACGGTTCCCTCCACTATCTTTTTTCTGCTCTTCTACCTCGCGCTGCCGGTCGGCATTGCGCTCGCACCGGGGTTCATGAACCGGGCCGTCCTCGAGTCCTTGACGGTCGCGAATCTGTACGGCTTCGCCCAGTTCGTCATGGCTTTGGTCCTGCTGGCCGTCTACATGCGCGAGGCCCGTTCGTTCGATAACCGCGCACAGGCGCTCGTCGACCGCTTGACCGCGGAACTGGCGGCGAAATGACCCAAGCGACACTGGTGATGTTCGCGATCTTCGTCGCGATGGCGCTGGTCATTACATACTGGGCGTCGGGCCGAAGCACGTCGAGCCGTGGCTTTTACACGGCGCACCGTGAAATCAGCGGGGTCCAAAACGGCTGGGCGATTGCCGGCGACTACATGTCGGCGACGTCGTTTCTGGGCATCACCGGCCTCATCGCGTTCTACGGCTTCGACGGATTCATGTATGCCATCGGATGGCTGGTCGCATATCTCACCGTGTTGTTCTTGCTGGCCGAGCCGTTACGCAATACCGGTCGGTATACCGTTGCCGACGTCATCACGTTCCGGCTGCGCGGGCGCGGCGTGCGCGCGATCGCAGCGCTCACGACGCTCATCATCACCATGTTCTACATGGTTGCGCAAATGGTCGGTGCCGGGACGCTGATCAATCTGCTAGTCCAACGGATCAACGAGACGCTTGCGATCGTCATCGTCGGATTGCTGATGATGATCTACGTGCTCTTCGGCGGCATGCTTGCAACGACGTGGGTGCAGATCATCAAGGCGGCGCTCCTGCTCGGCACAACGGTTGGGCTCAGCCTTTTGGTGCTCGCGCATTTCAACTTTTCACTCTTCGCACTGCGCGACGCAGCGATGTCGGCCAACGTGGACGGTCATCCCGTCGATCTACTGCACACCGGGCTCTTCTTCTCCGGACCGCACGGCGCGTTCGACGTCGTCTCGCTCGGCCTCGCGCTGGTACTCGGCACCGCCGGACTCCCGCACGTGCTGATGCGCTTTTTCACCGTCCCAACGGCCAAGGCGGCGCGCATCTCGGTTGGCTGGGCGATGGGCTTGATCGCGGTATTTTACCTTCTGATTACCATTATGGGCCTGGGCGCTGGAACGATCGTCGGGCAGCACGACATCGGCAAGCATCTGCGCGACACGCAGGCTTTGCGCTACATCATCCGTCACCCCGAACAGGCAACCCAGCTCAACGCGGAGTTGCTGCGCAACGACGGGTACATCGTTCCCGAACGCAACAGCAACCTGGCAGCGCCGATCCTTGCCGACAAACTCGGCGGCCCGCTGCTCACCGCGTTCGTCGCGGCGGTCGCCTTTGCCACGATCCTAGCGGTCGTCGCCGGGCTCACTATCGCAGCAGCATCGGCTTTCGCGCACGACATCTGGTATAGTCTCGTGCGCAGCGGCGCCGGCACCGAACAAGAGCACATTTTCGTGGCCCGCGCCGCCGCGCTCGTCGTCGGTTTCGGCTCGATTTTTCTCTCCGTGAGTCTGCGCTCGTTCAACGTCGCCTTTCTCGTCGGCCTCGCCTTTGCAGTGGCCGCGAGCACCAACGCGCCCGCATTGATTCTTTCGCTCACGTGGCGGCGCTTCTCGCGCACGGGCGCGATCTGCGGAATGCTGGCCGGACTCATCTCATCGTTGGTGCTCATGGCAATCAGCCCCGACGTCATGGGCGACCACGCGCTCTTTCCGTTGCGCAATCCGGGCATAGTGTCGATTCCGCTCGGCTTCATCGCCGCAATCCTCGGCACGCTGATCGCCCGCGATCCCGAATCCGAAGCGATGTTCAACCAACTGCAAGTAAGAGCTAACACGGGGTTAGGGGCAGAAATCTAGCGCGGGCGAGCGAGCGCAGCGAGCGTCAAATGTGAGTCGCCGAGTGATCGGTGATCTGCATGCCGTAGGCGCCCATGCGGAGCGTAAAACTCGCAAGGTAGGTGCCCTTCGAGGTGACGATCTGCGTCGCGACGGCGACGGTGCCATCGCCGTTGCGGCTCGCGCGCAGATCCGCCACGTTGACGCTCACGTTCGGGTTGATGAACGATTCGGTCGGTAGCCCATTTGCCAAGTAGCCGGCGGCCGTCGCCGAATCGCCGCGCGCGAGCGACGCAATGTAGGCGCGCACGATCGCCGCAGCGTGCTCGGTAGAATTCGCACCGGTGATTAGCACCGGCGTCGCGGTCGGCGTAACGACGAGCGGTGGGGCCGTAGCCGTTGCTGCAGGCGCGGCCGGCGCCGGCGTCGGCGTCAAGATGATAATTCCGGGTGTCTTATGCGGCGTTGGCTGCGCAACGGCAGCTTTTGCCGTCGGTGCCGGCGTCGTACTCGGAAGCAGCGTGACGCTCGGCATTGGCGTCGCGGTCGGCGCATGCGACGGCGAATGCGAGGGGCGCGGGGAGATCGATTGCTGTGGTGTCGGCGAGAATGTGGGCGCGAACGTCGCGCTCACGCCGGGCAGCGGCGTGAAGCTCGGCGCGGGCGTGGGCGCTTGCGCGCCGCCCGTCCCGAAAAATTTCGTAAGCAGACCGCCGAGCAACAAGCCGCCCAAAATGACGAGCACCATGAGCGGAACAATGGGAATGCCGCCGCGCTTAGGCGGTTCGGGATCGAGGCGGCGACGGCGTGGATAATCGCTCAAAGGGCGCCGGCGATACCGTCGACGAGCGGCGCGGGTAACGCGCCAAGTTGTGACGCATGCTCTTCGGCGTAGTGCGTCAAGGCTTCTTTGAGCAATCCGGGATTCGCGCGTGCGTAGTCGACCAACGCGGAAACGGCCCGCACATCACCGGCTTCGAGACGATCGAGTGGCGCGTTTGAGCCCTCGGCCGCATCCTCCGACGATTCGCCGCGATCGCGGAACGCATCGAAGATCGACGCAACGAGTGCGTGCACGGCGTCCTGCGGCATCGTCGAGACGCCGCTACGCAGGACGTCCGCCAATGCGGCATCATCCATGCGCGCGACGTGCTTTTCGACCGCGTCGACCAGCGTCTGCGCCGGAACGTTCCCAAAGGGAGGCATCAGCACTACCGTACTCCCTCGCGGCAGGCGGCTCCTCGAAGATGCGCCAAAAGATAGAGCTGTGATTCGCGTTCGCGTGCCGCTTGATCTGCACGCCGTCGCCGCAGGCGGCTCGGCGGCGTTTGCACTTGCCACGCCGCTGCGCGTCCGCGATCTCCTCGCACTCGCGGTACGCGAAGTGATCGGCGCGCGCGCCCCGCACGATAAGTTCCAGCGCAGTATGGTGCGCACGCTCGCCGGACTCGCGGCGGGCGATTTTATCGTCGATATCGACGGGCGCAGCTTCGCCGACGGCAATACCGTCGTGATGTGCGAAGGGTCGGTTGCCGTGCGCTTCTTCATCAAGCGCGGCAAGCGCGCAGGCCTCGAGCTGCAGCCGTAGACCCCTCCCCCACGCCGCACGCCTCGCTGCTCGCGTTAACCGCGAGTGCATTCCGCTCGGTCGCGCGCCACGCGGCCGTGTACGCGGTCGCCGGCCTCATCGTCGTCGTGCTCGAGGCGCTCATCGTCCTTCGCTGGCGCGCGAATCCGGACACTTCTATATTCGTCGCAAGCCTGATTGTCGAGCCGTTTTTCATCGCGATCATCAGTGCGTTTACGTATGCAGACATCCGTGGAGACTTCTCGCCCTCGGCTACCTGGTCGCGAATCTTGGAGCGATCGTGGGCCGTCCTGCTCATCGACCTGCTCACCACACTGATCGCCGCCATTGGCTTACAGTCACTTTTCACCGCCGATCTGTTCCAAAAGCTGTTGGGCAGCGTCGTCCTCGTCGTTTCCATCTCGTTCATCTTTGCCGATGTTGCTGCCGTCGTCGTCGACGACGCGGAACCGTGGTGGCTGCTGGTGCCGCGATCCCTTGGCGCAAGCATGGTCGTGGCGTGGCAAGGGGCGACCTTCGCGCGCGCGATCATCGTGTTTGCATTGAGCGATCTGCTGCCTCTGACGATAGACGAAGCCATACAATCGGCGCTGGCCGCGAATCACACGCCCCATGCCCCGCTCTGGGCGAACGCGATCACACTCGTGCTCCTCTTGCCGATAGTGCAAGCGCTTTGCACCTACGTATATCTCGACGCGATCCGGTATGAACCGAAGCGCTCTTGATGCCGATGATAGGGTAGAAGGTACGAGATGCATCTCCCGCTACGGGTCACCATCGCCGCGGCGGCGCTGATCCCCTCATTGACGCTCATTGCGCTTGCCGATCAACGCTACGGCGTCGTCGGCGAGGACACGTATCGCATCGGACGGGTACTGAGCGAAACACGCATCACCTATCGGGGCGTCGAGAATCTCGGCATCGCCGCCGATAGCCAAGGCCACCGTTACGTCGCCGACGTTGCTTACACGCGGGTCGACGACGCGGGCAAAGCATCGGTGCATGGAAAATTCGTGCAGGAACTCATGCGTGACGGCTCGTTCGAAGATCGCAACGACGAAGATCCGGATTTCTTGACGATCCTCAACCAACCGTTCGCCGTGCAGCTCGATCTCACGACGCTGCGCGATCTCGAAGGCATGCATGGAACGGTTCCGTTCGCCGCGGCATCGCCGCTCGGCGGATCACGGCTAGAAGGCTATTTGCGCTCGGCGCCGCCAGGCAAGGTAGGTGGTCAGATGGTCGTCGGTGTTCGTTTCAAAGCCGATGGTCCGATGACGGGAACGCTGCCGCAGCACCCCGACGCGTTGCTCTCCGGCACGATGCACATGGACGGGACCGCGTATTACGGTGAACGAGGAGCGTTATTACTCGCGCTTGATGCCACACTCACGATCGAGGGCAAACTGCAAAGTGGCAAGGACGCCGTGCCCGTGCGGATCACCTACCATCGCTCGATCCGAGCGACCGGAGAGTAACGAGAGCTAGTACGCGCCGACGAGTCGAACTTCGAGTGGGTGCCTAAACGGCAACTCGGAGAGGTGCGTCACCGGCGTAAACGCGAGGTGATTTTGATGACAGTCGATCAGCATCTCGATGCCGCGTTTCACCGAGCCGGTCTCTTCGATATATTTCGAAAGTTTTTTGGTGAAATAGGTGTGCGGATTGTGCAACACCTTGGCGTAGTACGGATCGTCGGTCAATCCAACCGCGCTGATGCCCTCTTTTGGAACCAGCCAGACGAACCACGGATCCTGATTGCGACGGTACCCGATGAGTACGAGCGGGATAGCTCGCGCAGAGTCGAGTTGCGGCAGGAAACTGCACAGCGTGTACGCGTCGAATGAGATCTCCGTCGGTTCGATCGTCTGGTGCATGGGCGTTCCTCTCTCGTGTGCCGTAAAACAACAACCGCCGCGTCGCATTGAGCGACCGGCGGTTGTAAAACTGGTGCGTGCGGCACGTCGTGTACCATGGCCAAGACTTCCCCGCGAGCGGCGGCGACCCTGGCGGCCCAGGTTCAGGATTTTGGGCATCTTATGTGAAACCGGAGCGGGGCCAGGAGTGGTCTGGTTCAGCGTATGAGCGTGCTCGCACCACTCCCATGGGGAGTCCACGTGCCAACAGCGGCCCAGCAGGCCAAGCTGACGTCCAACCGGACGCCGGATCGGCCGGCGCCGAGCGTCGAAACGTTCGACCGCATCGTCGACGATTACCAACGCCGTCTCTACGGCTTCGCCCTGCGTATGACCGGCAATCGCGAGGATGCCGAGGAGATTGTGCAGGACGCGTTTGTGCGCGCCTATCGCGCGCTCGGGAAAATGTCGACCGAGCAGCGCACCGACCTGCGCTTGCAGCCGTGGCTCTACACGATCACGCTCAACGTGACGCGAAATCGCCTGCGCAGTAAGCGACCGACCAGTGTGGCACTCGATGCGCTTGCCGACCCGGATGCGCTCCTGCGTGAGTCGCACGAAGGCCCACCGCAGCCTGAAACCATCGTCGAGCAGAACGCTGAGGTTGCCCTCGTCGAGCGCGCCCTGCTGCAATTACCCATGCACCTGCGCGCGGCAGCGACGCTGCGCTTCATCGAAGGCCGCAGCCATCCGGAGATAGCCGAAATTCTGCATCAACCGATCGGCACGGTGAAATCACACGTTCACCGAGCGGTGCGTATTTTGCGTCGCATTCTCGGTCCACAAATCGGACGGACCGCACCCGAAGGAGATCCCCTACATGCGCTGTCGTGACGTCCAAGAGCTCTGGGACCAAGTCCGCGAAGACTGCGGCGAGTCCGTCAAAGAAGCTGTCGACATTCACCTGCGCGCCTGTCCCCATTGCCAAGAGCTCTATCAAGAGTTCGAAGGCGTTGCGTATTGCCTCTCGTGTTTGCCGCAACCCGAACCGTCGTGCGATCTGACCAAACGCGTCGTCGAGCATATCGCGTCGATTCGCGCGCGCGAGCGCACTACTCCGGTGGTACTGACCTCTGCGCAGACGCCGATTGGCCGGCTCTACGTCGGTTTCAAGGAATCCCGAATCGCCTACGTCGGCATCGACACCGGCGAGGACTTCGAGAAGGTCCGTATCCGCGTCGAGAGCCGCCTACGCCGGCCGGTGGTCGCCGGCGAAGCGCCGCCGTGGCTCAGTCGTACGCTCGAACAGTTTTTTAACACTTGGCGCGTCGACGACCAAATGATGGACATCGAGGACCTCACCCCCTTCGAACAAGCCGCGCTCCGGGCTGCCGCCCAAATCCCGCCCGGCGAGGTGCGGTCCTACTCATGGGTCGCCACGCAGATCGGCCGTCCGCGCGCCGCGCGAGCGGTCGGGCAGGTTATGGCCCGCAATCCGCTGGCGTTGCTCTTTCCGTGCCACCGCGTGGTCGACGCGCAAGGCGAACTCCACAACTACGGCTACGGGATCGAGATGAAGGCGCGTCTGCTCAAAATGGAAGGCTACATCGCGCGAAAGCTGTAACGTATCGGGACAGTGGCCAGACACATCCTCATCGCGGGGTTCGAGCCCTTTGCCGGTGACAAAATCAGCCCCAGCGAGATGGTAGCGCGCAGCTTTGAGGGCGCGCTACTTTCCGGACGGCCGGTTGCGTCCCGCATAATCCCGGTCGAGACGCGCAACATCCACGAACGATTCGAGCAGGCGCTCATCGCCGATCATCCCGATATCGTGATTTTGCTTTCGCTCTTTGGTGGGCGCACGGCACTTTCGCTCGAGCGCGTCGCCGTTAACGTGCTCGATTTTGCGACGCCCGACAACGTCGGCGTGATGCGCAAAGGCGACGTCGTTGCACGCGGCGGTCCCGAGGCGCGCATTTCGAACCTGCCGTTCGAAAAGATCGTCGAGGCATGGTCATCGGCTGGTATTCCGGGATACATTTCCAATTCCGCCGGCACGTTCATCGGTAACCAGGCGCTCTACGAAATGCTGGCCCTGACCGAACAGGCGGTTCCACCGGCGATCGTCGGACTGGTGCATCTGCCGTACCTTCCCGCGCAGGCGATCGCCGCCGGGAGTGAGACAAGCCCCTCGATGTCATTCGACTTAATGAAGAAAGGCGTTGAGGTACTGGCCGAGACGCTCGCGCCATGGGTCGACCAACGCACGCCGGAGTCATCGAAGCCGTCGCGCATTGGCGCAAAGTCCTCCGCTTGGATCCCTCGCGGTGTAAAGGAAGCAGAACGCTGAGCGACCCTCGTATTGCGGCGATCCCCGACGTCCACGGCCATGCAAAAGGCGAGCACCGTCCTTATGCCGAGGAACGTCCGATCGCGTATTCGCCACGCATGCTCTTTTTGTGGTTCTACCATGCCTGCCGGCGGAACTCGCCGCGTTTTCTCATGGTGTCCGACCACATCAACTATTTGACATTTGAAGATCCCGGTGCCGTGCATACCGTGCGGCGCGCGCTCAAGCTCGCGCACGCGGGCGATCTCTACGGTGCGGCGGAAACCGCCGGCGTTGACGTGACGCATGCTGCCATCGTCGGCGAAAGCTTGCGAAAGGGGATGCGCTTCTCGATCGGCGCTGAGGTCGATAACGACCCGCGCGCCAGACCAGATGCGCAGAATATCGTCGATGCGATGCGGCCGGACGGAATCATCCGCTCGGTCCATTTCTTGCCGATCGACCACCCGGAAAAAGGCGCCGACTTCATGTGGCCCTACGACAACCCGGAATTCGTTCATCTTTTCGAGCACGTCGGCGTCGAACGCACGTGGGAACTCTACACGGCGCGCCTCTTCGACGATATCGAAAAACTGCCCGGGCACGTCATCGGCCATTTCTACCGTCCCGCGATTCTCGGTCACTGGCCAGATGAGAAAAAGCTCGAGGCTTATGAGGACCGGCTGCTTGACCTCGCACATGCGCGCGGCATGGCGGTCGAGATCAACACGCGGCAGATATATCGCGCCGAAAACGACGAGCAACGCGCGAAATATATCGCCGCCAATAAGCGTCTGATGCGCAAGGCGGACGCGCGCGGCGTCGGCATCGCGATCGGATCCGACGCACACAGTCCGAAGGATCAGGGCGGCGCATTCGACGTGGTGCTGGCGATGCTCGACGAGTGCGGCATCAACGAAGTCGTTTTTCCAGTCGCCGGACGCTTGGCACGCGTCGTGCTCCGCGCGACACGCGAGCATCTCGAAGCCCACGCGCAACGCGCGCCCGAACCGATTCAGCCGGGCAGTAGCATTACCGGATTGAGCCGAGCCGAATTGGGTCTTCCCGAAGCACCCGAGTTGCAGCCGCGCCACCGCGAGGGTGCGCGCACGCTGCGCGAAGCGGGGCCGAAGAAGCGCGCAACCAGTCCGGAGCGCACGACCAAGAAACCCGCTGCAGCCCCGGCGCCGAAATCGAGTTCAAAACGAAGCGCCGAGTCGGCTGCTTCTTCGGCGAAGAGCAAAGATACCAAGAGCGCGGCGAAGGCCGCGCCGGCCAAAGTTACGCCGGCGAAGGCTGTCCCCGCCAAGAAGACGGCTCCGGTCAAGAAGGCGCCGCCCGTGAAAAAAGTCGCGCCCGTCAAGAAAACCGCGCCGGCGAAAAAAGCGCCCGTGAAAAAGTCTGCGCCGGCTAAGAAGGCCGCGCCCGTAAAAAAAGCCGCCGTGAAGAAAGCCGCGCCTGCAAAAGCCGCGCCTGCAAAAGCCGCGCCTGCAAAAGCCGCGCCTGCAAAAGCCGCGCCTGCAAAGAAGAGTGCGGTCAAGAAAGCGGCGCCCGCGAAAAAGGCCGCAGCCGTGAAAAAAGCGGCGCCCGTCAAGAAAGCGCCGGCTAAACCGGCAGCCAAAAAAGCTGTGAAGCCAGCTTCGAAACCGTCGAAGGGAACGACCAAGAAGAAAACGACCAAACGCCGTTAGGCGAAATCGGGAGAGTAGCATGGATATCGAGCGGCAACGCAACATTGCTTTTGTGGGCCCGCATCACGCGGGTAAAACCACGCTCGTGGAGGCTGCGCTCGCGTATAGCGGCGCGATTGGTCGACGAGGATCGATTGCTGATGGCACGACCGTCACCGATCACGAACCCGAAGATGTTTCTCACGCCCAATCCACGACGGTCGGATTCGCGCACTGCACCAGCGGCGCGGTTGACGTCGCGATCGTCGATGCTCCCGGCTTCATCGATTTCTTCGAGGAGACTAAGCTCGCGCTCTGCGGCGCGGATGGCGCAGTGATTGTCGTTGAGGCCGATCCCGCACGCGTCGTACAGACCAAGACACTGGTCGACTATCTCGAGACGCGCAAGATGCCGCATTGTTTCGTGATCAACAAGCTCGATCGCCCCGGTGCGGATTTCGAAGCGACGCTCGGCGCGCTACAAGCGCTGTACGGGCGGCACGTGGTTGCCGAGCAATGGCCGATTTTCTCGCCCTCCGCAGCAACGGAGAAAAACAGTGGCTTCTCGGGCTACGTCGATCTCGCTGCCATGAAAGCGTACACCTTCGACGGCGAGCGCGAGCACGAAGGGGCAGTACCCGGCGAACTGCTCGAGCGTGTGCGCGACGCCCACGGTGAATTGCTCGAGGCAATTGCGGATTTCGACGATCATTTGATGGAAGAGCTCCTCGAAGGCGTCGAACCGCCGCTCGACGAGGTCGAACGCGATTTGTGCAGCGAGTGTTCGCACGATCAAATCGTTCCGGTCGTGGTCGCCGCGGGCGCAACCGGCGCGGGGGTCTCGGCATTGTTGCGCGCACTCGAGCGCTGGTTCCCGTCACCCGCCGACGCAGCGATACCGGATGCTGAAGGCCGTCCAATTTTCGCCGACCCGGCCGGCCCGGTTATCGCGCACGTCATCAAGACGATCATTCACCCGCAGTCGGGGAAGCTTTCGGTTGTGCGCGTGATTTCCGGCACGTTGAAAGCGGATGCAACGCTCACCGATATTTCGCAGAACGATGAAAAGGTTCGCTCGGGCGGCCTATATCGTTTGCAAGGCAAGAAGCAAGAACCGATCCCCGAAGCGGGGCCAGGCACAATCGTCGGCATCGCCCGGCTCGAAGCCGTCAAGACCGGAGACGTGCTTGTAAGCAACGGTCATAAAGTGCTGCTGCCGCGCGTACAGCTTGCGGAACCGTGCTTTGCAATCGCGATCAAGCCCAAAGAGCGCATCGACGAGGCGAAGATCTTCCAAATGCTCGCGCGCATCGTCGACGAAGACCCGTCGTTGAAGCTGACGCGGGCCGAAATCACCGGGGAACAACTCTTGCTCGGCAGAGGCGAGCAGCACGTCGCCATCGCGGTCGAGCGCCTCGCACGCAAGTATAAAGTCGAAGTCGAAACGGTGCCACCGCAGATACCGTATCAAGAGACGATCACTGCGGGCACGGAAGTGCATTCACGCTATAAACACCAAACCGGCGGCCACGGCCAGTTCGGCGACGTCTGGTTGCGCTTCGAGCCGCGCGAGCGTGGCTCGGGCATCACCTTCGAAGACAAGATCGTCGGCGGCGTGGTGCCGCGCCAATTCATTCCGGCGGTCGAAAAGGGCGTGCGCGAGGCGCTCACCCATGGTCCCAATGGCCATCCGGTGACCGACGTGCACGTCATCCTGTTCGACGGAGCATATCACGACGTCGACTCGAGCGAGCAGTCGTTCAGGACCGCGGCTGGGATGGGCGTGCGCGACGCGTTGCCGAAGTGCAATCCGGTCGTGCTCGAGCCGATTTCTCGCGTCGCGGTCACGGTCCCGACCCAGTACACGTCGACCGTCATCCAGCAGTTGACCGGAAAGCGCGGACAGATTCTCGGCATGAACCCTGCCGAGCAGTCCGGCTTCGACGTGGTCGAGGCGGACGTGCCGCAGGTCGAGCTCTCGCGCTATATCACCGAACTTCGTACCGGCACCCAAGGCCTGGGTACGTTCGGCTCGCGCCACGAGCGTTACGACCCGGTGCAAGGCAACAAGGTCGGCCCCAAGGCAACGGTCTAATAAGGGTTCAGCTAACGCTGAACCCGTAGCGTCCGGCCCCCTTTGGGGCCGATCCGCGGCGTTTTGCCCACATCGAGGAGACCTTACTCCGCGTGAAACGTCTATTGGCTCTTGCTGCCCTCGCCGGGCTCCTTGGTGGTTGCTCGAAGGTCTCGCAGGGTTCGGGCGGTGAGCACTCGTGGACGCTGCCCGGCGTCCTTCGGGTCGCTATCCAGGACGAACCCAAGAACCTCAACCCGCTGCTGACCTCTAACACGACCGATGTCTTCATTGCGCGTTTCATGTTCTTGCCGCTCATTCAGCCGGATGACAAGGGCGTGCAACAAGCGCTCCTGACCACCGCGGTGCCCAGCACGACCAACGGCGGCATCAGCAGTGACGGCCTCACGATCACATACCATCTGCGCAAGGACGTGAAATGGAGTGACGGGGTGCCGTTCACGAGCAAAGATGTCAAATGGACGTCGCAAGCGATCATGAATCCGAGCAACAATATCGTGTCGCGGCATGGCTACGACGACATCAAGTCGATCGACACTCCCGACGATTGGACCGTTATCGTCCACCTCAAACAAAAATTCTCGCCCTTTGTCAACACGTTTTTCACTGATAGCGATCAGCCGTACGGCGTCGCCCCCGAGCACGTACTCGCAAAGTATCCGAACGTCAATCAGATCCCGTTCAATAGCGAACCGACGGTGTCGGATGGTCCGTTTCGCTTCGCCGAGTGGGTCCGCAACGATCACGTCTCGCTGGTGGCGAACGACAGCTTCTTCTTGGGGAAGCCTGGACTCAAGCGGATCGAGATCAAGGTGATTCCCGATGAGAATACGTCGGTCGAGCAGCTGCGGACCCATGCGATCGACTGGATCTATCAAGCCTCGATCCATCTGTACCCGGAAGTCAAAGACATTCCGGGTACGCAGATCGCCTGGATGCGCGTCAACGGCTACTACGACGTTCAGTTCAATACGGCAAGTCCGGCGATGAAAGAAACCGCCGTGCGTCAAGCGATTGCGTATGCGATCAACAAGCAAAATCTCGTGAACACAACCATGTACGGCCAGGAAACGCTTGCGACCGAGGACTTGCCCGACTGGATGTGGGCGTTCGATCCGAACGTCCATTCCGATCCGTATGACCTAACCAAGGCCCGCGCCTTACTAGCGCAAGCCGGCTATACGCCCGGCTCGGGAGGGACGATGCAAAAAGGCGGAGTGCCCCTCTCGCTGCTGCTGGTGACGAACAACTCCGACGCGACGTATCGCCAGCTCGCAATTCAGATTCAGGAGCAGCTCCACGTGCTCGGGATCCCGGCACAGATTAAGCTCTTCCCGGGCGCACAGCTCTACGCCCCAGCGGGCGAAGGGGGCATCCTCCAGAACGGGCACTTCGATCTCGTCGTCGACGGCTGGTACTCGGGCATCGATCCGGACGATTCGTCGCAATTCATGTGCGGGAACGTGCCGCCGGGCGGGTACAACTACGCCCGGTATTGTAACCCTGAGATGGACGCGGCGGAAACGATGGCGCTCACGCACTACGATCAGGCCACTCGCAAAGCGGCCTACGCGAAGACGCAAGCGCTCCTGGCGCGTGACGTGCCGGAAATCTTCATCAACTGGCTGCGTCAAATGCACCCGATCAACGTCGATTTCAAGAATTTTGAGCCGAGCCCGGTGATCGAGAACTGGAATGCGTGGCAATGGAGCATCTAGGCTTTCCCAACCAACCTGTCGGTCCGATGCCGGAGCTCATCTGGCTGCGTAAGATGATCGTCGAACGCGCGCTGACGCGCGGTGACTACGTGCTCTCGGGCGGCGTGCGCAGCGACTATTACATCGATAAATTCCGGCTCTTCTCGGATCCGCAGGTGCTGCGCCGCGTTGCGCGCTTGTTCGTGCCGCTGATCACCGAGATCAATCCCGACGTTATTGCCGGGACCGAACTCGGCGGCGTTGTCATTGCGACGGTGGTCTCGCAGATGTCGGGACTCCCGCTCATTGCGGTGCGAAAATCACCCAAAGGTTACGGGGCCTTCGCCGACGAGTATGTGGAGGGCCCATACGGATCCGGTCAACGCGTGCTCTTACTCGAAGACGTCGTTACCTCGGGCCGCGAATTGCTCGCGGCCAAAGCACGGTTGGAAGAGTTGGGGCTTAGCGTGACACCCTGCGCAGTGGTGAGCCGTGGGCTCGCGCCGGTGCGCGCGTTGATTCAATTCTCGCTCCCCCGCGACCAAGCCAAAACCGAGAACTAGACTTTATCCGTCAGAGCTAAAGCTCTGCCGTCTAAAGTCGCGTGGCTCGCTTCGCTCGCTCACGCCGGGTCAGATCGTTAATTCGGTTCCATCATCCGCAATGGCGCAGGGACCATGATAGACGCTGCGCGCGGCATCTTCTAATTCGCCCGGCGCAAACTCGGTACCGTAATGCGTGAGAACCAGGCGGCGCGCGCCGGCGCGTTGCGCCATTTCGCCCGCCTCGACAGCGGAAAGATGGCCGCGCATGGGGCCGGTCTCGGCTGCTAGTCCAAGCGCCGCCTCGCACAGAAAAATGCTTGCACCGCGGGCAAGCTCTTCCACCCGCTCGCACGGCGCCGTGTCGCTCGAATAGCAGACGCTCGCACCGTCGCGCTCGACGCGGACGGCGTAGGCGTCGATGTAGTGAATCGTCTTTGCGAACGAGACCGAAAGACGTCCGACCTCCAGCGTCGCACTCGGATCGTACTCTTGAATCTCGAAGACCTCATCGAGAAAATCGTTCGGCCCTTCGCTTGCGAACGTGGCAGCAAAGGCACGCAGCTGACCCTCGCCGCCCGGCGGCAACCAGATCGGCATGCGATCGTCGCGAAGCAGCGGGCCATACTTGAGGCCGTAACGCAGCGGAATCAGATCGAGGAAGTGATCGCCGTGCATGTGCGTGATGATGATCCCGTCGAGGTCGGGATAGTCCATCACGATGCGAAGGTTGGCAAGCGCACCGGTTCCCATGTCGAGCAACAGGTTCGTTCCGCGCGCACGGATCAAATGACAGCTGCAGGCGCGGCCGGGACGTGGAACCGAGGCACTCGAGCCGACGACGCGCACGCGCATCGCGGCGGCCATTACGGTAGCGATGCGAGCACCTCATCGGCGTGTTCGTCAACTTTGACTTTCGGCCAGACCTTGACGATGACGCCGTTTCCATCGATCAGGAAGGTCGCGCGCTGCACGCCCATCGACTTCTTGCCGTACATATTCTTTTCGACGATGACGCCGAACGCATCGCACAACTTCGAATCGGTATCCGCGAGCAGCGTAAACGGGATGCCGAACTTCGCTTTGAATTTTTGATGCGACGCTGCCGAGTCGCGGCTCACGCCGACGATACGCGCGTCTTTCCTCTGAAATTTGGGGTAGAGGTCGCGAAATTGGGAGGCTTCGCTCGTGCACCCCGGCGTGTCGTCCTTGGGGTAAAAGTAGAGAATGAGCGGTCCGCCAAGCAAATCGGCCGTGTTGACCGACTCTCCGGCGTCGTCGGCGACGGTAACGTGTGGGAGCTTATCGCCTTGCGCCAGCATTTGCGTCCTTTCTCACGTCGCTTCACTAAATTGATCGAGCGGCACCATAAACAACAGGCGGTCGCCAGGTCGAACGTCCTGCTCAAACTTGTGTACCGGAACGGCAACACCTTTGCCGCCGCCCTGTTCGCGCCAGACGTAGAGGGGCACCCATCGCACCTTGTAGCCCGGGCGTTCGGGCGGCGCGGGCGGCGGGGCGTTCTCGGCACCCTGAAAACGCTCTGCGAGTTGAAAGACACGCGCAAACGGTTGATCTGCGAAGATCGCGAATCGGCCGCGCGTGCTTTCGAAGCGAGCCAGACCGGCGATCGTCGGTGCGGTCAGCTCGGTCGTGGAAAATGACGAGATGCCGAAGTGCCGTTTGATCGAGGCACCAAAGGCGAGGTCGTCGATACGCAAGACGACGTGCATATCGGACCGCGCGTGTTCGCGCGTCCGCGTTCGCGCGCCAAGCGCGACCTCGAGATTTGCCGTATCACTATTTGTAACACCCACCAACGCCTTGGCGCGCTCAGGCGAACAATATGCGATGGTTTCGTCGTTCGTCGCGTCGCCGGTCAAGAGATCGACCTTGCGGTCCCGCGCAAGCTCGATCAAGATCGCGTCCGGATTGCGCTCGACCACAACGACGTCTTCACCGAGTTCGCGCAGGTAATCGATGACGAGCGAGCCCACGTTGCCGGCACCGCACACGATGACGTGGCCGGCGCGGTGAATGCGGCGCAAGCCGCGCGTGCGGCGCAGCGTCGCCGCATTGAGCGCCGACGTTACGGTCGCGGTCACGACCGCGAAAATCGTAACGCCGATCAGCATCGTTACCATGTCGACGATCAAGGACGCGGCTTGCGGCGTTGTGAGAGCCTGGTAGCAATTCGCACCGCCGCACGGCGTGATGTCGCCGTAGCCAACCGTCGTCATCGTGGCCATCACGAAATACAGCGCGGCGATCGGATTGATATGCAGCGCCAGCGCAAAGTAGATCGAGAAGATCAAGTACATCACAACGCCGGCTGCGAACACGGTTCGCAAAATCGGCTCGGTGCGTCGCAAAGCTGTTCGTATGTCGCGAACGCCGACGGCGAAACGGCTGCGCCAGGAGGTCTCGCGACGGTGTTCGCCCTGCGGCCACGTCTTCTTGATATTCGCAATGGGACCGAAGACGCAGACGCGCGCGTCCTCGGCGATCGGCGCGGTCAAGGCTTGCGGATCGGTGTGGTCTTCATCGCCATGGCTTAGATAGGGCGCGCGACCGTCGATCGCGACGATACGCGCACGAAGATGGACTTCGGCTGCCGGTACGTCGAGGCCGCCGATGCCGAACATCGCTGCGGAGCGCTCGCAGAATCCAAAAAGACCAGCGTGGGCGTCCTGATTCGCCGTGCCGTCGTCGGGCTGGTCGTGGCGATGCACCGCCTTAGCAACGAGCGTTTCGAGCGTCGGAAAGGGCAGCGCGTAGAAGCACGACGGATCGACTGCCGACGCCGCATAGGTCGCGGCCGCATGCGCTGCGGGCGAGATCGCGGTACAGTTATACTTGAGACCTTCTTGGATTTTGTGACCGAGAACCGGATTGAACTGACGGATCGTTACCCGCGTGCGCTCGTTGATGTCGCGGGCGATCAGCGCCACGCGCAAGTTCAAGCGGTCGTCTTGCGAGACGGCGACGATGCAATAGTTCGGCTGATCCGGCCGTGTACCAGGCGGGTCGAGCCCGGCTTCGCGCAGGCTGGCCGATTCGGCTGGATCGAGCGCGAAGTGCGCAAACGTGGTTGGAAACTCCGCGCGAAATCTCGCGACCGTCTGGGCGAGCAGATTCGCAGCACGTTCTTCGTCGTGCTTCCAAACGAGGGCAACGCGCTGCCCGGCCGTCTTTAAAATCTCGCGGCAGATTTCGTAGGCCAGGTAGTCACCGCCGACGACGATAATGAGCGTCTCGGTCGCCATAGATGTCACCCGATTCGCCAGAACCCGTCCCTCGCCCGCCGCATCCCCTAGCCCTCGTCCTGATCGAGCGGCTACGGGAACGCCCGGCTGCGCGCGTACTCGAGGTCGGAGCCGGAAGCGGACGCAATACGCGTGCGCTGCACGCGGCCGGCTTGGAGGTACGCACGTTGCCGGTGCAACACCCGTGCGCGGCTGCCCTGACGACGCACGCGCTGCTGCACGGAACACCGGCCTCGATCGCTGCGCAGTTGGACGATATCGCCGATGCGCTCGCGCCGGCTTCGCCCCTCTTCGCCACCTTTGCGTCGGTGAACGACGCGCGCTACGGAACCGGAAATGCCCTCGAGCCGCACGTCTATGCCGCGGTCGAAGGCGATGAGGCCGGCATCGCACACGCCTATTTCGATGAAACACGCTTACGCGCGTTGCTCGCACCGCGATTTACGATCGAGTCGATGTACGAGACGAACGTCGACGATGTCGCCGGAAAGTGGGCGCACCAGCGCCGGCCACTTCGCGGCGCGGTTCACTGGTTCGTGGTGGCGCTGCGCCGTTAGTACCGCGCCAGCGCGGGTTCGATATGTGCCGCGTACGCGTCGATGCCGCCCGCCACGTTCACGACGTCGGTAAAGCCGCGCGAAGCAAGAAACTCAGCAACGCGCTCGCTGCGACCGCCGTGATGACACATCACCGCAATCGAAGCGGCCGGATCCAGCTCGCCCATCCGCTGCGGGATCTCGCGCATCGGAATCCACACCGAGTCGTCGAGGCGCACGGTTGCCACCTCATCGGGATCGCGGACGTCGAGCAAAACAAACGTCTTGCCACTCTTGCGCCACTCGGCAAGATCGTGCACGCTAATCTCTTTAATCACGCCGGCTTGGTCCCGATCAGATCGCGCATCGGACTGGAGGCGTTGGCGTAGAGTCGCTTCTCCATGCGTCCCGCGAGAAAGGCCTCACGTCCGGCGATCACCGCGTGCCGCATTGCCGTCGCCATCCGCACCGGCTCGCGTGCCGCAGCGATGCCCGTGTTCATGAGCAGCGCGTCGACGCCAAGCTCCATCGCGATGGCCGCGTCGCTCGCGGTTCCGACGCCGGCATCGACGATGACGGGCACGTTCGCCCGCTCCTTGATAATTGCGATCGTGTACGGGTTGCACACACCGAGCCCGCTGCCGATCGGTGCTGCGAGCGGCATCACTGCGGCGCAGCCCAGTTCCTCGAGTTGCTTGCACACCACCGGATCGTCGCCGACGTACGGCAGCACGATGAAGCCGTCGTTGACGAGTTGTTCGGCGGCCTCGAGCGTTCCGCGGGCATCCGGGTGCAGCGTTTGCGCGTCGCCGATGACTTCCAACTTGATCAAATCGGTTTCAAGCAGTTCGCGCGCGAGTTGTGCGGTGAGCACCGCGTCTTTGGCGGTGTAGCATCCGGCAGTATTTGGAAGAATGCGCAGCTTCGAGCGATCGATGAAATCCAGCAACGTCTTCCCACTGGCGTCATCGAGATTGATCCGCCGAATGGCAACGGTGACCATCTCGGCGCCGCTCGCCGCGTGCGCGGCTTGCATGACTTCCAGCGAGGGATACTTTCCGGTACCGACGATCAAGCGCGAGCTGAATTCGTACTTCCCGATCTTTAAAATGTCTTTATTCATGGGTTTAGCTATCCACCGGCAACAGCTTTGATGATTTCAACCGCGTCGCCATCAGCGATCGTGCTCGATTCGTACTCGGCGCGGCGCACGACGCGTTCGTTTTTTGCGACCGCGATGCCGGAGCTGGCGACGCCGAGCTGTTCGAGCAGCGTCGCGACCGTGATGCCGCTGGGCAACTCCCGCGCTTCGCCATTGATGGTGGCCTTCACGCTTACGTGATTCGGCTCGGACCCTGCACCATCCTCAAGGGCGAGAAGGCTCGCAATGGCGTTGCATCTCCGCTTTCGACAAAACTCGCAAGCAAATCGGCGGTGGCCGGCGCAAGCAGGATGCCGTTGCGATAATGGCCGGTCGCCGCAAGAAGCCCCTCGATCGCCGTTGGCCCGATGAACGGCCGCCCGTCGGGCGTTGCCGGGCGTAGCCCAGCCCACGTCTCGGTGACGGTGAACGCGCCGAGCGAGGGCGCGGCGGTCAGCGCTGCATCGAGCAGCCCGCGTACGGCGGCGGCGGTCACGCGCTCGTCAAATCCGACGTCCTCCACGGTGGCGCCGATCAGCAGCCGGCCGTCGGTGCGCGGGACGAGATAGGCGCCTGGAACCCACGTCGCGCGGCGTACGAGGCCGGACGGCGCCGCCAACGCCAGCATTTGCCCTTTGACCGGGGTGACCGGCAGTTGCGCTGCGGCCGGAAGGCCGGGGACGTGTCCCGCCCACGCGCCCGCCGCGTTGATTACAGACGAAGCCGGAGCAAAACCGAATTCGCTGCGCACGCCCAAAACGCGCCGCTCGTTGCATTCGACCGCAAGTTCGCGCACCGGCGCCTGCACCGCGACCCCGCGGGCTGCGCAAGCGGCGAGCAAGGCGCGACCGAGACGGCGATTGTCGACGTAGCCTTGACCTGCGACGACGAGCGCGCCGATTACGTGCTTGCCAAGCGCAGGCTCGGCCATCAACGCGCCGTGCCGGTCCAACAGTTGCGCTGGGACGCCGCGCGCGCTGAGTTCGCACCGAAAGGTATCGAGCCTCGTGAGCTGCTCGCTATCGAATGCAGCTTCAAGTATACCGTCGAGCGTGACATCAACGCGAACGCCGGCAGCATCGCTCACGCGCTCCACGAACGCCGGATAGCGCTCGAGCGACGCCCCGCACAATTCCAGCATGGCCTCGTCGTCGATATGCTCGGCGTACGGCGCGAGCATTCCGGCACCGGCCCACGATGCGCCGCGCCCCGGCTCGCCACGCTCGTAGACGCGAACGACGGCACCGCGCTCCGCAAGTTCGAACGCGGTAGCAAGCCCGATGAGCCCGCCGCCGACGATTAGAACGTCGCCGCCAAGCGGGACGTTTTCTCTCATAGTCTTCTGGTTGTTGTCAGCACGCAGTCCGGTCCCTGTCAGCACCAAAACGCATGCTCGCTCTATGAGGATGCAACGAATCGCTCTGCCGCTGGCGACGGCCGCGGCAATCGCGCTAAGCGCTTGCGGTGGTGGGGCGCCAACACCGCCGCTAAATCAGAGTTGCGACTTGGACGATCCATCGTGCCCGACCTATCTGTCGACGCCGGCACCTAGCGGGGTTTGTCCGTACCCAAGCGGCGTCGCGCCAACGATGGTCTATCCCACCGAAGGCGCGACCAATGTGCCTGACAACGTGCAAGTCCTGGTGTCGGACAAGGCGAGTTCACTTTCCAAATGGCTACCGAAGAACAACGCCTACTACGCCGCTCTCTTTACGCACCCGGCGACCCAAGTAACCTACAACAACTTCTTCGGGCCAGAATCGGGAAGCTTCACGCTTCAAAGCAACAACGGGACCACGATTGTGCTTTCGGCAGACGATTTTGGAAACACACTGCCCCAGACGCACTACTACCTCTATCTCCTCTACGTGTACTACGATGGCAGCGGGAATCAGTGCTACGCCAACGGCCCGATCGGCGACTTTACCACGCAGTAGATAACGTCACATTCCGGTGTAGACGGGACCTTCGCCGCCTTGCGGCGGCACCCAGGTGATGATCTGATACGGATCGGCGATATCGCAGGTCTTGCAATGCACGCAGTTGGTGAAGTTGATCTGCAGCCGCCCGTGCACCGCGCCTTCGTCGCCGTCTTTCTCGAACATCGGCTCGTACACCGCCGCCGGACAGAAGTACGCGCACGGATTGCCGTATTCGACGGTGCAGCGATCGCGGCAAATGTTCGTGTCGGCCACGTGCAGATGGCTTGGCTGATTCTCTTCGTGAATCGTGCCCGAATTATAGACGTCGGTCAGCTTGTCGAACGTGAGGACGTTGTCGATCTTGGCGCGCGGCGTCTCTTTGGGACGATAGCCGGCCTTCTCCATCCGTTCGTAGCCGGGCTTCGAGTCCAGCTTGTCGATAACGCCGAACGCGCGGCCGCCGGTAAAAGTCGCGAGGCCTGCATTGAACATGCCGGCCCACATGCCGTGTTCGAAGCCTTGATGGAAATTACGCGCACTACGCATTTCTTCGTAGGCCCACGAGTCGCGAAAGCGCTGTTCGTAGACGGAGAGTTGCGCGGCGTCGAATTTCTCCGCTTGCAGCGCATCCCACGCGGTGTCGGCGGCCATCATGCCCGACTTCATCGCCAAGTGCACGCCTTTGAGTCGCATGCCATTGAGGAACCCGGCCGAATCGCCCGCGATCATCAAGCCGTCGGCATAGGGCTTGATCATTGCGAAGAGGCCGCCCTCGGGAATGGCTTTCGCGCCGTAACGAATGAGCTTCGCACCGTCGAGCATCTTGCGAATCTCGGGATGCTCTTTCATCCGCTGCAATTCGTTGTGCGGATCGGTGGTCGGATTCTTATAATCGAGACCGGTGACGTGACCGATATCGAGCACGCGATCTTTCATGCCGTAGATGAAGCCGCCGCCGAAGGTTTCGGGCGGAAGCGGATAGCCTAGCGTGTGAATCACCGTGCCGGCCGGGAACCGATCGTCGGGCAACTGCCACAACTCTTTGATGCCCGCGGCGTAGACTTGCGGTTCTTTGCCATCGTCGAGTCCGAGGCGCGGAATGGCCTGCTTAGCGAGCGTGCCGCGCGGGCCTTCACCGAGCACCACGATCTTCGCGAGCAGATCTGCGCCGGGCTCATAGTTTGCCTTCGGCTTGCCGTCGTGATCGACGCCTTTGTCACCGGTACGCACGCCGATCACGCGATCGCCATCCCATAGGAGTTCTTGACCGGGAAACTCGCCGAACACTTGCACGCCGAGGCCCTCGGCTTGCGCGGCCATCCACTTCGTGAGGCGTTGCAGCGACGAAACGAACTTTCCGTGATTGTTGAGCGGCGGCGGCGTAAACGGCGCTTTGATCTTGCCGCTCTTGGTGAGGAACCACAACTCGTCGCGGCCGACCGGCGCGTCGATCGGCGCACCGCGGTCCAGCCAATCGGGCATCAACTCGGTGATCGCTCGCGGATCGAGCACGAGCCCGGAAATGCCGTGGTTGCCGACTTCAGCGGCCTTCTCGATCACGAGGATCTCGAGCTCGCGGCCCGCTTCCTTCGCAAGTTGGCCGAGTCGAATCGCTCCCGCGAGCGACGCCGGTCCGGCGCCGACGAACAGGACGTCGACTTCTAGTTGATCACGTTGCGCCATGGCCGGGGTCTTCGAGCTTCTTTAAATTGATCATTTCACAGTAGTCTGAGAGAGGGCGGATTTGACCGCTGCGACGTGTGCCGCAACGCGCTGCGCAAACGGCAGCACCGTCGACGGTGTCTCCAGCGTGAGGCCGCGCCGAGCTGCGTTCCGCATCAACAGCTGGGTCAGCGAGCGTCCGCCGATCTGTTCCGCTTCGGCGTCGGGATCGGGCATGAGGACATCGCGCGGATCGATCGGCGTCCCCACGTTCGCAAGCAGGTCGATGATGCTGCGCCCAATTCCCGCGCCGCCGTACTCGTAGCAGTAGAACCCGCTCGCCTCATCGTCTTCGTGCAGATCGATCGCGAGTTCGAATTTGCGATCGCGGTTGGCAGTGATAATTGCGCGCGATTCCGGCGACGAGCCGCCGCGCCCGAAGGTGCGATTGATATCGAGCCCGTCGACGCTCTCGCGCGTGCGTGCGTCGTAGCCGCTGGGATTCGTGCACGGCCAAAAACGATACGAGAAGCGCGGATCGAGTTCGCCGCTTTCGACCAAAGCGAGCAGTGCGTGCGGACCGGCCGGCTCGTCGCCGTGCACGCCCGCCGCAATATGAATCGCCGGAAGCTCGTGGTCGCCGTACTCCGCGCACAACAACGTGCGCGGCGCGCCGACGCACGCGACTTCGCGAACGCGCACGTCGCGCATCCGTAACGCCTTCCATCTTCGAACGATGTCCTGGTAGGTGGGCTCTTGTAGCGTCATAAACATCCCCAACCATGAAAATCCAAATCGGGGTGATGGGTTCCGCCGGCGGAATCATCACCAAGCCGGAGCTTGAGCTTGCGCGCCGTTTGGGACGTCGCATCGGCGAGCGCGATGCCACGATCGTGACCGGGGCGTGCCCCGGCATGCCGCACGCCGCCGTGCTCGGCGCACACGAGGCCGGCGGCATCAGCCTCGGCGTGTCGCCCGCGCTCTCGCGCGAGGAACACGTCCAGGTCTACGATTCTCCGCTGCAGCCGTACACGACGATGGTGTTCACCGGATCGGGCTTGATGGGCCGCGAGACACACAACATTCACAGTTCTGATTTCGTCCTCTTCGCCGGCGGGCGCAGCGGGACACTGGGCGAGTTTGCGATTGCCTACGATGAGGGGAAGTTGATCGGCATCCTCACCAACTCCGGCGGCATCTCCAACGAGTTCACCCGGATCGCCGGGCTGGTGCAAAAACAGACCGGCTCGATCATTATCACCGACGACGATCCCGAAAAACTGGTCGATCGCTGTCTTGAAGAACACTTGCGCAGCGGCATGCCCTCGGCGGTGGTCTTCGACCGTGGCTGAGCTCACGTTCATCGGCGCAGCCGGCATCGTTACGGGGAGCAAGCATCTGCTCACCGTCGGCGGTAAGCACATCTTGGTCGATTGCGGCATGTTCCAGGGCGTGAAGAGCGTCACCGCGCTCAACGCCCTCCCGTTGCCGCTCGCTGCGGACGACATCGACGCGGTGATCGTCACGCACGGCCACCTCGATCACGTCGGCTATCTGCCCAAGTTGATCCGCGATGGGTTCTCGGGCCCGATCTTCTGCACGCCCCCGACTGAGGCGGTGATGCAGATCGTGCTCGATGACTCCGCCAACTTGCAGCAAGAGCTGCAAGAGCGCGGGTACCAACATCAGCGACCCTATGCGCCACCGCTCTACTACGACCAACGCGATGTCGACCGCACGATGAAGCGCGTGCAGCCAATGGCGCTGCATCAGCCGTTCGATGTGGCCGGTACGCTCAAGGCGACGTATTTTGACGCCGGTCACATTATCGGGTCAGCGTTCGCCGGGCTCGAATTCGAAGATAAGCGCGTGGTATTCTCCGGCGATCTCGGGCGGTACGACCGGCCGCTGCTCTTCGATCCCGAAGCGATGGGCGAAGCAACCGATCTCGTCTGCGAATCGACCTATGCGAATCAAGTGCACCCGCCCGAACCCGACGACGCGCTGCACGCGGTACTGCTCGCCGGCATCGCACGCGGCGGCGCGATCGTCATTCCCGCTTTCGCAGTCGAACGTTCGCAAGACATTCTGCTCGCCATCGCAACTCTGCAAGCCAAAGATCCGCAGATCGCAAACTTGCCGATTCACCTCGATAGTCCAATGGCGGAAAAGGTCGACGACGTTTTTGAAAACTTTCCCGCGGCACACCGGCCGCTTCCCAACGATTCACGGACCAACCCATTCGGCGTTCGGAATTTCACGATGCACGTGACCACCGAGGAATCGAAAGCGCTCAATAGCGTCACGGGCCCGCACGTTATCGTCTCGGCGAGCGGCATGGCCTCGGGCGGCCGCGTCCTCCACCATCTGCACAACAATCTCGGCGATCCCAAGGCCACGGTGATCTTTCCCGGCTATCAAAGTCTGGGCACGTTGGGCTACATCCTTACGCGCGGCGCCAAGCGCGTCACGCTCTACAACGACACGATCCCCGTTGCGGCAACGATCTTGCACCTGGCGGGCTTCAGCGCGCACGCCGACCGCAACGAACTGCACCGTTGGCTGCAGACCTGTACGACGACGCCGCATCTCTACGCGGTGCACGGCGAAGCGCCGTCGGCGGCCGCGCTCGCCGCGATGGCGCGCGGCAGCTTCGGTTGGAAAGCCGACGTCGCCTATCGTGGAACGACGGTGGAACTCTGATGCAGCGCAGTTTTGCAAGCGACAACAACGCACCGATCGCGCCCGAGATTCTTGCCGCGATCCTCGCTGCCAACGAAGGCGACGCGGTCGGTTACGGCAACGACCCGTGGACCGCGCGCGCGATCGCGCGCTTTCGCCGGCATTTCGGTGAGGAGACCGACGTCTATTTCACCTTCAACGGGACCGGTGCGAACGTCGTCGCCCTCAGTTGTGTCACGCGCCCTTGGGAGGCGGTGCTTGCGCCGGCGAGCGCGCACCTTCAAACCGACGAATGCGGCGCCTTCGAGCGCTTCGCGGGAGCGAAAGTCATTCCGATCGCCACCGCCGACGGCAAACTGCGTGTCGCCGATCTCGAGCCATATCTGCTTGGCGGTCACGGCGAGCATTTTTCGCAGCCGCGGGTCGTCAGCGTCTCGAACACGACCGAATACGGCGGCCTCTACGAGCCTGACGAAATGCGCGAGCTTTGCACCTTCGCGCATAAGCGCGGTCTGCTGGTTCACGTCGACGGCGCGCGCATCGCCAACGCCGCGGCAGCGCTTGGCACCACGCCGCGCGCGATCACCAAGGACCTCGGGGTCGATATCCTTAGCTTCGGCGGCACGAAAAACGGTTTGATGGGTGGTGAAGCCGTTTGCTTCTTCGATCCCGCCTTGAGCGCGAATGTTGGGCTCTACGTTCGCAAGCAAGGGATGCAGCTTGCCTCGAAGATGCGCTATATCTCGGCGCAGTTCGAAGCCCTTCTCACCGACGATCGCTGGTTGACCTACGCTTCGCACGCCAACGCAATGGCGCAGCGGCTGCTGGCCGGTGTCAGCAACGTCCCCGGCGTAACGATCACGCGGCAGGCCCGCGCCAATGCGATCTTCGCGACGCTCTCACGCGACGCGATCGCGCGCATCCAAAAGCAGTTCTTCTTCTACTTCTTCAACGAGGCGCTGCCCGAAGTGCGCTGGATGACCCACTGGGCCACGACCGAAGCCGACGTCGACGCTTTTGTGGAAGCCGTCAAACTCGCCGTCTTACCGTTAGCGTAACGAGTTTCTCGCGCTAAGCGGTCCAGTCGAGCATCGCTTCCCACTGCGGTTTGGGAAAGTGCTCCTTGCTCTTGATCGCCTCGACGTACTTGCGTTTGCCGGCGCGGTTGCCTTTGCCCAGCATAATCCCGCCGACCAATCGGTCCTGCCAAAAGAAGAGCGCGCGATACCACTGCTTCTCGCGATCGATCTTGCGCGCCACTTCAAGGTCTGGTTGTAGATCGGGCGAGAGCCCAAACTGTGTGATCGTCTGGCCCTTGAAGAGCAGCGATGAATACTCCGGCACGTCGTGGTAAATCTCGCTGCCGCCCATCATGTTTTGCGCGACAACCTTACCGTGCGCACCCGCGTTATTCCAGGTACCCATGCGGTAGTGCATCTCGAGGATCGGATCGTAGAAATCCGCGATGTCGCCGGCGGCATAAATGCCGGGGACGCTGGTCTCGAGGTGATCGTTGCACACGATTCCGTTCTTGCTCGCCTGGATCGGCGTGCCGGCCACGATCTCCGTATTCATCGTCAAGCCGAATCCCACACCGTAGCACTCCGCCGCAATCTCGAGTCCCTTCTTCGTACGCACTTTGGTAACGACGCCGTTCGAGCGCACGAACTCTTCGACTTCCTCGCCGTAGTGCATCTGCACGCCGTCATGGCGCGCTGCCTCGTCCACGAACTCACCGGCGACGTCGTCGAGCAGCCGGTGCAACACGTGCGGGCCACGGATAATCCAATGCGTCTCGACCTTGCGCGAGGCAAAGGCTTCCGCTAATTCGTACGCGATGAAGGAGCCCCCGATCGCGACCGCGCTCTTCGAGCGATCGATCTGCTCGGAGATCGCACGCGTGTCGTCGAGATATTGGAAGTTGTAGACGTTGCTCGCACCGGTACCGCCGGGCGCCGGTGCCGGATTCGGGCGGCCGCCGGTGGCGATCAGCAGCGCATCGAAAGGATACTCGGCGCCCGCGGCAACCACGGTGCGGCCCTGCGTGTCGATCGCGTCGACCCGCGTTCCCAGCTTGAGCGTGATGCGGTTTCCCTCGTGCGCGGCAAAATCGCGCATCATCACCTTTGCTTCGGGGAGCTGCTTGCGCAGCATCGGCGGCAGCGAAATGCGGTTATATAGAGGATAGGGTTCGTCGCCGAAGAGCGTAATCTCGCACGACGGGTCGTGTTTTCGTAATTGTTCCGCCGCCGTCGTCCCGGCAAAGCCATTCCCCACGATGACATAGCGTCGCACATCGGACATAATGGAATATATGGACGTTCGGCTGGTGCAACTCCTGGGTTCGTTCATCACCGCGCGCAGCGAGTACGCGCTGGCGCGGCTAGAGTGCGCGATGCACGACCCGGCCCGTCCGGCACCGCCGGTAATCGACCGCTTGAGCGATGCTTCCGAGCGAGCGCTACGTGACGAGTGGCCCGCGATCGAGCTGCAGCTCGAGGCGGCCCTCACCTATGGGAAACATTTGTCCCGCAGTACGGGTAAACGGTGGAGCGAGGATGCGGCCTACCGGGCATTCGACCGGGCGCTTCGCGAACTGGACCAGTACGCACGGGCGATCCGCTGGGTCCTTACCGTCACCGAAAGCGAGGATGCATCATGAGCAGCGACGACTTTATGACCAAGGCCATGGAACAGGCACGCGAATTGCAGGCCAAAATTGCGCAGGCGCTCGGCGATAGCGACAAGCTCCGTGAAACGTTGGTACAGGAAGCGCGTACCAGCGCCGACGCCACCAACGAACAGACGAAAGCCGCCCTCGACAATCTCGAGTCGGCGATGAAATCCGGCTCAGAGTTCTTGCAAAAGTTTCTGCGCGGCGATTCCTAGCCGATCAGGGCCAACTGCACCATCATTTTGAAGCCGACTTCGAGCGCCCGTTCGTCGATATCGTAACGCGACGAATGTTGCGGCTCGACGCCAAGCGTTGGGCCTTGCACGCCGACAACGAAGTAGGCGCCCGGGCGTAACTCCATCATGTACGACATGTCCTCGGCCCACATCACCACATCGTGCGGGTCGACGATGTTCTCCGCCCCGATCGCACGAACCGCTGCGGCGCGAACGACGTCGTTCATCGCGCGATCGTTGACCGTCGGCGGATAGTTCCAGATGTATTCGAAGTCGTAGTCGAGCCGCATCGCATCGCAAACGCCCTCGACCATGCGTTCGATGCGTTCGGGAATCGAGCGTCGAACCTCGTCGCTGAACGCGCGCGTCGTACCGGTCAGTTCTGCATTGTCCGGAATCACATTGAAGGTCGTGCCGGCGTGCATCGTGCCGATGGTTACGACAACCGGATCCTTTGGCGCAATCTCTCGGCTCGCAATGGTCTGCAACATCGTCACCAGTTGCGAGGCGCCGACGATCGGGTCGACAGTGACCTGTGGCATTGCGCCGTGACCGCCGCGACCTTTGAGCGTAAGGATGAAGCGATCCGACGACGCGAAGAAGGCGCCGTCGCGAATCCCAACCTTGCCCACTTCGAGCCCGCTATAGAGATGCAGCGCAAAGCACCGGTCGACGTGCGGATTCTCGAGTGCCCCATCGTCGATCATCAATTTGTTGCCGGCGAAGCCTTCCTCGCCGGGTTGGAAGCAGAACACGATCGTGCCGGCTACCAGCTCGCGATGTTGCGAGAGCGCGCGTGCAGCACTGAGGAGAATTGCAATGTGCCCATCGTGCCCGCACGCGTGCATCGCACCTTTCCGCAGCGACCGGTAGGGGACATTGGCGACTTCGTCCATCGGCAAGCCGTCCATGTCAGCGCGCAGGAGCGTCACCGGGCCGGGCCGGCCGCCTTTGAGCGTCGCGAGGATCCCGGTCTTGCCGATGCCCGTGCGGATCTCGTCGAAGTCGCA
>JBEKBR010000003.1:0-122020 GCA_050015295.1 Candidatus Aquilonibacter sp. | reverse complement strand
CGCGTATTCGTGCCGGGCGCGACGCTCGCCGACGTGCTGCCGAAGCTGCGCGAGACCTACAGCTCGACGATCGCGTATGAGTTCGAGCACATCTCGAACACCGAGCAGCGCCGCTGGTTGCGCGAGACGATCGAGAGTGGTGCGCACAAGATTTCACTCTCGCCCAAGCGGCAGATTCGTTTCTTGGAGCGACTTACGAAAGGCGAAACGTTCGAGCGTTTCATCCGTAAGACGTTCCTTGGGCAGAAAAGTTTCTCGGGCGAAGGGCTCGACGTCATGGTGCCGATGCTCGAGGAGACGCTCGAGATGTTGGCCGACGAGGATACGCCGAACGCCGTGCTCGGCATGGCGCACCGCGGCCGCTTGAGCGTCATCGCGCACGTCGTCAACATGCCGTACGAGGAACTGCTCGGCGAATTCGAGGCAGCCCACCAGCGCGGCGAGATGAACGATGACGACGACGTCACCGGTGACGTGAAGTATCACCACGGCGCGACCGGCGTCTATAACACCAGCAGCGGCAAGCAGATCATGGTGACGCTGCAGCACAATCCGAGCCATCTCGAAGCGGTTGATCCGGTGGTCGAGGGACGCACACGCGCGCTGCAGACGGATCATAGCAACCCGATGCCGACGCAAGAGGTGCGCAAAGCTGCGCCGATTCTCATCCACGGCGACGCAGCGTTCACCGGCCAAGGCATCATCGCCGAAGTCTTCAACCTGCAGTCGCTTCCCGGGTACGCGACAGGCGGCACGCTGCACATCATCGCCAACAATCAGATCGGCTTTACCACCGATACACGCGACTCGCGCTCGACGCGCTACGCCTCGGATCTTGCCAAAGGCTTCGATGCGCCGATCATCCACGTCAATGCCGATGACGTCGACGCGTGTATCTCGGCCGTGCATCTCGCTGAAGAATTCCGCAAGCGCTTCGCACGCGACGTGGTGATCGATCTGATTGGCTACCGCCGCTTCGGGCACAACGAGCAGGACGAACCGGCCTACACGCAGCCGACGATGTACGAAAAGATCAAGGCGCATCCGACCGCGCGCGACCTCTATGCCAATAAGCTGATCGCGCAAGGTGTTATCACTGCCGAACAGGCGAGCGAAATGATCGCCGAAGCAACCGCGCGCCTGCAAGAGGCCTACAAGAGCGTCAAGGAATCGCATAGCGGCAGCATGATCGAGAAGATCTCGCAGTCAGCGCCCTTGCCGACGGCGACGCTCGTCCCGGTCAATAAGACGCAACTGCTCGACTGGTCGGACGAACTCGTCAGCGTGCCCGACGGCTTCGCGGTCAGCAAAAAACTGCTCACGCAGTTCGAGCGCCGTCGCGCGACGATTGCCGAGAAGGGGCTCGTCGATTGGGGCATGGCGGAGTCGCTCGCCTTCAGCTCGTTGCTCGCATCCGGTGTGCCGATTCGCCTCACCGGTCAGGACACCGAACGCGGCACGTTCAGCCACCGCCATGCCGTGCTGCACGATCCAGGAAGCAACGCCGAGTACGTGCCGTTGCAGCACATCGCTGCAGCGAAAGCCAGTTTCGAGATTCACAACTCGCCGCTTTCGGAATACGCGTGCGTCGGGTTCGAATACGGCTATGCAGCCGCGGTGCCGAAGTCGCTCGTGCTTTGGGAAGCGCAATTTGGCGACTTCGTCAACGGTGCGCAGATCATCATCGATCAATTCATCGCCGCGGGTCAGGCAAAGTGGGGTCAGACTTCGCGTCTAACGCTGCTCTTGCCGCACGGCTACGAAGGTCAGGGTCCCGAACATTCCAGCGCGCGGCTCGAGCGTTTCTTGCAACTCGCGGCGGAAGGCAACATACGGGTCGCGTATCCCTCGAACGCCGGCAATTACTATCATCTCTTGCGCCAGCAGGCCGCGTCACCGAATCCGGTGCCGCTGGTCGTCATGACACCGAAGTCGCTGCTGCGTGCGGAAGCCGCATCCGGTTCGATCGACGACATGGCTACCGGCTCGTTCAAGGCGGTCATCGACGATCCGAACATCACCGACAAATCGAAGATCGAGCGCATTTTGCTCTGCTCGGGGAAGATCTACTACGATCTGACCGCTTCCGATCTGTATCCCAAGCTCAAGAAGACCGCGATCGTGCGCATCGAGCTGCTATCGCCGATGCCGTCGGCGGAGATCAACGCGCTGCTCGATACCTACCCGAAGCTCAAGTCGCTCGTGTGGGTGCAAGAAGAGCCGAAGAACATGGGCGCGCGAGCGTACGCGCGACGCCGTCTGCTGGAGAAGTTGAACAAGCCACTCGACATTGGCTACGCGGGACGCGGCTACCGCGCCTCGCCGTCGGAAGGCTATCCGGGCGCGCACGCGGTCGAACAAGAACGCGTAATCAAACTCGCGTTGACGGAATGAGCGTTAGCCTGCGTTCGGTTGCGCCGTGACCGTAACCGTCTGCGAGCGATTGTTCTTATCCGTAACCAGCAGCGTGACCACACAGGTCGACGAACCCGACTTATCGGGAATGTAGAAATCGTGGTCGATTCCCGAAACCGCAGTGATCGTGCCGAGGCACGACGGCGCGGCGCCGACCGGCGTCACCGTGAATGGCCCGCTGTCGCCGCGCTCGTCGATGCTCAGAATATTCGTCTGTGGAAGTGTCGTCACCGGAATCCACCAGGTCGTCGTAAACTCGGTGCGCGCCAGCGTGACCGCGTTACTTGTCAGATCGAGGTAGACCACATATCCGGCGCCCTTGGTTGAGATGGCAACAGACTGACCGAGGACGGTGAAGTCCGCGTTCCCCAGCGTCGTCAGGATGGTGACCGGTGAACTGCTGTTCGGTCCTTCGACGACGCCGAGCACGTCGTTCGAGCGATCACCATAGCCGATGCGGTCGGCGGCGCCACCGTTGGGACCGAATGCGGCAAGCCCTGCGTAGGTGTTCCCGTTGGGTACGTTAAGCAGCTGCGAAAGCGAGCTCCCACCGCTCGGGAGGCTCATGATGAAAGCTGCGCCGTCGTCGTTGAAAAAGAAATAACCGACGCCGGTCCCGTCGATACCGACGCCGCCACCGAAGCCGCTGCCCGGTGTGAACCCCGGATTGAGCTGCGTCGCTGCGCCGCTCGCATTCACCGTCCAAGCTCCGCCGTCGTCGAGGCCGTCGATCAAGACGCCACCCGCACTTTGCGGTGCCATCAGCAGCGCGCTGTCGCCAAAAGTATCCCCGCCTAACGCAGTAGTGCCGCTCAGCGTAAGTGAGCACGTGCTAGCGATGGAACCGTAAGCCACGACGTCTGGCGAAGGCGCAGGCGAAGCGTTGCCGCTGACCCACATCTTTGTACCGTCGAACGTCACGTCGTCCGGAATCGCCATATCGCTGGAGAGACTCACCGTGGCGGTCGCGGTGCCGCCACCCGCGGGGTAACAGAGCAATGAATTGCTGGGCTTATCGCTCACCCAGATGCTGCCGTCATTCATCGCGTAGAAACCGGTTGGCGTCGTACCGCTAAGCGTGACGGGTGTTGATATCGTTCCGTTCGAGACGTTGATCGTGCCGTATTGCGCGGTCGTGAGCGACGTCGACGTCAGCAAGTAGGCGATCACGTTGTTGGGGAGCGCCTGCAGGTATCCGGCATTATACGCGACTCCACCGGTGCTAGGCACGAGCGTTTGCACGTTGCTTGCGAGCACGACGTTTGCCGGCGAGGGCGCGGGCGACGCGGTTTGCTCTGCGGTGACGGCAAACGTATCGACGATGTGGTCGTTGCTGTCGGCGGTGATCGTTCCGCCATACGCAAGCTTCACGTTGGCAAGATCGGATGCGCACAAAACATCGACAACCGGACTCGGCGTCGCAATGGTTGTCGCACCGGTGCATGTTGCGTTCAGCGTGAGGCCAACGCCGTCACCAGCCGGTGTCACGTTGAGGATGACCGGAACGAGAAACGTGTCGCTGAGAATCGCGGCACCGCTCGCATCGTACGGCGTGATGCCAAGCGGTACTGCTGTCGGCACGGCGGCAACAAACACTTGCGTGTTCGGCGTATTGCTCGGGTCGGGACTCGGCACGGTGATCGCGACATTCGCGACGATGCCGTTCATCGTGAACGTGAGCGGCGACGGCGACACACCCGGTGCGGGGCTTCCCACTGCGATCGCGCCGGAGACAAACGATGCCAGCGGTGTCGCGTTCGCGCTTGGGCTCGGTACGGCAAACGTCGCGACGTAGAAAATATCGGTGCCGTAGGGTGCGACGACGTTGAAGCTGCAGGTTTCGCCGCCAGACCCGGTCGTGGCGCACGGACTCGGTGTCGTCACCGGAAAGACTTGCGCTTGTACCGGCGTCGGCGTGCCCGAGCCGTTCGGGACGGCTGCAAACACGATCGATTCGGTATTCGGCGAGATGAAGAACGGACGGCGCGCGCGCGATTGTTGACTCGCGGGCGGAATCTCGAGGACAACCGCGAGTTGTCGCGCCTTCGTTTGGCCGGGCTGCGTCCCGCTGCCGGGCTGCTGCGTTAGGCCGGGCAGCACACCGGATTTTCCACCGCCCCCACAGGCGGCGAGCACCGCACCGAACAGCAGAAGCAAACAGCCGATCCGTAGCCGCATGGTAAGCCCTCCGTGTCTAAAGTATCGGCTATTCCATCAACTTCATCGTGAAGTAGGTCCATTCGAGCGCCGAAGTATGGGCGGATTCCTTAAGGTTGGCACCCGAGCCGTGGCCGCCCTCGGTGACTTCGTAGAAGAGGTACGGGACGCCCATCGCGGCCAGCTTGGCTGCGAACTTGCGTGCGTGTTGCGGCCCGACGCGGTCGTCTTTGGTCGTCGTCCAAATGAATGGCTCGGGATACGCGACGCCCTCTTTGAGATTGTTGTACGGCGAGTGCGCTTCCCAGAACGCTTTCTCGGCGGGAACTGAGACGCTACCGTATTCACCGACCCACGACGCGCCGGCTTGAATCTGCTCGAAGCGTAACATGTCGAGGAGCGGCACCTGAATGTCGACTGCGTTCCATTCCTCCGGGTGCTCGGTGAATTCAACGCCCATCAACAAGCCGCCGTTGGAACCGCCTTGAATGCCCAGGTGCCGCGGCGAAGTGATCTTGCGCGCGATTAAATCTTGCGCCACCGCATAAAAATCGTCGTACGTGCGCTGACGATTCGTCTTGAGCGCGGCATCGTGCCACGCGGGACCGAATTCGCCGCCCCCGCGAATGTTGGCAAGCACGAACGTGCCGCCGCGCTCGAGCCAGAGTTTGCCGAGCGTCCCTGAGTAGAACGGCGTTTCGGAAACTTGGAATCCGCCGTACGCGTAAAGCACCGTTGGATTCGTCCCGTCGAGCGGCATGTTCCTCGGATGCACGATGAAGTACGGAATCTTGGTTCCGTCTCTCGACGTCGCTTCGTGCTGTTCAACGACGTCATTCGACGCATCGAAGAGGGCGGGCAGCGCTTTGACGCGCGTGATCGCGGCGGTCGCGGTGTTCACAGACCAGAGCGTCGTCGGCGTCAGAAAACTCGCAAGGTTGACGAATGCATTGTTGCTGCGCGTGTCGGTGTCGATGATATTGATCGATGCGTTGTCGGCAAGGTCCAAGCGGCGTGAGGCCCACGAGCCGTGCGGTCCCCGCGAAAAGACGAACGCGTGACCGCGCACGTTCTGATAGATGGTCACCAGCAAGTGCGTGCGCGTTGCTGCGACGCCTTCCACCGCCTCGCGCGGTCCGGGTGCGTAGATCAACACGGGTGTGAGATGGGCCGGGTCCGCTTGTGCGGCTGCCGCATCGATCGCAACCAGCGATCCTTGGGCGAAGTGCTTGCCGCCGACGTCCCAATCCTGATTGAGCGAGAGAATCAACTGGTTATCGACGAGGTCCTGGATGGTGAGCTTCTCCGGCGTCGCGAGCCGCTTGGGACCTGCGGGTGTCACGATATAATCCTGCGTTGTGAAGAACGTCACGCCGCGATCGATGATCACGACTTTGTGCCCAGCACCGTCCGTGAAACTGAGCGGATTCACGCCCACGTCGCTCTTCTCGCCGCGGAAGACTTCGACGGCGCTTGAAAGCGGCTGCCCGCGTCGCAGGCGTTTGACGATGTACGGGTAGCCCGATGCGGTGAGATCGCCTGGCGTCCATTCGCGTGCGACCAGGATCGCGTTTTGATTTTCCCAAGTGGCGGTTTGCTTGCTGCGCGGCAAGTTGAAGCCCCCGGCGACGAACGCATCCTTGGTCAGGTCGAATTCGCGCACAGTATCGGCGTCTTCTCCGCCGTTCGAAAGTGAGATCAGGCAGCGCGTCTGCGCGGGCGCATCACACTGCACGCCGTGCCATACCCAGTTCGCGTTTTCAGCGGCGCTGACCGCGTCAAGATCGATGACGGTCGTCCATTGCGGCGATGAAGAAACGTAGCTGGCGGGCGTTGTGCGCCGCCAGATGCCGCGCACGTGCTGATCGTCTTGCCAAAAGTTGTAGATCTGGCCGCCAATCGTATTCGGATAGGGGATGCGGCTCTTCGACTGTGCCACTTGCAGTGCATTGGTGTAGAGCGCCTGGTAGTGCGAGTCCCCTTCGAGTACGGGCAGGGTTTTGGCATTTTGTTCCTTCACCCACGCCATCGCTTTGGCGCCATCTTTATCTTCGAGCCACAGGTATGGGTCGGAACCGTCGGCAGTGGTTGGCGGCGCTTTGGCTACCGTCGTTTGTGCTGCATATACCGACTGCGCTTGCGCGGTCAACAGACTGCGCTGGGTAATTAGAAGCGCGCCAAAAACCGATACAATAACCAGGGATCGAAGAGTGAAATTCACGCCGGTCTCCTTCCACGTACTCGATTGGGTGCGTACGTTCGTGGATACGTCGTTCCCTTTGAGGAGGCGCAGTGGCTGTATTCCGGGATAGCGCGCATGCACGCGAAGTGTTAGAAGCCTTCTTCAAATATGAAGCGACGGTTGACGATCCGTTCTTTGGTGGAAACGGCGTCGTCATCGCGTACACGTTGAAGGATCCGGTCATTCGGATCGTCCTCGACACAACGCGCAAGCCGGAGCCGGGCCACCGGTACGACGTCTACGTCGACGATCCGAACGCGCCCAAGCCGACGGTCGAACTCTTCATGCGTGCCGACACCTTTGACGCGCTCTATCGTGGTGAAATGGCGCCGAGCGCGCTGATGACCGGACGTGCGAGGGCCGAGGGCGACCTTTCGGCCTCAATGCGTCTACTGCCGGCGATGGCCCGGGCGATTCCCCGATACAAAAAGTACCGCGAAGAGCATGGCTAGCATCCCATCGCGTCGAGCAAATCTCCGATCGTCGCGCTGCTGACAAAAAGCTCGCGGCCGCTGGACGCAACAAAACCTTCAGAACGCATGCGATCGTAGAGCGCAAGCAGATGGTCGTAATAGCCGTCGGCGTTGAGCAGTCCGATCGGTTTGTCGTGAATGTGCAGCTGCCGCCAGGTCAGAATTTCGTGAAACTCGTCCATCGTGCCGTAGCCGCCCGGCAGCGCGATGAATCCGTCGCTGAGATCCGCCATCAACGCTTTGCGGTCGTGCATACTGTCGACGACGCGTAAGTCTTTCACGCCGGCGTGCGCGATCTCGTCGCCGGCAAGACCGCGAGGAATGACGCCGATCACCTCGCCGCCGAGCGCGAGCATCGCGTCGGCGAGCGAGCCCATGAGTCCCACCCGGCCGCCGCCGTAGACGATTCCGAAGCCGCGGGCGAAGACGGCTTGCGCAACCGCGCCGGCGAGCGCGCGATAGTGCGCGTTCGTGCCGGCATGCGCGCCGCAGAAGATACAGAGTCGGGCCATGCGAATGGGTCTTTGCATGCCCAAACCCGCAATGCCCGCCGACGGCGTGATTCGCGTCGCACGGGAACGCCGCCGGGCAAGCGTGGTGAGCCTCGTCCACGGCTTGGCGCCGCATGAAACCGGCGAGATCGCAAAAGCGCTAAAACGTCACTGCGGGACGGGTGGCACGAGCAAAGACGGCGTGGTGGAGATTCAAGGCGATCATCGCGAGCGCATCGTCGCATGGTTCCTCGCGCAAGGCCGCAGGGCGAAAATCGCGGGCGGCTAGAGTAAACCGCTCGCTTCGCACGAGCGTATGTAGGTGCATGAACGTCTTATTCGCCATCCTCGCGGTTTTGCTGCCCCATTCGCAATTCACAATCACGAGCGCCCTCGCGGTCGACACGACAAATCATACGGTCACGCTCCCACTTCATCGCGGTGTCGTGGGTGGGCAAACCGTCTGGTTCATTATTACCGACGTTTCAGATGCGCGGATCGCGCAACAGCTTGGCGTGAATTACGCGCCTTCACTGACAAAACTCGGCGCCGCGGCGATTCAGAAGGGCAGCAAGAACGTCGACGGCACGTTCACGTTTGACGGCGCACCCTCGTTCGAGGCGACACGAACGTACGTTGCTAGTGAGGCTGGTTTTCCGCCGAGTTCGGCCACACCGGGCAGCACGGCCGATCCCGCGTATTCACCCTTCGTCACGTTGACCAACAGCATGTCAGGCGTCGTGTTCAACGCACCCGTGATAGCTCGGGGTGATACACCGTCGGACGTTGCCACGCACACCGATACCGAGGATCGCGTCATCGCAATCGACGTGAAGAAGATGACCGTAACGCTGATTCTTGCGCGCGGATTTTTCAATGGCAAACCGGTGTACTACCTCAGCCCGGATGCCTCCGATCCGGTCGCCGCGAGTGTCGAGCGCGCAACTTACGCGCCCAACCTCGCAAAGGCTTCGAGCAGCGCGGAGATTCCGATCGGGGTCATGCTCGACGGACCTCAGACCGGCGACACGCCGCAAGGCTTGAAGTACCTGGCGCTGCATACCCCGCTCGGCACCGATGCCACCGTCGCGAACGCGGCCGAGATCGGTTCTCCGTTCAACGTGCTCTCGGGAGCGCCGGACTTGGCGCACCCCTACGCCGACACAAGCTACAGCCCGCTTTGGAACGTTGTCGTCGTGGGTGTTCCGCAAAGCAAGCGACTGACCACCTTTGCTGCGGTTGCTCCGCTGGCCAAGGACGCCGGTTTCGTGGTCAACTGCCCGGTGGTTGCCTATGGGGATGCTACGGGTTATTAGCTCAGCGAAATCTCAAAACTAAACTTTTAGTTGACAAGCAGGGGCGTCTAGGATACTCTTCTCTTAAAGAATTAGGAGATAGGAGAACCCGGAATGCCCCGTCGCCCTTCACCGACCCTTACCGAAGCCGAGTTGCGCATCATGGAGGTGCTTTGGCGCCTCGAGCGCGCGACCGTTGCCGAGGTCACCCAAGCGCTCCCGCCGCCGCCGCTCGCCTACAACAGCGTCCTCACCACGCTGCGCATACTCGAGCAAAAAGGCCAGGTCACTCACGAAGAAGCGGGCCGCGCGTTCATCTACCGTCCGCTCGTCGCGCGAGACGCCGCAGCGGGCAGTGCAGTGAAGAACGTGGTCGAGAAGTTTTTCGCGAATAACGCCGGCGCGCTTGCGCTGCGTTTGATCGAGACGGAACGGCCTTCCAAAGAAGAGTTAGCCCGTTTGCGCTCGCTCATCGACCGTTACGAGGATGCCTAATTATCATGGCGCCGTCGCTATTTGAAATCATTGCCCGAACCGCGCTCGTGGTGCTCGTCAACGGCCTGTGGCAGGGTGCGGCCATCGCGGGTTTGACCTGGCTTGCACTGCGTGTATTTCCGCGTGTCAACGCATCGACGCGTTACGCGGCCTGGACGCTCGCGCTCGTCGCCGTCCTCGTCGTGCCAATCGCGACCAGCCTGTCACGCATCTCGTATTACACAACGCCCGCGACGACGTCGCAACCTGCTACCGTGCAAAATAGTGGCGGCGGTGCGTTGCGAAGCGAGCTTAAACATGAAACGGCGAGCGGAGCGAGGCACTCCCAAAGCGGCAGTAGCAGCAACCGGCTCACCCTCCCCAAGGTTCCTGCACTTCATGTGAGCGTGGCGTTCATCATCGTCGCTATCATTCTTGCAGCCTGGGCCCTTGCTGCACTGGCGCTGGTCGCGCGTCTCGTTGTCGCGCTGTTGCGCCTCGAGGGTCTCAAGCACAATGCCATGCCGCTCGGCATGGAATTTCGCGATCAACTAGTGCAGTGGCAGCGTCTTGACGCGCACGACCGCGACGTTCGCATCTGTGTGACCGACGGGATTGAAGTGCCGGTCGCGGTGGGATTGTTCGACGCTATGGTGCTCTTGCCGCAGCATCTGCTGGCAGAATTCGATGCGCAGGAGATCGATCAGATTAGCCTGCACGAGCTCGCGCATCTCTTGCGGCACGACGACTGGAGCAACGGGATTCAGCGGGTCATCAGCGCGCTGCTCTTCTTCAATCCAGCCGTGTGGTTCATCGCGCGACAGATGGATATCGAACGCGAGGTCGCTTGCGACGATTACGTGCTCGAACTCACCGGGGCGGTACGCACGTATGCGTTTTGCCTCACCAAGATGGCCGAAATGACGTCCTGGCCGCACCAGCCGCTTGCGGCGCCGGGCGTCTTCACGACACGCAAGAACATCTCGATTCGCATCGAGCGGCTTCTGCGCACGGGACGTGCAATCGGTTCGTCGATCTCTCCGGCTACGGCGACGCTCGTCGGGCTCGGGCTGGTTGCCGGCTACCTGGTTGCGTTCTCGCTCACGCCGGTCGTGGCGTTTGCGATGCCGTGCCCGCCGACGGTTGCGGCGCCGGCTACGGCCACCATACCGGCAACGACGGTCGGAACGAAACCTTATACGATGACGGTGCCCAAGACGCAGGTCAGCTTGCCGCAAGTCTCGCTGACGATTCCCAACGTCAGCGTGACCATCGCGCCGGCGAAGGTCAGAGCCATCGCCGCGAAGTCGGCCACACGGGCCGCGACGTCGGTTGCCGCATCGACGGCGGGGATGGCGTCGAGGATCTCCTACGATGTCGACACATCGATATCGAAGGCACTCAAGCCGTTGCGCGTCGTTGCGTCGGTCGGCGACGTCCGCGGCGGGATGAACTGTACGGGCTGCGACTTCGAGAATCAGAATCTCTCGGGCAAGAACTTCGCCGGTTCGAATCTAACCGGATCGGATTTCAGTCACAGCAATCTCCAAAACGCGAACTTCAACGGCGCGAATCTCAGCGGCGTCGACTTTGAAGGCGCCGATTTGCGCAACGCCTCGTTTGCCGGCGCAAACCTTAGTGGCGCAAATCTCGACGGCGCGAAGCTCGAAGGTACCAACCTCGATCACGCTAACCTGAGCGGATCCGATATCGATCTTCGCACGCTTTCGCAGACACAGATACGCGCGTATCTGCCGCGCTGTAACGGCTGCGATTTGCATGGGACAAATCTTAGCGGCATGGACTTGCGCGGTCTCCACCTCATCGGCGTCGATCTGAGCCACGCGAACCTTCGCGGCGCCAATCTGCAAGACGCGACCTTCAGCGGTGTCGATTTTTCCGGCGCAGACCTTCGGGGCGCGAACACGGACGGCACCAAGTTTATCGGATGTGACTTCTCCGGAGCACAACTCGGCAGTCCCTAGCTAACCCTCACTCGTCCTTGGAAATCAGGGGCGGCGCACGCCGCCCCGGGCATTGTGTTGACTTCTTACGGAGCAGAAAGGCAGAACCGGCCACCATGACGGCACTCATTCGAAACCTGGGTCTCGCGAGCGCAGTACTCGTGATGCTGATCGGATCGCCGGCGGCGCGCGCCGCGGGCGTTCCAAACCATTGCACGGGTTGCAATCTTTCCCACATGAATCTGCACGGTGCCGACCTTCACGATGTCGACTACGTTGGAACGAATCTGGAAAGCAGCGATTTGAGTTCGGCGAATCTGCGCGATGCACGCCTGACCGGCGCGAATCTGCGAGACGCGGATCTGCGCAACGCCGATCTTCGCGGAGCTAAACTCATCGGCGCGAATCTGCGCGGCGCCCGGCTCGATGGCGCAAAGCTGAACGGGGCGGAGTTTACCGGATCGAATTTTGACGGCGACGATTTGCACGGGCAGAATCTCACTGGTGCGAGGTTCATCGGGGCGAGTTTCAGCGGCGGCAATTTGACCAATGCCGTCTTTGACGGCGACGACATCATCGGGGCGGATATGCGCAATGCGCACGTGGACGGCGCATCGTTCCGCAATGCCCAGGTCTGTACGCACAACACGGATGACTACGACGGCGTCACCGTTCAGCGCGAGATTGAATGCATCGAACTTAGCGGTGCTTCGGTTCGGGGTGCCGTCTTCACCGGTGCACAGATCTGCGATCACGACCACGATCACCAGTGGACGTGCATGAAAGTCGATGCTGCCGTGCTTCGCGACCGATCGCACAATTCGCTCGATGGTGCCGTCCTTCCGTGATTGTACCGTTGCTCGCCCTTCTTGGGGCCTTCGCCGTTCCGACTGCGACGCCGCCGGCCAAAGTGAGCCTGACGTGGGACGTCGATCACGCGCGCCCGGCAGCCGATAAGACCGACGTCTATACGTATAGCGATGGGAAGTTTCTCTACGTGCGCTTCGTTGCGGAGCAGCAGCACGCGCCGATCGTGGCAACGCAGCATTCGGACGACACCGTGACCGGCGGCAGCAACATCGGCGGCGGCATCGCGTGGAGCGACGACGCCGTCTGGGTCGACTTGTGGCCGAAGGGAGCAACTGGGTTCCAATTTCAATTCGAAGCGAATCCCAACGGCGCACATAATGAAGCGTCGAGCGAGAACGTGAGCTATGCTCCGCACTGGGAAACGCACGGAGAGCGCACGGCCACCGGCTACGAAGTAACGATGGCCATTCCGTACGCGGTGATCCATGGCGCGCACGCCGGCGCGTGGCGCGTGCAGTTCGTGCGCTACGTCCGCACGACGGGCGAACTCGACGTGTGGTCCTATGACCCCGCGCAGCAGAATCCCGACGACGCGGCGCGCGCCGGCACCGTGACGTTCACGCAGATTGCGAAGCAGCCATTGCCGAGTCCCCGCGTCGCACCCTATGCGCTCGCCGAGGCGGCAAGCAAAACGATCGGTGGCAGCACCTCGCGCGTCGGCATGGACTTCTCGATTCCCGTTGCGCAGACCGCATCGTTCTTCGGAACGCTTCACCCCGACTACTCGAATGTCGAACTCGATCAGCAATCGATTTCGCCGACGGTGTTTCAACGGACGTACAGCGAAGTGCGGCCATTCTTCACGCAGGCTGCACCGTATTTCGATAATTTCAACTGCAACGTGTGTAACGGCTACCGCACGACGCTCTACACGTATGGCATCCCGACGCCGCGCGAAGGCTACGCGTTTGAGGGGCGTGATGGTGAGTACGGTCTCGCGGCCTTCGATGCAATCGGTGAGAATCGTACCGATGCCGCGGCCGCACTCGATTACACCTCGCCGGATACGCGTTGGAACGGCTCATTCCAGCGTGTGCTCACCGATATGCCGGGCCTGAATGACCAGACGAACATGGGCGGCTTAAGTTACTGGAACGGTAAGTATCTCAGTTTCTACGCGAACGACGCGATCGAATCGGGGACGCTCGTCACCGACCCGTCGCAGGGGGAATGGCTCGATGCCGGTGGCGGTTGGGGCAATCAGAAGTTCGCGCTCTACGGCTCGGTGCGCAAGGTCGGCGACCAGTTCAATCCGGTCGACGGGTTCGATTCGCATCCAGGCATCGCCGGCTACGGTCTCTATACCGCGCGGATCTGGACGTTTGCGCCCAACGACAAGCTGATCTCGGCAGGCGTGAGCCTGTTCATGGATCGCTACCAGGGCGTGCAATACGGGCAAGCGCAGACGGACAATCAAGTGCTCTTCGATCTGCTTACAAAAAGCTCGTGGGACCTGCAGCTCTATTCGGGCTCAAATTACTGGCGCTTCGGCGAGGTGATGACGCCGATCTCACAGAGCGCCGGTTTTAGCCTTACGTACCACAGCGGTACGCAGAACAACGTTGGCAACTTCCCGTCACACGGCTCATCGTCGACGCCAACCTATATCCAGTACTACACCGGGAACTACGGTCTCGGACGGCTCGACACATGGTATCGCAGCACGACGATGCGCGTGGGCGAGCGCGGCTACCTGACCTTCGCGGTCGACGATACGGCGCAGTGGCTACGCCAGTACGGCCCCGACAACGTCCAGTGGTTCGACAGCGTGAGCTATAGCTATCAAATCGATCGCAACTCGTCGTTCGCAATCGGCGTGCGCAAGGTCGTTGGAGACCCGCCGCAGCCTAACGGCGGCGGTAACTGTATCGGGACTTGCACCAACGTCTCGGTTGCCTACCACTTGCGATTGCAGCGCTACGAGATCTACGCCGCCTACGGCGATCCGAACACGCTCATAACCGTCCCGCAGGCGATCTTTAAGGTGATTTTTTATGCGGGTGCACAGAAAGGGACGTAGCAATCGAAGCGATCGAGGCGTTGGTCGTGCAGCGAGCCGTTGGCAGCGGCGCCTCCGGTCGTTGGCCGTCGGTTCCCGGCGTGGAGTGCAGTGTCCAGCAGCTACGATTGAGCGAGCAGTAGCAAAAATCCAGCGCGATCTTATGTCGATTCAAGACGGTCGGCGCGACGTGTTCGTCGTAGGATATCGACACCAGCATTTTGCGTTCGCCGGGCCGGATCGTACTCGAGGGACCGATAGAGCCGCTCGACATAATCCCAGTCTGTGTTTTCAGTGTGTGGAGCACGGCCTCGCCAATTTCCGGCTCGGAAAGGAGTGCCTGGAGGTAATTATTCCAGGTAGGGACGACCTTGCCGTCGACCGAGAGTTGCGCCGATTCAATCAGCGCGGGTCCCAGGCCGTCGTTTTCGAGGTCGAGGCTCCCGCCGTTAAGGCTGAACGTACCATCGACGCTCAGATACGGCCAAATCGTTGCCGCGTATTGATCGGCGATGACGCGCGTCTGGTAGATCAGCGCGCCCGCGGTTAGCGCGCTGATCAGCAGCGCCACAATCGCGATGAAAAAATCGAGGCGAAAGGCCTTCTCCGTCACGCCAAGACGAGTTCGTCGGCCGCGTCGCCCGCCCTACGCAACGCTTCGCGAATCATTTGGTCCTGGATCTCTTTGACGGCCCAGCGCGCTTGCGCGTCAGGCGCGAGCGTGTCGATCGGATCGAAATAGACGAAGGCTTTGTTCTTCTTGACGGCCGGCGCGGTGTACACGCAGATGCCGTTTTCGCGATCGTAGAAGTCGAACGAGTGGATGTCACGCTTGCCGCCGCCGCCCGGCGCATCGCAGATGAAGAGCGGGGTGTTAAAGCCGGCGGTCGCGCCGCGTACGAACTTCTCGATGTCGATCGAGGTCTGGACCGAGGTACGCAGCTCCTCAACGCCCTTGACCATGTCGTGCATGTAGACGTAATACGGATGCACGTTGACGTACTCGAGGCGCTTGACCAGTAGCGCCATCCGCTCGGGTGTATCGTTGACGCCGCGGATCAGGACCGACTGATTGCGCACGAAGATGCCACGTTCGAAGAGCACGGCCATCGCCTGTTGCGTGATCCACGTGATCTCTTCGGGGGCGTTGAAATGGGTGTGCAGCACCACGTCTTTGCCCATCTTGCGTCCGCGATCGACCACCGAGGTCAGTGCGTCGAGCCACGCCGCGTCGGTGAGCAGCTTCATCGGCATGATCGCCGGGCCTTTGGTCGCAAAACGCATCCGCCGAACGTGCGGAATATCCAAGAGCGCATTACCGATCAAGGCAATGTTTTTCGAGGGCAGCTGATACGCGTCGCCGCCTGAAATCACGATGTCTTCGAGTTCGGGCCGCTCGCTGATGTACTGGAACGCGTCTTCCCACTGCTTGGGCGTTTTTGCGAGCGCGACTTTATCGACGTTTTCAGTGTCGGGACCGATCGCGTAGCTACGCGTGCAAAAGCGGCAATAGACGGGGCAGGTGTTGAGCGGAAGAAAGAGCGCCTTGTCGACGTAGCGATGGACAAGACCTGGAACCGGCGAGTCGGCTTGTTCGTGCAAGGAGTCGAGCGTGAGCCGCGGATGATCGGGCAAGAGCGCCGACGCGAGCGGCACGAATTGCCGGCGAATCGGGTCGTTGACCGGATCGTTCCAGTCGATCAACGCGAGCGCGTACGGCGAGACGCGCACGGCCATCGGCGCGCGTTTGAATCCTTCTTCGACATCGGCAAGGAAATCGGGTGAGGAGAGCTCTTCGATTGCAGCGAGCAGCTCTTGCGGCGTCTTAACCGCATTTTTTTGCTGCCAGAGATGGTCGAGGAACGTCGCCTCGTCGATCTCGCGGTACGCTGGAACGTGCCGCCAGAACTCGCCCTGCTTGAGTGCTTTGTATTCGAAGTGCGACGGCGGGACGGGTGGCTTGAGGTGGGTGATCTCGCTCATTGCGTTTCCTTAGTGGGCGTGTTTGCCGTCACCACGATGCCGTCGCGTTCGAACGGCGTGGAGAGCACGATTGTTGTTTTCGTCCGCGCCATGCCGGGGAGCGACTTCAAGCGCGAGAGGAGCTCGTCGAGATGTTGCGTCGAGCGGGTCATCACTTTGCAGACGAAGGACTCTTCGCCCGCGACCGAATGGACTTCGCACACTTCCGGCATCTTGCTCAAGCTCTTGGTGAATTGGTCGTAGGCTGCGTCTGGTGTCGTATAACAACTCACGAAGGCAATCAGTTCGAGTCCGAGGCTGCGGCCGTCGAGTTGCGCGCTGTAGCCGCGGATGTGGCCGCGCGCTTCGAGGCGCTTCACGCGGTCGTGCACGGCCGGGGCCTTGAGGCCAACCAGCGCGCCGAGCTCGGCAAAGGTCGAGCGTCCGTTGCGCTGAAGTGCGTCCAGCAGCGCGAGGTCGAGCTGATCGAGGTCGTCGGAGACAATCATATTCGCCAGATTCGCATTTCTTGCCGCAAGCTGTTCGGCGATTTGACTATAGCACCCCATATCCGTTCATTCAATGGGGCTATCAAAAGTGAGCGTTGCTCACTTTTAATAGCCCTAACTGCTCTCGCATTGATTGTCGCTTGCTCAAAAGGTGGCGGACCGGCGATGCTGCCGGCGGGCGTGGCGCGCTTCGCGCTGGCGACCGACCCCTCGACGCTCGATCCGCTCTTCATGCACCCCGATGCGGCGTCGGTCGAGCTCCAAGCCGCACGCCTCGCCTTCGAGCCGTTCGTCGACTTCGATCGTTCCGGAAAACCGGTTCCCGCGTTGCTCGACCGTCTGCCGACGGTATCGCGCGACGGACGCACCATCGTCTACCACTTGCGCGCGGTTCGGTGGAGTGACGGCGTTCCGGTGACCAGCAGCGACGTGCTCTTTACCCTGCGCGCGGTCTTGGATCCGCACAACCCGGTACGATCGACACAGGGATATGACCTGATCGACCGGGCAGTCGCGCGCGATCCGCGCACGGTCGAATTTCATCTCAAACGCGCCTGGGCACCGGCTGCGCTCGGATATTTCTCCTACGGGACGACGCCGCAATTCGTGTTGCCGGCGCACGTCCTGCAAACGCAGGCACCACTCGACCGCGCGCTATTCGGGGCGGCGCCGAGCGTCGGCGATGGACCGTATACTTTCGTTTCATGGCAGCGCGGAAACGTGCTGCTTTACCGCGCGAATCCACGGTACTGGCGCGGCAAGCCCGCGGTCGAGGAACTCGACGTTCGCATCATTACCGACCCTGGAACGAATCTTCTGATGTTGCGAACCGGAACGCTCGACTGGAATCTGATTGCTCCGGTGCAGTACCCGATGATTGCCGCTGATTCGCGGTTGCGCTTTGTCGCCGCGTCGACCGCGGTCGTCGCCGGCCTGGTCATGAATACCATGCATGCGCCACTCGACGATGTTGCGGTGCGGCGTGCAATCGCGATGTCGATCGATCGCGAGGCGATCAGCAAGAAGATTACCCTCGGAAAATATCCGGTCACGAATATGATCCAGCCGCAGTTCTCGTGGGCGTACGATCCGGCGATACGTCAACCGTCCTACGACCCGAGTGAAGCCGATGCGGCATTTGATGCCGCCGGATGGCGGCGTGGGCCAGACGGCATGCGCCGGCGCAAGGGTGTGTCGATGCATCTCGTTTACGTGGCTTTTCCCGAGACGGTGAGCGGGATGCGCATTGCGACGGTGGTGCAGGCGGCACTGCGCGACCGCGGCGTCGCGGTGACGGTCAAGAGCATCAGCAACGCGCAGCTATTTCTTCCGCAAACGGGAACGCTCGCCACCGGGAACTTCGATCTCGCCTACGTGCCGTTCACGATGGGTGCCGACCCGGATGATTCTGATATCCTGGGTTGTAACGCGCCGTCGAACTACATGCACTGGTGCGATGCCCAGGTCACTGGACTCGAGCGGCGCGCGCTCGCCAGCGTCTCGCAGCCCGAGCGACGCACGCTTTACGGCGCGATTGCCCGCCGTGTGGCCGCGCAGGTGCCGGTGCTTTATCTCTTCAACGCGCGTTACGTCTATGCGTATCGTGACCGGCTGCGCGGCTTTGCTCCGAATGCCTTTTTGCCGACATGGAATGCATGGGCGTGGAAAATATGACGAAGGCTGAACGAGTCGCAATCGTGGCGGTGCACGGGGTGGATTCGCACCCGCGCTACGAATTTCAAGATCAAGTTGCCGGCGATCTTTGCGCGCGATTGAACGAGCGCGCCGGCAAGAAGAAACTGTGGACGCTCGACGTCATCAATCCGCGCAACGTACTCGAACCGGGGGTGGACGATCCGTTGCCGACGACGAGCCGGGTGCGCCTCGCCGACGACGACGGCCCCGAGCCAAAGCAAACCTTCTACGACGTGATCGAGGCCTATTGGAGCCCGATCGACAAGGGCGCCACCAACTGGCTCTCGATATTGATGTGGATTCTCAACTCGGTCTTTGCGCCGTTTAATACAACCGCGCGCGTCGAAGCGCCGTTCGCGAAGCAGTTCTTCGACTACGGATTTATCGGCGGTGCGCTGGTGCTTGCATTCGTGCTGTTCGGAGTCTCGGTGACGGCGGTGTGGCTCTCGGGGGTCCACGTGCTCACGATTACCGGCCTGATGACGCAATCCAGCCTCGGCGAAGCGATCACGGTGCTCAACGCGAACGCCTCGGCGCCCGGCGGAGCGCGCATCAAAATCGTCGTCTGGCTGTTGGTGGGAACCATCGGCGCGTTCTTGATCGGCCAAGCCGTCGAAGCGGTCCTCAAGACTTGGGTGCAGCGCAAGGCGCTACAGAAAAATCCGGCGGCGATCTGGCATCGTGCGCTTGCGATCGGGATTCTCGTCGTCATCGGGGGCGCGTTGATTTATGCGATGGCGGTCGCCAAATTTCCCAAGGGCTCGATGGGCTGGTCAGGCGTCGGCTTATTGATCGGCATCTTCCTTGCGTTTCAGATCGGATACGGATTGTTGATCGGCTTCATCGTCGGGTTCTTCGGCGACGTGCAGATCTATACGACGCGCGATGAAAACAACGCCAAATTCTACGGCTTGCGCGACCAGATCATGGATACCGCCGTCACCGCGATCATGCGAGCGGTAACGCCGGCGCGCAACGGCGGCTACGACTACGATCGCGTGGTCGTGCTCTCGCATAGCCTGGGCGGAACGATCGCCTTGGATGCAATCACCCGGCTCAAACAAGCTTGCGAGCAGGGCGCACTCGAGCTCGAGCAATTTGCGTTGGTCCGCGCCTTTGCGATGCTCGGCTCCTCGGTTGAAAAGACGCGCTACTTCTTCAACGTTGCGGGCACGACGCCGTCGGTATCATATGAAGCCTGGCGCGGCAACGCGTTCGAGAAAATCTTCGGCAGTGACGAGTCATTGCTGGCGGCTAAGCCCGGTTCGCGCATCTTCTGGGCGAACTATTGGTACTTTCAGGATCCGATCTGTAACGAGATCCGTTCCTACAAGGACGTGTGCCGCAACGAGAAGGGTAGCCGTCACATGTCGCTGCTGCATCCGCTTATTCACTCCGACTATCTGGATGACCCGTGGGTGTGGTTTTCCTCGAAAGACGGCAAGCATCTCGGGCTGCTCGACATCATCGCGCCTTCTTCCTGACCGCTGCTTGATACGCGCGCTGTAGCCGTTCGCGCACGGATGGCGGCGCGCCACGGCGCTTCTTGCCCAAGTGCTCTTCGCGTAGTTCGGCCATGAACGCGTCCCACATGCGCGGGCCGCCCCTTTCAAGGATCTTCGCTCGGATCGACAGCTCGTCGCTCGCCGGAAGATGGCGGCGTCCCCAGGCGCCGATCTGCGCAAGCACGGGCAACAGCTCGATACCGGGCTCCGTCAGACTGTAGATGAACTTTTGCCGATGCGATGGATCTTCGTGCTTGGTGACGATGCCTTGTTCGACCAGCGTTGCTAAGCGGTCAGCTAAAATGTTCGAAGCGATGCCTTCTTCGGATTGGGTTAACAGCTCGCGGAAGTGGCGCCGATTCCCGAAGATGATGTCGCGAATGACGATCAAGCTCCACTTGTCACCAAGGATTTCGAGCGTAAGGTTGATCGGGCAGCCCGAGCGGTGCCAATTCTCGGTCATTCTTGCAGCATTCCATAACTGGTTGTAAAATGCAACCAGAAGCCCGACATTCGCTGTGGAGTACTAATCATGAAGCACCGCCTAGGTCTTTCGATGATCCTTGCCGCTCTGCTCTGCGTGAGCGCTGTGGCCGCTCGCGCTGCCGACGGCGGCCCGACACCCGAGGGCGCGGTTGCGGCCGACCAAGCCATCGCGACGGCCATGCTTGCCAACGATGCAGATGCGTTGTTGCCCCTCTTGGCATCCAATTGGGCCGTGATCAACACGCAGGGAGGCATTGGAACCCGCGAGGATCTGCTCGGCGGCATGCGCTCGGGCATGTTTACGCGCAAGACGCTCGTGCTCTCTAACCCGCGCGTCCGCCTGTACGGGAATGTTGCGCTGGTCACGTCGCACGTCGCGACGTCGGGCGAACTGGCACACAAAGATTTCGACGTGCAGGAGACGCAGACCGACGTCCTGGTCTGGAAAGACGGAACGTGGACCTCGGTGCTGCTTCACGAAACGAAATACGGCCGCGGCTAGAAGCCGCGGATGCGTTTGCGCAGCCAGCGTTTGTGCTGATCCGCCACGCGCGTCCAAAGTGCTTCGCTGCGCTCGATTTCGAGGCCGAAATGCTCGCGTAGAATACGCGCAAACGATTCGTGCGACGATGCCGATTCCTCGTTCATGTGGGCCGGCGAATAGAGGCGAAGCGCCGCATTGGTAAGCGTTGACATGCCGGTCTCGGTGAGCTGCGCGCAGACCAGCGTCTGCACGAACGGTGATTCGCTGGTGGTAGCGAGGCTGCGATTCGCCGCATCGAGGATTGCCGGATCCACCGGTTCGCCGGTGAAATCGTAAGTTGCGCCGTTTTCGCGATGGTTATAGAAGCGCCAAAAGTTGCCGTGACAGGTGAGCTTGAAGTCGAAGCGTCCGTCGTTGAACGATCCCTCGCGCAGCGGAGCCGGCGTCAGGAAACCGTTGCCGAAGCCAACGTCGGCAAGAAACGGTTCGTCGAGATGGACAAGCAGCGCGAGATGATTGATCGGCGCGCCCTCGACGTAGCGGCTACGGTTGACCGTCGCGCCGATGAGATCCGCGCGCAAACCGATCTGTTTGAGCGCCCAAGCGAAGAGCAGATTTTGTTCGAAGCACCAGCCGCCACGCTCGCGCACGACCAGCTTTTCGAAGATGCGATCGAGCTCGAGCGACGGCACGTCGCCGAGCTGCACGTCGATATTCTCAAATGGAATCGCGAGCAGATGCGCGCGGTGGAGGTTGTGCAGCGTCTGGCGTGTCGGTGAGAGCGGCCCGCCGTACTTGATTCGCCGAAGGTAGCGATGAAGTTTGAGGGACACGCAGATCCTTAGTGCGGAATGGCGATCGTATAGGCTCCGCCGCTGCCGAGAAAGAGCGGTGCGGACACATGGCCTTCGCGATCGATCCGTACCAGCCCGTTGTCGCGATGCAAGATCACAATCGCGGCCGAGCCGTCACGCAGCCATTCGACGTCAAACGGCTGACCGCCGACCGCGATGGCGGGGCGTGCGGTATCCGTAGTGAGGTCGATTGGCGTCACGGTGGTGGTTGCATAGTTCGTTACATAGGCGAGCTTGCCGCTGGGATCCACGGAAATGTAATTCGCTTCAACGCCGGCGTCAACGGTCTTGATCGGTCGGCCGGTAGCGACATCGACGATGGTCACGTCGTTGCCGCCGTTGTTCACCGCGTACAGCGTTTTGCCGTCCGGTGAGAGCGCAATGCCGGTTGGGCGTTCGCCGACCGGAATCGATGCGAGCGGCGAAGGACCGTGCAGATCGACCGGCTCAACCGCGTTTGCGCCTTGCAGCGACACGTACAGACGCGAGCCGTCCGCAGCGATAGCGATATAGCGTGCTCCCGTGCCGACGGCGAGCGCTTTGCCGGCTTTGAGCGTTCGCACGTCGATCGGCTGGATCGTACCGTCATCGTAATTCGCAACCCACACGGTCGTACCGTCGGGCGTGACCGCGAGGCCGTTGGGCGAGTTGCCGACGCCGATCTCGGCGACCACTTTGCTCTGCACCGTGTCGATGACGCTGATCGTCTTGGCGCCGCGATCGGCGACGAAGTAGAGATGAGCGTCGCGCGAGAGCACGCCGTCGCGCGGTTCGTCCTTGACCGTGATCGGTGTACCAAGGGCACCGGTGCGCGGGTCATACGGCATCACCGTGTCGTCGAAACGGTTTGCGATCCAGGCCAGCGGTAGCTGCTCGCCGTCGTGCGCCGCCCGAACGTGCACGATCGCCGGCCCGACACGCGCGCCGTTATCGTCGACGGCGGTGACGTGCACGTCGTACAGGCTGCTCGTCGCGGCCGCAGCGGTTATGGCGACCGTTTGCGTCGCGTTCGGCGCGAGGTGCAGGACGCCGGCAGCCGGCGATACCGTGAATCCGGGTTGCTCCAGAATCGACCAGGTCACCGCAGCTGCGGTGCTGCCGGTATTGCGGAACGTGACGTTGATCGCGCCGTTGCTGCCGCCGGGATCCAATTGCACGGCATCTTGCGGAACGTCGATGCGAACGGCGCTCGAGGGCGGAAACGCCGCAACGCTGGGCGCGAACCCGGGCATCGCGTCGCCATCCGCGGCGCCCCAGGCTTTATTCGGCGACGACGCGAGGTCGAATGCGAGGTGCACGTTACCGCGCAGCGGCAGCGCCAGCCAGGTGTGCTCTGTCGCGACGCCGTTCACGCGTACCCCCGTGACGTAGGGCGTCGTTGCCGATGCGCCCGGAGCGTCGATCATGATCGTTGGACCGCTTGGCGCATGAATGACGACGTGCGCAAAAAGCGGGGCACCGATGTCGAGATCGCGCACCGCCGGAAACTGCGGATACAAGCCCATTGCCGACCACACGTACCACGCGCTCATCGTGCCCAGGTCGTCGTTCCCTGGAATGCCGTCGGGCGCGTCCATGTACAGCGTCGTCATCACGGTGCGCACGACGGCTTGCTCGCGCCACGGTTCGCCGGCGGCGAGGTAGGCCCACGGTGACCCAAGGCTGGGTTCGTTCCCCATCCAGGCATACGGCTTGGTTTCGTCGGCGTTGAGCTGCGAGAAGAACGTGTCGAGCTTAGCGATGGTTGCGTCGCGGCCGCCCATGCCGCGAACGAGATCGGGCAGATCTTGCGGCACCATCCAGGTATACTGCGCGGCATTGCCTTCTTGGAAGCCGTTCTGTCCCGAATCGCCAATCGGCGTCTGTTCGAAGGCGCCAACTTCGCTACGCGGTGCGATCCAGCCGGTCTGCGTATCGAAGATCGTCGTCCAATTGTTCGCACGCGGCAAGAAACGTTGATACGCAGCCGTATTGCCGATCGCGCGCGCGAAGGCAGCGATCGCCGCGTCATCGAGCGCGTACTCGAGCGTCTCCGACGCGCCGTTGGGAACAGGCGATACGGAGGTCGTGTAGCGATTGGGGATGTAGCCGCGCTGCTGGTAATCCGCCGATTGTGGCCGCTCGAGGTACCAGCCGTACCCGGGCGCGCTCGTCGTATCGGTCGCGCCTTTGATCATGCCTTGCAACGCGCTCTGGACGTCGAAATCGCGCGCACCGAACGCGTAGCCGCCGGCGATCACCGGATCGACCGAATCGCCGCCCATGACGCTGCTCGGCTGATTGACCACCGGCCAACGCGGAAGCCAGCCGCTCGCGCGGTACGCGTCGACGAGCGATTGCTCCATGTCGCTCGCGCGGTCGGGCACGAGCAACGCGATCAGCGGGATCTCGGTGCGGTAGATATCCCAATCAGAATAGTTCGCATACTCGGCGTGACCCGCGCGCACGGTGTGGACGTTCCCGTCGAACCCGCGATAGCGCCCGTCAGCGTCGCTGATTAGATTGGGGTGCAGCATCGTGTGATAGAGCGCGGTATAGAACTGACGCTGCTGATCGCGCGTGCCGCCGCTGATCTCCACGCGCGCGAGCATCGCAGACCATGCACCCAGGGCGGCATTACGCACGGCCGCGATGTCCCAGCTCTTCGCTTCAGCCGCGAGATTTTTTCCCGCACCCTGCGCATCGACGAACGAGATCGCGACTTGGACGCGCACGGCCGTATTGTGTGTGGTGTCGAAGCGCGCCCACGCGCCGGCGTGCGGGCCGCGTCCGCCGTTGAAGACGTTGGCCTCGGCGAACGGTCGATCGAAGCGCGCGATGAAGTAGACGGTGTAGCGATCGGGCATGCCGCAGAAGAAGCCGCTCGATGCGGAGCCCGCGATCTCGTTCGTGCCGACGATGCGCGCCGACGCGTCGGTGACGCCGGCTTGATTCGACGCGGCGTCGATCATGACGTAGGATGCCGTGTTGGCCGGAAAGGTGAAGACACCGAGGCCGGTGCGATCGGTCGTGCTCAACTCCGTGCGAATCGCCGGCGAGCCGACGTTGACCGCGTAGTAGCCGGGCACGGCAACCTCGCCGTCGTGCGTGAACGGTTGTTGGGTTGCAAGGTCGAGTTGCTTCGCACCGACGACCGGCAGCATTGCAAAATCGCCGAAAACGTTGCAGCCCGGCCCGCTCAGATGCGTTAGGCTAAAGCCGGTGATCGTTTTGTCGGTGTACTCATATCCGCCGCCGGCGTTTTGCGAGGGCGTATCGGGACTCCACTGCAGCATTCCGAACGGCATGTCGGCGCCGGGAAAGGTATCGATTGGGCCGCCGATTTGGGTTCCCGACGTTCCGATGAATGGATCGACGAGCGACGCCGGAGCGATCGCGGCGGCGAGAACCACCGATGCGAGCAGCGGAATCATCCGATAAACGCGTCGACCTCGATTTCAACCAACAGATCCGGCGCGATGAGGCGCCGCACTTCGACCATCGTGGAAGCCGGGCGTACCTCGGCGAATGCTTCGCGATGCGCCTTGGCAATGAGCTCCCAGTCGTCGATGTTGACGACGTACATGCGCGTGCGCACGACGTCATCGAGCGACGCACCGGCCTCTTCGAGTGCGCGTTCGATCCGCGCAATCGCGCCCTTAGCTTGGATGTAGGCGTCGGGGCCGTCGCTGGTCGTTCCCGAAACGAAGACGAAGTCGCCGATGCGCACTGCCCGCGCGTAACCCACGCGCCCCTCCCACACGCTTCCGCTCTCGATGTGGCGGCGGCGCGCTGCCATTACAAGGCCTTGACCGCTGCGGTAAGCGCATCGACCGATGCCTTGGCGTCGCCGAAGAGCATCGCGGTGTTTGGCAATTCGTAGAGCGGGTTCTCGATGCCGGCGAAACCCGAGCGCATCGAACGCTTGAGAACGATCACATTCTTCGCCTTGTCCACATCGAGAATCGGCATACCGTAGATCGGCGAACTTTTCACGTTGCGCGCGGCGGGATTGGTTACGTCGTTCGCGCCGATGACGAGCGCCACATCGGTGGTCGGAAATTCCGCGTTGGCGGCGTCGAGGTCTAGCAGTTCGTCGTAGGGGACGTTGGCCTCGGCGAGCAGCACGTTCATGTGCCCGGGCATGCGTCCGGCAACCGGATGGATCGCATAATACACTTTGACGCCGCGCTTCTCGAGTTGATCGGCGAGCGCCTTGACGCTGTGTTGCGCTTGCGCGACCGCCATACCGTAGCCCGGCACGATCATCACCTTGTTCGCATAGGCGAGCATGACCGCGACGTCATCGGCGGTGACGCTGCGCACGTTCTGCGGTCCGCCACTGCCGGCTGCTGCCGGTTCGGATCCGCCCGCCGAACCGAACGCGCCAAAGAGTACGTTGGTCAGCGAACGATTCATCGCCTTGCTCATGTCGACGGTGAGGATTGTGCCGCTTGCGCCGACGAGCGCGCCGCAGATGATGAGCAATTCAGAATTGATTTCGAAGCCGGCGACCGCGACGGCGAGACCGGTAAACGAATTGAGCAGCGAGATGACGACCGGCATATCGGCGCCGCCGATCGGCATCACGAAGAGCACGCCGAGCGCCAGCGCCGCTGCAAGTAAGAGGAAGAAGCCCCATATCGGCAGCGTGCCGCCGCTTGCGATGAACCAAATGCCGAGCGCGACAATGGCGAGTGCGACGATCGCATTGACGACTTGCTGTCCAGGATACGTGACCGGACGGCCGGTCATCAGTTCTTGGAGTTTGAGGAACGCGATGATCGAGCCGGCGAAGCTGACCGAGCCGATGATCATCGAGACGACGAGTGAGACCGAGACGATCGGATCGAGCCCCGCGCTGCCGCCGCGCAAGAAGACGACGTACTCGACGACGCCGATCAGTGCGGCAGCGCCGCCGCCGGCGCCGTTGTAAAGTGCGACCATCTGCGGCATCGCGGTCATCTTCACGCGAACCGCCGCGACGACACCGATCGTGCCGCCGAGGACGATGCCGATGGCAATCGCCCACCAGCCGACACCCATCGTTTGCACCAGCACGACGACCAGCGCAATGAACATGCCGACCGCCGCTAGACGATTGCCGAAGCGTGCCGTCGACGGCGCATTCAAAAAATGGAGGCCAAGGATGAAGCATGCGATGGCAACCAGATCGATCAGGGGAGCCGCAATGCTCACTTGCCGCTCCCCTTACCCCGGAACATCTCCAGCATGCGTTCGGTAACAGAAAAGCCGCCGAAGACATTGATCGCGCCGAGCGTCACGGCCGCAATTGCAACGATCGTCATGCCGGCGTCGGCGCCTCCGCTATTAAAGAGCGATACGGTCGCCACGATCGCGCCGGCAACGACAATGCCGTGGATTGCGTTGGTCGCCGACATCAACGGCGTGTGAAGCATGGTCGGCACTTTCGAAATCACTTCAAAACCGACGAAGATAGCGAGCACGAAGATCGTTAGCAGTTCGATCAAGTGGTTGATGTCGGTCACTTATGCGGGTCCTCCGATTAGTACGCGGCCGTCGCGCGTGATGCACGCGCCTTTGATTACTTCATCGTCGGGATCGAGCGAGAGCGTACCATCTTTAATGAAGGGCGAGAGCAAGGCATAGACGTTGCGCGAGTAGAGTGCGCTCGCGTCATAGGGCATCGTCGAGGCCAAGTTGACGGCGCCGATGATGCTCACGCCGTTTGGCGAGCTGACGGTTTCGCCGGCTTTGGTGAGCGCGCAGTTCCCGCCCGCTTCGGCTGCGAGGTCGACGATGACCGAGCCGGGCGCCATTGCCGCGACCGCTGCCTCACTGATCAAGATCGGCGCTTTGCGTCCCGGAACGAGCGCAGTCGTAATCACCACGTCGTTCTTGCCGATCTGCTCGACCATCCACGCGCGCTGGCGCTCTTGCTGTTCGGGCGTCAGCTCTTTCGCATAGCCGCCGGTGCCTTCAGCACTTTCTCCGAGATCGAATTCCAAAAACGCCGCGCCGAGCGATTGCACTTGCTCTTTGACGGCGGCGCGCACGTCGTAGCCACTGACCACTGCGCCCAAACGGCGCGCTGTCGCGATCGCTTGCAAGCCGGCCACGCCGGCGCCCAGAATCAACGCCTTTGAGGGGCGAATCGTGCCGGCGGCGGTCGTGAGCATCGGGAAAAACTTTGGGAGTTCGCCGGCGGCAAGCAGCACCGCTTTGTAGCCCGCGATGTTGCTTTGCGAAGAGAGCGCATCCATCGATTGCGCACGCGTGATGCGTGGAATCATCTCCATCGCTAGTGCCGTCAATCCGGCATCGGCCAGGGTCTTGACGTACGCTGGGTCGCCGAGCGGATTCAAAAATCCAACCAGCGTCTCATTTCGATGCATTGCAGCGAGCACAGCGGGCGCGGGCTTGCCGACGGTTACGACGACATCGGCATCGGAGACGAGCGCGGCCGGTTCGTCGACGATCGACGCTCCGGCCCGCGTATAAAATTCGTCAGGAAAGGCAGCCGCGGTTCCGGCATTGCGCTGCACGCGCACGGAACCGCCCGCCTGTATAAGCTTCGCTACCGTCTCCGGAACCAGCGCCACGCGGCGCTCATTCGAAGCGGCCTCACGAGGTACGGCGACGATCATGGGCGCTAGCGTTCACGCGTCCGTTTACGCAACCCTGCGCTGCGCGTCAGGCGATCGAGACGGTGTTGCGCAATGTGCCGATCTTTTCGATCTCAACCTCCATCACGTCGCCATTTTTCAAAAACTCCGGAGGCGTACGCGCAAAGCCGACGCCTTCCGGCGTGCCCGTTGCGAGGACGTCGCCCGGCAACAAGGTCATGCCTTTGGAGAGTTCGGCGATCAAGCGCGGGATATGGAAGATCATCTTCGAGGTATTGCTGTGCTGCTTCTCGACGCCGTTGAGGCGAAACATAATCTCGAGCTTGCCCGGATCGCCGATTTCATCGGGGGAAACGATCCATGGACCGTAGGGCGAGCAGTCGTCGAGGCTCTTTCCTTTGAACCATTGCAAGTGCGCGCGCTGCAGATCGCGCGCGGTTACGTCGTTGAACGCGGTGTAGCCGAAGATCACGCTCATCGCCCGCGCTTCGGTGACGTCCTTGCACTTCGCGCCGATGATCACCGCAAGCTCGGCTTCGAAATCATATTCGTTGGAAACTTTCGCCTCGAGCTCGAGGGTTTGCCCGGGCGCAGCAATCGACGTCGGCGTTGCCTTCGTAAAGAAGGTCGGCACGTCTGGGAGTTTGAGCTCTTTGCCGAAGATGGCGGCGCCTTCTTTGGCATGTTCGAGATAGTTGCGTCCGACGCAAAAGATGTTGCGCAGTGGGCGCACCGGCGCGTCGAGCTCGACCATCGCGAGCGACACGGTTTGGCTGGTGTGATGCTCCGCGCGCTGCGACGGCGGCAGCGCAATGTAGTCCCGCAACGTGGGCGTGTCGATCCGGCGGATCATCTCGCCTTCGAGCACGCCGGGCGTCGGATCGCCGCCCTCGGTCGTATAACTGACGAATTTCATACCGGGTTAGTGTATCACCGGCGGCTGGTGAGGTGCCACAGGTTGCAGTAGCGGCACTCGTAGACCGAGAGCGAGACGCCATTCATCAGCATTATCGCGCGCGCGTGCTCTTCGCTCGGATACGCGTCTTTAGATGTGCAGCTACGTTCACGATCGATGAGGTTATCCGCAGGATGCGGATGAAGGTTCGGAGCGCTGGATGCGCGACCGTCCGCAGGACGGCCGGACCCACTAAGGCCGGTGGGTCGGCGACGTCGTCGGGGCAACGATCGTGTTCAACGGCGGAAGATTCTTGTTCTGAGCCTGCTGCTTCTGCTGCTCCACTGCTTGGTGCTCGCGAGCCTCGCGTTCCGCCGTCTCCATTATGACGTCCGCTCTGCCCTCTTCGTTGCCCCAATCGCCGCCGGGCTGCACGAGGTATTGGTGCCGAGTGATCTTCTTGGTGTGCGGGTCGTAATCGTAGGTCACGCGATACAGTCCGACTTCTGCGGAACCGTCAGGGTGCCGGATCCATATCTGCGACACGTTGCCGTAAGTCCACGCGTTGAAAATCTGATCCTTGTCGCCGGTGCCCTTAGCATGGGTTATGCGCACTACCTGGCCCTTTTTATTGACCTCCACCAGGAATTCAGCATGCTCTGCAACCTTCGGCGGTGTCGGTGTATGGAGCACCAGCGGCGCCTTCGCACTGGGCCTCGGCGACGGTGTTGCCGCCGCGACTGGCACCGCGAGCAAAGCGCCGGCAAGCGCGAGAAGGAGGGCGAGTGCGCGCATATCAGTTCGCCGAGAGAACGGTGAACTGCCGCCCGCACGAGGCGCAGGCGACGATGACTTGCAAGTGGCGGCGCTCGGCAGGGTCCGGCGATTGCTCGGTAGTTTCTTCACACCCGCAATAACGACAGCGCGTCGACAGGGAGTTCCCAGCGGAGTCGGACTCTTTCACGCGTCACGCTTTATGCGGCGCTGGGGGAGCAACCTGCCCGTGGGACCGTTCCTGGGATGCCGCGAAACCCTACAGGCGTCGTGTTTCGAATGCGTTTCTTCCTGGGCATCCTGCCGGCGCTTGCGCTGCTTACCGCACCGGTGCTTGCCGCGCGCCAAATCGTCGATCTCCATAAACTCGACGCTTACTTTGCCCTCTTCGCGAGCGATTCAAACGTACCGTGGCAGCCGACCGCGGTTCGCTTAGACACGTATTCCAGTGCGCCGGTGCAATTTGCCGTCTATCAAGTCGATCCAGCCGATGTCGTGACCGCCGGTTCGAATGCGCGACCGCGCGCTATTGATACGCGCGGCCGGCATCCGGTCAGCACGTTCAGTTTTGTACCGCCGGGCGGCTATCAATTTCAATCTAGCGAGGTCGACGCTCAGCTCGGTTCGCGCGAAGGCTTCTTCGTCATTGAGGCGCGCCGTGGCGACGTCGGTGAGCAAGTGTGGATCAATCGCACGCGCATCGGCTTGCTGACGAAAGAAACGCCGGGCGAACTCCTGTTGTACGCAACCGATCTTGGGACCGGTCATGCGCTCGCGCACATGCGCATGCAATTCGTGATCAACGGTACCTTCGAAGTGCGATACACCGATGCGCACGGACTCGTTCGCTGGAATCGCTCACCGCGTCCGGTCTTTGCGCTTGCGCAATGGGGATCGAGTTACGCGTTTGCGAGCTTCCTGCCGCAGGCGCCGCTGCCGTCGACGATCGTCGGCGTTCGTACCGACACGGCGGTCGTGCATGCGGGTGGCACCGTGCGTGTCGTTGGATTCGCTCGCACCCGCGCAAACGGTTCGCTCAAACCCGCAACCGGGACGGCGTCGATCGTGATGCGTTTGGGCGGCACGGTGCTCACACAAGTCGACGCGGCGGTTGACGGCGCGGGCGCATTTACCGCTGATATTCCGATCCCCGCCACGGCCGCCGCCGGCGACTATGCGCTGCTGGCGCAAGTTGATGGCGGCGTTGGCGGCGCCACCGTCCACGTCGATGCCGACGCAAACGGGCTGTCGCTCGAAGTTGCCGGCGGATGCGACGGTCCATGCGATTCCGGCAAGGACGTACCCGTGAACATCACATCCTCGCGCGGAGGCGTGCCGGTGCACGTGCAAATCGTGCGTTCGCCGCACGTGTTTCCAGGGTACTCGCCGCCGGAGAATCCGTGGGGCACGTCGCAATGGCTCGATGAAACGGTGCAAACCAACGGCGACGGACACGCGACGGTTTTGATCGCGCATCCGACCGACGGGCTGCCGTCGACCTACGGCGTGCGTATCGACGCCGGCGGCGCGAGTGCGGTGACGCGCGTCGTGGTTCCGTCCGCATCGTTCGCCGTGCGATTACAACTCGATCGCGATCAGCAAACGCTCGGCACACCCGTGAACTTCGATGTCTTCGGAGAAGAGATCGTTAGCGGTAAGGCGGCCGCGGGCGCGCACGTGACGGTGCAGCTGCGTCATGGTCCGACCACCCAGCAGCAAGAACTTACGCTCGACGGCGACGGTCACGCGCACGGAACCTTCACGGCGCCGTCGCTCGGGACGAACCTCGTCTTCGCCACGATCGATTCGAACGGCGCATCGACCACCGACGTGCAACAAGTCGACATCGTGCCGCAGGCTACGCAAGATACGAGCCTCAACGGCAGCGCGAACGTGCGTATCACGCTCGATCGCAGCATCTATCGTGCGGGTGACGATGTTCACATCGACGCTGCGCTCGACGGCGCGCAAGGCGAAGCGCTGCTGACGCTCGAGAGCGCGAGCGGAGCGCAAACCGTCGTCGTACCGGTGCGCGGCGGCCGCGCCTCGGCATCGTTGCGAATTGCCGATGCGCCGGGCGATCTGCGCGTCGGCGCGGCTTTCGTGCGCAACGGTGCAATCGCGTGGACCAGCGTGCCGCTGGCGCTCGACGCTCCCGGGCGGCCGATGAATGCGGCGATCGCGATTCCGTCCGGCAGCCTAACGCCCGGCGCCCCGGTGAACGTGACGCTGCGCGATGTAACGACCGGTGCGGGCACGACGATCGTGCGCATCAGTCGCGGCGCACCGTCGGGCGGCGCGCTCTTCGAGTCGGCGCCCGCGCTACTAGCAGTCGGGCTCGCCGCGACGCAAGTGAGCGCGCCCGAGGGGCAGACGTGGCACCCCTGGGTTGATTCGACCGGCGAACATGCGCAGGTCTTGGGCTTCGAGCGGCGTTCGTCCGCGCCGCAGAATCTTTCGCTCGAGCAAGCCGACACGCAAGCCGTGTGGTGGAACGTTGCGCACTCCGATGGCGGCGCGATTGCCGTGCAGATCCCAAGCGCGCGCGGACGCTACGTCCTCTCGATTCTCACGATCACCGACGATGGGCGGGTGATTTCCGCTTCGTTGCCGATTACGGTTCAATAATGCCGCCGCGGAAAAAGCCGAATCGCTTGATGCTGCTCGATACGTACGGTCTCGTCTATCGCGCCTTCTTCGCTTTACCGCCGCTCACGACCGTGCGCGGTGTGCCGATCAATGCGGTATACGGTTTCACGATGATGCTCAACAAGATCATCAACGACGAGAAGCCGACGCACATCATTGCAGCCTTCGACAAAGGGATGCCGGCCGAACGCCTGGCGCTCTATAAGGAATATAAAGCGCAACGCACCGCGATGCCCGACGATCTACGCAGCCAATTCGCGCTGGTGCGCGACGTCTTGGGCGTGCATCACATTCCGATCGTCGAGATCGAAGGGCAAGAGGCCGACGACATCATCGCGACGCTCGCGCGTCAAGCTGAGGAGGCCGGCGAAGATACGCTGGTGGTGACCGGCGATCTCGACTTGCTGCAGATCGTCGACGAACACACGACGGTGCTCACCACGCGCCGCGGCATCACGGACCTCGGCCGCTACGATCCCGCTGCCGTGTACGAGCGTTTCGAACTGCAGCCCAACCAACTTCCCGACTATCGCGGGCTCAAGGGCGATCCGTCCGATAACCTTCCCGGTATTCCTGGCGTCGGGGAAAAGACCGCAACCAAATTGCTCAAGGCCGCGGGTTCGCTCGACGCGTTGGTCGCGGAACCTTCACTGGCCGGCAGCCCCAAACTCGAGAAGCTGGTGCAAGACTACGGCGTGCAAGCACAAGTGTGCCGGGACGTCTCGATCGTGCGCCGCGATCTTCCGCTCGACATCGATTGGGAGCGGCGCTATGAAGCGCCGAGCGATGCCGCGCTCTATCCGTTATATGCGCAGCTTGAATTCAAGACGCTACTTGCGCGCCTGAAAGCGCCGGTCGACGGGTTGCCGCTCTTTGCGAGCGATGCGAAGCTCGAGGGCACGTATCGCAGTTACGTCGCCTCGGTCGATCCGCCCGAATTCGCGCGCCTCGCCGAGGAGCTGGGTGTGCTTGCCGGCGGCGAGCGGCTCGCGTTGGCGGTGCGCGACGACGCGATCGGCATCTCGGGTGCGCGCGGCAGCGGTATTGCATTTGCATCCGGCGCACTCGCCTACGAGCCGGTACGCGCGGCGCTGATGCACGCGCTCGAAACCGTGCCGCACGTCGTGGCCTACGATGCCAAGCGTGTCGCGCGCGCGCTCGGCGCGCAAGGCGTGGCGCTCGGCGACGTGACCGACGACGCGATGCTCGCCGCGCATCTCCTCAATCCCTCGCGCACGTTTTCGGCGATTACCGACGCCGCAGCCGAACATCTGCAAGCCGCGCCCGCCGATGATGCCGCTGCACACGCGGATGCCACGCTACAGTTGCTCGACGTCATGCGCCCGGTGCTCGAAGAGCGCGCACAGATGCGTGTCTATGAAGAGGTCGAGGTGCCGCTAGCGCCGCTGCTCGCGCGTATCGAAGCGGCCGGCATCGCGGTCGATCCGTCGGAACTCACCGTGCTCGCGAACGAAGTGGAAAGCGCCGCTGCACGGTTGCAGCAACGCATCTATGATTTCGCGGGCGAAGAGTTCAACATCGGCTCGCCGCAACGGCTCGGGAACATCCTCTTCGGGCGGCTGCAGATTCCGGGCGGCAAGAAAACGAAAACCGGCTGGGCGACCGGCGTCGAAGTCTTGCAAGGGCTCGCCAAAGAGTATCCGATCTGCGCACTGGTGCTCGAGTGGCGCGAAGTGACCAAGCTCAAGAATACGTACATCGACGTTATTCCACAGGTGCTCGATGCCCAGTCGCGCCTGCATACCGTCTTCAATCAAACGGCGACGGCAACTGGGCGGCTCTCGTCGACCAACCCAAATCTACAGAACATCCCGGTGCGCGGTGATCTCGGCCGGCGCATTCGTAAGGCGTTCGTCGCCAAGAGTCCCGAGCATCTTCTGCTCGCCGCCGACTACAGTCAGATCGAACTGCGCCTCATGGCGCATCTCTCGGGTGACGAAGCGATGCGAACCGCATTCGAGGAAGGCCAAGACATTCACGACTTCACCGCGCGTCAGATCTTCGGCGTGGCGCGCGGCGCGAGCGTCGACGGCAATCAACGCCGCATGGCCAAGAGCGTGAACTTCGGTCTGCTGTACGGGATGTCGGATTTTGGGCTAGCGCAGCGCTTGGAGATTCCGCGCGCGGCGGCGCGCGAGATCACCGAGGCCTACTTTGCGCGATTTCCTTCGGTGCGCTCGTACATAGACCGCACCCTCGAAGAAGCGCGTGAGCTCGGCTACGTAACGACGATTCTGGGACGCCGCCGGTACATGCCGGCGCTGACCTCGAGCAATTACATGCTGCGCTCAGCGGCGGAACGCGAAGCCACGAATGCACCGTTACAAGGTAGCGCGGCCGACCTGATGAAGCTCGCGATGGTCAAGACCGATCGCGCCGTTCGCGCCGCCGGGCTCGACGCGACGATGCTCTTGCAGATTCACGACGAGTTGATCTTCGAAGTACGCCGCGATCAGGCGCAGGCACTTGCCAACCTCGTGCGACGAGAAATGGAGGAAGCCTTGACGCTCTCGGTCCCGCTCGAAGTAACGGTCAAGTCCGGTGCGAATTGGTATGACGTCGAGATGATGGTGGAGGAAGCCGAAGCGTGATTGCGATGATCCTCGCGGCCCTAATTGCGCAAGCGACGCCGGCGCCGCAGCACTTGCCGACGATCGTGGTTCACGCGCCGAGGGCGTTGCTTGCATTGCAAGTTGCGAACACGGAAGACCAGCGCGAAACCGGCCTGATGAGCGTGACGAAATTGCCGGCACATACCGGCATGGTGTTCGTATTCGATGCGGATGTGCCGGTGACGTTTTGGATGAAAGATACGCTCGTACCGCTGGATATGGTGTTCGTCGCGCCTGACGGCACGGTGCGCAGTGTCGCGGACAACGTTCCAGTCGTGCCCGAAACGGCGCCCGACGATGCGATTCCGCGACGCTCCGGCACCGCGAAATATGTGATCGAATTGCCGGCGGGCGAAGCGGCTAGCGACGGAATTGTGAAAGGCGTCACTCTTTTGGGCCTAGCCGCGTTATAGAGGGCATGAAACCTTTATTTCTGTCTGCGTTCGCGCTGGGAGCAGCGCTGGTCGCGACACCGCTTTGTGCATTCGCTGAGAGCAACTTTTCGCCCGATCTCTCGCAGACCGGAGCAATCTGCGGACGCATCGACGTCGATCCGTTGAAGGTCGTCACGATGGCATACGCGCCGGGCGGCCCCGAGAACATCATCGTCGCACGTTCTGCGACCGAAGTCGTAACGACAACCGTGCAACCCGATGGCTCATTCTGTTTCGCGCATCTGCAGCCCGATCTGCACGAGATCAGTGCCTTCGGTGACGAGCAGCCGGGCGAATACGACACACATATCACGCCGGTCTCCGGCAAGATGCAGTGGATCCAGGTCGAGCGGCGCGCCGGCTGGTAATCTGGGCGTGTGCCCGAGCTGCCTGAAGTCGAGACGATTGCCCGCGGCCTAGCGCATACCGTCGCGGGCAAGACGATCGAATCCGTAAAGATTCACCTTCCAAAAATGGCCCAGGCGCCACCCGGCGTCAGGTTCGCTGCTGCCCTGGGCGGCGAGCGGATCGAGGGCGTCGGGCGCCGCGCAAAGTACGTCGTGATAGAGCTGGGCTCGGGGCGGAAACTCGTCACGAGCTTGCGGATGACGGGGCGCCTCGTGCTCCAGCGGCCAGGAGAAACCGACTTTCCGGGCACCCACGTGGTGCTCCATTATACGGATGGAACGCGCCTGAGTTTTGCCGACGTGCGGACATTTGGCCGGATGCGCCTGGTCGAACCCGGCGAGGACTGGGACGCCGCGCTCGGGGTTGAACCCCTCTCTTCCGCCTTTACACCGGAGGGCTTTGCAGGTATGCTCTCTGGGCGGACGACGCCGATCAAGTCTTTATTGCTCGATCAGCATCGCATCGCGGGCATCGGCAACATCTATGCCTGCGAGGCGCTTTGGGAAGCTGGGATCCGTCCCGGCCGGCCTGCCAAAGCGTTGACCAAGCCGGCGAGTCTCCGGCTGTATCACGCGATCCGCGACGTGCTTACCCGCGCAACCGAAATGCGCGGTTCGAGCGTCGATGATTACGTGGACGCCGAAGGCCTCCGAGGGGGATTTCAAAACGTCCTCTCGGTGTACGGAAAGCTCGGCAAGCCTTGTCCGCGGTGCGGAAAACCGATCGTTCGAACGGTGATCGCGCAACGCGGAACCTGGTGGTGCAGAAACTGTCAGCGTTAATCCGCAAATTATAAATTGTTAGGTAGGAACCACAACATCTCTACAACTGAAATCGCTCCCGCTACTATTGAGGAAGATCAACTCGCACTCGAACAGCGCCTCTATGAAGAGTCGCTGAAAGTCCTCGACGAGGGACAAGTTCTGAACGGCATGATCGTTCAGAAAGACAAAGATGAATTACTCGTCGACGTCGGCGGCAAGTCCGAAGGCGTGCTTCCGTTCCGCGAACTCTCGCTCGCGATCGATCCCAAGGCGCTCAAGGTTGGTGACAGCCTCGAGGTGATGATTCACCGCATCGACGATATGGACGGAACGCTGTTCCTCTCCGAACGTCGCGCGCGCGCGCTCAAGACCTGGGAGAAGGTCATTGAAGCGCATCAGAACGACGAAGTGATCGAAGCTACCGTGACGCAAGTCGTCAAGGGCGGCGTCCTCGTCGATTTGGGCATGCGCGGCTTCGTGCCGGCGTCGCAGATCCGCCGTCAACCGGTGGGCAATCTCGACGAACTCGTCGGTCAGCGGCTGCGCCTGAAAGTGATCGATCTCGATCACAAGCGCCATCGCGTCGTGCTCTCGCAGCGCCTCGTGCTCGAAGAAGAGCTGCAGGCCAAGAAGCAAGAGCTGCTCGACACGCTTGAAGTCGGTCAGATTCGCGAAGGTGTCGTGGTCCGGCTTGCGGACTTCGGTGCGTTCGTCGACCTCGGCGGCATCGATGGCCTCATTCACAACAGTGAACTGAGCTATGCGCGGATCAAGCATCCCTCGGAAGTCGTGAAGATCGGCGACATCGTGAATGTCGAGATCATGAAGTTCGATGCGGAAGCGAAGAAAGTGAGTCTCTCACTCAAACACGCGCTCCCCGATCCGTGGGACGAGCATGCCGACAAACTGTTTGAAGCGAACAAGTTGGCGGCGCAGATCGTCAAAGTCACGCCGAACTACCTGCTGGTCGAAATCTTCCCGGGCATCCTCGCGATGGTCCCCAAGGGCGAGTTCGATCCGAGCGTGCAGTTCAACGCGGGGCAAGACGTCGAAGTTACGCTGCTCACGATCAACAGCGCAACCCGCCGCATCACGGCTTCGATTCAACACGTTGCGGACATCCCGCCCGAAGAGATCGAAGAGTACGTGCACTTGGAAGAAGACACCCTCGGTACGGTCGCGGACGCGGTTACGCCGGCGTAGCGCCCTCAAAGGGAAAAAGAAAAGATGGAGTGCGAGCGATCGCACTCCATATTTTATTTAGCCTCTGAAGCGCACTGCGAGAAACAGTGTCGTAGCGACCGGAACACAGTAAGAAATCGGCGCCCGATACGTTGCGTTACGCGCGGCATCCAAGACCTTGCCGGTCTCGTCGATTGCAACGGCAATGAAGACCATACCGGACATCGGTCCGCTGACATCTTTTTGAAACCGCAGTTTGAAGCTCTGCATCGCGTACTTGCGTTTCCGCGCGCGTCCCAGCCAAACGTCTGTTCACCGGAGGTGGTTGCCCGCACGATCCATGCGTGGTGAATGAGCACGCCGGGCGAAATCTGCACGAGCGGTCGCGTGTGCGCGCCGCACGTTTCGACGTCTGCGAACGCCGGACACGGCCGCCCAAAAATGAGCATCAGGAGCGCCGCGCCGGCAACGACGGTGCGTTGCGCGATCGCAATGGACATCTGCATACTAGGGCATTCGTTGGACCCGGCGAACAGTTCGCCTCCCATGGCATTGCGGGTCGGGCTCACGGGTGGTATTGGTGCCGGGAAGAGCGAGGTCGCTCGCGTCTTCGCGGAGCTTGGTGCGTACATCATCGACACCGATGAACTGGCGCGCGAAGCCGTTGCCCCCAATTCCGATGGGCTGCTTGCCATCGCGCACACCTGGCCGCAGTTCGTCCGCGGCGGCGCGCTCGACCGTGCAGCCCTGGCCGAGGTCGTTTTCTCCGATCCTCAAGCGCTCGCTCGGCTCAACGAGATCGTGCACCCGTTCGTGCGACGCCTTGCCAAAGAACGCGAAACGCATGTCAAGCCCGATCAATTGATCGTGCACGTCGTACCGCTGCTCTTTGAGTCCGGCTACATCGACATGGTCGACAAGTCGGTCGTCGTCATCGCGCCGCTCGAGCAGCGCATCGCGCGGGTCGTCGGGCGCGATCAAACCGATGCCGAACACATCCTCGCGCGCATGAAGACTCAGATCGATCCGGAAGAGGCGCGTGCGCGAGCCGACTACGTGATCGAAAATAACAGCGATCTCGAGCACTTGCGCGAACAAACGCGTGCTGTGTACGATGCTCTCGCCGGAATAGCCCACTAGACTACTGCATGCAGTATCAAAGGATGGGCGCACACCATCGCTCCCGCGACGGTCAAGACGGTGTTGAGTTTGCCGTGTGGGCGCCCAGCGCTCGCGCTGCCTCAGTCGTCGGCGATTTCAATGGCTGGGATCTCGGCGCGCATCCGATGCAGGTCGACTATACGACCGGTGTGTGGCGTGTCTTTGTGCCCAAGGTCGGTGAAGGTGCGCGCTACAAGTTTGCCATCTATGCCGCCGACGGCACGCTGCTGCCGCTCAAAGCCGATCCCTACGCCTTTGCGAGCGAGTTGCGACCAAACACCGCCTCGATCGTCACCCGCCTTCCCAGTTCGGCTAGCGCGCCATGGACGGATGCGCGCGGCGCGATGCAGCATCGTGGCGCGCCGATGGCGATTTACGAAGTGCATCTCGGTTCGTGGCAACGCGTACCCGAAGAGGGGAACCGATTTCTCACCTACGACGAACTCGCGGATCGGCTCTTACCCTATGTCAAAGAGATGGGCTTCACGCATCTCGAGCTGATGCCGGTTTCGGAACATCCTTTCGACGGCTCGTGGGGCTATCAGCCGATCGGACTCTACGCGCCTACCTCGCGCTTTGGTACGCCGCAGGAGTTTCGGAATTTCGTCGACCGCGCGCACGCGATGGGCATTGGCATCCTCATCGATTGGGTCGCTGGACACTTCCCGTCCGACGAGCACGGCCTCGCGCGCTTCGATGGGACGGCACTCTATGAACACGCCGATCCGCGGCAAGGTTGGCATCCCGATTGGGATACCTACATCTTCAACTTCGGACGCCACGAAGTCGCCGATTATCTCGTCAACAATGCGCTCTTCTGGCTCCAGGAATACGGTGTCGACGGCTTGCGCGTCGATGCCGTCGCCTCGATGCTTTACCTCGACTACAGCCGCGAAGCGGGTGAGTGGGTGCCCAACGAATACGGCGGGCGCGAAAATCTCGAAGCCATCGCTTTTCTCAAGCGCACGAATGAAACCGTCTATCGCGACGTGCCGGGCATCATCACGGTCGCCGAAGAGTCGACCGCGTGGCCGAAGGTGTCTGCGCCCACCTATCTCGGCGGCCTGGGATTCGGCTTCAAGTGGAACATGGGCTGGATGCACGACACGCTCGAGTATCTTTCGCACGAGCCGGTCCATCGCAAGTACCATCACAACGAGTTGACCTTTTCGCTGATCTACGCGTTCGACGAAAACTTCGTGCTGCCGCTCTCGCATGACGAAGTCGTCCACGGTAAGGGTTCGATTCTCGAGAAGATGCCCGGCGATCGCTGGCAGCAATTCGCCAACGTGCGTTTACTCTATAGCTACATGTACGCGCATCCGGGCAAGAAGCTGCTCTTCATGGGCGACGAATTCGCTCAGAGCCGCGAGTGGAATCACGATCGCAGTCTGGACTGGGACGCGCTCATCGACGACGGCGGCTGGCATGCCGGCGTGAAGCTGCTGGTGCGCGATCTCAACCATCTCTATCGCGCGACGCCGGCGCTCTACGAGCGCGACAACGAACGCGACGGCTTTTCTTGGATCGATCACCAAGACGTCGAAAATTCGGCGATCGCGTTCATCCGTCATGCGGCGGACCCCAGCGACGTCGTCGTCGCGGTCTGCAACTTTACGCCCGTCGTACGGTATGGCTATCGCATCGGCGTGCCGCCTGCCGATCAGTATGAAGAAGTGTTCAACAGTGATTCGGCACGCTACGGCGGCAGCAACGTCGGCAATCTCGGGCTCGTCGCGGTCGAAGCGATCGCCTCGCATGGGCGCGAGCAGTCGCTCTCGATAACCCTGCCGCCGCTTGCCACCGTCTACTTTAGGCCGGTACGCGCGTGAAACCGGTTGGACGCGCCGCGGTCCTGCCAGGACGGCCTTATCCGCTGGGTGCAACGTGGGATGGAAGCGGCGTCAACTTCGCGCTGTTTTCCGAGAACGCCGAGAAGGTCGAGTTATGCCTGTTCGATGCGCGGGGTACGCGCGAGCTGCGGCGCATCGCATTGCCGGAGTACACCGACCAAGTGTGGCACGGCTACTTGCCCGAGATCGAACGCGGCACGCTCTACGGCTATCGCGTCTACGGCCCGTACGATCCCGAACGCGGCCATCGCTTCAACCATCACAAGCTGCTGATCGACCCCTACGCAAAACAGCTTTCGGGCTTCGTGCGCTGGACCGATGCGAACTTCGGCTATCGCTTGGGGTCGTCGCGCGCCGATCTCTCGTTCGACCGGCGCGACAATGCCGCCGCGATGCCGAAGTGCGTCGTCGTCGACACCGCGTTCACGTGGGGCGAAGATCGAAGGCTCTACACGCGTTGGCACGAGACCATCATCTACGAGATGCACGTGCGTGGATATACAATCAAGCACCCGCAGGTCAGTCCGGATACGCGCGGCACGTTCGCGGGTCTGGCGTCGCCGTCGATCATCGAATATCTCACCCGCCTCGGTATTACCTCGGTCGAATTGCTGCCGGTGCATGCATCGGTCGACGATCGGTATCTGGTCGAGCACCGGCTGCGTAACTACTGGGGCTACAACTCGATCGCGTTCTTCGCGCCCGATCCGCGGTTGCTCTCGGGCTCGTCGCTCGGCGAATTCAAGACGATGGTCAAGCGCCTGCACGAAGCGGGCATCGAAGTGTTGCTCGACGTCGTCTACAATCACACCGCTGAAGGCAATCATCTCGGGCCGACGCTTTCAATGCGCGGGATCGACAACAAGAGCTACTACCATCTCGACGGCGGGCGCTACTACGACGATTATACCGGCTGCGGCAACACGCTCAACCTCTCGCATCCGCGCACGCTGCAGATGGTCACCGATTCGCTGCGGTACTGGGTCAACGAGATGCACGTCGACGGATTTCGCTTCGATCTCGCGCCCGCGCTTGGACGGCCTGAGGGCGCGTTCACGCAAGGCAGCGCGTTTCTTGCCGCGGTGCAACAAGATCCCGTCCTTGCGCGCGTCAAGCTGATCGCCGAGCCGTGGGATCTTTCGCCCGGCGGCTATCAGCTCGGTAACTTTCCGCCGGGCTGGTCGGAATGGAACGACCGCTACCGCGATACCGTGCGGCGCTTTTGGCAAGGCCACGACGGCATGATTCCGGAGCTAGCCTCGCGCCTAACCGGCTCGAGCGATATCTTCGACCGTACCGGACGGCGCCCGCGTTCGAGCGTGAACTTCGTCACGGCGCACGATGGCTTCACGCTCAACGATCTCGTGAGCTACGATCGTAAGCACAACGAGGCGAATCTCGAAAGCAATCAAGACGGCCACAACGCGAATTATAGCTCGAATTGTGGCGTCGAGGGGCCGACCGACGATCCTGTGATTCGCAATCTGCGCGCGCAGCAAAAACGGAATCTTCTCGCGACGTTGTTGCTCTCGCAGGGGTTGCCGATGCTGCTCGCAGGCGACGAACTCTCGAACACGCAACTCGGCAACAACAACGCCTACTGTCAAGACAACGAGATCGGCTGGGTCGGCTGGACCGACATGCAAGAAGATCCCGAACTGGTCGACTTCGTGCGCGATCTCATCGAGCTCCGCCGCGAGCACCCGCTCTTTCGGCGGCCGCACTACTTCAAGGGCAGCGCATCCTCGCCCGACGGCCTTAAAGACATCATGTGGGTCGACCGCAGTGGCCGCGAAATGATCGATGCAGATTGGCACGATCCAGCGCGCCGCTATTTGGCCGCGCTGTTCGGCGGCGACACCGGCGACCGCTTCGTGAGCTTGCGCGGATACCCGGAGTACGACGAAACGTTTCTCATGTTGCTCAACGCGCACGATGACGAAATTCCGTTCATCGTCCCGAGCTTACCGAACTTTGCCGGTTGGCGGTTGGTCTTCGATACCACGCGGCCGCAACGTCTTGCACCCGAGACGCGCTTCTTACCGAACGCCGTCTTCCCGCTGCGCGGACGTACCCTCGCTTTACTCGTCGCCGAATGATCGACGATCGCTACGCCGATGCGTTCGGTAATCCGGTCGTCGTCTCCGAGGCGACGATGGCGGCGATGCGCAGCGCACTGGGTGACGCGTCGAGCAACGCACCATCGGTGCGGGTGATTCGCGTCGACCAACTCGAACGGCCGCGCGAGATCGGCTATTACGACGATGCGATCGTCGTGCCCGAACGCGCCTACGTTCCCGAAGCGCTCGAGCACACGTCCGCGTGGGGCATCGCGGCGCAGCTCTATTCGCTACGCTCGGCACACAACGACGGTATCGGCGATTTCGGCGACCTTACGCGGCTGGCGTCGATTGCAAACGATGCCGGCGCTTCCACGGTTGCGCTCAACCCGCTGCATCAGTTGGATCTGAGCAACCCGTCGTCGGCGAGCCCCTACGCTCCGCTGAGCCGGCGCTACCTCAACGCACTCTACATCGACGTGCATGCTGCAGCCGCGGAATTTGGCGTGTCGCTCGAGGGTCTCGACGCGCACGCACTACGCGATACGCCGCTGGTCGATTATCCCGGCGTCGCCGCTTACAAGCTCGAAGCCCTCGAACGTTGTTATGCACGCGTGCGCGAGTCGCGGCCGTGGCGTGACGACGACGCCGATTTGCACCTGCGCGACGTCGCGCGCTACGAAGCCATCATGGAGGAGCTCAGTGCACTCGACGGCGAGGTCTACAGCTGGCAGCAATGGCCGAGCGAGCTGCAAGAGAGTCGCGGTGCGGCGGTCGAACGCTTCGCCGCGCAGCACGCTGACCGGGTGGAGTTTTTCATCTTCTTGCAGTGGCTTGCCGATCGTCAGCTCGCGTCCGCCGCTGCGGCGGCGAGCGCAATGCCGATTGGGCTCTATCGCGACCTTGCTGTCGGTGTCGATCTCGCAAGCGCCGACGTCTGGAGCGATCCCGGCGCGTTTGCGCTCGGTCTCTCCGTCGGCGCGCCGCCCGACCCGCTGAATGCGCAGGGGCAAAATTGGGGTCTGGTGCCGTTTCACCCGCGCGTCTTGCGCGAGCGCCGTTACCAACCGTTCATCGATCTTTTACGCGCGAACATGCGCCACGCGGGCGCACTGCGAATCGATCACGTCATGGGCTTGCAACGGCTCTTCTGCATTCCGCGCGCGTTGCCGCAGGGCGGCGGCGCGTACGTGAATTACGACCTTGACGCCATGCTCGGCATCGTCGCGCTCGAGAGCGTGCGCAACCGCTGCATGATCGTCGGCGAAGATCTGGGTACGGTCCCGCAGGGCTTCCGCGAGCGAACCGCACCAGCGCGCGTCTTCTCGTGCCGCGTGCTCTACTTCGAGCGCGATTGGGACGGCCGTTTCCGTTCGCCCGGCGAGTACCCGCTTGATGCGGTGGCCAGCACCGGCACGCACGACTTGCCGACCTTCGGCGGCTGGTGGAACCAGGCCGATCATCCGACGCGCGACCAACTGCTCGCCGCGTTTGCTGCAGCTGGGATCGAAGTTGACGGTAATGCATTGACGTCGCTGCTGGTTGCGGCCTATCGTTACCTTGCGCGGTCGCGCTCGCGTCTCGAGCTGCTGCAGCTCGAAGACGGGATTGGATCGCTCGACCAAGTGAACGTTCCGGGAACGGTCGACGAGGAGCCGAACTGGCAGCGTAAGCTTGCTGTGCCGATCGAAGCACTGCCAACTCATTCGATCTTTGCTGCGATCGTTCAGGCGCTGCGCGAGGAACGGCCGCGAGGAGGAGAGGCGCGATGAAAGCCGTGGTGATGGCCGGTGGTGAAGGCTCCCGTCTGCGCCCGCTCACGTCGCGGCGGCCCAAGCCCCTCGCCCCGATCGCCAACAAGCCGGTGATGCACCACATCGTCGAGCTGCTCAAGCATCACGGCATCACTGAGGTCGTTGCCACGCTTCACTACCTTGCCGACGAGATCGAGAGTTACTTCGGTGACGGATCGGCGCTTGGCGTTTCGATGCAGTACGTCGTCGAGGATACGCCTCTCGGGACGGCCGGTGCAGTGAAGATGGCGCAGGAGCTGCTCGCGGGCGAGACCTTTGTCATCATCTCCGGCGACGCGATGACCGACGTCGATCTCACCTCGCTCATCGACGCGCACCGCAGCGCCGGCAACGCCGCGACGATCGCGCTCTGGCGCGTCAACAACCCGCTCGAATTCGGCGTCGTCATAACCGACGACGACGGGCGCATCACGCGGTTCATGGAAAAGCCGTCGTGGGGCGAAGTGTTCTCCGACACGATCAACACCGGCATCTACGTACTCGAGCCCGAGGTCTTCTCGTACATGGAACCGGGCAAGAATTACGACTTCTCCAAGGACATCTTTCCGCTGCTGCTCCGTGACGGCAAACGTTTGGGCGGCCACGTGATTTCGGATTACTGGGCCGACGTCGGGAATCTGCAACAGTACCAGCAGGCGAACTACGACGCCCTCTCCGGTGCCGTGCGCACCGAGCGTCCACCGAACCGGCTGGGCGAGAATCTTTGGACCGGCAGCGATTGCACGATCGATCCAAGTGCATCGATCAGCGGGTACGTGCAGTTGGGCAACGGCGTTACAATCGGGCCGGGCGCGCAGATCGAAGGCCCGGCGTGCATCGGCGACGGTTCGATACTCGAAGCCGGCGCACGCGTGAACCGTTCGGTGCTGTGGGAGAACGTGTATGTCGGCGACGACGCGCAACTGACCGATTGCACGGTGGCGAATCGCACGATCGTCAAGGCGCGTGCCTCGATCGGCGAAGGCGCGGTCGTCGGCGAGCGTTGCGTCATCGGCGAATCCGCCGTGATTCGGCCGCACCTGCGGCTCTGGCCGGAAAAAAACGTCAGCTCGGGCGCGATCGTGTCGATGTCATTGATCTACGGCATCAAGTGGCCGGGCTCGCTCTTCGGCGGTGTCGGCGTGACGGGTCTCGCAAATTTGGAGATCACACCGGAGTTTGCACTCAAGCTCGGCCAAGCGTTCGGCTCGTTCTTGCGGACGGGCGATGCGGTGATGACGTCGCGCGATACGCATCCGGCGAGCCGCATCATGAATCGCTGCATCATCTCCGGATTGTTGAGCGTCGGCGTCAACGTCGAAGACCTGCGCTCGTATCCGTTGCCGCTCTCGCGCTTTGCCACGCGGACCGGTGGGAACGGCGGCGTGCACGTGCGTCTTGCTCCGGGCGATCCGCACTCGCTGCTCTTTGAGTTCTTCGACGGCGGCGGCATCAACGTCGATAAGGCTGCCGAGCGCAAGATCGAAAATCTTTTCTTTCGAGAAGACTTTCGCCGAGTCGCAATGGACGGCGTCGGACTCTTGGACTTTCCCGCGCGCGCGCTGGAAAGCTATAGCGCGGCGTTTCTCTCTGCGCTCGCTCCGCAGGGACTCGCTGCACGGCGTTTCCGCGTGGTGATCGACTATGCCAATGGCAACGCCGCGCTGGTGCTGCCGCGGATCTTGAGCAAGCTCAACATCGAGACGATTGCGCTCAACGCCTACTTCGATGACAATCGCGTCCACGCGATCGACGGCGAGCGCACGCACGCGCTAGAGCAGTTGAGCGACATCGTCGGAACGCTGAACGCGGACGTGGGGATTCTGCTCGATCACGATGGCGAGACCTTTGCGCTCGTCGACGACCGCGGACGCATTGTCGACGGAAACGAGCTAATCGCACTCTTGACGTTGATGGTTGTGCGCGCCGGCGCCACCGCGGTCGCGGTTCCGGTGATGGCTCCGGGCGCAATCGAGCGCATCGCGCAAAGTTATGGCGCGACGGTCGTGCGCGCGCGCAGCGATCGCCGTTCGCTGATGGCGCTGGCCGAATCGCGCGGACGCGAGCTTGCGTTTGCCGGTGGCGCGAATCACGAAGTGATCTTTCCCGAACTGCATCCAGCCTTTGATGCGCTCTATGGTTCGGCAAAGGTGCTGGAACTTTTGGGGCGTGAGGGCGGCCGCTTGAGCGAGCTGGTCGACATGCTGCCCGAGTGGCACGTTGCAACCGTCACCGTCCCGTGCCCGTGGGAGCACAAGGGGCGCGTGATGCGCTCGCTGATCGCCGAACAGCCGCGCGACCAGATCGAACTCTTCGAAGGCTTGCGCGTGCGACACGACGATGGTTGGGTGCTCGTGTTACCCGACGCCTCGGATCCGACGTTTTGCGTCTACGCCGAAGCCCCGAGCGACGGTGAAGCCTACGCGTACGCCGAGCGCATGGGCACGCGGATCGGGCAACTGGCGGCGGTATGAGCGAGCCGTCGATCTTCAAGGCGTGGGAGAACTTCTACGTCATTACCGGCTCGTCGTCGGCCGCACTAACCGGACTAGTCTTTATCGTCGTCACGCTCTCTACCGATCTGCGGCGGCGGGTCGGCAGCACGCAGTCGGCGGAGGGCACCTCGATCTTCAGCTCGCCGACCGTCGTCCACTTTTGCGCCGCGTTTTTCAACTCGGTCGTTTATGCCGCGCCGTGGCGCGTGCCGGCCTTCGCCGGGATGTTGATCGCTCTGGCCGGGCTCTTCGGTGCCGCGTATGCATTCAATACCGGCCGCCGCGCGAGGCGCCTCGATAACTACAGCGCCGACGCGAGCGATTGGATCTGGTTCATCATCCTGCCGTTCGTCACATATCTCGTGCTGTGCGTCGGCGGCTTCTGCCTTCCACGCTTTCCGGAGAACGCGTCATACGCAATCGCAGCCGGTACCGTCATGTTGGTCTTCATCGGCATCCACAACGCGTGGGACGTCGTGATTTATTTGGCGACCCGATCCGACGACGCGTAGCCGGTGTCGAACGCGCCGGCCACCGTGCCGGCGTCATCGCTCGACGCCGCTTCGCCGGCAAAGAACAACGTATCATCGATCGGCGCGGCAAGGCGCTCGCGCGCATCGCCGCCGCCGACACGCAGATAACTGTACGCACCGAGCGCAAACGGATCGGTATCCCAGTCGTGCAGATAACTTTCGAGAAGTTCGGCGCGCACGTCGACCGACGGAAAAAGCAGCGCTACGGTATCGAGCGCGGCCTGCGTCGGATCGACGCCGCTCTGGCGTAATCGCAGTACCGCGCCGCCACCGGTCCAGCCCATCAGCACCGGTAAGCGATCGGGAATGCGTGTCCACAGCGTTCGCAACGGGCGCTCCGGGGCTTGAAAGAACCCGGCCTCGCGGTAGCGTCCGTGTTCGATCGTGGTCCAAAATGCTGCGCGGAATTCCAGCGCAACCTTGATGACCGGGCCCATCGCGATCGCTTCGATCGCGGCGCGCTTTTCTAAAGGGAGCGCGGGCGCGAAGAGATCAGCGCGCGCCTGTAACACGCCGATCGGCAGCGTGATGATCGCGCGCTTCGCATTGACGCGCAGCGGCGCGCCGGCGCAGCATGCCTCGATCGTGACCGATTGCGGCGACCATTCGATCCGGGTAACTTCCGTTTGCAGGTGCAGGCGTTCGCCGGCAATCTGCGCGAGGTGTTGCATCACCGGCACGTACCCGTGCAGCGGCCGGTGCGAGGTGTCGTTGACGCCGCTACGCCACTCCTTCGCGATGCCAATGATGCTCGCGTCCTCGACGATCGCAGCATCAAAGCCCTCGACCAGCGCGCAGACGTCAGCGCGCTGCTCGGCGGAAAGCTCATCGCGCGGGATGGTATCGAGGAATGCCGCGACGCTTTGATCCGCACCGGTGATGTCGACTTGCTGCAGCAGGCGTTCGGTGGTCTCCCAGCGATCGGATTCGGGTTCGAGGTAACCGTTACGCGCGCGAAAGAACTCGCCGCTGCTGGGCACGGCCTCCTCGCCGATCTCGCGCATCAGCTCGCGCGTCGAGCGCGCGGCGCCGTGAATGAATTCGGCACCGAGTTCGATTGGGTACGAGCCGTGCGTCGAGGCGACCGTGTAGGCGCGACCGCCGGGCCGCTCGCGCGCTTCGAGCAACAAGAAATCGATGCCGCGGTCATGCAGGCGGCGCGCCGCGGCAAGTCCGGCAGCCCCCGCGCCGACGATGACGACGCCGGTGGAACGTTCGGTCACGGGCGCGCGGTTGCGAAGGCGAGCTTCGCGTCGAGGATATCGAGAACCGACGGCCACACGAATTGCCGCGCGGTCGCGTGCGCGCTCTCGATCATCCGCTCGCGCGCTCCCGGATCGCTCCAGAATCCCTCCAAATAACTTGCCAACTCGGTGGGGTCGGCGGTGTCGCAGACGATCGCGTTGTCGAAGGCGCGCGCGTAATCTTCGCCGGTCGATCCGCAGACCGCAATGCCACCTGACGCCATCACTTCCAAGCCGACGAGTCCGAACGGTTCCTTGCCGCTGTTCGCGAGCACGGCGTCGACTGCGGCATAGAGCGTATAGAGCAGTTCGTCGGGCAAGAAGCTGCGAATGTTGACGATGTCGGCGTGGCTATTGGCCAACACGCCGGCAAGTGATTCGGCCGACGGTGCTTCGAGATGCACGTCGTCGATGATCAGTCCGTGCTGCGTCGCGCGCGCGAACACCTCACCGGCGTACGGTTCTTTGCCGCCGCGCACGATCAGTTGCACCGGCACGCCTTGCGCGCGTAGATCGGCGACGGCGTCGACGGCTTGCAGCCATCGCTTGTCGGGATCGAAGCGCCCAACCTTGAGCAGCAGATGGCGGTTTGCCAGCATGCGGCGCAAGTAGGCGGCGCCGGCCGCGCTGGCTTCGGTAAAGACGCGTTCGGGAATGCCGTTGGGAATCACCAGCGCCGGCGCGTCGCGCTGCGCGAGCTCGAACTTCATGTACCGGCTCACGCAGGTGATCGTCGCAGCGGCTGCGAGCGCATGAAAGTCTATCGTGTGAAAGCCGTAGGTATTGTTGGCATTCCAGAGGATCGTCAGCGCGTCGCGTAACCCGGCTTCCCGCGCGATGCGATCGAGGGTGAAGACCGCGGGCGCGACGTGCCAGTCTTCCGCCATGACGAGCACACGCTCGCCGCGTTCCGCCGCCGGGCGTAGTATCTCGTCCAATACGAACGATGGCACGGAGTGACGGTAATCTTCCATCTTGCCCCACTCGCCATCGTAGACACCGAGCGGGTGATGCAGCGAGATCCATTGGCACCAGCGCCGCAATGTCAGCGAAGCGCCGCGCGATTCGACCGCTTCCAAATGTGGATCGCCGACGAAGATCAGATCGGTGCGCTTGCCCGCGTCGTCGAGCGCCACCGCAAGCTCGCTTACGCGTACACCGAGCCCGCCGACCATTGCATAGCGGTCGGGTCCTTCGAACGAGAAGATCACCACGTGCTGCGGAATGTGCGGATAGCGGGCCATGAGTTATCCGTATTCGCTGCGCTGCTCGATGAGCTTTGCAACCAGCGCCGTCCAACCGGTTTGATGACTCGCGCCGATGCCGGCGCCGTTGTCGCCGTTAAAGTATTCGTAGAACAGGAGGTTGTCGCGCCAGTGCGGATCGTCGTTGAATTTTTCGGCGCCGCCGAAGACGGGACGACGCCCGTGCTCATCGGGAAGAAAGAGATCGATCAAGCGATTGGAGAGCATCGCGCTCACCTCCCACAGGTCGCACATCGTTCCGCTTCCCGTTGGTGCTTCGACCTTGAGCGTCCCGCCGTAGTAGTAGTGAAACTTCTGCAGCGCCTCGATCAGCAGGTAGTTCAGCGGGTACCACACCGGTCCACGCCAGTTGGAGTTGCCGCCGAACAGTCCGCTCGTCGATTCGGCCGGCTCGTAGTCGACCCGATATTCCTGTCCGTCCATGCGAAGGACGAAGGGGTGCTCGCGATGGTAGCGCGAGAGCGCGCGCAGGCCGTACGGGCTGAGGAACTCGCCTTCGTCGAGCATCTTCTTGAGGATGCGCTGTAGCCGGTCGCGACTGACGATCGAGAGCAGGCGGCGCTGGCCGACACCGGTCTCGTCGATGCTTGCGACGTTGCGCGCCAGCTCGGGGCGATGCGCGATGAACCACTCGACGCGTCGTTTGAACTCGGGCAGCGAGTTGAATTCCTCAGGCTCGATGATCTCCACCGCAAGCAACGGCAGTAAGCCGACCATCGAGTGGATGCGCATCGGAATCTTCTCGCCGTCGTCGAGCATGAGCATGTCGTAATAGAAGCCGTCTTCGTGATTCCAAAGGCCTGAACCACCGAGGTGATTTATCGCGTCGGCGATGTAGAGGAAATGCTCGAAAAACTTGATCGCGATGTCTTCGTAAACGTTGTTGTGGATCGCGAGTTCGATCGCGATGGCGAGCATGTTGAGCGTGTACACGCCCATCCAGCTCGTGCCGTCGGACTGATTCAAGAAGCCGCCGGTGGGCAGCGGCTTGCTGCGATCGAAGACGCCGATGTTGTCGAGACCCAAGAAGCCGCCTTGAAAGACGTTGTTGCCCTGTGCGTCCTTGCGGTTGACCCACCAAGTGAAGTTGAGAAGCAGCTTCTGAAAGATGCGTTCGAGAAAGGCGACGTCGCCGCGGCCGTGCTCTTTTTGTTCGATCTGGTAGATGCGTAGCGCGGCCCACGCGTGGACCGGCGGGTTGACGTCGCTAAATGCCCACTCGTAGGCGGGGAGCTGCCCGTTGCCGTGCATGAACCACTCGCGCGCGAGCAACACGAGCTGACCTTTCGCAAAGGCGGGATCGATCAGCGCGAACGCGACGGTGTGAAAAGCCAGATCCCATGCGGCAAACCACGGATACTCCCACTTATCCGGCATCGACATCACTTCGGCTGAGTCGAAGTTGATCCAATCGTGATTGCGTCCCGAAAGTCGCTCGGGCGGGGGTGCCGGTTGCAGCGGGTCGCCGTTTAGCCAGCGCGGGATGTTGTAGTGATAGAACTGTTTCGTCCACAACAACCCGGCGAAGGCCTGACGCTGCACGCGTCGCGCCTCGACATCGGCGTGAAAGGGATTGATCTCTTCGTAGAAGGCGTCGGCCTCTTCGACGCGCGCCGCGAACGCTTCGTCGAAGGCGCTGCCGAACGGCGTGTCGTGCACCGCTTTCGATAGGCGCAGTTCGATCGCACGCGTTTCGCCGGGCTCAAGCCTCATCGGATAATGCGCACTGACCTTGGTCCCGCGTACATCGTCGACTGCCGTTGCCTCGCCGTGAACCAGGTACCGGTCGATCCCGTCTTTGGTACGTGGCGCGCGATTCGGCACGCCGTAGAGCGATTCGAAGTTCGTTTCGTTCTCGGTGAACAGCATCGCGGTCGCATCTTTTGCATAAAACCAGTAGTCACCGAGATTCGCCTGATGGGCAACGAGCGCGTGAATGCCGCGAACATTGTGGCGAAGCTCGATCGACGAACGCTCGATGCCCTCGCGCCACGACCACTCGTTGCGAAAGAAGAGCGTCGGCAGCAGGTGCAGGCTGTGTGCCTCGGCGCCGCGGTTGGTCGCGTGGACGCGGATCAGGATATCGTCGTGCGCGGCTTTTGCGTATTCGATCTCGACGTCGAAGTAGGCATTCGCGTCAAAGATGCCGGTATCGATCAGCTCGTACTCGGACTGCGAGCGCCCGCGCCGGCGATTCTCGTCGATCAGCGCTTGATAGGGAAAGGCCGCATGCGGATACTTGTAGAGCGCGCGCATGTACGCGTGCGACGGCAAGTTGTCGAGGTAGTAGTAGTATTCCTTGACGTCTTCACCGTGATTGCCTTGCGATCCGGAGAGGCCGAAGAGGCGCTCCTTGATGCGATCGTCGTTGCCGTTCCACATCGATAGCGCAAAGCACAAGTGCTGATTGACATCGGAGATGCCGAAGATGCCGTCTTCGCCCCAGCGGTACACGCGTTTGTGCGCGACGTCGAACGGAAAGTAGTCCCACGCCTCGCCGGTTGCGCTGTAGTCCTCACGCACCGTTCCCCATTGGCGATCGCTGACGTACGGGCCCCAGATACGCCAGTTGCGCCGCTCGGCGGATTCGTTCATGCGTCCGTGCTCGACGGTGGGCGGTTCGATCACGCTCAGGGTCACTCACTCTCTTGTAACAGGTGCCACGTTCGGAGCACTTCCCCGACGCTCCATGCTTGCGCGATGCAGCCGCGAGCGTGGTAAGGGGCATCGCCCTCGGCAATTTCAGCCAACGTCCCGACACCGTACCCGTCCATGCGTGCAGCGAGCGCTTCGATGAAACGCAAGGCGCGCGCACGGTCGCCGTATGCATTTGCGTAGGCGCGCGCAAAGGCTCCTGCGAGAAAGGGCCAGACCGTGCCGCGATGATAGGCGGCGTCGCGGTCGTGCGGCGAGCCGCCGTAATGTCCGGCGTATGCGGGGTCGGACGGCGCGAGCGAGCGCAGTCCCATCGGCGTCCACAGTTCGTGGGCAATGCGGTCGACGATCGCGTGCTCGCGGCGACTCTCGAAGGCTCGAAAGGGCAGCGCGACGGCGTACACGGCATTCGGACGAATGCTCGCATCGTTGCCGTCGGGCCCGTCGAGGACGTCGAACGGATACTGCGCGTCGTTATTCCAAAAACGTTCGAACGAGTGGCGCGCTTGCGTGCCGAGCTCGCGATACCGCGATGGATCGCGCCGGAGCTTTTGCGCGAAGCCGTCCATCGTGCACAGCGCGTTGTACCAGAGCGCGTTGATCTCGATCGGCTTACCGATTCGCGGGGTAACCACCCAGTCACCGACCTTGGCGTCCATCCAGGTCAGTTGCACGCCGGGTTCGCCGGCGCGCAGCAGTCCGTCGCCCGGATCTACCGCGATGCCGTAGCGCGTCCCGCGCGCGTACCATGTGACGATCTCGTCGAGCTTGTCGAAGATCGATTCGATCAGCGTCAGGTCCGACGTCTCGGCGAGATAACAGCGCACCGTCTCGATGAACCACAGCGCGGCGTCGACGGTGTTGTATTCGGGTGCGGCGCCGCTATCGGGAAAGCGATTGGGCAGCATGCCGGCATCGACGTATTGCGCGAAGGTGCGCAGAATCGTCGCCGCAAGTTCCGGCCGCCCGGTGGTAAGTGCGAGGCCGGGGAGCGAAATCATCGTGTCGCGCCCCCAGTCGCCGAACCAGTGATAGCCCGCAATGACGGTCGCGCCCGGCTGTTCGTCGACGCTGCGCGCGACGATAAAGGCATCCGCGGCAAGCACGAGCTGTTCGACCCACGCGGGCGCTGGGGTGATGCGTGGCTGCGCCGTGCGCCACTGCGCGAGCAGCTCGCGTTCGTGCGCATGCGGATCGCTCGGCGCGGCATCGCCGGCGTCGAGCCCGGCGCGCAGCAGCAGCGATGAACCCGGTCGCGCTAGCTGGATTGCGACGGTGAGTGCGTGATAGAGATCCTCGGTGTCGTCGAGTCCGCGCTCGGTCTCAGCATCGTAGCGAAAGCCGTAGTACCACTCGCCGGCCGGCGCGATCGTGGCGCCCGCGGCGCGCAGATACCACGTTGCGCCGTTGCCTATGCGCAGCGTTGCCAGCTCGCCGGCGATCTGCGCTACGTTCGAAACGTCGTAGGCGCGGGTGAGCGAATGATAATCGCGATCGTTGACGTACGCTTTGAGCGTGAGGTCGACCGGCGCACTTGCGTCGTGCAGTCGCCACTCGATCCACGTGACCTGCGCACCGTGCTCCATCCAGATGCGCCGCTCGAGCAGGGCGTCGGCGAAGGCATAGGTCCACACCGGCACCGCGCCATCGAGACGGAAATCGACGATCGTGTTGAAGCCCTGCGGCGCAAGCGTTCCGTCATGCCATCGATTCGCGGAAAGGTCGGTCTGCACGCCGCCGTACGCGACCGACGCGTCGCACTTGTTAAAGAGCACGCGGCGTCCGAGCGGCGGATCGAGCGCCGCGACGAGCAGGCCGTGATAGCGGCGCGTAAGCACATCGGCGACGGTGCCGGATGCATAGCTGCCCAGCCCGTTCGTGCAGAGCCACTCGCGCGTCATTGCATCGGCGCCCAGCGCTGCACGACGAAGATCGCGTCGCGGCCGACGCGACGCAAATAATATCCGCGCACCGCTACCGCTCCGTCGGGCGCAGTGAGCAGCCGCCGCCCCAGCGGAACTGAGCCGGTTGGGTCGGTCAATATTCCCTTGGTCGCATCGAGCGTGCCGACGATCGTGACCGTGTCGCCTTGCTTGAGTTTGTCGAGGGCGCTCACCGGCAACGGCTCGGCGAAGTGAACCTTGGCCGTGGCCTCCGGCGTTACGCCCTCACCCAGTAAGCGCACGTGGACGGTATAGTTGCCCGGGCTTGGTGCCGATCCGTCGACCTCCGTGCCGTTCCAAATGTAGACCACGAGCACGCTTGGCCCGGGAACGAATTGCCGCTTGTGCACGGGAAACGTCGTGCTCTCGGGTGAGACGGCGGCGTTCGTCCAGATTACCTGATCGCCGCGCAGCACCTGGATCGCGTATTCTTCGGGCCGCGCAAACTTGACGACGGCCGGTGCGCTCGCGCTATTGTGCGCGGCGACTTCGATTGAGACGCCGTCGAGCAAATCGAAGCTGCTCTGTTGCAATTGCAGCGAGAGCGTCAGCGCAGCGAGCATCAGATGCGTCCTCCCGTCGCTTCTCCGGCGACCCAGACCGACTTCAACCCAAGCGGCGCCAATACCGGCCGCTCGTAGGTTGCGGTATCAATGAATTCCGCTTCGTCGAAGAGCACGAGATCGGCGCGCGCATCTTCACGCAATTCACCCACGTCGTGCAGACCGAATGCGAAGGCCGCGAGCCCGGTCATGCGATGGATGGCCTCTTCCAGTGAGAGCGTGCGCCGCTGCCGCACGAACCGGCCGATAACGCGCGGAAAAGTTCCAAACGTTCGTGGGTGCACACGCCCGTAACGTTCGTCGTTGAAGGAACGTGCCACGGCAGCCGTGCCGATCGTGCAGAATCCCGCCGACAGGACGGTTGCCACGACCGGTTCATCGGTACAGAAATAAAATGCGCGCGCGTGCTCGCCGTCGAGGCGCGCGAATTCGATCACCGCGCGTGCCGGACTCAAGCGCATTTGGCGCGCGATCTCGTCGAAGCGCATGCCGACCCATGCATAGCGCTCTTCGCTGGAAACCTCGGCGAGCATGAGATCGTGCCAGCGATCGCCGAGCCGCGCCGTCATCTCCATCGCGGCCGCCGCCGCAATGCGCTCGTCATCGTACGCGGCGAGATCGGGAAGCGCCGGCAGGAGCGACGCGAGTTCGATCCAGGTTGCAATATAGGGATAGGCATCACAGGTAATCTCTAAACCGCGCGCTCGCGCGCGATCGATGCGCTCGAGCGCGCGTTCGACGCTTGCGCGACTGTTCGGCCCTTCGCCGTGAAGATGCGCGATATGCACGGGTACGCCGGCGCGTTGCGCGGCGTCAAGGGCCTCTTCCAGCGCATCGAGCAACTCGCGACCGTAATCGCGCAGCTGCACGATTTCCCGCGAAAATCCGGGAATTTCGGCGAAAATCTCGGTCGTGATGCCCTGAGCACTCGCGGAGTTAAGGAGAGGAAGCGAGCGCCCGGCGTTATCGGCAAATGCACACGTATTAATGAAGCCCGGAGCAAGAATTTTTCCGCGCGCATCAATGCGATTTGGCGCGTCAATCGCGCTGCAGTCGCCGATTCGCGCGATGCGATCGCCGGCGAGCGCAAGATCCGTGGAGAAGCGCGGGCGTCCAGTACCATCGATAATTGTAGCGCCCGCAATCACCGTCGAAAGCATCGGCTCTAATTCCTGGGTTTAGCGAGCGGGCGATTGGGCATATACGGTCCGTATCCTTTTCACATGGAGGGCTTAGACCCAAATGTCGATCCAAGAGGAACCGCAAGGCGGTATGAGCGTTCGCGAAGCTGGGCGCCGCGGCGGTGAGCGTGTCAAAGCAAAGTACGGCACGGAGTTTTATGAAGAAATCGGACGCAAGGGCGGAGAGGCCACCAAGACCAAGTACGGCCCGTCGTTCTACGAAGTGATTGGACAAAAAGGCGGTCAGAAGCCAAAGCGCAAGTCGTAACACACCATGGTAGGAAAAAAAAGCGGCGAGGACGATGCAGCCAAGGAAATGTCGGTTCGCGAAGCCGGCAAAAAAGGTGGCGACACCGTCCGTGACCGCTATGGCTCAACCTTTTACGAAGAGATCGGCCGAAAGGGCGGCAAGGCAACGCGCGACCGCCACGGGGTCGAGTTCTACGAGTCGATTGGACAAAAAGGCGGCAAGGTCGTAAAAGAAAAATACGGTCCCGACTTTTATGAAGAAATCGGCCACAAGGGCGGACAAAAAGTCAAGAAACTAATCGCTGAAGCAAAGAAAAAACGCAGCGACGAAGCGTCCGAAAAAAAGGACTAGTTACAGCCACCCTGCGCGATTAACCGGCGCGCCTCTGCATCGACGTCTTTGGGGCTCACGTTCCCGTCGGGTTGCAGCGTCATCGCGAGTTTCGTTTTTGTGGTCCACGCTACGCCGTCGGCTTTGTAGTGCGCAATATTGCATGGCGTAAACGTGATGTCTTGTCCGCGCAAAAACAGCAGCGTGAAATTCTGTTTCGGCCATTCGGAGAGCAGCATCGCCTGGTTTCCAAATTGGTATTCGAACGCAATTCCGCGGTGATCCGGCGTATCGAGATCGCCAAGCGGCGGAATCACCGCCACCTTGAGCACTTGTCGCGGCGGCACCCAGGGCCGGTAGCTGATCTTGCGCACCGCATCCTCGAGCGGCATCACGATGCCACGGTCGTCGATGAGCATCGGCGCCATAGAGGGCGAGGCTTGAGTAGATGCGCTGCCCCCATGCGCGCACCCAGCGGCCGCAAAGGCAACCGCACAGGCTAATACCAGGCGTAAGCGGGGCATGATTTATCTATCGGCCAACCGAGCAAGCGTCTCAAGCACGATTTTCGGCCGCATCAGGACCCAACTTCGGCGCTCCCGATGATGGAGCCGAAATGGATCTGATCCTTGCCAAAATCAATCGTAATCGAGCTAAATGCCAACGTATGGCTCTCCGAGTGCAGGTAGCTCGGATGCGGCATTTGCAGCAGCTTTGTGGCATTCGTCCAGCTTACGAGATCGGTATCGAACGAACGTTTCAGCGGATCGCCGATGAGCACGACCTTCACCTTGCCGATGGCCGTGAAGTTGAGTGACATCGTATCGACACTGATGCGCTCGGCGGTGATCTTTAGATACGGCTTCCCATGCTTGAAGAGGATCCCGTCGTGCACGCCGTCCACCGTTCCGGTAGTACCGTCGGCTGAGAGCTGCGCGCCATGATAGTCGAAACTCCACGATTTGGTCGTGATCCGGTTCCCCTGGACCCGCCCGCCACGGAGCGTGATCGCAGTCTGGTCGGGCGGCAGCGGCGGGGTCCCGAAGCCGGCCAGTACGACGCCGACGATGACCCAGATCAGGAGCGCACCGCCCACGATCGCGGCAATCAAGCGCCACCGGATGCGTCGCTTCACTGAACGCGCTCCGTGTGAACGCGCTCCGCGTCAGCCCGTCCCGCAAAGAGCACGACGATCAAATACAACGCAATCAGAAAAAACCACAGCCGCGTCGGACCCATGTGCGCGAAGAACGAACGCGTGGGCGGTCCAACGAAGCCGGCGGCTTCTCCCGGAACGTCGAGCGGTAGACGGGTCTGCCACGCGCCATCGGGCGCGATGATGCCGCTGACTCCGGTTGCTGCGGCACGCACGACATATTCACCTGATTCGATCGCGCGCATCTGGGCGATTTGCGCATGCTGATAGGGGCCCGACGACGTGCCGAACCACGCGTCGTCGGTCGCAATCACTAGTACTTGCGCGCCGTTACGCACTTCGTCGTAAGCGAGATCGCCGAACGCCGACTCCCAGCAGATCAGCGCGCCGATCGATAAGCCCGCGCCCGTAGAGAACACGCCGCTGCCGTTGCCCTGCGCGAAGTTGCCGTTGAGCGCACCGATGTAGGGCAGCCAGAACAAGAATTGCTTGCCGGGAAAGTGTTCGGCAAACGGTACCAATTGACGTTTGTCGTAGACGCCCGATACGCCGGCCGGCGTGAAGAGAAAGAGCGAGTTGTAAACCCTGGCGCCGTCGATACGAATGCTGCCGGCGACGATGGTTGTGTCAGCTTGCGCGGCGAGCGAAGTGAATTGTGCGATGAGTCCCGGATCGGCATTGAGTCCCTCACCGTTGAGTGCGATCACGGTTTCGGGCCACACGATGAGCTGCGGATGGTGCGCGATCGCAATGCGCGTCATTGCCGTATAGACGGTGACTGCGCGCGCAAGTGAACCGGGCTGCCACTTGAGCGATTGCGCGATGTTGCCTTGAATGGCGACGACCGGGATGCGCGGCGCGGCGATGTGACGAGCCGGCCACGCGATCCACGCGGCGCTCGCTATTGCAATGGTGAGTACCAGACATGACGCAAATGCGCGCCAGGTGCGCATTTGCAGCGCGTACGCGGCATAGGCGCCGAGCGCAAAGAGGACGAGCGTGAGCCCACTCGTCCCGATGAACGCACCGAGCGCGCGCAACGGCGTTTCGACCTGCGTCGTTCCAAGTTGTCCAAACGGTACGCCGATGACGCCGATCGATCGCACCCACTCGGTGATCGCAAACGCGAGTGCCGCGGCAAACGGAACCAGCGCAGGCGTAACGCGACGCTGCGCAATCACCGTCATGATCCCGGCGCATGCGATGGCGAGTCCCTCGAGCGCGGCGCCCGCAATCACCGCCGCGTAAGCAAGGGGACCGACGACGGTTTGAATCGTTGTACTCCACCACCAAAATGCGATCGTGTAAAAAACAATTCCACAGAGCCATCCCAGGAAGAATGCGCGCTTCCAGGATGCGTGTTGCCAGGTCCAGAACAGCGCCCCAGCGCCGAGCGGTGCCGCCCACGCGAAACCAGCGCGCGGAAACGCCAGCGCGAACAACACACCGGAGAGCACCGCAATCAACGCGGCGCGCAAGCGTTCCGAGGAAAGCATGATTCGTAGAGCAGGTTTCGTGACGGGTTCAGTGGCGGCGCTCATTGCCTCGTCGTGTGGTAGACAGGTGACGCCAAATCGCGTAGGCATCGGCCCCGGCGGATTGGAGTCGGGCTTTATGAGCGTAAAGTTCAATGTCCAGACGGCATTCAACTTCTCGACCGACTCATACGCGATCGTGTTTAACACTTCAGGCAGCGGCACGACGCCCTTGCCGGTGACGCTGAGCAATAACTACGCCGGCTATTCGATGGCCATCGTGGTCGGCGGGGCCGGCGGCGCCGTTCAACCCTATGCCTATTACTACTATCGTCCCAACAACACGACGCAGGTCCCGGTGCTCTACCCGATTGGCGCGACGCCGCAGCAGTTGATCCTGACGCTGAACAGCAACGGGCAGGGCAATCAATTTACCGTCGTCTTTTCGCGAGTGCTTGCACTGTTCAGTGCGACCACCTCGCCGTCGCCAAGCCCGACGGCTTCAGGATCTGCAACGCCAAGCAGTAGTCCAAGCCCGACGCCGACCAGCTCAGGCGTGACGGTCTCCAATCTGTGGAACTTCAATTTCTTCGTGCTGCAAGGGCAGGTCTCGAATTACGAGTCGCAGGGAAGCCTGGACATCATCGATTCACTCGGCGCCGGCGGCCCCAACGATCAAACCTACGCATCGCCGCAGCTGGACGTGTCGACGTCGTTTGATACCGGCGCATTTTACGTGCAGACGGGTAACCATCCGTCGATACCTGACGCGCTCTCCGGTGGCGACATCGCGAACAACCCCTGATTAGAGATTATTAAACGATGTGGGGATCAGCGGACCACCCGAACCTAGCGCAAACGTTGCGCCTTGGTTCGGGAACGCCAGAATGTTGATCTGCAACGTCACGAGCTTTTGTGACTCGTTGTAGAGGCCTTGTAGCTGATAACAGTTGCCGATCGTGCGCGTGATGTACAGCACTTTCTGTTCGAGCCGCGTGTGGTTGAGCCAATCGATCGTGGTAACGAACTGCGCCTGCGTATCGCGACCGATCGGCGTCGAGAGCTGAAGGTTCGTCGTTTCAAAGCCTTGGCCCGGACCCGGGATGAACGAACCGCCGAGCAACACCAAAGAGCGCGGTGAGGGCTGCACGGTGAGTTGATAACTCACCGGCTGGGCTTCCGGGATAAAGTTCGTCGCAAATCCGACCGCGAGGTTGTAGGTATTGCCGTTGAGCACGCGCACGAGGTCTTGCGCGTTCTTGGTGTTGACGCCCGGGAATTGGTCGAGCGTATAAAACGGAACCGAGGAGGGCCCGTTGTAGTTCTCTTCGCTGTAGGTCAGGGTGTTGACGAAGTGCTGACTGATCGGCGTGGTGAGCGACGCTTGCTGCTGAATTGACGCCTTCAAGTCGCCCGTGCTATACGCGTACTGGTTGACGTTGACCGTCGCTTGCAGGTCACTCCCAAAAATATTCGCGATCTCAGGTCCGAGCACGAACGCCATATCGGCGCGGCTGGCCGAGAAGTCGTAGGCCGGCTCGCTGTATTCGCCGATCGTGAAGTTCGCCGACGTCGGAATCCAAAAGTGCGGAAAGAACTTGTAGGGCTTGATCTGTAGCTGCGGCACCTCGTCGTCGCCGTAGGGCTGCGCCGCAATCGTCTTGTCGTAGGTGAGTTGGTAGTCTTCGCCCGGCGTGACGTAGTGCAACAGGTCGTTGAGCGTCGCCGTCGAGTTCGTCGATGAGTTACCGCCATAGTTCGTCGAACTGCTTGAAATGTTGATGTTGAGTGCATTGCTCAAATGCGAGTTGAACTGATCGTTGTCGGTAAACGAGAGGCTGTTGCTGCTGGACTGCGATCCCGTCGTGCTGCGCGTATAGCTGTACTGTTGCGAGGTGTGCGCGGTTTGGTGCGCGATGGTTTCGCTGATCTGCGTGGTTGATGGAAGATCGGTGTAAGGACCGAAGTTCGATTGATACGAGAGCTGAAAGTTCGAGCGCAGCGTCTTCGAGATGTTTTCGGTTTCGCCGAACGTCAGGTTGTCGGTTGTTTGGTCGACGCGCTTGTCATGAATCTCGTAAAAATTGATGTTCGCGCTGCGGCGGCCGTTTTTCTTGGTATAAAACGCGACGTAGCCCAGGCCGAGTCCGACCTTGGTGAAGTAGTTGACGACGTAGTACCCATAAAAATATTGGTCTTTGCCGAACGTCGTCCGGGTCTTGATCCAAAAGCCTTCGTACGAGTCGTAGCCGACGTCGGGAAAGTACTTCGGGCGCTGATCCGGGTTGTCGACCGTGCGCAACGGAATCACGACCTTCGGAAGGAAGAAGACTGCGGCGGCGCCGAGCCAGAGGATCGCTTTGTAGATGACGATCTTATCGCCGGGATAGACGTCCATGTTGCGGCCGGTGATGTGATAGCCGCCGCGCTGATGCTCGCAGGTCGTGACCGACGGCGCGAGCCCGTGACCGATGCCCTCGGCATCGGTGTGCAAATCTTTCGCGTTGAAATGCACCAGACCGATGTTGACGCCTTCGGAGCTCGTGCCGCGACCGTTGCTCAGGATCGCGGTTTGATCGATCGTGTCGAACGTGATCTTGTCAGCCTGGAGCACCGAGTCTTTGGCGTGATTGATGATGAACGGATGACCGGTGATCGTGACCGTGCGCAAGCCGTCGTAGTGCGCGTCGTCGCCGACGATCTCTTCGGCGCCGTAGAGAATGTGCACGTTGCCCGACGCGTCGCCGGGTTTCCCGGGGCCGGTGTTACCGGAGACTTTGTCGGCGAGCACGGCGATGTAGTTCGGTGGCAGCGTCGGTGCGACCGTCGGCGAGGTCGACGGCTTCGGGCTTGCACTCGGGAGGGGCTGTCCCGCCGGCGTGATCGGCGGCGGCGTGTCGCCGCCGCGCGTTACGAATACCGGCTGATTCTGATCGAACGGATTCGGTGTGGCCGTTGGAACGGGCGGCGGCGTGACGGGCGAGCCGCTCGGCTGCGGGGTTGCGACCAGCTGCGTCCCCGGACCGGTATGCGGTGCGAACGATGGCGTTGCAAACGGCGAGGGCGAGCCGCTCGGCGACGGCGAGGGCGTTACTTGGAACTGCGCGACGTAGCGACTTCCCTCGGGCTCTTGGGCTTGACCGATTTCCTGTGCGAACAGCTTTGCCTCATGCACCGCACAGGACTGGCCGTTGAGCAGCGCCAGCACGCGCGTGTTGTCGTCGGCGCTTTGGCCGCGCGCGGGCAGGTACGTAGCGAAGACCGCGAGGAGGCACGCGATTGCCGCGGCACCTCGACGGCTTGAAGGTCGCGAACTCACGCCTTAGTGTTCTTCCAGCCAGAGTAAGATGAGGCCGGTGGCGCCCATGATGATGTTCGGTAGCCACGCAGCCAGGAGTGGATTCATTTGTCCGTTGCGTCCGAGAGCAGCTGCCGCCGAGGTGAGTAAAAAGTAGCCAAAGAACGCGAGAATCGCCATTGCGATGCCGAGCATTTGTCCGCGCTTACCGAAACGAAGGGCCAGCGGTACCGCGAGGATCACCGCGATGAACGACGCGAACGGCCATGAGAGCTTGTTGTACAGGTTGACCTGAAGATTTCCCAGCGCCGATCCGCCAATTCCCTGAGCTTGCAGCGCCTTGACTTGCGCGCCGAGATTCTTGCTCGACATCGTCCACGGGTCCGAGTTCTGATTGCTCATGAACTGCGCGGCCGTTTCGGCGAGCGGCAATCCGATCAACACCTCTTTGACGCGCTGTTGACTGTTCACGAATCCGTCGCTGTTGTAGCGAGTATCCACGACGTCGTGTAGAGCGAGCTGAGTGTTCTCGACCGTTGCCGTTTTGGCTTGCAGCGTCTCGACGTAGATGCCGTAACGCCCGATCTTAAAGACCTGCACGCCCTCCATCGTCTTATTGTCGGGCAAGACCTGGTTGACGTAGAACGTGTTCCCGTTATCGGGATCTTTACGGAAGAACTGCGGCTCGACCGGCAACGCGTCAGTGTGGTAGAGGATCTGATAGAACGTGCGGGTGGAAATGTCGACCGAGGCCGGCGCGACGTTCTCGTTGACGAAATAGGAAATGAGGAACGCGACAAAGCCGAAGAGCAACGGCGTGAGGGCGATTCTCCACACCGGAATCCCCGAGGTACGCATGGCAGTGATCTCGTTGTCGCTCATCAGCCGGCCCATCGAGAGCAGCCCTGCAAGCAGCGCACCGAACGGAAAGGCCATCGGTGTCGCCTGCGGTACGCGGAACAACACGAAGCGCAACACCAAGAAAACCGGCGCGTGCTGATTGATGATGTAATCCGCCGCGACGAAAAAGATGTTGAGCGCCCAGAAGATCAGGTACGCAAACATGCCGGCGACGAACGGCAAGATCATGCCGCGCAACAGGTAGCGATCGAGGATTGGAAGGCGCCACGCCGTGATATCGATTGCGGGATGCAGCCGGCGTTGGGTAAGCGTCGCCATATGGTTGTCGATGCGCGGAGCTAGAAGCCCCGGTACGCCGAGACGACGCGGGCAACGTAGGCCTGCGTTTCCGGATACGGCGGGACGCCGTGATACTTATCGACCGCGCCCGGTCCCGCGTTATAGGCCGCAACCGCCAAGGTCACGTTCCCGTGATAGCGATCGAGCATCCGCTTGAGGTAACCCGCTCCACACGCGACGTTTTGGTCGGGATCGAATGCGTCGGAAACGCCGCACCCGGCGGCCGTGCCCGGCATGAGCTGCATGAGCCCTTGTGCGCCGGCAAGACTAATCGCCGAGGGATCGCCCGAGGATTCGGCCATGAGGACCGCGCGGACCAGGCCCGCCGGCGTCCCGGAACGCAGCGCGGCTTCGTTCACCAGCGAACTGATTTGCAGCGAGTCAAGGGAGCGCGGCGCATACGGAAGATACGACCCGCCGCCACATCCATACAGCAGGCTCAAGAGGCCAAGCATCCCGAGCAGCGCTTTCATCGCCCTGCCATGTTCTCCGAGGGGATGCCCCGGCCTCTCACAGGGCTACCAGGTTACGTTAGACCAGCGTGAACTTCAGTTCGCCAAGCTTCGAGATCTTGGTGGTGATCCGGTCGCCCGCTTTTAGCCAGACCTGCTGATCCTTTGGATAGCCGAGGATCACCCCGCTCGGCGTTCCGCTGAATATGACGTCGCCCGGCCGCAGCGTAATGAATTCCGACATGTAACTGATGATTTTCGCGCAGGAGAAGATCATCTGCGCCGTGCTCATGTCTTGCCGCGGCGTCTTCTCGTCGTTCACGAAGGTTTGGATCTGCAGCGTTTGCGGATCGCCGATCTGGTCGGCGGTCACGAGCCAGGGTCCGAGCGGTGCAAATTGATCCGGCGTCTTTCCGGTCATCCATTGCGAGACGCGAAGCTGCGCGTCGCGCGCACTGAAATCATTCCCGCACGCATATCCGAAAACGTAGGCGAGCGCGTCGGCCTCCGAAACGTTGCGCGCTTCCTTGCCGATGATCATCACGAGTTCTGATTCGTAGTCGTATTGCACGAGCGGCAGCGTCGAGACGGCGACGGTTCCGTTGTGTCGATTCAGCGAGGTATTGTATTTATTGAACAGATCCGGATACGGCTGCGCTTTCATGTTGGTCTCGGCCAAGTGCGCGCGGTAGTTCAAACCGACGCACAGAATTTTCTCCGGCGACGAGACGAGGGGACCGTATTGCACCGCGGATTCGCTTCGTAACGAACCAGCCGGCGCTTGAGCCGCGATGCGATGCAGCGCGTCGACGTTGCCGCGTCCGCAAACGACGTCTTCCACGGTTGCCGGCGCGTCCGAGATGCCCATGGCCGTGGCCGCGCGTGCGACGTCGATGATGCCGTGCGGCGTGCGAATGCCCAAATGATCGACGGTGCCGTCGCGTAGCGTCGTAAACGTCATCCCCGTGATCGGCGCCGTCTCTGCTGAGACGAGCGAGGTCGCGGATCCCGCCGCAACTGCCGCGGCGGCGCTTCCGGCGAGAAAGCCCTTACGTGAAACACCCATTGCAGATACCTCCGAGATTTTATTGAGACGGCGCAGCCGGTTGCGCCGGCGCCGACACCAGCGTTAGCGTGGTCGGATCGACTTGATAGTTGCCGGCCGATACGAGATCGTTTGGATACGCGCAGATCACGCTGTCGCCGGGTCCCCAAATGATGACGAGATTCGGGGGGCCGCATGGCGTTTGCGTAAGGCCGTAGTTTTGCAGCAGTTGCGCGCCGGGCGTGAGCGGCTGCACCGCATACGACGGATAGATGATCTGGTCTTGATAGTCCACGAGCGATCCGTAGAGCAGCGCTCCGGTCAGCGCGCCGAGGGCGAATGGACCCCAAAAACCGCCGCCCCAATAGATCGGCGCAGGATACCATGCGCGGCCGTGATTCCAACCCCAGTTGTTCCAGTTATGCGGATTGCGAATTGCCGGCGCGCTGTAACGCTGCGACAGTGCTTGCGGTGCGCGGACGCCCGCATGCCCCTGTGAGGACCCGATCGGACGCGACCCGGCGAGCGGACGACCCGCCGGCGGAGCGCCGGGATGCGCGGGATAGACCGGCGCGGGATGTGCGACATCGCGCGGCAGGCTGAAGCCGGGTTGCGCGACTGGACGCGGCGGCGGTGCGGCCGGACGCGGAGCGGGTGCAGCAGCACGCGCGGCCGGTGCCGAATAGTGACCGCCGCCTCCGCCGCCGTGTTGTTGAGCGAGTGCCGCCAGCGGCGTCGCGAGGGCGAGCACAAAGGCGAGCCCGCCACGGAAAAAGCGTTTCATTGCTTCACCTCATCGACATTGCCGCGCACCGTGATGTAGGTCCCACGCTGCGTGCGAATCGCGACGAGCAGGTGGTGCGAAGCCAGTGACTCCGACGAGTACGGCACGCTCTGGGGCTCGCCGGAAAAATTCATGTAGATCGTGCCGCGTGCCACGGCGATCGGATGCTTTGCCCCACTTTGGTGAAGGGTGATCGCGTACGGCAAGCATCGCACCAAACCGCCCGCGTCTGAGCACGCGGCCGTCGTGATCTCCAAAACGCCCTTGCCGTCAGCGCTGTGCAACCACAGGGTTTGGCCGGTCCAACGCATCGCGGTCTGTGGGTATTGGTGAACCGAGCCGTCGCTTTGTTGAACCCGCACAACGCCGTTGGCGAGCGCCGCACCGGGTGAGATCATTGCGAGCGCGCTGAGCGCCCCGACCAGAGCAAGCGTGCACTTCCTAAATCTCATGGTTCTTACGTTGGCCTCTCAGGTTGAAAGTCTTATGACAATGCCTGATCAGAGCTTTTCCTTTTTTGCGGCGTCATACATGCGGCGGATCGCGTCGAGGTCGACAGTCGTTGGCGGGAGCTTCATGCGAAGCGATTCGAGCGTCTCGACGACGATCTTCGAGACGGCGAGGTTGCGAAACCACTTATGGTCCGAGGGGATGATGAACCACGGCGCATACGGCGTGCTGGTGCGCTCGAGCGCCTCTTTGTACGCCCGCAGGTACTGCGGAAAGTAGGCGCGCTCGGTGTAATCGGCGTCGCTGATCTTCCATTGGCGCGACGGATCATCGAGCCGGTCTTTGAAGCGCTTGAGCTGTTCGCCCGCGCCCATGTGCAGGTAGAATTTCAGAATCGTCGTGCCGGCATCGGCGAGATTCTTCTCGAACGCGTTGATCAGTTCGTAGCGCTTCGACCACACGCTCTCGGGCACGAGATTGTGTACGCGTACGATCAAGACATCTTCGTAGTGCGAGCGGTTGAAGATCACGATCTCGCCGCGCGCCGGCGCCGGAATGTGTGCGCGCCACAAAAAATCGTGTGCGGCTTCTTCCTTGGATGGCTGCTTGAAGTCGTGCACACGCGCACCCTGCGGGTTGAGGCCGCGAAAAACGTGGCTGATCGTGCCGTCCTTCCCCGAGGCGTCGAGTCCTTGCAGCACGATCAGGAGTGAATGCTCGTTGCCGGCATAGAGCTGGTATTGGAGTGCGCAGAGCTTTTCGAGGTCGCTCGCCATCTCGTCCGCGGCGTCATCTTTGTTCGCGTGCTTGCCCTTGCATGCGGGATCGATCGATGCGAGATCGACGTGACTCTCCGGCTTGACGATAAATTTCTTGCGATAACTCATTGCAAATGGCGCTTGTGAGGAAGAAATAGCGAGAGCGGGATGGCTATTCCTACCAGCAGTGCACCAAGCAGAAAGGTATCGCCGTAGGCGCGTACGGTCGCCGTCTGCATCGCAAGTTGACTCAAGTACTGCAAACCCGCATTGGCGGGCAGATGCCGGAGCGCGGCGACGCCGGCAAACTTCTGGAGAAATTCGGTCACCGGAAGACGCGACGCGGAGAGTGCGGCCGCCACATCGGCGTAGCGATTGGAGGATTGCATGGTGAGGTAGGCTTGGCCGATCGCAATCCCCAGACTTCCGCCGACCTGCCAGACCGTATTGAGAATGCCCGCCGCGCTGCCGATCCGGTGGCGCGGAATGTTCGTGAGCGCCGCGGCCGTCAGCGGTGTGAAGAGAATGCCGATTGCGCCCGAGCGAATCATGTTGTCGATCGTGATTTGGTTCATCGTCCAATCGATGTCGATGCGCGCAAAAAGAAACGTTCCGATCGCGACGATGATCATCCCAATGCACACCAGCACGCGCGCGCCGATGTAGTCGGCGAGCGCGCCGGAAATCGGCATGAGCACCGCCATCGCGAGGCCGGCCGGCATCAGGACGAGTCCAGCTTGCGTCGGATCCCAACCCAGAATCGTCTGGGTGAACAGCGGCAGCAAAAAGAGCGAAAAATAGTAGCCCATGCCGAGAACACTGCGTAGACCGACAGCGATCGAAAAGACGCGATCCCCAAAGAGGCCGAGATCGATCATCGGGGCCGGCGTATTCAACTCGTGCACGACAAACGCGACGAACAGCACCGCGGCGGCGACAAACGAGTATGCGATCCACGGATCGTCCCAGCCGACGCGATTGCCTTGCGTCAGCGGAATCAAAAATAGCGTGAGCGCCGCGGACAGCAGCGCGAAGCCCACATAGTCAAACGCCGTTTTGTATCGGCGTGTATCTTCGGATTCGGGCAGAATGCGCTGCGCCGCGATCAGTCCCGTGACGCCGAACGGCACGCCGAGCCAAAAGATCAAGCGCCAATCCTCGTAATGATCCACGAGCAAACCGCTGATCCATGGACCGAACGCTGGTGCGAGCATCATCCCCATGCCCCACATGCCCAGCGCGCGCCCCCGCTGGTGCGGCGGAATCACTTCGGTAATGATCGCCATACCGGTCGGTGAAACGATGCCGCCGCCGACGGCTTGCAAAATTCGAAAGCCAATGAGCACCGGGGCACTCCACGCCAGGCTGGCGCCGATCGAAAATCCGGTGAACATGGCCAGACCAATGAGGAACATGCGCTTACGGCCGTAGGTGTCGGCCAGCCAGCCGGCCAGCGGCATGGTGATCGAATAGCCCAGCATGTAGCCGGTGACGACCCACTCCATCGTGTCCACGTCGGAGCCAAAGGCCGCCACCAGGTTGGGAATGACGACGTTGGCCGTGCTCGAGTAGAGCGGGCCCAGAAAGTTGCCGACCATCACGACCGCGACGACAGCTGCCGGTGAGACCGCCGTTACCATCGAGCGTGACGTTTTTACCGCCGTCGCCATGTAGTAGGTAATTTTTCCTTTACTGTGTAACTAATTTACCACATGAGCTACGAGGTGGTTAAGACCATTCGCGGACGCGATTACCGCTATATGGTCGAGAGTTACCGCGACCCGCAGACCGGCAAGGTTCGCAACAAGTGGCGCTACCTGGGCAAGGGGCACGGCGAAGCACCGCCCCGCCGGCGGGCTCGCGCCGAGGAGACCCGGGCCAACCTGACCGGAGCGCTCGAAGCTCTACTCGAGAAGACCCCGTGGAGCGAGATCACCGCGCACGATATCGCCGCGCGGGCGGGCGTCGCGCCGGCGACCCTCTACCGCTACTTCTCGTCGCGCGACGACGTGCTCGCCGGCGCGGCGGCGCATGCCAACGACCTACTCGACGCCCGCCTCGCCGAGCTTCATCATCTCGCCCGCGATCGCGAAAGCGAGCGCGCACGTCTGCGCACCTGGGTGATTGCGTTGGTCAAGGATCCACCCGGCAGCGCCGTGCTGGTCGCGCTGGCTGCGTCGGGAACGAGCGAGACGCTCGCGCGCGATCGCAACGCGCAGCGCCGCCGCGCCTTCGAGCGCTACTTCGAATTGATTGCTGCGCACGGCTACGCGACGATTCCGCCGGCCGATCGGCCGGGGCTCGCGCTCGCGCTTTCGCTCATCGTGCAAGCCTTTTCGTATCGCGCGATCATCGGCCGTGCGCAACTGCGCGACGAAGAGTACGCGGCCCTCGCGAACGCGGTCGAGCGTCTGATCTTCGTCTAGCGCGTCGCCCTAGACGGGAATTTCGACCGGGGTCAGTTCGCTCGTTTCGGCTTCCGTATAGATACGCGAGCGCGTCAGGAAGCGGACGCCCTCGCCGTTTTCGAGCGAGAACATGCCGCCGCGCCCGGGCACGACGTCGATGATCAGCTTGGTGTGTTTCCAGTATTCGAATTGCGACGCGCTCATGTAAAACGGCGCGCCGCCGATCTCGCCGAGTTTCACGTCGGAACCACCAACGAGAAATTCCCCGAGCGGGAAACACATCGGGCTGCTGCCGTCGCAGCAGCCACCGGATTGATGGAACATCACGGGGCCGTGCTTTACCCGCAGCGACTCGATGAGCTCGAGCGCTGCGGGCGTTGCATCTACGCGGGTAACCTGAGGCACTAGAAAAAGCCCAGTTTCTTCGGGCTGTAGCTGACCAGCACGTTCTTGGTCTGCTGGTAGTGATCGAGCATCATCTTGTGCGTCTCGCGGCCGACGCCCGATTGTTTGTATCCGCCAAACGCGGCGTGCGCGGGATAGGCGTGGTAGCAGTTGGTCCAGACGCGTCCGGCTTGAATGCCGCGACCCATCCGGTATGCGACGTTGATGTCACGCGTCCAAACACCCGCGCCCAGACCGTAGAGCGTGTCGTTGGCGAGCTTGAGCGCGTCGGCTTCATCTTTGAACGTTGTGACGGAGACAACCGGCCCAAAGATCTCTTCCTGGAATATCCGCATTTTGTTGTTGCCTTGGAAGACCGTCGGCTCGATGTAGTAACCGTCCTTGAGCAGTCCGTTGATCTTCGCGCGTTCGCCGCCGATGAGCACTTTCGCGCCCTCTTGCTTCCCGATGTCGAGATACGAGAGGATCTTTTCCATCTGCTCGCTCGACGCTTGCGCGCCGACCATCGTGGTGGGGTCGAGCGGATTACCTTGAGTGATCGCCTTCACGCGTTCGAGCGCGCGCTGCATGAATTTGTCGTAGATCGATTCTTGGATCAGCGCGCGGGACGGACAGGTGCACACTTCGCCCTGATTGAGCGCGAACATCGTGAAGCCTTCGAGTGCTTTATCGAAGAAATCGTCGTCGGCTGCGAGCACGTCGGCGAAGAAGATGTTCGGCGATTTTCCGCCCAACTCGAGCGTCACCGGAATCAAGTTTTGCGATGCGTACTGCATGATGAGCCGGCCGGTCGTGGTTTCGCCGGTGAACGCGATCTTCGCGACACGCGGGTTCGAGGCGAGCGGCTTGCCGGCTTCCAAACCAAATCCGTTGACGATGTTGAGCACGCCGGGCGGCAACAAGTCGGCAACCAGATCGAGCCAGACCATGATCGACGCAGGCGTTTGCTCGGCAGGCTTGAGCACGACGCAGTTCCCGGCGGCCAGCGCCGGAGCAAGTTTCCACGTCGCCATCAGGATCGGGAAGTTCCACGGAATGATTTGTCCCACGACGCCGAGCGGTTCGTGGAAGTGATACGCGATCGTCTCGTGATCGATTTCCGAAAGGCTGCCTTCTTGCGCGCGGATTGCGGCCGCGAAGTAACGGAAGTGGTCGATTGCCAGCGGGATGTCGGCCGCGGTGCTCTCACGGATCGGCTTACCGTTGTCGATCGTCTCGGCAAGCGCGAGCTTGGGCAGGTTCGCTTCCATGCGGTCGGCGATCTTGTTGAGAATCGTTGCGCGCTCCGTTGGCGAAGTTTTGCCCCACGCGTCTTTTGCTGCGTGCGCTGCGTCCAGCGCAAGTTCGACATCTTCGGCCGTCGAGCGAGCGATCTCGGTGAACGGCTGTCCAACAATTGGGCTCACGTTGGCAAAGTATTGTCCCTTCACCGGCGCGACGAACTTGCCGCCGATGAAATTGTCGTAGCGTTTTCTGAACGGAGATTCGATACCAAGCTTGCTGAGATCGTAGAGATCTTGCTTCTCGAGCGTTGTCGCCATACGAATGTTCTCCCATCATTTTCAAAGTGCTCAACGAGCATAGCACCGTAATGAGAGAACGGCTTGGGACGCTTGAAAAATGCAGCACCGAGATTGGTGGACAGCAGGAGCGAGCCGTCGCCCAGGCAATGATTCCTTCCCTATGGCAAAGATCGTTGCGTGTAGCCTGGAGGTCACGCGCACGGCGCGCGGCCTCTCGCAGCGTGCGCTCGCCGAGGCGGCCGGGATCACGCGCCAGGCTGTGAGCGCTATTGAAAACGGCCGCGTGCAGCCGAGCGTCGGGATTGCGCTCGCACTGGCGCGCGTGCTGGGGACGAGCGTCGAAGAGCTCTTTGCCTCGGCGCCGCCTCCGTCGCCGGCCCGCTTCGAATCAGTAGCGCGAGAATACACGGCACTCGAGCCGTCGCACCATGCCCTGCCTGTCGTCTACGTCGCCGGTTGCGACGTTGCAACCGGCCTGCTCGCGCGACATGCGACGCTGCGCGAGCGTGATACGCGCGTGTTGTGGCTGCCGATGACCAATCGTGCCGCGCTCGAGGAATTGCGGCGTGGCCGCGTGCACGCGGCCGTCGTACATGGCGCTATCCCCCGCGCGGTTGGCGAGGGGTATGTGCGCTTCGAGCTCGCGACGACGGAAGAAGGATGGCTGCTCGAGCGCGACAATCCGCTGCGCCTTCGCCGCGCTGCCGACGTTGCGCGCCGGGGCGTGCGTCTGGTGAATCGGCCGGTGGGCGCCGGTGCGCGCCAATTGATGGACGAACAATTCCGCCGCGCGGCGCTTGATCCGCAACGGATTGCCGGGTATGCACGCGAGGTGCCAGGCCAACTCGACGCCGGGCGCGCGATCGCACATGGTTTTGCCGACGTTGGGGTGGGCATGGCGAGCATCGCGCGCATTTACGGTCTTGACTTTCTTGCGCTGCGCGAGGAACGCTGCGCTCTTGTGGTCGCGCGCGAGGCCGTCGAAACGCAGCCCGTTCGCGCGCTGCTCGAGACGCTGCGGTCGCAACCGTATCGCCTCGACGTCCAAGCCCTGGATGCCTACGACGTAACCAGAATGGGAGAACGAATCGCATGAACCGCCGCACATGGATTGCCGCCGGTGCGGGATTTGCCGGTGCCGCTTTGACCGGCAATGCTTTCGCGCAAAGCTTGACGCCGCTCGACGTGGCGTACGCCGGCTCGATGGGCTCGATGATGGAGGGACCGGTGAAAGCGGCGGTCGCGAAGACGCTCGGCATCGACATGCACGGACGCGCGCAAGGATCCGACGCGCTGGCGCAGCTGATCGCCGGCGGGAGCATTCCGGTCGACGTCTTCGTTCCGGTGACTGCGGGTCCGATGGTGACGGTAATCAAGGCCGGAAAAGCATTGCACGCGGTGCCGATCGCGCGTACCGAGATGGTGATCGCCTACAGTCCGAAGAGTTCGTATGCGAACGCGTTTGCCAACGCCGGGAAAGCGGGCGCGATGCCGTGGTATCAAATTCTGCAGCAGCCCGGATTCCGTTTCGGCCGTACCGACCCCGCCACCGATCCGCAAGGCCGCAACATCATCTTCACCATGCAGCTCGCCGAGGCGTACTACAAACAGCCCGGCATGGCGGCGAAGATTCTCGGCGATGCAGTCAACGCCGCTCAGATCTTCGCTGAACCGACCGTCGAGGCGCGCCTGCAGAGTGGCGAGCTCGATGCGGCCTCGGCGTACCGGATTCAACCGGGACCCTTCGGTCTGCCCTTCGTTCAATTGCCCGAGGAGATCAATCTCGGCAATCAGTCGATGCACACTGCGTATCAACGTGCGTCGCTGGAGCTCAACGGCAAGACCTATCGCCCGCAAGCGCTGGTGTATTACGCGGCCGCGCTAACCGGAGCGCCGCACGCGGATAAGGCCGCGGCGTTCGTGCAGTGGTTCTCGAGCGCCGAGGCAGAAGCGATTCTGCAAAAGTACGCGTACGACTCGCCGGTCGGAGCGGCGCCGCTCTAGGATGAAACGCTTCGGCGCATTGCTCTTTGGGCTTGCGCTTCTCTACCCGTTGGCCGGTCTGTTTGCACGCGTTGGGCCATGGCATTGGGATGCCCGTGGCACGGTCGATGCGGTCTGTGTCTCACTCGGATTGACTGCGCTCGCGATGGTGATCGTGGTCGCGCTCGGTACGCCGATGGCGCTCTACGTCGTGCGCGTTGCGCCGCGCGAACGCGTTGCGTGGCAGGCGATTTTGCTCATTTCCGTATTGCTGCCGCCGCTGGCGCTGGGGATCTTGCTCTCGCTCGCGTTCGGAACGCACTTTTCCAATACGCCGCTCGCCTTCGTGGTCACGCAAGTCTACGTCAGCATCGGCTACTACGTGCTGGGCGCGATTGCCGCGCTCGAGACGGTGCCGCGTGCCCTGGAAGTGCAGGCGGGATTGCTCGGGCACGATCCCTGGAGCGTGTTTTGGCGCGTGACCTACCCGATCGCCCGTCTCGGCTTTGCGGTCGCGCTGAGCTTAGCGTGGGTTCGCGCGTTGACCGAATTCGGCGCGATTCTGGTGACCGCATATTATCCGGCCGGCATGCCGGTGGCGATTTGGACCAATCTCGAAAACTTCGGATTGCCCGCGGTGATGCCGCTGCTCGTCGTCTTTCTCGCGATCGCACTGCCGTTGCCGTGGCTCGCGCACGTGCTTGCGCGGCGGAAAGCGGAGACGCAACGTGCTTGAGGTTGCGATGTGCAAACGACGCGCGCAGTTCACCGTCGACGTCGCATTTGCGGCCGGTGGCGGTGAAGCGTGCGGCCTCTTCGGCGCTTCGGGCGCCGGCAAGAGCACGATTCTCGCCTGCATCGCGGGCGCGGAGTCGCCCGATGCCGGCGTGGTCAAGCTCGATGATGTCACGCTCTTTCCGCCGGCGCTGCCGTTGCACCGTCGCCGGGTCGGCTATCTCACGCAAGATGCGAATCTCTTTCCGCATCTGCGCGTGGCCGACAACGTTCGCTTTGGGCTAACCAACGGCGCGCGCGCGGACGGTGACGCCTGGATCGCGCACTTACGCGAACGACTCCAGCTCGACTCGATTTGGAATGCGCCGGCGCTCGCGATTTCGGGTGGTCAAGCGCGCCGCGTTGCGCTTGCGCGCATGCTCGCCCGGCGGCCGCGTTTGGTGTTACTCGACGAGCCGTTCGCCGGACTCGATCGGCATTTGGTGCGCGAGCTGCTGACGTCGATCGTCGACTGGCAGCGCGAGCTCGGCTTCACGATGCTGGTCGTCGATCACGAAGCCTCGATACTCGAACGGATTTGTGCGCGCGCGATCGTCATCGAGCACGGGCGCGTCGTGCAAGACGCTGCATGGAGTGAACTCCACGCAGCGCCCGCAACGCCGCTGTTGGCGCAACTGCTCGCGCCGCTGTAGCTACCTCAGTACGACGAGATCGTCAAGGTCGACGGATCGAGGTTGTAGGTTCCGGCCGACACGAGGTTGTTGGGGTACGCGCAGATCACGCTGTTGTTCGGCCCGTAAATAACGACGAGATTGGGTGGACCGCACGGTGTTTGCGTGAGTTGGTAGTTGGCGAGCATCTGCGCGCCGGGACTGTTCGGCTGGACCTGATACGATACGATCTGTTGATTGTTCTGGCCGTAGATATAGCCGAACACGGCCGCTGACGTCGCTGCAATCGCGAGCGTTCCCCAAAAACCGCCGCCCCAGTAGGCCGGTGCCGGATACCAGGCGACGCCGCGATTCCAGCCCCACGCTGGTCCGCGATAGACCGGATTGACGACGATCACCGAGTGCGTCGGCCGGTAGTTGGGCGGACGATAACTCGGGTTCGGCGGACGCGGCTGGTTGTTGTTTGGTGGCCGCGGCTGGTTGTTGTTCGGTGGCCGCGGCTGGTTGTTGTTTGGCGGCCGCGCCGGCGGATTGGGGTTGTTCGGTCGCTGTGCTGGCGGATTCGGTCGCTGCGCCGGCGGATTATTCGGCCGCGCCGGCGGGTTGGGATTACTCGGTCGCGTGTCGCGGTCGAAGTTGAAGCCGCCCGACGGCGCTGCAGGGCGTTGTGCCGGCGCGGCGGGCCGTGCTGCCGGCGCCGGGCGCGCGGCGCCACCGCCGCCACCGGGACGCTTCTGCGCGAGTGCGCTTAGCGGCAGCATGGTGACGATCAATGCGAGTGCGGTTGCTGTGCGAATGGTCTTCATCGTTGCATCTCGTCAATGTGACCCTGCAGGGAGATATAGGTTCCACGCTTCGTTTGCATCATGAGCAGCACGTCGTGCGGCGAAAGTTGCGTCGAAGAGTGATGGAGCTGTTGCATATCGCCGGTGAGGTTCACGTAGATCGTGCCGGTGACGAGTTGAATCTCGTGCGTCTGCCCAGACTGCTCGAACTTCATGGTCGACGGCAAACAGCGCAGGACGAAACCAGCGTAGGTGCAGGCCGCACGGTCGATGACGAGGACGCCTTTGCGATCTTCCGACCCAATGCGCAACGTCCGTTGCGCCACCCGAATTTGGACATCGTGATAGACCTGGACGCTGCCGTCGCTCTGTTGCACGCGCATCGTTCCGGTTGCATCGGCGCGCACGACGCTAAGGGCAGTAAAAATGGAGATGAGAAGCAAGATGGCGAACGCATGCCGAGCATGCATAGTGATACCTCCTCTGCGAAGCCACAGGTTGCCGGGAAGATGATACCATGTCCGATTTGATTTTCCGCGACCCGCCGGTCATATTGATCGCCCTGGTCGTCATCATTTTGGTGGCAGTGCTGGAGTTGACGTATCGTTTTGGCGGTCCGCTGGTGCGCCATTTCGAGACCAACGACGAGCTGTGGAACGCGATCCAAACGGGCCTGCTGGCGCTCGTCGCCTTCATGATGGGCTTCTCGTTTTCGCAAGCCCAAGGCCGGTACGACGCTCGCCGCGAGCTGGTGATCAAAGAAGCCAACGATATCGGAACGACGTGGCTGCGCGCGAGCCAGCTTCCCGGCCCGCTGCGCGGGACGTTCCGGCGCACGCTGGTCCACTACACCGCGTTGCGCTTGCAGGCATACGCGGCGCCCAGCAATCCGACGGTCTTCGAGCGCGAGTTAAACGAGAGCTCGCGCGATCAAGCCGCACTCTGGGGTATTGCGTCAGACTCGTTGCGTACGCATAGCAGCAACCTCGGCTACTCGCTCTTGATGCAGACGTTGAATAACACCATCGATGATTCAAGCGATCAAAAGACCGCGCTCACCGGGCACGTGCCGGTTGCAGCGGTCGTGTTGACGTTCTTATTGATATTCGTCGCGATTTTCTCGCTCGGCTTGAGTTTCGCGCGCGCAGGCGCGCGGCCGGCCGTCTTTTCAATGATCTACATCGCGGCGATCGTACTCGTGTTCGAGATGATCGTCGACTACGACCGCCCGCAAACCGGCGTGATTCGGGTCTCGCTTGCGCCGCTGCAGTGGCAACTGGAGTCAATGCAACCGTGATCGCTCTCCTCGCGCTGCTTCTTGCCGTGGTGACGCCGGCCGATGCCGCGATGCCGCGCTACACGCATATCTTCGTGATCGTCGAAGAAAACAAGGACTACGCGCGCATCGTCGGCAGCGCGGATGCGCCGGTGATCACGCACCTGGCGAAAACCTACGGCTCGGCGTCGCGTTTCTACGCCGAGACGCATCCGAGCGAACCTAACTACGTCGCGATGGTCGGCGGCTACACCTACGGCATTCGCGACGACGACGCGTTCTATTGTAAGCCGCATGACAGCCGGCCGTATTGCTCGCACAGCGACCAGCCTGGCTACGTGAATCACACGATCGACGCGCCGAGCCTCGCCACGCAATTGGATGCGGCCGGTCTTTCGTGGAAGAACTATGAGGAGTCGTTGCCCCAAGCCGGTTCGCTTGCCGTCGTCGCCGGCTACTACGCTTCGAAGCACTCGGGATTCGTCAACTTTGCCGGTATCCAACACGATCCGCAACTTGCGCAGCACCTTGTCGGCTTCGACGCGCTCGACGCCGACCTGCGCAGCGGCGATCTCCCCGCGTTCAGCCTGATCGTGCCGAACGTGTGCAACGAAATGCACGGCGCACGCGGTGCCGGCACGCCGGCCGATTGCCGCACCGATTTGCCGGCGGCGCTGATCGCGCGCGGCGATCGCGAGATCGCGACGCTCACGCACGCGATCATGACTTCGCCCGCGTGGTCGCAGGGCAACGCCGCCATCGTCATCACCTTCGACGAAGACGACGGTGGCGGCACGCAGGGCTGCTGCGGCAACGATCCGTCGGATCCGGCGAACGCGGGCGGCGGCCACATCCCAACCGTCGTGATCACCAATCACGGTCCGCGCGGCGCGGTCGATCGCACGCCGTACAATCACTACTCGCTCTTGCGCACGATCGAGGATGCCTTCGGCATCCATGACTACTTGATGCGCGCAGCCACACCGGGCGTCGTGCCGATGGTCGATCTGTTCAAGAGCTAACGTCCGCTCCCCCGGTTGCCGATGTTTTGCAATAATGGGTAAATCGGGTAACAGGTAGCTAATGGAACCCCAAGAGATACTCAGTCAGGCAGAGACAATTGCGCAGGCGGCACACGCCCGAGCCCGGCACGCCGACTTGGAGTCGACCGTCGAAGAGTTCGAACGGTCGGAAGTACGTAGCCTTCGGTCACTCGCACGCGTGTACCGGATGCTGCAGTGGCCGCCCCAGCAGTAAGTTCTACCTTCGCACGATCGTAAGCGGTTCGAAGGTCTGCACTTCGTACTTCGTTGCGTCCTCCACGAACCCGGCGACCGCATCGCCAATACGCGGTTCCCAAAAAGCTTGGGCCCAGTCGTGCTTCGATAGCCACTGTGTCACGAGCAGCATGCGCGTCTTCGCCTCGTCAGTGACGACGGCGCCCTCACAAAAGCCATCGAGCGCAGAGATTTCGTTTTGCATCAATCGCGTTGCCGCCTCGGTAACCTTCGCGAAGTTCTCTGCCGCAACGTGGTAGGTGGAGACAGCGATGAACCCGGTCTTAACGTCGATCATAGGCCGATTATACTACTCCCGGGAGGCATCACCGAGACGGAGCTTGCGAACGAGATGTGCTTCGTGTAAGGAAGAACGGAATCGCGATCGCTTGCAGCGCGATCGAGAATATCACCAGCGCCGGAATCGAATGGTCGAGGAGCGCGCCTTCGAGCGCGCTCCCCGCGAACCAAGCAACCCCGAAGATCAAGTCGAAGAGTCCAAAGGTCGTCGCGCCGCGGCGCTGCGTGATCACGCTCGCCACCAGCGCGAGCAGCAAAGAATCTTGCACGACGGTGCCGACGCCCCAAAGCGCCGCGCCGATTTCGGCGGTCAAGCCGTTGCCGAGAAAGGCAAGTGCGGTCGCGAGCGCGGTTACCACGATCGCGCCGGCGATCGTTGCATTGCCGCGTTTGTCGAGCAGACGTCCGAGCAGCGGCGCGGAGATCGCCGCAACGAACATCGCGACCGCATACCATACCGAGATCGATGCCGCGCTGCCGACGTGGTCGCGTTGGAAGCGAAACGAGATCAGGGCGAAGTCGACGTACCCGGCGGCGAGCAGCGCACCGCCGATCGCGTAGCGCCAAAATGCGCGCGGATCGCGCAGCGTCGGGCCTTGCGCGCTCGGGTTGTTTGGCAATATCTTGGCTCCTGCACGTGACGCCGGCCCAAGCGCGATCAGCGTGAGCAGCGCGGGCACGAGCAGCACGGCAAAACCGGCGGCGAAATTGCCCGTGCGCGCGATCGCCACCGCGACGATCAGCGGTCCCGCCGTTGCGCCGATTTGATCCATCAGCTCGTTGATCCCGAATGCGTGTCCGCCGCCGATCTCGCGCCCGGCTTGCGCGATCACCGACGAAATCACCGGCTTACGGATGCCGCGTCCAACGCGCTCCCCGACCATGAGCCCTGCGGCTGCCGGCCACGACCCCGCGAGCGCGAGCGCCGGGACGCACAGCATGTTGATGATGTAGCCGGTCCAGGCTTCGATCCAGTAACGGCCGGTTCGGTCGGCGATCGCGCCCGCAAGGGAGCGAATCGCGTAGCCGGCTAGTTCGCCGCCGCCGGCGACGATGCCGACGATGGTTGCACTTGCGCCCAAATGATTCAAAAACGCGCCGGCCTCGCCGCGTGCGCCCTCATAGGCCATGTCGGCAAAGAGATTGACCACACCCATGAGGACGACGAAGCGCGTGGCGAGCGAGCGAATCCGCGGAGCGTTCATGCACGTTTACCTAAGGGAAATGGTAACGAATAGCGGCGAAAGAGCGCGTTGGTGGATGAAGCAAGCCAGCTCATGGAGCGAGTACGCGCTCGCGATCCCGAAGCCTTCGAGGCGATCTACGATCGTTTCAGCCGGCTCGTGTACGGCGTTGCGCTGCGCGTGCTCGCCGACCAAGCCGCTGCCGAGGACGTGACCCAAGCCGTGTTTTTAAAACTTTGGAATGCTCCGCAGGCCTACCGCGAAGGGAACCTTTCGGCGTGGCTCGTCCGCGTCACGCGCAACCGCGCGCTCGACGTCGTGCGCGCGCAGGCAGCGCATCCGCAGATCGAACTTTCCGAAGCGCTGCCCGAAACCGACGCGCTCGAAGACGCGGTCTTCGCGCGTCTGGACGGCATTGCCGTGCGTCGCGCGCTCGCGCAGCTTTCCGAGAACGAACGCTCGTTGATCGAGCTCGGATTTTTCGCCGGTCTCACGCACCAAGAACTCGCACGCCGCACCGGCACGCCGTTGGGCACGGTCAAGACACGGATTCGCGCGGCGTTGCGCAAGCTGCGCGCTGCGCTCGAAGGGGTGACGGCATGAGCGCGCACGACGAGATGCTCGATAACGTCGCCGCCTTCGCGCTAGGCTCGCTCGACGCACACGACGTGCGGCTGGTCGAACTGCACATGCAGACCTGCACGGAATGCCGCGCCGAGTACGATGCCATGCGGCCGGTGGTCACCGCGGTCGGAACCGCCGCCGGCAGCGACGCGTCACCGAGTCCGCTTCTCAAGGCGCGCATCATGAAAGAGGTGCGCGCCCAGACGGTGCCCGTGCGCCGTCGCACCTTCGTCCTCCCGTACGCGCTTGCTGCTGCCTGTCTGTTGCTCGTCGCCGGTCTGGGCGCGGTGGTCGTCGAGCAGAGCCACACGATCGCCGAACTTGCCGGCGCGCGGCGTGTCGCGTTCGCGCAAGGCGACGTGCTCGTCGCGCGCGACCGGCTCTATGTTGCGGTGCACGGATTACCGGCGTTGCCGGCCGGCAAAGTCTATCAAACGTGGACGCTCGCGAAGGGCGCAAAGAATGTGACGCCGTCGGTGACCTTCACGCCCGACGAACACGGCAACGCGCTGGTCACGGTCCCCGTCAGCGCCGCCACGACGGTCGCCACGGCTATTAGCGTCGAGCCGGCCGGCGGCTCATTGGAGCCCACGACCAAACCGATCGCGGTCGTGAAGCTCGGCTCCTAAAATCTTTCTCGCGCACCCAATCCAAGGTGCGCGCTGCCCCGTTTCTTCGGAGACTCACGTCTCTCCCAAGAAAGGGTGCCATGAAAGAGTTCTTTCTCTCGATCGTTGCGGCGGCGATGTTGATGCAAAATATCGTCAACGAACCGACGCGTTTCTCCGGCTCGTGCTGCGTCTATACGGGCGCCCCGGCGCTTCCGGTTACGCTTTCGATGATCGAAGCGGGCGGTGGCCCGAGCGATTTCAGCACGGTTACGCTGCTCAAGACGCTCACCGGCATGCTCTTTACCGCCGAGGTCGATAAGCTCGACAAGCAATACGGTAAGGACCAGGTCGCGCAATTTCTAAAAACGTTCGATTTCGTCGTAAGCGATTCGCTGCGCATTGTAAATGAAAAGAAGATCGCGCTGCCGAGTGCGCCCGATCCCAATCCGAAAGATGGCGTGGCGCTCGCTGGGGCGCTATGGAATGCCGGCCAAACGGGCCGGGGCTTTAATGTCGAAGTGATGCTCGACCGCGCGGTGTCGCACCCGATTCACGAACAAGTGATGACAGACATCGACGCCAAGTACGGGCTTGCTGCCGACGCTCAGTACCACGCGATCCTCACCACCGCGATGAAGGATCTCGCCGGAGCGTACAAGCTCCAGATGTAAGCGAACTATGCTGGGAGCGTGCGCTGCCGTATCGGTCGCACCGGCGCACGCGGCCCGGCCTCGCGCCGGTTGAGCGTGATCGGCAACTCAACTGTCACGTGATTGCCGTTGGGCAGCCGGTCGATCGAAAGCCCGCGGGCCATGCTCTCCACGAGCAGCAACCCGCGGCCGCCTTCGGCAAAATCTTCCGGACGCGCGAGCGCGTGCACGATCGGCGTCCCTTCGTCGCAGACGTGCAAAAACGCAACGTTATCCTCGATCTCGAGCGTGATCTCTGCCATGCCCGGCGTGTGACGCGCAACGTTGCCCACCAGTTCACCGAAGATCAGCTCGGGCGCGGAGAGATCGGTGCCGTCCGGAGCAAATTCACCCAAGCGCCAGAGGAATGCGCGCTTCGCACGGCGCGCTGCCGACGCGCTGCGCGCGTCGATCGTCCAGGTCCGTGTCGCATTTGCGCGAGCGAAGCCGACGTCGGTGACGCCGATGAAGAGGACCGCCGCGTCGTCGAGTTGCGCGCGACCTTCGAGGACGTCGCGCTGAATGGCTTGCGCGATATTTTCGGTTGCGCTGTAGTACTGGCGGTTCACGACTTCGACCAGGCGTTGTACGCCCGCGTCATAGTCATACTCGGCACGCCTTCCGCTTTCAACCAGGCCGTCGGTGAAGAGCACGATAGCCGAGCCCGCATCGAGGGTGAGCGAATACTGACGGTACTCGACGTTGCGCTGCGCGCCCATGATGAGGCCGCCACCCGGAATCTGTTCGACGACGCCGCGCGCCTGCACCGTAATCGGTAGCGGATGGCCCGCCGATGCGTAGAGCAACAGTCCGGTATTGAGCGAGAGTTCGCCGTAGAAGAGCGTCGCAAGCGGTCCGCCGTCTTCATATATTGCGCGATTGACCGCGCGCAGCACGTCGACCGGTGCATCGTAGAGCCGGGCCGCCATGCGCACGGATTGGCGAATCTGCGCCATCATGCTCGACGCCTGCAGTCCGTGCCCGGCAACGTCACCGACGCTGATACCCAAGCGCCCATCGTTGAGCGTAAAAACGTCGTACCAGTCGCCGCCGACGTCGGAGTTTTCGGTTGAGGGCGTGTACGAGGCGTCGATGCGCACGCCTGGCACACTCGGCAAGGTCTGTGGAAGCAGCGCCTGCTGCAAGACCGCGACATTGTTGTGCTCTTGTTGCAACTGCTCGAGCAATCCGCGATACTCGCGTTCGGCGACCGCAAGTTCGTCGCCGCCGGGAAGCGGATCGGGGTCGCGCCCGGCCCGCAGCGCTTGCGCGTTGCGGCGTAAGTGCCGAGCGCGCTGCCAGACATGCGCGCCGAATCCGGCCGCGAGGATCAGGAACAGCACGACGCCCGCGAGCAACGTGACGAGAATGATCGTCGAGAAGCGGTTGAGATAGTTGCTAGCCGCGCGCAGCGCCTTCAGTGCGAGAATGCGTTCGGATCGGTCGACGTCGCGCTTGGCGAGGTTGAGTTGCGCTGCCAACTTCGCTGTGGACGGAGCTGATTCCATGCTGCGCATCGTGGCCGTGTCGCCGCGGCGCTCCGCCGCTAAGTACGTCCGCAGAAAACGATCGGCGGGAGCGACGGTGTTGACGTAGATTTGCGCTTGTCGCTGCTCTTCGGGCGCCGCATCGGCGGCGGCGAGCAACGCGGCCCCGCGCTGATTCGTCTCACGCGAGGCGCGCGCGAATGCCGCCACGTCGCGCGCGTCGTCGCCGCGCCGATAGCTCGTAGCAATACGGTTTTCCTCGGTCAGCGCATTCAACAGCTGATCGTTGAGTTCGATGACCTGCTGTGTGTGATCGGCCCAGAAGGCCGTCTCGGCCGTCGAGTTCCGGGCGGCGATCGTGTACACGAGCATTGCGGCGAGAACTGCAATAGGAACCAAAGCGACGATAATCGCCTGAAACCGGATTTGCGAGAGCATCGCGCGCATAACGCCTTCTCCTCTGACCGCACTCTTCGCCGTAGGCCGCCCTTGCACTTTTGGGACGCGAGCAACCGTAGGCCAGGCGCTATGGTGGGGGCATGAGAGTTACCGTGCTTCTGCGCCTCGCGGCGTGCGCCATCGTGATCGCGCTCCTCGTTCCATCAGTCGCGCTGGCCCAAAGCACGGAAACCCCGCCCCCGCTGACCCCCGAGCAGCAGGCGGCCGTGCAAGCCGCGATCATCAAAGCGTCGCAAAACCCCGTCGGGAACATCGCTGCAATCCCATTTCAGTTCAACAACAACTACGGACTCGGACCGTACGCGCGCTACCAGTTCAATCTGAATATTCAGCCGGTCGTGCCGCTCATGCTCAGCAAGAGTTGGACGTTGATTGCGCGCACGATCATTCCCGTGGTAGACAATCCATCGAACGCGCCGCCGGGCGTATGCGCGTCGGCATTCGGATGCGGATCGACCTTCGGCGTCAGCGACATTCAAGAGCAACTCTTTTTTGCACCGAAAACGACGGGGAACCAACTGATCTGGGGTGCCGGCCCGATATTCCAGTTTCCGAGCGCGTCGCCGGGCGTACTCGGTACCGGCAAATGGTCGGCCGGCCCCGCCGCTGTCGCGCTGGTGATGCCGGGGCCGTGGGTTATGGGCGCCCTATTCACGCAACTTTGGTCGTTTACGGGCAGGGCAACGAACCCGCAGGTAAACGCCGGGCTGATTCAGCCTTTCATTAACTACAATCTCAAAGGCGGCTGGGCGATCTCGACGGGACCGTCACTAACCGCGAATTACACGGCACCCAGCAACCAGAAATGGTCGATCCCGGTTGGAGGGGGCGTCGTCAAGACGTTCAAACTCGGCGATCAGCCGATGCAGCTCGGACTTTTCTATTACACCTATGTCGAGCGGCCGGTCACGTCACCGCAAACCGATCTGCGTATCAACTGGGCGTTGCTGTTCCCAATCAAACGGGGCTTCGATATCCAGGAGATCCTCAAAGAAGCCGGAGGTCTCAAGGAATGATTCATGTAGGCGATCACGTGCGCGTGATAGACGAGGACGCGGTCGCGGTGGTGACCGCGGTGCATCCCGACGCGCAAGTGGAAGTAGAATTTCTCAAGGCGTCCGAGGGCGGCCCGCGCCGCCGGCGCTACACGGTCGAAGCGCTCGAGAAGGTCTCGCGAACCTCGACGTAATCGGCTAGAACGTCTTGACCGGATGCGCAACGAAGGCGCTTGGGCGCAGCGCTTCGATTTGCGGCCGGTGTTCGAAGCGGAAAATTGCGAACGATTTGGTGCCGTCGTCGGTACCAAAGAGCTGGGCGCCGACAAATCCTTGTGCGGCAGCGATGCCCTCGATGATTCGCTGCAAACTTTGCGGCGCCGTCGGGAACTGTTCGAACGCGTATACGCTCTTCGATGCGGGATCGAGCGTGCAATCGCCGGTCACCGAGATCACTTGGTAGAGCGCGACGACACGTTCTTCGGCCGACGTGCGGTGCTCTGCAAACAGATGATGGTCGTCCCACCCAGCTTGCAGGTGATGAAATGCGTCGTGGCCGCCGACTTCGACCAGCGCAAGCACGCGCCGATCGTTCGCCGATTGCAGGATCGCTGACGTCTGCGCTTTTACGGCTGAGGTGCGGGCTTGCTCGATCAGGGTTTCGTAGGCCGTCACCGCCGCAGGAGCTCGCTCGGTCTTGACGTGCAGGACATCGATGACGCACCACGCGTTTTTCGCAAACTGAATCGGCGGACCGCCGGGGCGGTGGTCGACGGCAGTATGATGCTGGAGATCCTCGTGCGGTCGCGTCATAGCAGTGCTCTCCTTTGGGAGATAAACTGTACCACAGAGGCCGATTTTCGTGAAATCGCGAATAACGCAAAGGCGTTGTCAATTTTGAACGCGCGCAGCTCTCAGCTCGAGAGCCGGAAACGTACGTATATAGTGGAATCCACGAAACCCGAACCTGCCCTCGTCCCTGTCCGCGTCGTCAAAAAGCGCGCCCCTGCCGCAGCCAAAATCTATCCCCCGCACGAGCATTTCGGCAGTCCGCTGAACGTCTGCCGTGTCTGTGGCGAGAAATACACCTACGTGCAGAAGCCGTACTCGCTCGACGGCCTTTCCAACTCGAAGAAATAGCGGAGGAGTCCGCACGGGTGTGCGCCGATAGGCAGGCATGAGATTTCTTGCCGCCGTTCTTCTCGCCGCCACCCTCCTCACGTACCATCTCGCGGCCACCCACCTGTTGGGTGGCGACGGCGGCTGGGACTATCTCAGCCTCGATCCGGCTACGCACCATCTATTCATCTCGCGTTCGACGCACGTGATGGTCGTCGACCCGCAGAGCGGAACGGTCATCGGCGACATACCCAATACGCCGGGTGTGCACGGCGTTGCGATCGCGAGCGACCTTGGCAAGGGATTTGCGTCGAACGGCGGTGACGGCACGGTGACCGTCTTCGACCTCGGGTCGCTCAAGGTGCTCGCGACGATTCAAACCGCTGCGAAGAATCCCGACGGCATCGCGTACGATCCCGCGAGCAAACGCGTCTTCACCTTCAACGGCGGCAGCAATGACGCGACGGCGATCGACGCGCAAACGAATACCGTCGTGGCAACGATCCCGCTCGGCGGGCGCCCGGAATTTCCCGCGGTCGACGGCCGCGGCATGGTCTACGACAATATTGAGAGCACCAGTGAGATCGTCGCGATCGATGCGCGCAGCGCAACCGTCGTCAAGCGCTTCGCGCTCGGAAGTTGTCAGCACCCTTCAGGACTTTCGATGGACCAGGTGCATCGTCGCCTCTTCCCCGCGTGCGAGGGAGAGATGGGCGTCGTCGATGCGGATAGCGGTGCGGTCATCGCGACGCTGCCGACCGGCGCTGGAACCGACGCCACGCGGTTCGATCCAAACACGCAGCTCGCATTCGCTTCGAACGGACGCGCCGCGACGTTGACAGTTGTGCACGAAGAAGATCCGCAGCATTTCACCGTCGTGCAAAATGCCGCGACGGTCGCCGGCGCGCGCACGATGGAACTCGATCCGTCAACCGGCAACGTCTACCTGGTCACGGCGAAGATGACCGAAAACCCCAACGCGACGTCGTATCGTGACCGGTACCATATCGTTCCAGGAACGTTTGAACTCCTCACCATGCGGCCATAACAATCCGAGGTGACAGCGATGCGTGCTTTGCGTTTCGAAAAATTTGGCGACCCCTCTGTGCTTCACGTCGTCGGCCTGCCCGATCCGGCACCGGGCGACGGCTTCGCCGTCGTGCGCGTTACCGGTGCGTCGATCAATCCAAGCGACGTCAAGAATGTCGCGGGCGCGATGGAGGGCACGACGCTCCCACGCACGCCGGGACGCGATTACGCCGGCGTGGTCGAACGTGGGCCGGCCGAGTGGATCGGACGCGAGGTCTTCGGCACCGGCGGTGAGATCGGGTATACCGTCGACGGGAGTCATGCAGAGCGGCTGGTTGTCCCCGTTGCCGCACTGACGGCAAAGCCGGCGCGCCTGACTTCAGCGGAAGCCGCGAGCGTCGGCGTGACATCGCTGATCGCGTGGCTCGGCCTCATTGAATATGCCGCGCTGCAACCGGGCGAGAGCGTTGCGATCATCGGTGTTGGCGGCGGCGTCGGCACGGCGGTCGCGCAGCTTGCGAAATGGCGCGGTGCGTCGTTCATCATTGGCGCCGACATTTTGCCGCCGGCGCCTGATTCGCCCGCAGCGCGCGTGATCGACCGCTACGTGCCGAGCGACGAGCATGTCACCGAGGCAATCCGCGAAGCCACCAACGGCATGGGCGCGAACATCGTGTACGACGCGGTCGGCGGCATCACGTTCGAGCCGGCACTCAAGTCGCTCGCACAGTTGGGACGGCTGGTGGTGATGAGCGCTGTTGGCCGCACGCGCGTCGACTTCGATCTGCGCGATTTCTATCACAACGAGAGCCGTATCATCGGCGCCGACAGCCGCAAACTCGATGCAACCGCGTCAGCGAAGCGGCTCGCCGCGATGTTGCCGGCGTTTGAGTCCGGCATTCTTGCCGCCCCGCCGATCGATCGAACCGTACCGCTCGATGAAGCGATCGATGCGTACAAGCGCGTTGCCGCGGGCGCCCGCGACCGGCTCGTCCTAACGCCATAATCGAGAGCATGATGAAAAGTTTGATCGTCTTCGATCTAGACGGCACGCTAGCTAAAAGCAAATCGCCACTCGACGACGAGATGGCAACGTTGATCAAAAGTCTCTTAGCGGTGGTCAAGGTCGCGATCATCTCCGGCGGCGATCTGCCGCAGTTTCAGACGCAGGTCGTCGATCGTCTCCCGGCCGGCAGCGCATTGCAAAACCTTTCGCTCTTGCCGACTAGCGGGACGAAATTCTTCACCTACGACGGACAATGGCGCAAGCTGTATGCCGAAGACCTAAGCGACGCCGAGAGACACACGATCGAGGACGCGCTCGAGAAGGCCGTGGCACAAGCCGGCGTACAACCGGCGCAGACCTGGGGCGAACGGATCGAAGATCGCGGAACGCAGATCACCTACTCAGCCTTGGGACAGCAAGCGCCGCTCGAAGCAAAAGAGACCTGGGATCCGGACTTCGCTAAGCGCAAGGCCGTACAGACGATTCTCGAGGGCACGCTGCCGAATTTTTCGGTGCGACTCGGCGGTACGACGTCGATCGACGTGACGCGGCCGGGCATCGACAAGGCGTATGGGATTCACAAGCTGCGCGACGTGCTGCGCATCCCGCTCGAGCAGATGCTCTACGTCGGAGATGCGATCTTTCCAGGCGGGAACGACTACGCGGCGCTGCAGGCCGGCGTCGATTGCATCGCGGTCAGAGATCCGGAGGATACCAAGCGCGTGATCGAAACGATCATCGCCTGTCTTAAATGATGGCGTTTAGCGTCGGATCACAGTCGGTGGTGACGCAGCCGGCAGCGCGAAAGACGTCGGCCACCAATTGCATGTCGGCGTGGTCGTGCCCCCACATGAGCACGTGACTGCCGGCCTTCGGTTGCGCAATCATTGCGCGAACGACACGGCCGATACCGAGCTTTTCGGCCAGTAGCGCAGCCCCTTCCGGACCGGCCGGAACCGTGCCCTCCATCGCGTCGACGACGACGGTTCGGTCGGGTACTTTTCCCAACCGGTTGACGATCTCGTCCGCTCCGCCGCGCGGACCGGCGAAGATCAACATATCGAGAACCGAGGCACCGCTGCCGGCGTCGCCGGAGCTCACGTTATGACCAGCATCGACCAGGAGACGTCCCATCTCAGTGGCACGCGCATTCGAGCCGACGACGCCTATTCTTACAGCGGTCTTCATGGCGCAAGCGTAGCGGAGGTAAAACGGATCCGATATAGTGGAAAGCCCGGTCTCCGCTCGATCCGCAGGGAAAGTCGCGCTTTACGCGATGCCCTTCGCGGCTGGACGATGCTATGCTGGCAGATGGCCTCTCCCTGGCGGACGTACCTGCTTCTTGTCCAGGTCGGAAAGTCTGGTCCGGGAGAGCCAATCTTCGTTGAAAGCGTTACTCCTATGGCCCGCATTTGCTGCTTGGCCGCCGTCGATCCCGACCACATCCCCGCACTCAGTGCTGCGCTGAAAGACGCCGGCGGATCAAGCCTTTCGATCGTCGTGCGTCTCGACGTCGCCGAGATCAGCCGGCTCGCGCCCGACCTGCTAGTAGCCGACGTGGATCGGCTCGAGGTCGAGCCGCTCGAAGTGGTGCGCCAACTTCGCTTCGTTCTGCCCCAGTGCGTCTTGATTGTCTACACCGCCACAACGACCGAGTCGTGGGCGCGTCAGTGCCACCTCGCCGGCGCGGCCGGCGTCCTTTCCAAAGATTCCGACACAGCGCAATTAGCCAACGGGCTACGGCACGCGGTACGGAGCGGTTGCTGGACCGATCCGCGATTCGCCCGGACAGCATGAACGCGCTACAGCCTGGCACTGCCAGTGTCGTTGTGCGGGACGGCGATCTTCCCGAAGCGACGAGAGAAGAAGCTGCAAAGGTCCTGGTCGAGCATCTCTTCGCTCAAGGCAACATCGCTATTCCGGGCGTCTCGTACGCGGTGAATTATAAGTTGGCCGAAGGACCCACCGGCGGCGACATCGTGGATGTCTATCACTACGGCAACAACTCGATCGCGTTCGCGATTGCGGACATCGAGGGCAAAGGGGCGCAAGCCGCCGTCAACGCTGCGCTCATCAAATTTGGCCTGCGCGCGTACTCCTCGGAGGGGATGACACCCGAGCGAGTCGTGCGCGCACTCGATCGGCTCTTTCTCGAAAATAATGTCTTTGAGAAAACCGAATCGTTCGCGAGTGTCTTCTTCGGCGTCGTTGACCCGACGCGGCGATTGATGACGTACGTGAACGCGGGGCACGAGCCCGTGCTCATCATCTCTGCGAACGGCACGTCGCAGGTGCTGCCCCCAACCGGGCCACTCATCGGCGTGTTTGACGACTACAACTATTTGTTTACGCAGGCGTTTGTCGAACTCGACCAAGGTGCGATCTTCATCGGCACGACCGACGGCGTGACCGAGGCGCGAAACGAGATCGGCTCGTTCTTTGGAATGGATCGATTCATTGACATCGCGGTAGCGAATCACGGTTTACCCGAGTCCGAACTCGTGCAAGCCGTTGTTGACGCAACGCTGGCGTTTAGCGCTGGCCGGCGACGCGACGACATCGCAATTGTTGCCGTGCGGTTCCTCTGAGAGGAACTAGTCAGGGCGCCAAGCCTTGACGAACGGCCCGGGATGTTTGGTGCTGCCGCCGATCGGGCGCCGAAAGAGCCACGCCGCAAAGCCCGCGAGATTCGCTAGCATCACAAACTGGCGATAACCGAAGTTTTCCAACAACGCCGCAACGAGTAGCTGCCATACTTCGCTCAAACCGTACGCGGCGAACGAAATCTCATCCAGTAGGATGCTCACCACACTACCGAACATCGCGAGCGTGAACACGAGCGCCAGCAGCCATACTTGAGATCGCACGTCGAAAAATCCAAATGCCGCCCCGGCGATCGAGAAGATGACGCCGCCCGCCACGATCACCGGCGCAAGCCACTCGAAGAAGACGAAATACGGCATCGTGATCCAGCTAAAGAAACCGCCTTTGCCGAAAAGCATGCGACGGTGGATGGTGACACACTCGCAGAGATGACGATGCCACCCCTTGCGCTGGTTGTAAAGTGCTCCCAGCGTCGGTGCGACGTCGGTCCAGCATACCGGGTACGGCGTGAACGCGATGCGGTACTCGCGCCGCGTGCTAATGCAGTAGTTGTGCACGCGCATCGTCATTTCCATGTCTTCCCAAATCGTGTCCGTGCGAAATCCGCCGCATTCGATGAGGATGTCCTTTCGCCAAAGACCGCAAGCACCCGATACAATCCCAAGCGCGTTGAGCGGCGCAAACCCCATCCGCGTCGCCAGAAAGGCGCGAAGGTATTCGAGCACCTGAAATCGCTTGATCAACGATTTCGGCAGGTGCCGATCCGAGTTTCCGACGGCAATCGTTCCGCCGACCGCGACGGTCTGCGGATTTTGTTGAAACGGCTCGGTCATCCATTGGAGGGTCGCGGGATGATAGTAGGAGTCGGCGTCGGCACTGAAGATCAAGGGAAAGCGTGCGAGATTGAGCGCCGCGTTGAGGGCGTCGCCTTTCCCGCCATTGACCTTGTCGATCACGCGTAGTTGCGGGTAGAGCGAGGACTGGTAGATCTCCTTAACGTCTTGCGTCGCGAGGCCGGGCCGATAAATGCCCTCGTACGGCTCGAGTTCAAGGGCGCCATCTAGCGCGAACAATGTGCCGTCGGTCGAACCGTCGTTTACGACGATGATCTCGAAGTTGACATATTCGAGCGCGAGCATCGAACGCAGCGATCCGACGATCATCGACTCTTCGTTAAATGCCGGGACTACGAAGGTCACGGGCTGATCGAGCGTCGAGGTGGAGCGTCGCACCGGATCGGCTACGTGAAGTTTTACGTACCACGGGAGGCGCATCAGCGCGATCGAACCCGTGAAGAAATAAAACGAGTTAATCGCAATGAAGTAGATGAAGAGAAAAAATTCTATCGATATGATGTCGTCCGTTGGAATACCGTGAATCATCTGCGGTGCGCGACCATGGCCTTTTCCGCAAGAACTTGTTCGATCGCGTCGCGCGCGTAACGGTCAGTGAGGCCTGCAGAGAACTGCTCCGCGAGCTCGGCGGTGGGGAAAAGTTGCACGGCTGCTTCCGCTGCCCGAAGGCGAACCCAGTAGTCGGGATGCGACGTCATCCGGACGAGCAGGTCACGATCCTCGTTCCGTACGCATTTGCGCAAGACGCGTAGCGCTGAGAGCGCGACGATGCTCTCCGCGTGATTCGTGAAGCGCACGGCCATCGCGTGATCGCGATCTTGTGCGAGCGGCGCGAGCGAACGCAGCGCCGCGGCGAGCGCTTCGGGCTCGCGCGATGTGTTGAGTACACCGTCACAGATACTATGTGCGCTGTCGGCCGGGCAGAAGCGCACGTAGTCCAGGAGACGAGGCTGCGCCTCCTCGGGAGCCTCGGCGATAGCATCGCGCATAGCAGCGCCAAGCGCATCGGGATCGACCTCGCGCAGCATCATCTCGACCCTCGAGCGGACCCAATCCTCGCGTACGAGCAGCAGTCGCAACGTGCCGGCGATGAAGCTCGGATCGATCCGAAGCGCGCAGTGGGCCGCCGTCCGAGAGAGTTCGGGACCCTCCTGACGCGTCAGCACCACGGCGCTTTCGAGCGCACGCGCATCGCGGATCTCGCCCAGAACGTTGAGCGCAACGATCTTGTCGGCATCGTCGCCACGCTCCAAGAGCGAAAGCGCATAGTCATCTATGCCGAGACGGATCGCGACATCATAAATACCGCGGAACTGCGTGTAGATCGCGAGCACCGTGAACCAGTCCGCTTTGCGGATGTTCGGCAATGAGTCCGGCAGAGACTTGCCCGCAGCGGCCCGCTCGAAAATGCCGCGCCAGCGTGTCGTCAGCACGATTTGGCGGCGACGGTACATCGCGTTACGGGAACGAACCAGCACGAGCGCGGCGAGAAGGGCAATCGTCATCAGCAACGAGAGCCCGACGCTGAGCTTGATGATGACTTCGAAGAGGCTAAAGCCTTTCGTGAAGAGCAACGCGCAACTCGAAACGGTCGTAGGCTCCGGTCAAAAGATACCAACCGAGACCGAAACCCAGAGCAGTGTGCGGCGTAAACCAGTGCAGGTCATTTGCCGTATAAGAAATCGTTTGGTAGAGGGCGACGTTTGCTCCGATGCCGGTGCTCTCGACATCCCTTCCGCCCGACAGTGCAAACGAGAGGTTGTCGCAACGCAGATAGCCGGTGTAGGCGACGCCAGCGGACATCGCCGTACCGGGCACATTCGAGAGATGGACCGCCGTGACGCTTAGGCTGAAGTGCTGGTTGCCGCGGTAGCGATCCGCGCCGGCGGTTGCAATGCCGGCAATCGCGGTTGGGTAGTTGCGCTGTGTGTACGTGGCTTGGTAGCCAAAGCCGTCACCGCCGCGCAAATCGAGGCCACCTTGGAGCGTCGACGCGGGCAGCACTTGATGCGTCGGGCTGAAGGACGCAACCGCGTCGAAGGTCAGCTTTGGTGCGACCGGGACGTACGCACCGCCTTCGTAGGTGATATCGCTTAGACCGAAGCGCTGATCGGTTGTGACGTCCGCGTACGCAGCGTGCGCCGGTCCATCGCGGGTTGCGACGCTCAGGTACTGCTCGTCCCACGTGCCCCGATTCCCGGTCAGCGTATCGGTCGTCGAGCCGGCCTCCACGTCCACCCGCTTCGCCGGCGGATCGGCGAATTGGCAGGCGGCGAGCAATGCGATGATGTGAATCACACCAAAACCTGGCCCACCTTGAAGCTCGCGCTAACCGCATCGATCGTCTCGTCCAAACTCACGCGAGGTTGAAATTGCAGCAGACGCTCGGCCTTCGAGATGTCCGGCACGCGCCGCATGATCTCTTCAAATCCTGCCGGATAGACGTCGCTAAAGGGAACCAACGTGATCGTCGACGTTGAGCCGGTGCGCTCGATGATTCGTTTCGCGAGGTCGATGATCGGCGTTTCGACGGGGTTGCCGATATTGAAGATCTCGCCGGCGACGATGCCAAAGCGCTCGAGTTGCACCAGCAGCACCGCGACGACGTCTTCGACGGCGCAGAAACAACGTGTTTGCGTGCCGTCACCATAGACGGTGAGCGGCTCGTGCGCGAGTGCCTGTTGGATGAGGCGCGGAATGACCATGCCGTAGCGTCCTGTTTGTCGCGCGCCGACGGTGTTGAAGAGCCGCGAAATGACCACCGGAAGCTCGCGCTCGCGATGCAGTGCTAGCGCGTAAAATTCGTCGTAGATCTTCGCGCACGCGTAGCTCCAGCGCCCTATCTCGGGCGAACCGATGCTAATCGGATCGTCTTCTTGCGATGGGAAGCGCAGCGAGTGCCCGTAGACCTCCGACGTCGAGGCGACGATCGTCGGCGTGCCGGCCCGCGAAGCGGCTTGCAGCACCGTCTCGGTACCGTGCGCGTTGACCTCGAGAGTGCGCAGCGGGCTCTCCACGATCATGTGTAAGCCGATGCGCGCGGCGAGATGTACGACTGCATCGCAACCGCGCATCGCGTCGTCGACCGCGATGCGATTTCGTACGTCGCCCTCGACGAACGAAAATTCGCGGCTTGCTCGCGCAAGCGCGAGATTATCGAGCGACCCGGCGGAAAGATCGTCGAATCCAACCACGGCGTGGCCTCGGTCCAGAAGATGATCGGTGAGATGCGAGCCGATAAAGCCGGCCGCTCCGGTAACGAGGACTCTCATATGTGAACGATCCTTGCTCGCGCGTTGGTGCGCATATCTAGGGAGAGTGCATCGCGCGTATCGACGACGACGCGCGCGTGATGTCCGATTGCACCGTAGTCCACATCGTCATGTTTGGAAAGAATAAGCACGCAATCGGCGCGTTCGAGTGCTGCGGCGTCGAGCACGGTGCTGCGCAGCATATCGCAACGGCGGCGGCGCGGTGGGAACGATTGTGACACGATGCGCAGGACGCGCCGTTCGTTCGCGATCTTGAATTGTGGACGCCACTCGGGCCAACCGTCGAGGTCGAAGTCGAGAAGTGGCACCAGCGGATCGTGGTAGCTGACGATTGCGCCCCGGTACCGCAGCCGATCGATGATCGCAATCGCCGGGCTTTGACGCGTATCAGCGACGTTGTTCTTATAGGCGACGCCGACGACGAGAATGCGCGCATCACGCACCGACTTCGAATCGTCGTTGAGCGCTCGGGCGACCAGGTCCACGACGTACGCCGGCATCTTAGAATTGATGTCGTCGGCAAGCTCGATAAAGCGCGAGACCACACCCTGCTGTTTAGCTTTCCAATTGAGGTAGAGCGGATCGAGCGGAATACAATGCCCGCCGGCCCCCGGTCCCGGGTGGAAAGCGAGAAAGCCGAAGGGCTTGGTCGCGGCCGCGGCGATCACCTCAGTCGAGTCGATGCCGAGATGGTTGCAGAGAACGGCAAACTCGTTGATCAAGCCGATATTGACGAGGCGAAACGTATTCTCGAGTAACTTCACCGTTTCGGCGGCTCGCGCGTTCGAGACCGTGTGCACGACGTCGACGAGTCCCGCGTAGAATTCGTACGCAGCGAGCGCCGAACCGGTCGTGCAGCCGCCGATCACTTTCGGAATGCTCCGCAGTGGAAATGTGCTGCCCGGATCGATGCGTTCGGGTGAAAATGCCAGATAGAAGTCGAGGTCCAGCCTCATGCCGGCGGCCTCGAAATGCGGCAGCAACAGCTCGTCGGTGGTTCCCGGATAGCTGGTGGATTCGAGGATGATGATCTGCCCGGGGCGTAGGTTCGCCGCAATGCGGTCGGCGGCGTCCCGAATGTACGAGAGGTCGGGATTCTTGCTTTTCTCGAGCGGCGTCGGAACGCAGATGACGATGACGTCACAGTCACGCAGTAAGGCAAAATTTGCCGTACCGAGGAAGTTCTTCTGCACGGCGCAGTCTTCGTTGACCTTGACGATCCGTTCGAGGTTTACGTCGAATCCGATCGCACGCTGGAATACCTCGGCGCACGCGAGCGCCAACGGTAATCCGACATAGCCCAGGCCGATCACGCCGACGGTGGCCGTACGTTTGGCGATCCGTAAGAGCAGCGTGTCGAGGGCACTAGGGAATTCTTCGCTACTTTGAGCGCCTGCGGTCCCAACCTCGTGGGTCGGCATGTACTGTCCTAACCATGCATCAATGATGCATAAGTTCATCGCCCATGAAGCGGACCCGCAGCCGTTCGCATGGCGTTAGTTCGTTAGCATTAGTTCGTTAGAATGATGAGACGAAGCGAGGATCGGTAAAACAGCCGCTCCACATCGCGCGGCGCATTCCGGCGGCTAGCTGCCCTTCGTCCGAGGACTTTGAGAGGAGGCAGTTCGCGCCGGCATTATGGCAAAGGCGAACTACGTCGGAGTTCGTTCCGCCGGTGTAGACGACGATGACGCAGTCCGGGAGCACGAAACGCAGTTGCCGGATGGCCTCGATCGGGTCGACGTCAACCCGGTCGATATCGATGACGAGAACCTCGGGCCCGAGCGCCTGGAGCACCTGGACGTCGAGTTGGGCAATGCTTGCGTTGGCGTGCGCGAAGGCCGCATTCATCGCGGTCGTGAGCAGAGGGAGATCTTCAGGGTCGATCGCGGCCAAGCAGCAGAGGCGGGCCATGATATGTTCACACTCCTCGCGAAGAATCGTCGACCACAACGTACCACCTGGTCCAGAAGGCAGCCATCGTGAAAAAGCGGGATATGGTGATCGTAGACACCATGCCGGAGTCGGATCCGGCATACTCGATCGTGACCGCGATCCTTCGGATCGTTCCCGCGTCGCGCTGGGCCTTCGCGCGTCCGGAACACGACGGCGAGCTTGGCAATTTGCTCGGCTCGGGTGGAAACGGCGGCGAACTAGCCGAGCTCAAGAGCGAGATTTCGCGCCAACGCGAGAAATCGAAGACGGGCCCACGCATCGCAGCCACGCTGGGTCCGCTCGGTGATTACGCCAGCGGCGTTACGCTGCTCTTTGCCGACGGCAAGGCCAACTTTGGGATTCTCACGATGCTCCGAACCAAAGAACTCGGCCCATTCACATCGAGCGAAATTGCGATGCTTACCTTGGCGCTCGACTCCGGCTCGGAGCGCCTCTCCTCACTGCGATTGAACGCGAGCGCCCTCGCTCGATCGACGGCGGAGCATCGCGACAACGCACCAAACCCGATTGAAATCCCCGAGGGCGAGCACTACGTGCTGGATCAGGATTTGCAGATCGTGCTGACCTGGACGTCGCAAGAGCAGCGCCGCGCTGCGCTCACGGGATTGCACACACGCCTTGCCGATCGTCTCCCGGCCGTGCTCGAGGACACCGTCCGCGCACTGATCGCCGGGTGGCAGAGCGATCCGGCCACGCAACTTCCAGGCGTCGCGCGCCCGGTGCCGTTTCTGGTCGTGCACACCCAGCCGGTGTTAGGACCAGCCGGACTCTTCATCGGCGTTCGCATCGACCGTTTCCAGTCGCCGCATTCGCTGGTCGAACCGGCAGCGCGCTATCACATCTCTCCCCGCGAATTGGAAGTGCTCGCTCTCTTGCTTGACGGTGCCAAACTCGAAGAGATCGGGGAGGCGCTCAACATCACCACCTCGACCGTTCAAGACCATATCAAGAGCATGGTCGACAAGACCGACAGCCGGAATCGGACGGAGTTGATCGCGCGCGTGCTCGGATGGGAAGGCCCCTCGGAAGAGCCGTAAACCGGGTTTTCCACTATACCGGCCCAGTCGCATCCCAGCTAGGCTGTGCCTATGGGTATCTATGTGGCACCTCGGTTTCCGGGCAGCATCATGGGTCTTGCGCTGCTGTTATTTTTGCAAGCGGCGCCGGCATCGGCGGCATCCTGCCTAGGAGCTGACCCGGCGATCGTCTCGGTCGCCGTCAAGGGCATGCACTCCTCAGGCGGGCTCAATCGCTATACCTTGAGTGGTAAAGTCGCCAATCTGGGGAGCACGTCGCAGGCCTCCAACACCCTGCAATTCGTCGACATTTATAAGGGCAGCACGAAGCTCGATTCGCGCGGTATTCCGCCGCTGCGAGCGGGCCAATCGTACGTCTTCGAATATGTCAGCGATCGTTCGGCACAAGCCGGTGCCCAAACCACGACGCTCGGATTCCACATGGACGTGCGCCAGCCGGCCAACACTGGCTCGGAACCCTGCAATACGAGTAACGGTGTGACGATGGTGAGGTTCTAATGATCGCGCGTGCGCTGTCTTTATGCTTAGCGCTCGTGTTTTGCACGAGTGCGTTGGCCGTTGCCGACGTCGGCCCCGCCCTTGTGGCGGCGGCAGACGCGACTAATTTCGGCACTCCGCCATCCGGACAGATTCCGATCCTCTACAACGATCACACGGTCTATGCCAAGCCCGACACGCTCAAGCAAGGGCGCGTGCTCGCCGCGTTGGTCAAAGATGGCCAGATCTACGTGCCGCTGCAGAGCATGTTCGAGGCGATGGGAGCGACAGTGTCCGTCTCGACCGACGGCAATACCTACACGGTAACGCGGGGCGACACCAGCGCCTCGGTGACGCTGGGTAAGAATGAAATCCTCGTCGACGGCGCCGCACGTCCGCTCGACGTCCCGCCGATTATGTACGAAGGCGTTGTGCTCGTCCCGGTGCGCGTGCTTTCCGAAGCGTTAGGCGCCTATGTCGAATGGGAACCGACGCGTCAGCTCGTCGTAGTTCGCTACATTCCGCCGACGCCGCCCCCGACGGCAGCGCCGACCATGCCGCCGCCGCCGCCACCGACCCCCGCGCCGACGCCCACGCCGGTGCCCCCTGTGCGGTCGTACACGTTCTTCGTGCAAGGCGCGACCACGTGGAACTCCAGTAACTACAACGAGTTCGTTGCGGGACCGTTCTGCGAGTCGTTCCAGTTGAACGCCGCGTATGCGCCGCTCAACTCAAAGTTTGCCGTGAAAGTCGATTACCGCTCCGACTCGTATATCACGAGCGACAGTCTCACCGACTTGCTTGGCAACGAGTTCACGTATTTCTCCACCATTGACGGCGGCACGGCGTTCACGCCGGTGTTCTGGGCGCATCAAGTCAGCTTAGATGGCCGCTTGGAGTATCAGATTGCGGCTCCTCGGATTTACGTTGGATTGGGCTACATCTGGACGTCCAACAACTACGGATATCCGCATTGGGACGGCCTTGGCGTCGGCGTTGAAAAACTGCCCGATCTGCGCCCGGGGATCGGCGTCTACGGCTCGGCGTTTTACTATCCGACCGTGAGCGGCAACTATACCGAAACAAATCCGTTCAGTTCGAACGACGGCAAGACGTATCAAATGCAGTATTCGATCTGGCAGCTCGATATCGGCCTCACCCTCGCCCTCCGTCATTCCCCGCTGTATCTCTACGGCGGTTACGGCGGCGAACAGTTCGGCGCCAAAAAGAACGCACCGATCGGCCAGACGCACGATGGCCCGTACGCCGGCGTCGGCATAAAGTTCTAAGGACGATGAACATGCTTAACATCTCACGCTCGGTTCGATTGCTCTCGCTGCTGGCAGCGCTGACGTTCCTAGCTGCGTGCAGCTGCGGAAACTGCAACGTCCCGGCCTTTCACGCACCGACGCTCCCACCGGGTGCGACACCGACACCACCGGGCGTTGTGCCTACGCCGGTTGTTACGCCCACGCCACTGCCCTTGGCGGCCTGCGTGCAAGGCGGAGCGACGACCATTCCGCTCGGTGATGCCGCGCCATTTGCGCTACTTGGCGGCGCCGGTGTAACGAATACCGGTAATATGTTCGTGACGTTCGCTACCGGTGCGACCAGCACCAATGTTTTCGGGACGTTCAACGACGATCTCATCGGCGCGTATCCGACCACGACGGTCACCGGCATTACCGGCGCGAACACCGCCGGCGGCGCGACCGCGATCTATGCGACCGGTTACAATTCGAATCCGCCGTTCCTCATCGGGGCGCAAAACGCGCTGACCACGGCCTATAACCTTGCCGCTGCCCCGCACGCGGGCAGCATCACCTTCCCCGATGGTCAGGATCTTTCGCAAGCCAGCTCGGGTGTTGCGAACTGCGGGCCGGCCGGCAACGCGGCATGTGGCGTCGGCACGCTCGGTGCCGGCGTCTACACCTCGGCGTCGACGATGTCCATTACGGCCGGAACGCTGACGCTCGACGGCGGCGGGAATCCCGAGGCCGTCTTCATCTTCCAGATTGGATCGGCGCTCACGGTGGCGGCACCCGGCGGCAACGTAGTCCTGATCAACGGCGCGGGCGCCTGCAATATCTACTGGGCGGATTTCAGCGGAGCGACGCTTGGCGGCGTGGCTACTGGGGCATCATTCTACGGGAACCTACTCGCGCCGGCCGGTGGTATCTCGATCACGACCGCGATTCACGCGTTTGGCGGTCGAGCGCTTTCGGGCACGGCCGCGGTGAGCATCTCGGCGCCGACCACCGGACTCATTATTACTAATCCCGGCGGCAACTAAAGAAAGAACCACAATGAATAGACCTCTCGCACTTTTCCTCTCACCGGTCACGGCAACCGTATTGCTGCTCGGCGCAACCGCGCCGGCAGTCGCTGCGTCAACGTTCTACGGCATCGTCATTCACGTTTCGGACAACAGCATCAAGGTCGAGGATCCCCGAACGAAGCAAACCCTCGCCTTTGAGATCCTCCCGCAGTTTGATCAGGTCTTCTCCTCCGACGGAAAGACAACGTATCAAATGAAAGACATAAAGGCCGGTCGTTACGTCGGGATCATCTACGATCAAAAGATGCTCGGCATGCGGCACGCCGACAAAGTCTATCTGCTCAATAATGCCAACCAGCGCGTGGGCCAACCCTAGCGGATTACGGTTTGGTGACGACGTTCGAAAAATCGATCGTTCGCACGAGCGTAGAACCCTCGTAGCCGCTTAGGCGCACCGGGAGATGCGTGACCTTCGAGAGGTCGACCACTTCCAGCGTCAAGCCGGTATCGATCACGGCGTTAGTGGGAACCAGCGACACTTCGTCGGTCGGGACGCCGTCGATGACCGGTCCGTTGCCTGCGGAAACGACGCCGGCGGTGTCGGCACCGTGCGTGAGAATCGCGCCGAAGCTCAGCTGGTCGAGGGACGAGCCGCGAATCGTGGTCACTTGCGGATCGTGGAGCGGGAACGTCTTCTTGAACATGGCGGAAAGACCGGAGCCGCGGTGGGCAACGACCGTGGTTCCACCGCTCCACACGACCGTCACGCCGGCATTGGGCCCCGTAATCACGTGCATCGTTGCACTCGATGGCTTGACGAACGTGTAATCGAAAACTTCCTGTTGCGTCTGCGTACCGAGCTGCTCGGAAGCAGTAACTCTGGCGCTGTATCCCGAGATGCCGACCCATGCGAGCGCAAACGCGACCCAGGCAGGCGGCATGACCATTAACAACACGTTCACCGTACAAGCATAAACCAAAAGAGGCCACCGAAGAAGATGTCTGCGCCAACAGTTGCGATCCCGGGATGGTTCGGGGGAATCAAGCGATTTGCGCAGATTCCGCGCTGGATGCTCGCAACGCTTGCTGCGGGAATTCTCGTTCTAGTAGCTGTCGTGACGTTCTTCGTCGTGCGTAGTCACACCGCGGTGAGTTATGTTACGAAACCAATCGTACGACAGACGCTCGTGTTGAGCGTGACGGCCTCGGGAACGGTCAATCCACAGAACACGATCACCGTCGGTACTCAAGTGTCCGGGATCATCTCGGCGCTGTATGTGGATTTCAACTCGAAGGTCAAGACGGGCGAAGTGCTCGCACGAATCGACCCGAGTACGATTCAAGCGCAGCTCGATCAAGCCGATGCAGACTTTGGGCAAGCGCAAGCAAGCGCGACCGAAGCAGGCGCAAACACGGCCGCGCAAGCTGCCGGCGCAACCGCCGCACAGACCGCGATCCCTAAAGCGCAAGCTGCGCTCTCGGTTGCGCAAGAACAGCTCACGCGCGATCAATCGCTCTTGAGCCAAGGCTACGTTCCGCAAGAGACGGTGCAGACCGATCAATCGACTGTTGCGCAAGATCAAGCTGTATTAGCGCAGGCGCAGGCCGCCTTCGCGCAATCGGCGGACCTAACGCAAGCGCAGGGCGCCGGCGCAAGCGCCGCCACGGACGCGGTGCAAGCCGCGGAAGCGACCGTTCAAGAAGACACCATCAATTTGAATAACACGGTCATCACCTCACCGGTGGATGGAACCGTGGTCGCTCGTGATGTCTCGGTCGGTCAGACGGTTGCAGCTTCGCTAGCGGCGCCCACGCTGTTCTCGATCGCGCAAAACTTGGACAAGATGGAAGTCGATATCAACGTCGGTGAACCCGATATCGGCGGTATTGCTCCGGGAAACACCGTGACGTTTACCGTGCTTGCCTATCCGACCACGACGTTCACCGGCAGTGTGACGCAGGTGCGCATCAACCCGCAGACGCTCAACAACGTAGTCACCTATGACGTCGTCGTCGACGTCGCCAATCCCAAGGGAACGCTGCTTCCGGGGATGACGGCGAACGCGACGATCGACACCGCGAGCGCCGCCAACGCATTGATCGTCCCACTCGCGGCGTTGTCATTCGGCCTCGCGACCAGCGCGAAAGGTTCCGCGACGACCGGCTCGGCGCTGTGGGGTCAAACGCTCGGGGGTGCCTCCAGCGGGAGTACCGCGTCGACCGGCGTTGTGTTCGTCAAACGTGGTGAGAAACTCGAGGCCGAGCACGTGACGGTAGTACTCGCAAACAGCACAGAAGCAGCGGTGAGCGCGAGTGCGGGCAGTACGCTCGATGTCGGAGATTTAGTCGTCGTGAGTCAGAACACCGGCGGGGCGGCAGTCGTAAAGAGCGCCACGCACGCCGCACCTACGCTGGGTGGTTCGAGCTCCAACGCGACGCGAGGCATCCATTAGTGACCGAGGTCGTACGTATCGAACAGCTTCGAAAAGTGTATACGGTCGGAGAAACGCAGGTGATCGCGCTCGACGGCGTAGATTTGACCATCGAGCCGGGTGAGTTCATCGCGATCATGGGACCATCGGGTTCCGGGAAATCGACCTTCATGCAGATCACCGGTTTGCTCGATACGCCGACATCAGGCAGCTACACGTTTGAGGGCAAAGACGTCGCGAATCTCAGTGCCGACGATCGCGCCGACATCCGAAGCCGCCGCTTGGGCTTTGTCTTCCAATCGTACAACCTGCTCGCGCGCACCAGCGCGCTGGAAAACGTCGAGCTGCCGATGGTGTACGCGGGTGTTCCCGAAGCCGATCGCCGGCGCATCGCGCTCGAAAAGCTCGCGATCGTCGGCGTTGCCGAGCTCGCCCAACACGCGCCGAACCAAATGTCGGGCGGCCAGCAACAACGTGTCGCCATTGCGCGCTCGCTGGTCAATAATCCGGGGTTGATTCTGGCCGACGAGCCGACCGGCGCGCTCGATACGAAAACATCCGACGACGTCATGTCGATTCTGGTACGGCTCAACGACGAACAGGGCATCACGATCATGCTGGTCACGCACGAGCCGGATATCGCGCTCTTCGCGAAGCGACTCGTCAATTTTCGCGACGGCAAAATCATTTCCGACGGCCCGAACGCGCATCGCCACGAGGCCGAAAAGATCGTCGCATGAGCTTCATGGCGACCGTGCGCCTCGCGCTCGAAGCGCTGATTCGCAACAAGGTGCGCTCGCTGCTCACGATGCTCGGCATCGTCATCGGCGTAGCGGCGGTCATCGTAACGGTCGCGATCGGCAGTGGCGCCCGGACGTCGGTCACCAACAGCATCAACGCGCTTGGCTCGAACTTGATCGTGGTGCAGCCAGGCTCGGTTACTCAGTCCGGCGCACGCACGGGCTTCGGCGGCGCCTCGACGTTGACGCCCGCCGACGGCATGGCAATGACACAGCTCGCCGGTGTGGCAGCGGTGTCGCCGCTCGTCACCGTTCGTACGCAAGTCGTTGCCGGCGCGAACAATTGGCAAACCACGATTAGCGGCGTGGCGCCGACGTATACGTTCATCAAAGGTTGGCCACTCGCGTCGGGAACATTTTTTACCGACGAAGACATTGCAAGCTCGGCCAAAGTCGCCGTCTTGGGGCAGACCGACGTGAGCGAACTCTTTCCGGGTGGCGGCGATCCGATCGGCCAGAACATCATCGTCAAGGGTGTTCCGTTCACGGTGATCGGAACGCTTACGGCGCTGGGACAAAGCAGTCTTGGTACCGATCAGGACGATACGATCTTGGTCCCCTACACGTCGGCGATGCAGCGTCTCAGCGGCCAGACGACGGTGAGCCAATTGATGGTCACGGCGTCGAGCGCTGCGCTGGTCGACCCGGTTCAGACCGAGGTCACGCAATTGCTTGAACAGCGCCACCGAATTGTGGCGGGGCAACCCGACGACTTTCAGGTGCGCAACCTTCAGTCAATTGCGGCAGCGGCGTCGTCGACCGGCGCGGTGATGGAGTTTCTGCTCGCCGGCGTCGCTGCAGTCTCGCTGATCGTCGGCGGCATCGGCATCATGAACATCATGATGGTTTCGGTTACGGAGCGCACGCGTGAGATTGGCTTGCGAATGTCGCTCGGCGCGCGCGGATCCGCGATCCTGCGTCAGTTTTTGACGGAATCGACCGTCCTTTCCGCAGTCGGCGGAATCATCGGTGTGGTGTTCGGATTTATCGGCACATTTATCGTATCGGTGCTCGCCAAATGGCCGACGCAAATACCGATCGCGTGGGTCTTTCTCTCGGTCGGATTCTCGGCGCTCGTCGGTATCTTCTTCGGATACTATCCGGCAAGAAAAGCAGCGAATCTCAATCCGATCGACGCGCTTCGCTTCGAATAGCCTGGGTTAATCGGGCTTTCCACTATGCCTTACCGGTGCCACTGCGCGGTACGCTTAGCAAGCGCCCGAAGGAGGGCCTTGCCGTGCGTTCAGCTGTTGTACTTTCCGTGATCGTGGCTGCGGCCTCGCTAATGTTTTTTGCGGTCCCATCGCGTGTAGACGCGCAAGTGTCGATCGGCATTTCGGTCGGCTATGCGCCGCCGCCGTTGCCGCAGTATTATCAGCCGGCCGCCACGCAAGCGAATCTGATCTGGCAACCGGGTTATTGGGGTTGGGGTCCGGGCGGATACTTTTGGATCCCGGGCACGTGGGTCGCAGCGCCCCAAGTCGGCCTGCTGTGGACGCCCGGTTATTGGGGCTGGAATAACGGCCAATACAGTTTTTATGCGGGCTACTGGGGCCGAAGCGTCGGCTACTACGGCGGAATCAACTACGGCTACGGCTATTACGGATCGGGCTATCGCGGTGGGCGCTGGCAAGGAAATTCGTTCCAGTACAACACGTCGGTGACCAATGTAAACCGCTCGCTGGCCGCGAGTAACTATTACAGCGATCCGGGCTCCTACGTGAATCAGACCAGCATCTCGCGCACATCCTATAACGGCGGTGCGCACGGCGTCACGGCGCGTCCCACTCAGGCGCAGATCGCGGTCCAACATCAGCGCACCTATCCGATGACCAGCACGCAAACCGCGCACGTCGCGGTCGCGCAGCAGAATCGCAGCTATTTGGACAGCGTTAATAAGGGTAGCCCGGGTCAGGTCGCGGTACCAAAGCCGCTTGCGGCGAACAATCATCCGGCCGGATATGCTCCGCTGCAACCGCAGCAACGTGCCGTCGCGCAACCGCGCCAACGTGCCGCGCCGCAACAACAGCATGCTGCTCCGCCAAAACCGCGCGGATCGCCGAAACCGGTTGACCTCGGTTATTGGAGTAATCCCTAACGGCATGGCACACACGGTCCACGACGAGCACGAGCACAGACATAGCGCCGGGTGCGCGCACATCAAAGTGCAGCACGCCGGACACGTCGATTATCTTCACGACGGGCATCTGCATCACGTGCATGAGGGCCACATCGACGAGCACGCGCTCGACGTCTCGAGTTCAAATCCCGCGGACTGTACCGCGACGCACGCGTGCGGTGGCCATGATGCCGCCCACCAGCACCTTTCTGGCTGCGGCCACGAAGCGGTTCCGCACGGCGACCATGCCGACTATCTTGTGAACGGCCATCTTCACCGCGCGCATGGTTCGCACTGCGACGACCACGGGACGCTCTCGGTGATCTAGTCCCGAAGAGTCCCTAAAGCGATTCACTCTTCCAGAGCCGTTGCATCAGGTAGAACAACGACGCCGTGCTCACGCCAAAGAGCAACATGCCGTCGCCCGCTTCCGATGCACCCATCATCCGCCATTCGCGCGCCAGCTGCAGACCCGCCGAGCCGCGCGTGGTCATCGAATCAACCGAATAGAGTAACGCATCCGCCGGCGACGAGGTCGCGCCGAGATGGACGTAGGCAAACGCCCAGAGGATGCACTCGACTCCATGCAAGATGACAAGCGAGATCGCGACGCCAACGATGAGGACAATCGCTACGAAGCTGCTTACTTGAAGCAGGCCGGCGGAGGGCGCGATTCGCGGCCGGAGACGTTGGATGGTGAGCGCGATGAGCACCACGCCGACCGCATGTATCATGATCGTCAACGCGATAAGCGCCAAGCTCCAAATCGTGCTCGCGTCCCACGCTCCCCAGCCGTTCATATTTTGCATTTTCTCGACGGGTCGGGTATCGTCATTGTATGGCCATAGCGACCTTCCTTACAGCGCTTGGCGTGCTCTTGCCTGTGCTCTTCGTCGTAGGGTTGGGATTTTGGGCGGGATGGGCAAAGCGATTCAGCACCGACCAAGTCGCAGGTCTGAACGAGGTCGTGCTCGACTACGCGTTTCCCGCGCTGTTGTTCGTCGCCATCGTTCGCGCATCGCGCATCGCGCTCTTTGCCGAACTGCCGTTCGTGTTGGCGCTGCTCGTCGCTGCGCTCGGATTGTTTGTGGCAATCGCGCTCCTGAGCGTATTTGCGCTGCGTCACACGCTCGGTGCTGCGGCTATCCAATCGATCAGCCTCACGTATTCCAACGCCTCGTTCGCCGGCATTCCCATTCTCACGCCGCTGTTTGGGGCGGGGAGTCTTCTCACCATCGCGACCGCCGCGCTGATGTTCAATATCACGCTGGTACCGATAACGGTGACGATGCTCGAGTACGAGCGGCAGCGCGCGGCCGGCGGTACGAAGGTGGGCCTTGGGACGCTGATTGGCCACAGTGTCCTGGACAGCTTGAAGCGGCCGTACGTCTGGGCGCCGCTGCTGGCAACGGTGCTCGTCCTGTGTGACGTGCGCGTTCCAGCCGAGATTCAAAACATGCTCGAGCTCATTGCCTCGGCGACTGCCGGCCTTGCGCTCTTCGTCGCCGGTCTCATTCTTGCCGCGTACCGAGTTAAGTTCTCGCCGGAAATCCTCGGCAACGTATCGGTCAAGATGATCGTGCAGCCGGTCCTCATGGCCTTGCTCGTCGCCGCACTTGCGATCGCTAGGCCAGTCGGCAGCGAGGCGATCCTGATCTGCACGATCTCGACCGCAGTGATTTGTCCGATGCTGGCGGTGCGGTATAAGGTGTACGAAGCCGAGGCGGCCTCCACGTTTCTGCTCACGACGCTTTCGATGATCATCGTCGTGCCGATTGCGATCGCGCTGACGCTTTAAGTGAACCGGCGGAAATTCGTCTCCGCCATTGGCGCGTCGCTCGCGGCAAGCGCTGCCGTGAGCTGCGCGACGCCGGGAAGTCCGCAAGCACTTCCCGCCGCTCCTGCGCCACTGGCATACGACGCGTCGGTTCGAGCGATTCGCGCGGTCATTGCGCAAGACGTTGCTGATGCGACGCTTGAGCGCGACGCATGGCCGCGCCTCTACGAGCACGGCAAGCCGGTCGAGCATGCCGTCATACTGTTTCACGGGTTCACCAACTGCCCGCAACAGTTCGACCTGCTCGCGCAGCGGTTTTACACGCGCGGTTGCAACGTCTACGTTCCACGGATCCCTCGTCACGGGCTCAAAGACCGTCTGACGACAACGCTCGCGGATCTCACCATCGCCGAGTTGGGACGGTGCGTGCTCGACGCGTTCACCTACGCTCGAGGTCTCGGCCGGCGCGTGAGTTCGGTTGGCCTATCGCTTGGCGGTTCGATGTCGTTGTGGCTGGCGCAAGCGATGCCGATTGACCTGGCCGTGGCGGTGTCGCCGTTTCTCATGCCGATCCACATTCCGCGCGGCGTCGGTACGGTGGCGATGCACGCACTCTACACGATACCGAGCATGTACTGGTGGTGGGACCCACGCGTAAAACAAAACTGCCTTCCGGTCTATGCGTATCCCGGATTCCCGACGCACGCGTTGGCCGAGATGACGTTCTTTGGCGACAAGATCTTCGACTATTCGCACAACAAACCGCGCGGTAAAGGATGCATTCTCGTCACCAACGCCAACGAGAGCGCGGTCAACAACGGGGTCTCGCGCGAGCTGTTCGCGCAGTGGAATGCCAACGGCGCAAATTACTCGGAAGTCGTTTTGAGCGGCCTAGGACCGCCGCGCCACGACATCATCGATCCCACCACGTTTCCGCAAGGTGAGAAGTTGGTCTACCCACGGCTCGAAGCGATGGTCCTTATGGCCTAGCAAGAGGGGGCTCGCCGGCACGAATAGGGAACCAGGGTCGCTATTCGGGGGTGTGTTATGCGAAAGAACACCGTCTTCTCGTTGCTCATCGCGGTCGCCGCCGGCTTGAGCGCCTGCGCCCAAGCGCAGAAGACCGAGCCGAGCCCCATTCCAACGACTACGCCGACGCCGCACAAGACGTGGCAGCAGATACAAGAAACACTCGATCACTTTAAAGTCTGGACGATTGCGGAGAAGCCGTTCACGAAAACGGTCACGCTACTCGGGCAATTCAATAAAGGCGTTGCCACAAACGCCACACTCACGCATGCCGTGTGGATTCTAAACCCGGTCGAGAAGAACGGCAGCAAGATGGTTCATCCTGAATCGCATCTCGTGGCCTACTTCCTGGAACCACCGAGGGCCCCGCTCAAGCGTTGGGTGACCTTCAAGAATCAGATCAACACGACGGCGACGACGTGGTCGCTCGGCGATCCGGCGATACTACTCCTCCCCGCTTCAAAGGTGCTATCGGGCACACCGCCGGCACCGCCCGCAAACATCGATCATTTCGAATGCTACCTCGCGCTCGATCCGAAACCGTTTGCAAAGACGCTAACGTTGATCGATCAGTTCGATACCCTGCGGCACGACAAGGAAAAGGTCACGCAACTTGAGCCGGCGTTCTTCTGCGTGCCCGTGTCGAAGAACGGCGGCCGCATGGTCGACGATCAGGCCCATCTTGTGTTCTACGACATTACGCCTCACACAAGCAGCGGCGAACAGCCCATAAAGGCGGTTACGCAGGACCAGTTCAATCTGCTCGAGGTCGCAGTGAGTGAGAGCATCATGCTCGGAGTTCCGACGGAAAAAGTCGCGTGGGGTATCGGCGCCAAGCCGACACCAACTCCCAAGCCCACGGTAAATCCGTGAGCGATTGAGATGTTCACATTCGTCATCGGGTTTATTCACCTCGCGCTGGCCGGCATCGTCTTGCTCGCGGTCGTTGCTGCGCTGCTGCTCTTGGGCGCGTACTATTTATATTACAAGCTCATCCAGCAAACGAATGTCGGCGTCGACAGCGATTGGAAGGTCAAACCGCCGACGCCCACGCTCGCTAAGTCCGTTACCATCACGTACGCCGTAAGGCTGACGTACACGAAAGGCGGGAAGCCGCAATCGCAACCCTATCCCGGAGCGATCGTGACCTTTTCGCTGACCGGTCCGGACGCGACCGTCGACGGCGCCGCAACGAAAGTTGTCACAACCGATGCGAACGGCGAGGCGAGCGTGGTCCTCGCGCCGGTTCAAAACGGCAAAGATACGCTCAACCTACATCTCAAGGCGGGTTTGAAGGAAGGCGACGAAACGCCTATCAATTTTGAAACCGTCAAATGACTAGGCGAGAACGTCCTCGATGGTCACCGGAAGGTCGCGCACGCGCACGCCGGTCGCGTGGTAGACGGCTGACGTGATCGCCGACGCGACGCCGGCGAGTCCGATCTCGCCGACGCCCCGCGCGCCGAGCGGGTTGAGGTCGTAGTCGGGATAGTCGAGGAAGGTCACGTCCATCGCCGGATGGTCGGCATTCGATGCCACGACGTAATCGGCGAAATTGCGATTGAGCGGCGCGGCCGTCACCGGATCGTAGTGCGTGTGCTCAAACAGCGCCATCCCGACACCGAATACGATCGCGCCCTCGATTTGGTTGCGCGCGGTCTTCGGATTGATGATCTTGCCGCCGTCGATCACGGTCACCACGCGGCGCACGCGTACGCGCGCGATCTCGGGCTGCCAGGTGACTTCGATGAAGTGCGCGCCAAACGAGTGACTCGATTTCTTGGGTTCGCCGCCGAACGTTCCGTTCGAGCGGCCGTATCCGACGACCGTCTCCTGCGCTCCGGCGTGCTCGCGCTTATGGAGCGCGTCCTTACAAGCCGCGATCGTCGGGGGAATCACCGATGCAGTGGCCATGGAGCCGCCGGACATTGGGCCGGGCGGCAGCGCCGAGTCGCCGATCGAGACGCTGATGTGGCGCACCGGAATGCCGAGCGCATCGCTGGCGATCTGCGCGAGCATCGTATAGGTGCCCGTGCCGATGTCTTGCGTTCCGCAGAAGACGCGCGCGCTGCCGGCATCGAGCTCGACGCGCACCTCACAATCGAGCCGATCGGCAATCCATGAACAACCCGCCATCCCCCAGCCGAGGATCATGCCGTCGCGCTGCATCGAGCCAACCGCGGGCGTGCGGTCGTGCCAACCGAATTTCTGCGCACCGAGTTCATAACACTCGGCGACGTGACACGACGTGAACGGAATGTCGAGGCCCTCGTCACGCTGCGGGACGTTGCGTAACCGCAACGCGAGCGGATCCATTTTCAACGCGACGGCAAGTTCGTCGAGCGCGGATTCGGTCGCAAAGAGCCCGGGAACCGCACCCGGACCGCGCATCGAGGTCGGCGGCCCGACATTGCGTTTCGCCTGACCGCTCGTCACGCGCAGATTCGGTACGCTGTAAAGATAAGTGGTTGCCTCGGAGCAGTTCTCGTCGTAGTCGTCGAGCATGCCGGTGTGATTGGTGGAGTCATGTTGCAGCGAGGTGAGCCGCCCATCGGCGTCGGCGCTGATCCGCACGCGCTGGACGGTTTGCGGGCGATGGCCGACGTTCATGAACATCTGCTCGCGCGTGACGACGATCTTCACCGGTTGCCCGAGCCGTCGCGCCGCGGCGGCAGCGAGCGGCGACTGTTGCCAGGGCCACAATTTTCCGCCAAATCCCGAACCCAAGTAGTGGGTAAACACGCGTACTTTGTCGCGCGAAATGCCGAGCATCGTTGCCAGGACGTTGCGGTGATTCACCACCGCCTGCGACGTCTCAAAGAGCGTGACCGTGTCGCCTTCCCACGAGGCGACGGTCGCGTGCAGCTCGATTGGGTTGTGCGTTTCAACCGGCGTGCGATAGGTTTGATCGACCTTGATTGTCGCTGCAGCGAAGGCCTTGTCGGGATCGCCGCGGTGGCTTCCGACGTTGCGCTCGCCTTCGTCAGCCGTGGCGGGCGCGATGTGCACGGCACCCGGCGCATACGTCACCTGCACCAGCGCCGCACCTTCGGTCGCGGCTTCGAGCGTGTCCGCGATCACCAGCGCCACGTATTGTCCATAGTACTGCACGTCGTCGCCGGAGAGCGGCGCGCGGTGTTCGTCGACGATCCCGTCCTTGAGGGATGACTTACCGAACGAATGCAGCGTCCCAATGTTGGTGTGATCGAAGACCGCAACCACGCCGGGAACCGCGAGCGCGGCCGCGCTGTCGATGCGCAGCACGCGCCCGGCGGCGATCGTGCTGCCGACTGGAACGCCATAGAGCATGTTGTCGAGGATGCGGTCCGACGCATAGTCGGCTGCGCCGGTCACTTTGAGGCGCCCTTCGATGCGATCGAGCGGTGTACCGATGCTCACGCCGTTACCTCGACCAGCGCTTGGGTGAGACAGCGTTTGGCGAGTTCGATTTTGAAACCGTTTTCGCTTCGCGGGCGCGCATCGTGCAGCGCGATCTCGGCCGCCGCGCGAAACGCCCTGCGCGAGACGCTTGCGCCACGCAACGCCGCCTCGGCTGCGGGCGCGCGCCACGGAATCGTGCCGACGCCGCCCAGCGCGATGCGTACGTCGGTAATGGTGGTGCCGGAAAGTTGCATCGCGACCGCTGCCGAGGCGAGGGCGAATTCATACGACTGCCGATCGCGCAGCTTCAGATAGTGCGAGCGCCAGCCGCGCATCGGCGGAAGCGCAGCGGCGACGATCAGCTCGCCCGGCTGCAGCGACGTTTCGATGTTGGGCGTCGCGCCGGGGAGCACAAAGAATTCGCCGATCGGAATGGTTCGCGCGCCGGTGGCGCTCCGTACCTCGATGCGTGCGCCGAGTGCCATGAGCGCGACGTTTTGATCCGACGGATTGGTCGCGATGCAGTGCTCGCTGGTGCCCAACACGGCGAGATTGCGGTTGAAGCCGGTGATTGCCGGACAACCGCTGCCAGGCTCGCGCTTGTTGCATGCCGCGTGCGGATCGCGGAAGTAGATGCAGCGCGTGCGTTGCAATAGATTGCCGCCGGTCGTCGCCATGTTGCGGATCTGCGTGGTCGCACCGGAGAGAATCGCTTCCGAAAGCACGCGATACTCAGCGCGCACGCGCGGATGGTGCGCGACCTCGCTGTTGGTGGCGAGCGCTCCGAGCACGAGACCGCCGTCGGCGCCCGCATCGATCGCGGTAAGCGGAAGCCGATTGATGGCGATCACTTGCTCGGGCCGCATCACGTCTTGGCGCATCAAGTCGATCAGCGTCGTGCCGCCGGCGCAGTATCGCGCAGATGCGGCTTGCGGAGCGCGAAGCGCTTCGTCGACGTCGACGACGCGCGTCATCGTGAAACGCCGCATCGCTAGACCAGCGGCCCCGGACTTTTGATGTACTTATTCAGCACCGCATCCGCCGTGTGATAGGCAAGTGCGCCGAGCGTTCCTGTCGGATTGTATCCGGCGTTCTGCGGAAATGCGCTTGCGCCGGTCACGAACACATTGGAGACGTCCCAGCTTTGGCCGTACTTGTTCACGACGCTTTGCGACGGATCGCTGCCCATGATCGCACCGCCGGTATTGTGCGTGCTCTGATAAGGAACGACGCTGTAGTGCTCCGCCAATGGCCCCGCGATGACTTTGCTGGCGCCGGCGGCCTGGGCGATCTTTTCGTTGATATTCGCCATGAAGGCCGTCTGTTTGTGTTCGTGTGAACCCCAATCAAACGTCATGCGCAGCAGCGGCTGACCGTAAACGTCGCGGTAGGTTGGGTCGAGGCTAAGATAGTTGCCTCGATACGATTGCACGCCGCCTTGGGCGTTGATCGGGAACGCCCGGTTATAGTAGTGTGCCACGGCCTCTTTCCACTTACCACCCCAGCGCGGCGTACCCGGCGGAACCGGATGCCACGCCACCGGGCGTGCATGGTTCGTGTTCTGGTTGATATCTGCCCCGCCGATGAAGCCATACGGACCGTGATCGAAATTATCGCCGTTGAAATCATCGATGACGGTACCGAGCGCGCCGGCGCCCATGAACAGATTGAAGACTTTTCCGCTGTCAAAGAAGAGCGTTGCGGCCGTGTTGAGCTGGTACGCATAGTTCTTTCCGACGACGCCGGTGTTGCTCACCGGATCGTAGGGCGCACCGATTCCCGAGAGTAGCAGCATGCGCACGTTGTTCAGCGCCCAGGCCGTCACAAAGATCATCTCCGCCGGCTGGGTCTGCTCGCGACCCTGCGCGTCGAGATAGGTGACGCTCACCGCCTTTTTCTTCGTACTATCGAGGTTGATCTTCATCACCTTCGAGTTCGTGCGCAGTTCGAAATGCGGGTTTTTCGCGAGCTTCGGCAAGAGCGTGGTCTGCAAGCTCGCTTTCGCGCTCATCTCGCACGCGAAACGCTCGCAGTATCCGCAATACACGCACAGCCCGAGGTCGATGCCTTCGTTATTGGTATAGGGTTGCGTTGAGTTCGACGACGGCTGCGGAAACGGATGATATCCGAGCTTCTTTACCGCGTCGCTGAAGACGGACATCGCGTAACTGGTTTTTGGCGCCGGATTCGGGTACGGACGCGAGCGCGGGCCCTCGAACGGATTGCCGCCCGGTTGAATCTTGCCGCGCAGGTTGCCGGCGGTGCCGCCGACGCCGCACAAATATTCGAAGGTGTCGTAATACGGCTCGAGTTCGTTGTAGGTAATCCCCCAATCGGCCGACGTACAATCCTCGCCCATGATTGCGGCCCCATACCGCGCGATCGATCGGCTTCGCGTTTCAAAGTCCCATGGTAAGAATCGCCAGGTTACTCCGTTCCAGTGCACACCGGCGCCCCCGAGTCCATTGCCCGGCAAGAACGACCCGAATTGGCGGATCGGTAGCGCGGTCTGCGTGCCGTTCTGACGGAAGGTCAGGGTCTCTTTGGAGGCATCCTGAAACAGCTTATAGCGAATTGCGTAGGCAAGTTCATCATGAACGCCAGGCACCGCAAAGTCCGGCACGGTGTCGCGATATTCCCCGCGCTCCAGGCCCACGACGTTGTAGCCTTTTTTCGTCAGTTCGTTCGCGAGGATACCGCCGGTAAAACCGAATCCGATCATGACCGCGTCGACGGATTTGAGCGTTGCCACTATTTCGGTACTCCCAACGCCTTTTTGGCGAGTGTCAAGTGCGCGGCCATGTCGGCGTCGCCCATCGAGCCGGACATGTGCGCCATCGCTGTTTGCTCGGCTTGCTGCAAATCGGCAATGCTTTGCGGGTTGACCTTGTATGGCTTATTGTGCTGCTCGATATACGGATAGTACACGGCCGCCGCGCCGGGAAAGCCGACCAGCTTCCAGCCGATTTTGTCGCGATTGCCGCCGTAAAGTGGATCGGAGAAGAATCCCTCGACCGTATTCCCATAGAGCATTTCGAAGAACGTCTTGGCGGGGACGCTGTTGAACGAAAGTTCGGCGCGATCGAGCGCGGTCAATACATCGTCTTGGTGCGCGCCGTCAAGGGCATCAAACGTCTTGCCGTAGGTCTTCTTGCAGTGCGCGTTGGTCGCGGCGATACCGAGGCGATAGACGTCGCGCGGCGTGAGCGGCAATTGATAGCCGAAGGCCGGCGATGCATCGGCGACCCACGGACCTTGTTGGTACATCTTGGCCGCGTACCCGAATTGACCGACGAGTTGCTGATCGATGTAAAAGGCGACGCGCGCCTCGCGCGCGCCCGGCCCGAGCGCATCGGTCGGGATGAGCCGCTCGACTGCCGCTTCAACGAATGCCGCTTCGGGGTCCGTGAAAAAGGTGTACGCCTCGGGCTCGTTCCCGAGTGCCTTCTCTGGCGCGGCATGGTGCGTGGTCGCGGCTTCGGCGGGCGTGCCCGCGGCAAGTGTCTCGGCAGCAACAGCCGCGCCGGCAAACGCAACGAAATCCTTCCGGCTAACTTTGTCCGGCATGGTGATCCCCTCCGTCGTAGTTAGTGAGTCTTACGAACCGATTGGATCGCCGCAACGATGTTCTGATACGCACCGCAGCGACAGATGTTGCCGCTCATCGCTTCGGCGACGTCGGCATCGTCGGGGCCCCAGGGTTCATCGAGCATCGCTGCCGCCGACATCAGTTGTCCCGGCGTGCAATACCCGCATTGGTAACCGTCATGCTCGAGAAAGGCGGCCTGCACGGGATGCAGTTCGTCGCCTTTGGCAAGACCTTCAACGGTGGTGATCTCGTCGCCGTCGTGCATGGCAACGAACGTAAGACATGAAAGTGTGCGTTGTCCGTTGATGTGGATCGTGCACGCGCCGCACTGCCCGTGGTCGCAGCCTTTTTTCGTTCCGGTGAGCCCAAGTGTCTCGCGCAGTAAATCGAGCAGCGAGGTGCGGCTGTCGACGTCGACCTCGTAGAGCGTTCCGTTGATCATCAGCGAGACAGCGAGCCTCTCGCCGGTGGTCGGCTCCTGGCCTTTGACCGTCATAAACCGATTTAACCAATTATTTTACCGACGGGATACAGGCGAACACCTGTTCACTCTACGACGGGTGATTCCAATGCGACGAGGCGGCGCGCGGGGTGGGGCGCGACGAGCGGCATTTCGGCGGCACTCGCATAGAGGTGGTCGAACACCTCAACCGGTACGGGCCGGCCGAAATGGTAACCCTGGGCGCGATCGCAGCGCAGCTGATACAGGGTATCGAATTGCTCGGGCGTTTCGACCCCCTCGGCGGTAACTTTCATTCCGAGCGTATGCGCGATCCGCACGATGGAACGCGCGATCGCTCGTTCCGAACGCTGCTCGATGTCCGAAACAAACGTGCGGTCGAGCTTCAGCGCATGCAGCGAGAATTGCTTGAGATACACGAGGGCGCTGTAGCCGGTTCCGAAATCGTCGATGGTCACCGTCGGGCCCATCGCTTTCACGTCTTCGAGGATACGCTGCACCGCGTGGACGTTGGTGAGCAGCGTTGACTCGGTGATCTCGATATCGAGCAGCTTTGGATCGGCGCCGCTGCTCTCGAGCGCGTCGGCGAGCGTCGTGCAGAAGTCCGGGTGCATGAATTGCCGCGCCGAAACGTTCACGGAAAGGTACCGGTGCAAGCCGCGGCGACTCCACTGCGCGAGCTGCGCGCAGGCGCTCCGCAGCACCCACGCTCCCAGCGGAAGAATCAGCCCCGACTCCTCGGCAACGCTAATGAACGTCGCGGGGTATCGCATGCCGGAGGGGTCGGGCCAGCGCAGGAGCGCCTCGGCGCCGACGAGTCGCGCGCTTACCGTATCGACGATCGGTTGATAGTGGAGAACGAAGCGTTCCGCGAGCACCGCTTCGCGCAGCGTGCTCGCTGCTCTATACCGCACGTCAGCAGCATCGTGCATTTCCGGTGCCCAGAACGCAATGCGCGGCGCATAACTCTCCTTCGCGCGGTACATCGCGGTATCGGCGTTGCGAATGAGTACGTCGGCGTCGGTGCCGTCGGCGGGCGAGAGCGAGATGCCGATGCTCGCCGCGATCGGGAGTTCGTAGCCGTCAACGAAAAATGGTTGCGTGAAAAGGCTCGAGATTTTGGCGGCAAAGGCCGAGACCGCGCCTGGATCGCCCGCCGCCGGCAGCACGATGACGAATTCGTCACCGCCCCAACGGGCGAGAATCGTCTCGTCGTCGAGCTCGGACTCCAAGCGTCGCGCCACCGACCGCAAAAGGACGTCGCCGACGCTGTGGCCCAGGCTGTCATTGACGTCTTTGAACCCGTCGAGGTCGAGAAACAGCACGGCGCAGCCCGATTCGCTCGCTGCGCCCTGTAACGTTTCGCTGAGATTAAGGCTGAGCGAGACGCGATTCGGCAGTCCCGTGAGCGCATCGCATCGTGCGAGTTTTCGCGCCTGCAGGCGACCGAGAATCTCGCGTCGCTCGATCTGCATGCGTAGCGCCGCGGGAATGAACGCGAGGATGTACCCGGCGGCGAAGATTGCGAGCGTGGCGATGTTCGCCGGCGTGTAGAAGATCCCAGCGTACGCAGAATAGAGCGCTTGGAACGCGAGCGCGACGATCATGACGAGCGCGAGCGGCCAGGCGACATAGAAGGCTTGCTGCGCACCTACGACCATGAGTAACGCCGAAGCGATATAGAGATAATGGTTGCCGCTGTCGACGACGAGCACATCGATGACGAGCATCGTCGGGAGTACGTTCAGTATCTGCATCCAAACGGCGAAGCGCCGCGCCGGAGGGTAGAGCCAGACGGTCAGCGCGACCGCGGCGGAAATGGCGGCGGCAACGATTCGTATCAGCAGCGAATCCGGGGGATGATCGGGGACGGCACTCAGGACAAAGTGGAACGCCGGCAAAAGTACGATGATGAATCCGGCATAAAACCAGATGCTCGTTGCTCCCGCCTCTTGGAGCCAGTCCTGATAGGCCTTGCGCTCCGACGTCTCCAACACGCCCTCCAACAACGCAAGATTCGCCCGGGGAAGCGGGTTCCCTTAAGGCGGCAAGAACGCGGGCGTAAAGTTGCGGTTACGTGAACAGAGCGGACGCGCGAGGTATGATGTGACAATGAGACGGCACGCATTTATCCGGACCACGGTCGCCTTTTCGTTTGGCATTATCGGCTTGCAAAAAGCTGCAAATGCGCGGAGCGAACCGTTCGATCCGAAAGACACAGCCTGGCGGACGTACGACGTCACGACGACCGTGCGCCTCGCGCCCGGCGATGCAGCAAAGGTTTGGGTTCCGATACCGTCATTCGGTGAAAGCAGTTGGATGCGCCCCGGCAAGACGACGTGGTCGGGGGACGCCTCGTCGGCGTACGTTGCGACGGATCCGCGCTACGGTGCGCAAATGCTCTACGCGCAGTTGCCGGCGAGCACCAAAGCGCGCACGGTGGTGGTGAGTTCGACGGTTACGACGCGCGATCGCAACGTTGATTTTTCCAATCCGCGACCGTTGTCGCTGAGCGCCGATGAATGGAAGCGCTACACCGCGCCGACCTCGTTCATTCCAACCGATGGCATCGTGAAAGCGACTGCCGACAAAATTACGGCCGGCGCCACGAGCGAGCTCGAAAAGGCGCAACGCATCTACACCTGGGTAGTGGTCAACACGTATCGCAATCCGAAGACGCGCGGTTGCGGCCTCGGCAACATTTCATTTCTGTTAGAAACGGGCGATTTCGGTGGAAAATGCGCCGATCTCAATGGGCTTGTCGTCGGGCTTGCGCGCGCGTCCGGATTACCGGCGCGCGATCTGTACGGCATTCGTGTCGCACCATCGGCGTTTGGCTATAAGAGTCTCGGCGCGAATGCCTCGACGATTACCAAAGCGCAGCATTGCCGCGCTGAAATTTTTGTGAGCGAGTACGGTTGGATACCAGCCGACGCCGCCGACGTGCGCAAAGTGATGCTGGAAGAACCGCCGGGGAATCTTGCGCCGAACGATCCGAAAGTGGTGGACGCACGCAGCACGCTGTTTGGTGCGTGGGAGGGCAACTACATGGCCTACAACGATGCGCACGATGTTGCACTTCCCGGCTCGAGCGAGGGCTCGGTGCCGTTCCTCATGTATCCGCAAGCTGAGGTTGGCGGCGTACGGAGCGATAGCTTGGATGCGGCCAATTTTACCTACCAGATCGTCGTCGGGGCGTGATATCGCGCATTAAACCATGGCGACGTTCACGCTCAGCCGATACGCTGTAGGTCCACGATCACGCTCTGAATGCGGCCACACAAGCCCGCACGAACGGCAGATCCGGAAAAGTGATTCAATGTCCAAATTTATTAGCCTCAGCCGCGCGGGTTCTCTCGCCGCCTGTATTGCCATATTCGGCGGCTCGATGGCCCCCACGGTTGCGATGGCGAACGGTTCGACCAGTACCGCCATCCTCGTCGGTGCGATCGTCGGCACCCTCATCTTCGATTCTAGCCGCCACCAGTATTATTACAGCAACGGCGGAAATCGCGAGTACGTCAGCAACTCCACGGCGCAATCGTATTATCAGCGCCAAGACCCGACGTACTTCCGGTCGCATCAAAGCGACTTCAACAACAATCCGCAGAAGTTCAATAACGACTACCGCACCTCGCACCATCCGCGCCCGTAAAATCAGCTAGGCCGGGGGAACCGCCCCCGGTCTCGGCGGGTTATGCGATCCATGTTAGCAACACGTAATCTTGGCACCGAGGGCCTGGCGGTTTCCGACATTGGCCTCGGCTGCATGGGCATGAGTTTTGCCTATGGCCCGGGCGAACGCGACGACGCCGAGTCGATCAAGACGATCCACCGCGCGCTCGAACTGGGCTGCACATTTTTCGATACCGCCGAAGCCTACGGCCCGTATACCAATGAAGAGCTGCTTGCAAGCGCGCTCGACCGCAAGCGCGATCAGGCCGTGATCGCGACGAAGTTCGGCTTTACGTTTGGCGCCGACGGCGTGGTGAACGGCACCGACAGCCGCCCCGAACACGTGCGCGAAGCGGTCGAAGGATCGCTGCAGCGGCTCAACACCGATCGCATCGATTTACTCTATCAGCATCGCTTGGATCCCAATGTCCCGATCGAAGAAACGGTCGGCGCGATGGCCGAACTCGTGCACGAAGGCAAAGTGCGCTATCTCGGCCTCTCCGAAGTCGGCGAAGACACGATTCGTCGCGCGCACGCCACGCATCCGATCTCCGCGCTGCAGAGCGAGTATTCGTTGTGGGAGCGTAATTTGGAGCCGGTGATCATTCCGCTGCTGCGTGAGCTCGGCATCGGCATCGTGCCGTTTGCGCCGCTCGGTCGCGGCTTTTTGACGGGCGCCGTGAAACGCGCTGAGGACCTTGCCGAAGGCGATATGCGCCGCGGTGATCCGCGCTTCCAAGGCGAAAATTTCGATGCGAACATGCGCGCGGCATCGATCGTACGTGAGATTGCCTCACGCCATAACGCGACGCCGGCGCAGATCGCGATCTCGTGGCTCTTGCACAAGGGCCCGGATATCGTACCGATTCCGGGCACCAAACGCGTACCGTATCTAGAAGAAAACCTCGGCGCATCGAAGGTGCACTTGAGCGCCGAGGATATGGCCACGCTTGATGCGTCGTTGACGCCGGATAAGATCTCGGGCCCGCGCTACAACGAGCGACAGGCCGCAATGATCAACCGCTAGTTTGCGCGCGCCGTCTGCGGCAGCTTCCAGTCCTTACGGATGAAGTGACAGGTGTAGCCATCCGGATATTTCTGGAGATAATCCTGATGCTCGGGCTCGGCTTCCCAAAACGGTCCGGCCGGCGCAACTTCGGTCACGACTTTGCCCGGCCATAAGCCTGACGCATCGACATCGGCGATCGTCGCCTCCGCGACGCGGCGTTGTTCGTCGGTCGTGTAGTAGATCGCAGAGCGATAACTCGCGCCACGGTCGTTGCCCTGGCGATTGAGCGTCGACGGATCGTGGATCTGAAAGAAGAACTCGAGTATTTGCCGGTAGCTAATCTGCGACGGATCGAACACGACCTCGAGCGCTTCGGCGTGGTTGCCGTGATTGCGATAGGTTGCGTTCGGCACTTCGCCGCCGGTGTAGCCGACGCGCGTCGAGATGACGCCCGGGTACGTGCGCAGCAGCTCCTGCATTCCCCAGAAGCATCCGCCGGCCAAAATGGCTGTCTCAGTCTGTGTTGTCATAGCGTAATCCTCACGCCACCTTGAACCCCG
>JBEKBR010000002.1:0-125623 GCA_050015295.1 Candidatus Aquilonibacter sp. | reverse complement strand
TCCGTGGCGGCGGTATCGAGACAATCGTGATAGGCGTGTCCGCCATACGTTTGTCCGCTGTCGGCGATCTCGTCAACGCGCAACTTGCGCAAAACTGGGGCACAACCCGCGACGTGATCGCCATGTGGATGCGAAATCACGATCGCGTCGAGGCGATGGATGCCTTCGCGAATGAGAAACGGGACGACGATGCGCTCGCCGACTCGTTCCGCGACCGACTCGTCGCCTTGCGGCCCGCGCTCGAGCCGACCGCCCGCGTCGACGAGGATTGCATGGTGTGCGGGCGTTTCGATCACGATCGCATCCGCTTGCCCCACATCGAGCACGGTGATGAGCAATACCGGCGCCAGGGACTGCGGCGGCCGCAGCACGAGCGACGTCGCCGCGATCAACAACGTCGCGCCGAAGGTCGCGCCACCGCGGCGCACTAGCGGCATGCACGCAAGCAAGGCGCATTCGTAGGTTGCGACGCACCATAATGGCGCCGGTGTCACGACGACTGTTGCGCCGGGCAACGTCCCGAGCGAGCGTACGACCCCGATCGACCACGCGATGACCCAACTATTGAGATTGGCGCAAGCTTGTGCCAGTGGTGCGCACCAGGTGAGGGCGAGTTGTGCCGCGCCGAGCAACATCGTGATCGGCACGCACGGAACGATCGCGAGATTTGCGGGTAGCGCGTAGCTCGACCACTGCAAGAACATCGCCGCCGTGATGGGCCATGTGCCGAGTTGCGTGGCGATCGTGAGCACGAACGCCTCGCGCAACCGATGCGGGATCCAGCCGCATGCCGCCAGGGCCTCGTCGATTGCGCCGCCGGTCGCGAAGATCGCCCCAACGCAGCAAAACGAGAGCCAAAAGGACGGCGCACCGAGGCTGCCGGGAATCGCAGCGAGCACAACCGCGGCCGCGACGAGCAAGGTGTTCCACGAGAACGCGGCGCGGCCGCACGCCCGCGCGGTCAGCGCGCACGTCGCCATCGTCGCGGCGCGCAGTGCCGGCAAGGCGAGCCCGCTGAACGCGGCAAACACCCAAACGGCAACGATGCCCGCACCGCATGCGGCGGCGCGCGGCGCCCGCAGTTGCGTTGCGCACCACGCTATAACGAGCGCGACCAGCCCGACGTGTAGCCCGGCCGTCACCAGCACGTGCACCGTACCCGTCTCTTGAAAATCTGTTCGCAAATCCGGCGGAAGCGCTCCGCGCTCGCCCCAGAGTTCACCCGCCATGATCGACGCTGCCGGTTCAGCCAGATGGAGCTGTAGCGTTGCATGTGCGCGTTCGCGCAGCCCTGCGATCCAGGCGCGAAACGAACCGTCGCTGCCGGTCTTCGCGATCAACGTTGCGCTTTCGATGCGCGCGCGAATTCCGCGCTCGCTTTCAATCGCGCGCTCGCTTGTCTCGCCGGGATTGCGCGCATCGTCGAGCGGCTCGAGCCGTCCGCGCACGATCGCGCGTGCACCGGCGTGCAGACGTTCGTTGAGCGAAAGCAGCGCGAGCGGGCCGCCGTCGATAGCAAAGGCATAGCTTGTCAAGTCTGCGTCGCCGGCGCGCGCATCGAGAACGGTACCGGACCAGCGCGTCATGCGCGACTCGAGTACCGGCGCGGTCGCGTGTTCGCGCCACCACGAAAAGAGAAATGCAACGCCAACGAGGGCGCATAGCACGCCCGCGCGAAGCATCGCAGCCGAGGTGTAACCTAAGATCATCCGCGGCCTCTGCGTCGGCGCGCGGCCATGACAAGTCGTAAGGAAGTTTGCCGTGCGTATCATCGTGACCGGCGGGGCCGGTTTCATCGGATCACACATCGTCGATGCGTATTTGAATGCGGGGCACGAAGTGCTCGTGCTTGATTCGCTTTGGGAACATGGCGGCGGGCGGCGCATCAACGTGCCCGAACGCGCCAATTTCATCCACATGGACATCCGCGACCAAGGCGTCGCACGGATCTTTCATGAGTTCAAGCCACAAGTCGTGAGCCATCATGCGGCGCAACATTCGGTCGCAATCTCGTCGCGCGATCCGAAATATGATGCCGACGTCAACGTGATCGGGATGCTCAACGTTCTCGAAGCCAGCGTGAAAAATGGCGTCAAGAAAGTCATCTTTGCCTCCAGCGGTGCGACCTACGGTACGCCCGACCGGCTGCCGATGGACGAGAGGACGTCGCAACGTCCCGAATCACCTTACGGCATCACCAAGATGGTTGCCGAACACTACTTGCGTTTCTACAAGAACGAAAAGGGGCTCGACTTCACCGCGCTGCGCTACGGCAACGTCTACGGGCCGCGGCAAGATCCCAATGGTGAAGCCGGCGTGATCGCGATCTTCATCGGAAAATTCCTGAAGCACGAGGGCGTACGGATCGACTCGGACGGCGAACAGACGCGGGACTACATCTATGTCAAGGACATCGCGCAGTTGAACGTGCTTGCGCTAGACCGAGGATCGGGCGGCTGCTATGCGATCGGCACGAACACGCGTACAAGCGTGAACGACATCTACCGTACGCTCGTCGAGATTAGTGGATTCGAAGCGCCGATCACCAAGGCACCGCGGCGCCCCGGCGATGCGCGCGATGCGCAGTTTGACGCGGCGCTCGCGAAAAAAGAGCTTGGCTGGAAAGCGCAGACAAAAATCGCGGACGGCATGCGCGAGACCTACGATTACTTTAGGAACCTCGTACCAGCGTAGACGCGTGCTCCGGGCGAAAGCCGATGCCGACGATATACGCCGGAATCCGGTGAGCGCCCGGGATCGAGGACAGGATGCGCAAGACCAGTGGCGCGCGTTTTGGGGGCGCTGAAGAGCCGAGCACCGAGGTAATGACCGAGCGCTGAATCAAAACTTGGAGTCCCTGCGTCATCACCGTGGGGAAGGTTCGTCGCCGCTGCACGGCAGCAAGCACGTTGTCCTCGACTGGGCCTGGCTTTTGCAACGCTTCCGCCAGAATATTCGCGGTTGCAACGGCGTCTTGGATCGCGAGATTGATGCCGACACCGCCGACCGGCGACATCGCGTGCGCTGCATCACCGATAAAAAGCAGACCCGGCAAGGACCAGCGGTCGAGGCGATCGACGGCGACGCTGAGCGTCTTCACGTCATCCCAGCTCGTGATTTCGTTCACGCGATCGGCGATAACCGGCGCCGTCGCAGCTAGCTCCGCTCGAAATGCATCCAATCCGCGCGCGCGAACGGCGTCGGTGCTCCCCTTCGCGATGACGAACCCGCACTGCCAGTACGAGTCGCGGTTGATCAATATTAGGAAGGACCCGGCACCAACAAATCCGAGCGCCGCGTTGATATCGGTCGCGCGCCGAGTAAGCTGCATCCATAAGACGTCCATCGGGGCACCGAGATCGCGCGGCGTGATCCCCGCTGCTGAACGTAGCGTCGACGTCCTCCCGTCGCATGCAACGACGACGTCGGCGCGAATTTCGAGTTCGCCGCCTTGACCGGTTGCGCGAACGCCGGTGACCCGGCCGTTCTCGCGGATGATGCCGGTCGCGCCGGTATTCATCAGCAGCGAGAATCCCGCGCACGCGCGGCCTTTTTCCGCGAGAAAATTCAAGAAGTCCCACTGCGGCATGATCGCGAGGAACTTCGTTTTTGCCGGAACGTGACTGAAATCGGCCACCGTAATCGTATCCGAACCGATATGCGCGTCGAGCTGCACGATCTCCGAGTGCGGACGCTTCAAGAAATCGTCGAGTAGACCCAATTCATCGAGCACGGTCATCGTCGACGGATGGACGGTGTCGCCGCGAAAATCGCGCAAAAAGTCGCCGTGCTTCTCGAGTACGGTGACGGGGTAGCCGGCGCGTGCGAGCAGATAGCCGAGCACAACACCCGCAGGGCCGCCGCCAACGACGCAGACACGAGTCTGGATTGCCCGTGCGTTACTCATCCAACGACTAGGTTAACCAGTTTATCGGGAACGTAAACGCGCTTGCGAATCGATTTACCGTCGATCTGTGCCTGGACGTGGGGATCGGCGAGCGCGAGTTCGATGGCGGCGGTCTCACCGATGCCCGGCACTGCCGGAATCCGCGCGCGAATCTTGCCGTTGATTTGGACGACCAATGTGATCGCGTCAATGGCGAGTGCTTCGTCTTCGGGTTCTATCACACGCTCCAGATGGACCGAGGTCGCGTAGCCCAAACGCGACCAGAGTTCGTCGGCGATGTGCGGCGCATACGGCGCGAGTAAGAGCGGTAGCGCGTGTACGGCGTACAGGTACGCCGGTGCGCCTTTGTCAGTAAACTCGGTCATCGCGTTCATCAGCTCGTCGAGCTTGGCGATCGTGGTATTGAAGTGGAAGCGCCGCGTCGAAGCTTCATCGATCACCGATTTTGCCGCGACGTGAACCGCACGCACGAGCGCGCGTTCGCCGGCGTCGTTGATCGCTGGCAGTTCGCGAGGTGAAACCGCGCGAGCTTGCTCAAGATACGGCTCGGCCGCGCGCCATACGCGATTGAGGAAGCGTACGCGTCCGCTGATGCCCTCATCCGTCCAATTACCGGTATCTTCGGGCGGCGTCATGAAGAGCAAGAACAAACGCATCGCGTCGACGCCGTTGGTATCGGCGGTCTCGTCGATCCCGACGACGTTCCCACGCGACTTCGACATCTTCTCGCCGTTGGCAAGCAACATGCCTTGGTGAAAGAGGCGCTCGAAGGGCTCATCGTGACCGCTCACCCAGCCTTGATCGTGGAAGAATTTATAGAAAAAGCGTGCGTAGAGCAAGTGCAGCACCGTGTGCTCGGCGCCGCCGATGTACTGATCGACGTTCATCCAGCCGTTGGCCGATTCAGTTGACCACGGTGCGTGCTTGTTGCGCGGATCGATATAGCGCAAGAAGTACCACGACGATTCGAAGAACGTGTCCATCGTGTCGCTCTCGCGCCGCGCCGGACCGCCGCACGTTGGGCAGGTTGTATTGATAAAGGCCGGATCGCGCGCGAGCGGCGAGCCTTCGCCGGTGATCGGCACGTCAGGGGGTAGCAATACCGGCAGCTGATCGTCGGGCACGGCAACCTCGCCACAGCGCTCGCAATACACGATCGGAATCGGCGTGCCCCAGTAGCGCTGCCGCGACACCAGCCAGTCGCGAAAGCGATAGTTGACCGTCTTACGCCCGATACCCATCGCAGCGAGGCGCTCGGCCAGCGCAATGCGCGCGCGTTCGCTCGACATCCCGCTGTAGTCGTCGCTCGCAACCAGGCGTCCGTCATCGACGTAGGCGGCTTCGAGCGGCGCGACAACCTCCTCGCCGGGGCGCACGATCACTTGCACGATCGGCAGGCTGTGCTTTTTGGCGAAGTCGAAATCGCGCTCGTCGTGCGCCGGCACGCCCATCACTGCGCCGGTGCCGTACTCAGCGAGCACGTAGTTGGTCACCCAGATCGGCACGTGCTCGTGCGAGAGTGGGTTGATCGCGTAGGCGCCGGTGAAGAGCCCGTCCTTTTCCATCAAGCTCGTTCGCTCGAGTTCCGACTTAGAACGCAGGCTCTCCGCGAAATGGTCGATCGCTTGCACGTGCTTATTCGAAACGATCTTCTTGATGTGGGCAACGAGCGGATGCTCCGGCGCTACGGCCAAAAACGTCACGCCGTAGACGGTGTCGACGCGCGTGGTAAAGACCTCGATCGCGGCATCGAGCCCATCGACGGCAAAGCCGAACTGCACGCCCTCGCTGCGTCCGATCCAGTTGCGTTGCCCGGTTTTCGTGCGTTCCGGCCAGCCGTCCAACTCATCGAGCGCCTGTAGCAAACGATCGGCATATGCCGTAATCTTCAAGAACCACTGCGAGAGATTGCGCCGTTCGACCAAGTGCCCGCAGCGCCAGCAGCGCCCGTCGATTACCTGCTCGTTGGCGAGCACCGTTTGGTCGTGCGGACACCAGTTGACCGGCGCTTCGCGCTTGTAGGCCAAGCCGTTTTCATACAGCCGCAAGAACAACCATTGATTCCAGCGGTAGTACTCCGGTAAACACGTGGCGATCTCACGCGTCCAGTCATAGCTCGTCCCCATCAAGCGTAGCTGACGCCGCATGTTCTCGATGTTCGAGCGTGTCCACGCCGCGGGCTCGATGCCGCGTTGGATTGCCGCATTTTCGGCCGGCAGTCCGAATGCGTCCCAACCCATCGGGTGGAGCACGTTGTAGCCGAGCATGCGCATCGTGCGCGCGATCGCGTCGCCGAGCGTGTAATTTTTGGCGTGGCCGACGTGCAGATCACCCGACGGATACGGCAGCATCTCCATCGTGTAGTATTTCTTTCGAACCTGCCCTGCGCCGGTCGATGGGTCGGCGGCGCGATAGATGCCCTCGCGCTCCCAGCGTTCTTGCCAGGCGCGTTCGATGCTGCGGAAATCGTAGGAGTCGGCCATAGGAAGGTTGGTAATTGGGACGACCTCGCGCCGCCCCCCTTTCGAGCCAGAGCTTTCGGCGTGAAAGAGCACTGCAATGCAACGTTGGCTCGTCGGACTCGCAATCGTCGCCGTGGCGGCACTTGCCATCTGGCATCCCGCGTCGCCGCCGGCGCTGACGGCGATGGTGAGCGAGCCCGCCGCGCACGCAGGTCCGCCCTCGAATGCGCGACGCGCGTTACATCTGCTGGGCCCGGGGCCCGCGCTAGTGTACGTCGTGGGCGCGGTCCATCATCCCGGTCTGTATCGAATTGCGCAGGGCGCGCGCATTGACGATGCGGTTCGCGCGGCGGGCGGCCTGCGGCCCGATGCTGATCCGGCGGGCATCAACCTCGCGGCTCGTGCGAGCGACGGCGACGAGATCGCGGTGCCGACGCTTGGTCAACCGACACGACTGACACGAAATACCAAGCGCACGGGTGGGCGGGGATCGCGTTCGAGCAAGAGTGGCGCAATCGTTGACGTCAACACCGCGTCGGCCGATATGCTTGCATCGGTGCCCGGCTTCGGCGCAACGCTCGCGGCGCGTATCGTGCAGGTGCGCGAAGAGGAAGGTGCATTCACGACGTTTGATCAGCTGCTCGACGTTGCCGGCATGACCGACAGCCGGCTGACGCGCGCGGAGCCCTACCTGCGGCTCTGAGAGTTTGATAGAAGTATCAATTTAGCGTCCTGGCGAAAACGAGCCGCATGTCCACCACGCTAGCACCGCAAGTTATGCTGCCGCCCAAAGAGACGCTGCCGCACATCATCCGCCGCGCGCTCACCGATCCTCGGCCTGAAGCGCTCGTCGAGCGCGTGAACGGCGCGTGGACACCGATTTCGTCGCAAACCGTTTTAGAGCGAGCGCTCAACGTCGCATGCGCGATTCGCGCGAGCGGCGTGCAGCAGGGAGAACGCGTTGCGTTGATCGCGCACGACAGCGTGGATTGGATTATCGCCGATTTTGCAACGTTTTTCGCGGCGTGCGTGGTGGTGCCGCTTTTCCCGACGCAGGCGCTCGACCATACCGCTTATATCTTCGAACATTCCGAAGCGAAGTTGCTCTTCGTCGATTCGGAGGCGACGCTCGATCGTTTGCGCAGTGGGAACTTCCCGCTGCCCCCGGCCGTGGTCTTTGAAGCAACGGGCGAGGGTTCGTTTAGCGCGTTCCAAGCCAAAGGCGCAGCGATTCGCGCCGCGCATCCGGAGCTGCCGGGTGAATACGAGGCGGTGCTCAAGCCCGAGGATCTTGCCGTGCTGATCTACACCTCGGGTACGACCGGCGTCCCCAAGGGCGTGATGCTCTCGCACGACAACCTTAGCTTCGACGCGCAGTCGGCGCTTTCGTACGGTCTGCGCGATGCGGAGGGCGAGAACGTGCTCTCGGTATTGCCGTTCTCGCACATCTACGAGCATACGATGATCTACATCTATCTGCTCTCCAAGGTGCGCTACAACATCTGTCACGATCCTAACAACCTGCTCGCCGATCTGCGCGACGTGCAGCCCAACTACATGACCAGCGTGCCGCGCATCTTCGACCGCATTCTCTCCGGCGTGCAAGGTCAAGCGATGAAGACAGGCGGTCTGCAGGCGCGGCTCGTGCCGTGGGCGCTCCGCGTGGGCCGCGAGTATATGGAAGCGCAAACGCTCGGGTCAGGCGCGGGTCCGATGCTCGCGCTGCAGTATGCGATCGCTAAGCGAGTCGTGCTCGAGAAGTTGCGCAAGGTCCTCGGCCTCGAAAACATTCGGTATTTGACCAGTGGGAGCGCGAAGTTGCACAACGACGTGGCGATGACGTTCCTTGCGATCGGCGTGCCGATCATGCAGGGCTACGGCTTGACCGAGAGCTCACCGGTAATTACGAGCAGCAAGCTCGAAGCGAATGAATACGGTGCCGTCGGCAGGCCGATCCCCGGCGTCGAGGTCAAGATTGCTCCCGACGGCGAGGTCCTCGCGCGCGGTCGCAACATCATGCAAGGCTATTATCGCGATCCTGAGGCGACGGCTGCAACGCTCGCCGACGGCTGGCTGCACACCGGTGATATCGGCGAGCTCGATTCGCGTGGCTTCCTTCACATCACCGACCGTAAGAAAGAAATTTTCAAGACCGCGACCGGCAAGTACGTTTCGCCGGCACGCGTCGAGGCGGCGCTCAAGCGTTCGGTGTTCATCGCGCAAGCGATGGTCATCGGGGATGGGCGCGCACACCCGGCCGCGCTCATTTCGCCGAACTGGGATCTACTGCGTGTCGAATTGAATCTGCCGAACGCACCGATCGAGGAGCTCGCCGGGCGCGATGCCGTCCGCGACTTCGTGACGGCCGAGGCACGCAAGCAAACCGCTGACCTGGCGACCTTCGAACAGATTCGCCGCGTGATCGTGGTGCCGCGTGAGTTCAGCATTGAAAGCGGCGAGCTTTCGCCGTCGATGAAGATCAAACGGCGCGTGGTCGAGCAGCGCTATGCCGATGCGATCAATCGCGCGTACGCCGTCGATCTTCACGAACACACGCATGCGTGATCTTTTGGCCGTTGCGAGCCCGTCGTCGCGCCGCGTCGACGAGGTCATCCGCGGGCCGATCAAGAGCAAAACGATCTTTCCCGTGCTCTTGTTGCACCTCATTCGCGAGCATCCCGACCACGGGTACGGGTTGATGCAGCGCATCGAGTCGGTCTGCGGCGATCTGATCGCCGTGAACACGAACAAGATCTATCCGCTGCTGCGCCGGCTCGAAGAGCGCGGATTTGTGACCGCCACATGGGATCACCCCACGAAGCGTTCACGCCGGATCTACGCGATCACCACGGCGGGCGAAGAGCGTTTGGACAAGATCAAGGGCGCGATGTTGCCCTACTTGGATTCGATCGAACGCGCTGTGGTGCGGCTAAAGAAGCGACTGTATCAAAGTCCGACCGCGCATGCCGTTTCTAGCGCTCGTTCATCTGCGTGAGCGCCGCTGTCCCGAGTGCAATTCGCTGCTCGGGGCGCCCGGTGCGCGCTCATTCGTCGTCGATCGCGACCGCAATCCGGTAAGCTTCTCGATCGATGACCCGCCCGAGGCGATGACTGTCGAATTCGTCTGCCCTCGCGGCCATCACAGCACGCTCAACGTACCGGACGATCTCTCCGCGGAAGAAACGATCTCGACGCCGGAAGGGGCGCCGATCGGCTGCGATGCCATGATCGTGGCCTAAAGGAAGACGCGGGCGCGCGTAGATCATACTGCCTATGAACCGTGTGCTTTCTTTATTGATGCTCGCGGTGCTCGCTGGCACCAGCGCTACGGCGCGCGCAGCGGACGCACCTAACGCAAAAGCGCCGCCCCCCGCGGCGCCGAGCATGCCCACCGAGCCGGGCGCGTTTCCTGATTCAGTGACCTCGCATTCGCTCGCAATCGACGGTAAGACGATCGCGTATACCGCGCGTGCCGGCCTCATTACCCTTCACGATCAAGAAGGGAAGGTCACCGCACAAGTCTTTTACACCGCCGATACGGCGGACGGCGTAGCACCCTCGACGCGCCCCGTGACCTTCATCTATAACGGCGGTCCGGGCAGCTCGACGATGTGGCTGCGGATGGGCTCGTTCGGTCCCGTTCGCGTCATCGCCGCCGACGGTACGCCGAGCGGCCCGGCGCCATATCGCATCGTCGACAATCAGTACAGTCTGCTCGACAAGAGCGATTTGGTCTTCATCGACATGCCGGACTCCGGTTTCGGGCGTATCACGCCGGGCTTGGAGAAATCGTTCTTCGGTGTCGATCAAGACGTCGCGGCGTTCGGTCAGTTCATCACCAATTATCTCTCGAAGTTCGACCGCTGGAACTCGCCGAAATTCATCTTCGGTGAAAGCTACGGCACGCCGCGATCGGCCGCGCTTTCTGCGTATCTGTTCGACCACGGCGTCACGCTCAACGGCGTGATCCTGCAATCGTCGATTCTCAACTTCGGACTCGACTATGGCAATGGCGATCCGATCGGCGGCGGCGACTGGGCGTACGTCTTCTATCTGCCGACCGAAGCGGCGACCGCGTGGTATCACAACAAGATCCCGAACCGGCCGGCCGACTTGCCATCGTTCCTTGCCACTGTCAAGCAATTCGCGATGGGCGAGTATCTCGACGCGCTCTACAAAGGCGACAAGCTCGGCGAGAGCGAGCGCGACGACGTGATCCGCAAGCTCAGCTACTTCACCGGCGTATCGCCGCAGTACGTTCGACTCTCGAACATTCGCATTCCATATGATAAGTTCGAGAACGAATTGCTGCGCAACCAGGGCGATACGGTCGGGCGCCTCGACTCGCGTTATCAAACCTGGAATCTCGATCGCGCGTCCCTGGAAGGGCCGCCCTGGGATCCAACCGATTCGTCGATCGACGGCCCCTACACGACCGCGATCAATCTGTATCTGCGCAGAGATCTACAGTACAATCCGCCGATTCCGTATCGCACGCAAATCTATGACATCATCTTTGGAGCGGATTTTTCGAATCCCGATGGTTGGGACATGTCGCACAACCATCGCTATCCGACCAACACCGCGCCGGATCTCGCCGATACAATGGCACAAAATCCGAGCATGAAGGTCTTCTCGGCCAACGGCTACTACGATTTTGCGACCCCGACCTTTGCGACCGACTACACGCTGCGTCACCTCAACCTGAATCCGACGCTGCAGAGCAATATCACCTACGGTTACTATCAAGCAGGCCACATGATCTATCTCAGCGAGCCGGCGCTCTCGCAGTACAAAGCCGATCTTGCGCGTTGGTATGACAATGCGCTGGGACATTAGGGAGGACGCGAACATGAAAATACGCATACTCGCGGCCGCCCTGGGGGCCGTGCTCTTGTTCGGAGCCGCGTCGGCGGCGCCGTACGTTCCGCCAGCGCCGGCCGACTCAGTGTCGCACGCCGTCGCTCACGTCAACGGTCAAACGATTCCATATACGGCGCGCGCCGGGATGATCACGTTGCGCAACGATAAGGATCAATTGACGGGGCGGATGTTCTATACCGCGTTCATCAAGGATGGTGCCGATCCGCGCACGCGTCCGGTGACGTTCTTCTACAATGGCGGTCCGGGCAGCTCGACCATTTGGCTGCGCATGGGATCGTTCGCGCCGCTGCGCGTGGAGACCGCGAATTATAAATCGATTCCCGGCCCACCGTTCCACCTAGTCGAGAACAACTACAGCCTGATCGACAAGAGCGACTTGGTCTTCGTCGATGCGCCGAACACCGGCTGGAGCCGCGTGCTCGGCGTTGGCGATCCCAAGGACTTCATGGGCGTCGATCAGGACGGACGCGCCTTCACGCAGTTCATCCAGCGCTACATCACGCAATTCGGCCGCTGGAATTCGCCGAAGTTCCTCTTCGGCGAGAGCTACGGCACGACGCGCGATTGCGTGCTTGTGAATATGCTGCAAGAAGCCGGCGTGCAAATGAACGGCGTCGTTCTGCTCTCCTCGATCCTCAACTTCGGTTTGGGGGGACTCGGAGGCGGCGAGCAGATCGGCGGCGGCGACTGGGCCTACGTCGGCTACCTCCCGACCGAAGCCGCGGCCGCGTGGTACCACCACAAGGCCGGACAAGGTCAATCGCTCGCGAGCTTCCTTCGCACCGTCGAAGCCTTTGCCGGCACGACGTACTTGCACGATCTCGCGGCGGGGGCCGATCTCAGTCCGGCCGAGTTCAACGCCGACGTGGCGCGGCTGCATGACTACATCGGCTTGCCCGAAGACTACATCCGCAATGCGAACCTACGGATTCCGTACTTCCGGTTCTTGCAAGGTTTACTGCGCGATCAAGACACGCTCGTCGGCCGCTACGATGCGCGATACACGACGTGGGACCTTGCACCGAATCAGGACTATCCTGGATGGGATCCGTCCGACGTGGGGATCTCGGGCGCGTTCGTTGCGCTCGGGCTGAACTACATGACGCAGACGCTCGGCTATCACACCAACATGCAGTATCGGCCGACGTCGTATGGTCCGGTGCTCGGCGCGCGATGGGATATGCATCACGACGGCGACGATCCGCCGGCGAACGTGACGCCGGATCTAGCACGCGCGATGACCACGAACCCGCACTTGCAGGTCTTCTCGGGCAACGGGTACTTCGATTTCGCGACACCCTATTTCGCGACGGAGTACACGCTGGAGCATATGGGCATCGCTCCGGCGCTGCAGAAGAACCTCACGTTCGGCTTCTATCCCTCCGGACACATGGTCTATCTGAACCCTGATGCGCTGGTCTCGTTCAAACGGGACTTAGCAAACTGGTACGATCGAACACTCGCGCAGTAACTCGCGCGGAAGGAGAAAAAAAGCGGCCGGGCAAAGCGCCCGGCCGCTTTTTTAGTTCGGACCCGCTATAGCGGCCAGTTTCGCTATCGTTCCATCCAAGGTGTGCGAGAGTTTGTTGAAGGCGACGCGTTGGTCGTGCGTCGGCGCGGCGTCCGCGCTCTGCACCGCGTCGTACAGAAACGCGAATTGTTGACCCAGGAAGCGGAGCGTCGTGAAATCGGCGGCGGGTACGCCGACCGAATTATCGGGGTTCGCCGCCTCACGGATACCGAGTACCTCGCGCTGTAAGCGGGCCGTCTGCGCCGCGCTCAGTTTGCCTGACTTGATCGTGGCTTGCGCATGCGCGCGGGCCGCTGCGATTTGCGCGATCTTGTCGTCGATAGCGTTCGAGAGAATGAACTGATCGCGAAGCGCTTGATCGGTGACGTTGATGCGCGGGTCCTTCGCGAGCGTCACCTGACGCTCGTAGGTCGTGCCACCGACGGAGAGACGCACCGTATATTGCCCAGGCGGTGCGAGGGGTCCATCGTCGCGTCGCGTCGTGAAATCCCAGACGAAACGATGCGTGCCGGGATCGGCGTTGACGATGACCGGCCGGGGAATCCAGCGCGGCGCAATCTCTTGCGTCGATGGATCGATGATGTTCGGTTTATCTGCGCTCGAGTAACGCCGTAGCTGGTTACCGCGCGGGCCGACAACCTCGATCACGACCGGGGTCGACGGCGCGCCGTGCAGATAGTAGTCAACGTACACGCCGACCGGCGGATTCGGTGCTTGCGGCTCCTCGGGCTGAATCGGCGTACCTTCATCGCCGGCGCGCCGGAACCGATAGGTCGTGCGCGGGGTGAAGAGGTAGTTGCCACCACTGCTCACCGCACGCGCCATTTCGCGTAATGGGCCGATGTCGTCCATGATCCATTCGGAGCGGCCATGCGTGCCGATCACCAGGTCGCCCGCATGCACGTCGATATCGCGTACCGACGAGACGGGCAGATTGCGTTGCAACGATTGCCAGTGCGCGCCATCGTCGAACGAGACGTACATGCCGCGTTCGGTCCCCGCATAGAGTAAACCGCGAACCTGCGTGTCTGCGCGGACGACATTGACGAATGACCCGTCGGGAATGCCGTTTGCGATCGCACTCCAGTGCGCCCCGCCATCGCTGGTCCTGTAGATGTAGGGACGGTAATCTTCGAGGCGATGGCGATCGACTGCGATGTACGCGGTGTTGCGATCGAGGCGTGACGCATCGATGATGCCCACCTTACTCCACGGCGTCAACTGCGATGGCGTGATGTTGCTCCAATGGCTGCCGCCGTTGCGCGTGATCCAGACCCGACCATCGTCGGTTCCGGCCCACATTGTCTTTGCGTCGAACGGGGAGGGCGCGAGTGCGTACACGACACCGCGCCGCGGCAAGCCGCTGCTATCTGCCAGCGTCACCGGGTCGAGATTCGCGGGGTGGTCCTCGCTCGCAGTTCCGGTGAGATCAGGACTGACGATCGTCCAGGATTTGCCTTGGTCACGCGAACGGAAGATCTGCTGGTGCGAGGTGTAGAGCGCGTGATCGACGGGCGAGAGCGCAATCGGCAACGTCCAAGTGTTGCGCCAGGTGTTGTCCGGGTAGGCGGTCGTAGCGCTGACGTTCTGCTCCCAACCGGTTGGCAGATCTTCGTACGTCTCCGGATTGCTTCCGAAGAGCCGGCCGGTGTGGTCGGGATCAACCGCTATGGTGCCGCTTTCGCCGCCGACATCCATCGGTCGCCAGTCCATGAAGTTGATGCTCTGCTGTATCGATTGACTCGGTGACGCGATTGCGCCCGAGTCTTGTTGTGCGCCGTACACCCAATACGGAAACTGATTGTCGGTAATGATGTGATAGAGTTGCGCCGTAGGCTGGTTGTACCAGGTACTCCAAGTTTGCGCGTGGTCGACCGAGACTTGCACGCCTTGATCGCTGCCGAGCACCATGTGTGTCGGATCGTCGGGGTTGATCCAGAGCGTGTGATAGTCATCGCCGCCCGGCGAGCCTTTGATCGCGTTGAACGTTTTTCCGCCGTCGTCGGAGCGATAGGTCGCGGTGTCCATCACGTAGACGACGTCGGGATTCTTGGTGTCGACGGTGATACCGCTGAAATACCAGCCGCGCTCCCAGATGCGTCGCTGCGCTGCGCCGCCGTCCATATGCGTCCACGTCGCGCCGCTGTCATCAGAACGATACACGCCACCTTGCGCGATGTCGGTCGATGCATCGACCTGCGCGTAGACGCGCGACGGATTGCTCGGAGCAACTGCGAGTCCGACGCGCCCGAACTTCGCTGGGAGGCCGTTCGTGAGCTGTGCCCAGTGTGCACCGCCGTCAGTCGTTTTGTAGACGCCGCTGCCTGGGCCGTTGGATGGCGGATAGGTGTTCCACGGTGGCCGGCGCGTCTGCCAGAGCGCCGCATAGAGCGTCCCGGGATGTTGCGGATCCATCGAGAGCGAGATGGCGCCGGTGTTCTCGTCTTTGAAGAGCACCTTGCTCCACGTCTTACCGCCATCGATCGTCTTGAAGACCCCGCGTTCGGTATTCGGGCCGTACGCGTGTCCGAGTGCCGCGACATACACGACGCTCGCGTCATTCGGATCGACAACGACCGCACCGATCTGTCGCGTGTCGTCGAGGCCGATGTGCGCCCAGGTCTTGCCGGCATCGGTCGACTTGTACATGCCGTCACCGTAGCCGATGTCCGAGCGCATATCGGCTTCACCACTGCCGACGTAGAGCGTGCGGTGATCGCTCGGTGCAACAGCAATCGCGCCGATCGAGCCGATGTCTTGGCTGTCGAAGATCGGGTTCCAGGTGCGCCCGGCGTTCGTGCTCTCCCACACGCCGCCGTCGACTGCACCGAAGTAATAGTGATCGGGTTCGCCGGGTACGCCGGTTACCGCCAGCGCGCGTCCACCGCGCATCGGCCCAATCAGGCGCCACGAGAGCGAGGTAAGGTACCCCGCGTCGACGTGGGCCGGCCCGGCGGAAGTTGATGATGCGCCAAGCGCTCCACCCGAAAGCACGAAAAACGCAGAAATCACAAAGCACAATGAACGTCGCATACCGGGTCGTTTTGCAAAATCAAGCGGGCGCCTTCCAGATGGATGGTGTCGGCGCACCGGCATCCGGGTATGACGAAAGCATGATGCTTTCTACTCAGACACTCCGCGGCACCGCGCTCGCGCTGTGCGTTGCAATCGGCGGTTCGATTGCTACGCCGGTCGTCGCGCTCGCCGATTCCTCCTCGACCGCTGCCGCGATTGCTATCGGCGCAATCGTAGGCACACTAATCTACGATTCGAGCCGCCATCAGTACTACTACGTCGACAACAATCGCCATGTGTATGTCAACAATACGACGGCACAGGGCTGGTACCAACGTCAAGATCCGCAATATTTCCGGGCCCATCAAAACGACTTCAATCACAATCCGAGCCAGTTCGATCGGGAATACCGCAGCTCGCACGGGCATCCTCACCCGTAACCATTTTCAAGTGCCATAGGGGTACGCAGCCCCTACCGATTGAGGCAAACGCGAGCGCACATATGCGCTCGCGTTTTGCATGCATCGAGCGGGCGCCTTTTCAGCTGCTCATCATGTAACCGGCAACCTGCTATCAAGTTGCAAGCGTACGCTTGTAGTGGAGGTAAGCAAGCATGAAAAACCACGCAACGATCATCGCATCGATCCTTGCCGCCGCCCTCTGCGCGGTCTCGCCAATCATAGCGAGCGCGTCGGATCACGAGAGCAGCAGCGGCAATAGCAGCGGTAGCAGCAGCAGCGATACTCGATCCGCGCCCGCGCCGGCCCCGGCGCAACGTTCTGATCCGGCACCGGCCCCGGCCGTGCGTTCTGATTCGGGACCGGCTCCCGTCGATCGCGTCGCGCCGACTCCGGTGGAGCGCTCTGTTACTTCACCGGTAACAAATGCGCCGTCGGAGCAAGCCGCGACGCAGCCCCTACCACCGCCGCGGCGCGTTCCCGTCCTACCGACCCCGCGCTATCAGCCCCCTAAGCCGATGAACAACAAGGCAAACGCCAACAATCAGTCGGCGTCGAATTCAAACGACGATTCGAATCAGTGGGACTGGGACTACGGCGCCGCATGGATCGGAACTCAGTCGTACTATGGCGACGGCTTCTGGGGTCCGCTTAAGCTCGGACTCGCGGCGAACGCATACATCGTCGGGGCGGGCTCACCCGGAGCGCAGTTACTGCAAGAGTATGGCCTGACGCAAACCCCGTGCGGACCGCCCAACCTCGTCGAGATCCAAGGCCCCGGCGGCAGCAAAATCTGCGCCCTGCCAAACGATCACGTCGCGCCGGGCGTCTATTATGTCGATATGCAAACGCTTACGCTGATCTCGTCGTCGTAGACCGGCGCACTGGCCCGTCGTCGAGTTTGAGGGTGAGGCACTTCGACGATCCGCCAGCTCGATGAAAGTCCGAAAGGTCCGTCTCGAAAACGCGATAACCGGCGTGCTGCAATCGATCTCGCAACGCGCCGGTCGCGCGATGCAGCACGATCGCGTTGCCGGCTTCGACGGCATTGCATGCGAACGCCAGCGCATCGGACTCGCCCACTTCGATAAGGTACTCGCCCAGCGACATGCGCAGCAGCGCTTGCGATCTCTCCGAAAACGCCGGCAAGTACGCCATGACATGTCCGCTGCTCAAAGGACAGAGCGCCGTGTCGAGGTGGTAGAACCGCGGGTCGACCAGTCGCAAAGGGAGCACGCGCGTGCCGCACAGGCGCTGCAGTTGTGTCGCGGCCCCACGGTCGCTGCGCCAGCCGTAGCCGAAGTACAACAGCGGCAAGCGCCGATCGAACAACGCATCGCCCGCCCCTTCAAAAAAGACGTCGTCGAGTTGCGTCGTCGCGTATCCGAGGGAACTCAGCCGCTCACGATAGGCGTGCTCCTCGTGGCGGCGTTCCGGATGGCGAAAGGAGCTGACGATCGCAAGGCGGTCGCTGATCAACGCGGCATTGGCGGTAAAAACGATATCGGGCAAGCTCGGCTGCGGTTCAACCAGTTCGATGCGTGCGCCGCCGACGTCCAACACGAGCGCAACCAACCGTTCCCACTGGCGCTGCGCATTCTCTGCGACACTGCCGACGTTGTGCGTCATCCACGGATTGATATCGTAGGCGACACGAAAGTGCGTTGGCGCGCACATCAATAACCGAGTCATTACCAAAAAGAATAGGCGAATGTGCTTAAGCGCGCATTCGCCTTATGTTACGACGTTTGGTCTTTATATTGTCCTACCAACCACCGCCGCCGCCGGAATCACCACCGCCGAAGCCGCCGCCGCCAAAATCGCCGCCACCGCCGCCGAAGCCGCCGCCGCTCCAATCACCCGAGCTCGACGAACCCATGTCGGCCTGACCGGCATCGTTGGCCCAACCGCCGGCGTTGCCGCCGCCCCACGAGCCGCCTTGATCGGTTGGCGTCATCGCGCCGCCCGGTTGTTCGACGATCGTCGTACCGCGGTTGCCGAACATCTCGTTTCCAAGCCATGCGCCGCCGAGACCGCCGAGCAGTCCGCTCCAGAATCCGCCACCGCCGCCGTAGTATCCCGGGCCACCGTAACCGCCGTAGCCCGGGCCGCCGTAGCCGGGGCCGCCCGGTGCACCGGGTCCCGGTCCCTGGCCATAGCCAGGACCGCCGCCGTAGTAGCGCGGTCCCGACATTGCGCGGAGAATCGAGCGCAAAATCAGATAGCCGAGAACTGCGAAAATGATAATGGTAAACACGGGAACTCCTGATGAATGCCGGCGAGCCGGATAGTACGTTGTTTGAGGGACGGCCGGAGCATTGTTCGTGACGGCGCCGTTATTCGGCGCGGTGTTCAAGTGCGCGCGAAAGACATTCAAAATGCCGCTAACCGCAGTGGTAATGCCGCCGTCGTAGTCCTCGGCCTTGAACTGACCTTCCATGGATTGACGAATCGAAACGATCGTCGGTTCCGGAAAGAATTGCGCCGTCGCCTTGTCGGGCAGCAAGATATCCTTGCGATCGTCCTTCGCAATGAAGATCAGCACCCCGTTGACGTTTTGTTGCTGGAAGACCGCTTCGGCGGCATCGTCGAGCGGCTTGCCGTTGAGTGACGGCACGGTAACAACGACGACTTGCTTGCCGGTTTGCGCGGTGAAGTCGCTGATCTGTTGATCGAGCTGCGAAACGGTCGCGGTGCTGAACATCCCCGCACCGTCCGCAATGGGCGCGGCGGCAAGGGCCGGCAGCGCGCTTGCCAACACGGCGAGCAACACGGCGGCGAACGATCCAAAACGAGTCATGACGATTCTTGGGTCCTCCGGTTCCTACTATCCGGTCTGCGGTCCCCAGGTTTCATCGGGAGACGCTCATCGCGATCACGCCCCCAGCGACGCTGAAGGCGAAGAGCACGATGAAGGCCCAGATGAAGGCGCGCTTCCACCACTCGCGCCGCGCCCGCCGAGCCTTGGTCTCGTGGGAGACCCTCACGCGGTTGCTCACGATCCCTGCGCTTGCCGTTTCTCGACTTCGCTCCAGAGTCGCTCGAGGTTGTAGAACTGCCGTTGATCGGGCGTAAAAACGTTCACGATCACGTTGCCAAGGTCGAGCAAAATCCACGAGCCGTCGGAATATCCCTCGACGCGCCGGACCGCCAGGCCCTCAGTTTCACAGCGCTCGACGATCGCATCGGCGATGGCGCGTGTCTGAATTTTCGAACGACCGGTGACCAGGGCAAAGGCGTCGGCAAGAATCGTGCGTCCGGCGACGTCGATGGCGATAAAATCCTCGCCCTTCTTTTCTAGCGCGGCGTCGCGTACGACGTCGATCAGTTCAGCGATGGTGAGACTCCCTGTGAGATGGATGGATCAAACACGCGCGCCATGGCGAGCGTCCGCGGCGCGGGCTCGCGCCCGAGCGACGCGAGGTATACGAAGTTGTCGGCAATCGCGGCCGACATTGCCGCCGTCAAATCGACGCGGGCCAATTCCCAAATCTTTTCGCGGTTGGCAAAGTCGCGGCCGGGTTCGAGCGCATCCGCGAGGTACACGACGCAATCGAGCGGCGACATCGCTTCGGCACCTAGCGTGTGTTTGGCGATGGCCGAGAGCACCTCGGGATCGTCGACGCCGAATTGTTCGCGCGCCAGCGCAGCACCGAGCGGCGCATGCAGAACGATCGGATTGCGCCGCTCGAAGTCGTCGATTGGGAGCTTGCGAAGTTCGCATTCGTTCATGAGACGTTCGTTCGAATAGAGCCGCGCGAGATCGTGCAGCATCGAGGCCAGCCGCGCCTTGTGCGGGGCAACGCCGTGAATTTGCGCGAGGATGTCGGCGCTACGCGCAACGCGCACGCAGTGACGATAGCGATGATCCTGATCCAAGTGCGCGCGCACAGCTCGCGCCAGTTGCGCGTAGCTCACGGATTGAAATTGAGTTGTTGCAAGAGCGACTCATTTGCCAGCGTGACCTCGCGAAGAACGCCGTCGGCGGCTGGCCCGCTACCCGCAAAGTCCGTGCGCATGATCAGGCCGTTGTCGTAGTGATATTCCCAACAATCGGCGCCAAAATTTCCTTTGCATGCCGTCGAGGGAGCGTCCAGGCCGAGGTCCGCGTGCGTGCTCTGATTGAGGGTGAAGCCAAACTCGCGTGCACCTTCGGTTGCGAGCCCGAGCGGCTGATCCGCGGGCGCGGCCGTCTCGTCGATGAGCTTGATACCACCGCCCGCCCCGGTGACAACGGTAATCACGAGCCCGGTTGAGAGGTGCCACTGATATCCGGGCAGCTGCCGATACACGACGGTTTGCGGCTTACCAAGCGACAGGCTTGCGGTATCGACGGGTTCGCCGAGGTACATTCCTTCGAGAGACGCTAACAACGCGTTATGCCAAACGCGCGCGCAGCGCTTCGAGGCGCGCGCGGAAGAGTTCGCCCTTGAGATTGCCGGCCCACATGACCATCGCATTCTCATTGTTGTCGGAGTAGTATCCCTTGCGTGTTGTCACCGTGGTGAAGCCGTACTTTCTGTAGAGTTGTTGTGCGCCGACGTTACTCTCGCGTACTTCGAGCGTCATCCACGAAGCGCCCCGTTCGATCGCCTCGTTTAGTAGATAGAGCAGGAGGGTTTCGCCGTAGCGCCGGCCGCGCATCGCAGGTGCCACCGCAATCGTGGTAATGTGCGAATCCTCGAAGATCACCCAGATCCCACCATAGGCAACGATCTTACCGTCCACGCGTCCAACGTAATAGTGCGCCAATTTGTTGGTGTGCAATTCGTTGTAGAAGGCGTCGGATGGCCAGGTCGTGACAAAGGAAGCGCGTTCGATCGCGAGCACGTCGGTGATATCGGCATGCCCCATCGGCGAGATCGCGAGCGGTTCGGGGCGATCCGATGAAACGTGCGACAGCTCGGCCTTCATGATTGCCGTGGCGTCGCAGAGAATCGCGGAACTTTCGCCGCGGGAAGTTCGCCGTAATCGGCGCGTACTTCGTGCGCGCTCGCAGCGGGGCGCGCGCCGGTGCCCAGCAGCGCAACGGCTGCGGCTGGCGGCGTCACGAGCGGCGCGAGTGCTTTCACAGTCCATCCGGCTTCGGCGAGGGCGCAGGACACGTCCTCCGGCGCGCCGACGACATTCAGTTCACCGGGCGCAAGACCGGCGAGCACCTCACCCAAAACGTCATCGATGCGACCCGAGGCGCGCTTGCTTGCTTGCGCGCTGCGGTAGCGCGCGGAAATCACGCCGGTTCGTCCCACCACGACGGCGAGTACTGGTGAGCGCTCCAGGCCAAACTCGAGGGCATCGAACGACGATACCGGCACGAGCGGTCGCTCCCAGGCCTGTGCGAGAGATTTTGCGTAGGCGATCGTGATCCGCAGGCCGGTAAAGCCGCCTGGTCCTACGCCGACCGCCAGCCGGTCGAGTCTGCGCGGCGCCACCTCGGCCTCGCCAAGCAGCGATTGCAGCGCGCCGAGGCCGGCTTCGAGTGCGACATTTCCCGTTAGCGTGCGCGCTGCAACGATGGTGCCGTCGCGCGCGAGCGCAGCAGAGAACCCGCCCAGTGCACCGTCTAACCCGAGGACGATCACGATGGCGGCCTCACATCAATGGTGCGCGGCGCATCGCCCGAGCCGGCAATCGTCACCTCGAAGCGCCGCGCCGGCAGAAGCGAGGGCGCGCGAGTCCACCACTCGACGAAGGCAATGGCCGTGCCGTCGAATGCTTCCTCGAGCCCCAACTCGTGCAACTCGGTGGGATCCTCGACGCGATACAAATCGAGGTGATCGATTGGTGGATCGCCCGCGTACCGATGCCAAAAGGTGAATGTTGGGCTGGTCGTCTGATCCTCGCCGTGGCGTGCGCGCACCGCCGCACGCACGAAGGTTGTCTTGCCCGATCCCAACTCGCCGGAGAGCGCGACCACGTCGCCAGGCAGAAGCGTGCGCGAAAATTCCGCGGCAAAGGATTCGAAGGCGGTCTGCGTCGGGAAAGTCTGCCGCGTCCAGGCGGCGAAGCTCTCGGGCATGTCGACCGGCGATTTCGAAGCGGAGCTGCAGCAGTCCGTCCAAGATCATCTCGCGTTGATCGCCACCGCGGCCAAAGCCGCAAAGGGGCGCATCGGCACCAGCGTGCAGCTCAAACGCACGCCTGAGCCTCCGGAGGCTTTTGCGAACATGCCCGCACCGCCGCCGCCGTCACCATCGGCGCCGCGCCCGGCGGTCAACTTCGACGCCCCCGAACCCCAAGATGATCCCCTGTTTGCCGAAGCCTCGGCCTTTAACGAGGCCGATGCCTTTGCCGCCGAACCGGCGCCGTCGCCGCTGCCGGCCGGGGCGATTTCGTTCGATGACCTGGCGGTCGAGGCCGTCGACGACGAGGGCATCCCGGTGTGGGAAGACCCACCGTAGAACGCGAATATATTAAAGAAGAAACCTTCGAGAGAAGAAAGGGATCCCACGCCGCGTAGTCGGCGCTTTTTTAATTAATGCACAACGATATTATTCAACACGTCAACGTCGAAGACGAAATGCGGGAGAGCTATCTCTCGTACGCTATGTCGGTCATCGCCTCGCGGGCGCTACCCGACGTTCGGGACGGCCTCAAGCCGGTGCAACGGCGCATCCTCTACGCGATGCGCGACATGGGCTTCGATCCCAACAAGCAGCATCGCAAATGCGCCGGTATCATCGGCGAGGTGCTCAAGAGCTATCATCCCCACGGCGACAGCTCGGTCTACGACGCGCTCGTCCGCATGGCGCAAGATTTCACGTTGCGCTATCCGCTGGTCGACGGGCATGGCAACTTTGGCTCGATCGATCCTGACTCGCCGGCGGCCTACCGCTACACCGAAGCGCGCCTCGCGCGCCTCGCGCTCGAAGTGCTGGCCGACATGGAAAAAGAGACGGTTCCGTTCGTTGCCAACTTTGATAATCAGGGAACCGAGCCGAGCGTGCTGCCGGGACGGCTGCCGCAGCTCTTGCTCAACGGCTCGAGCGGCATTGCCGTGGGCATGGCGACCAACATTCCGCCCCACAATTTGAACGAGATTTCCGACGCCATTGCGCTTCTGGTCGATGACCCGAACGCGAGTGATGACGATCTAGCGGCAATCGTCAAAGGTCCCGACTTTCCGACCGGCGGTGCGATCCTTGGCCACGAAGCGATTCGCGAGGCCTACCGCACCGGACGCGGCTCGATCACGATGCGCGGTACGGCCGAGATCATCGAGGAGAAGGGACGGCACAAGATCGTGATTACGGAGATTCCGTATCAAGTCTACAAGAGCCGCATCGTCGAGGCGATCGCTGAGGCGCACCAAGAGAAGCGCATTCAGGGCATCGCGCGCCTCGACGACCTTTCAAACCGCAAGGGCATGAAGGTCGTCGTCGAGCTGCAAAAGAGCGCGACGCCAAAAGTCGTGCTCAATCAGCTCTTCAAGCACACGCCGTTGCAATCGAGTTTTGGGTTCAATATGCTGGCACTGGTGCCGGTGGGCGAGCAGCGCGCCGATGGCACCGTTGCGCTCGAACCGCAGGTGCTCAATCTCAAGCAGCTGCTCGAGCATTTCATACGGCACCGCAAAGACGTCATCACGCGGCGCACGCGTTACGATCTGCGCAAAGCCGAAGAGCGCGCGCACCTGCTCGAAGGCTACCGTATCGCGCTTGACAACATCGATGAGGTCATCGAGATCGTTCGCGGCAGCCAAACGACCGACGAAGCTAAGGCGAAACTGTCGGCGCGTTTCGGTCTCTCCGATATCCAAGCGCAAGCGATCGTCGACATGCGCCTGCGCGCGCTCGTCGGCCTGGAACGCCAGAAGATCGAGGACGAGTACACCGAGCTCATCAAAACGATTGCGGAGTTGCAGGACATCTTGCGCAGCGAGCGCCGCATCGCGCAGATCGTCAAGAGCGAGACGCTCGAGATCAAGCAGAAATTCGGCGACGAACGGCGCACCGACGTGCAGCCGGCCGAAGACGAGATTTCGATGGAACAGCTCGTCCCCAACGTCGACGTCGTGGTGACCTATACCGTCGGCGGCTACATCAAGCGCGTCGGCATCGACACCTTCCGCACCCAAAACCGCGGCGGTCGCGGCGTCACCGGTATCGCAAACCTCAAGCGCGAGGACGTGGTGCGCAACTTCTTCGTGACCAAGACGCACGACCACGTGCTCTTCTTCACCAACAAGGGGCGCGCGTATCGTCTGCGCGGCTATGAGATCCCCGACACCACGCGCACCGCGCGCGGCACAGCGTTGGTCAATCTGCTCACGCTGCCGCCGGGCGAAGAGGTCACGGCGGTCTTCCCGATTCACGAGTTCGCCGAGGGGCGTTACATGGTGATGGTCACCAATAAAGGTGTGATCAAGAAGACGCCGCTCTCGGAGTTTGCCAACGTTCGCCGCAACGGGCTCAACGCAATCAACCTCGACGAAGGCGACGAGCTGCTATCGGTCGATCTCTCCGATGGTACGCGCGACATCATCCTCGCCTCCTCGGCGGGTATGGCGGTGCACTTCAACGAGAAGGATGTGCGGCCGATGGGTCGCAATGCGCGCGGCGTCAAAGCGATGACGCTCGATGAGGGCGATACGATCGTCGCGATGGACGTGATCGAAGACGAGCGCAAAGAGGTCTTGCTCGTGACCTCACAAGCGTTCGGTAAGCGCACGCCGATCGAGGACTACCGCCATACGTCGCGCGGCGGCAAGGGCGTCAAGGCCTTTGCGCGCGAGCGCGAAGACATCGGCAAGGTGCTCGATCAGATCATGGTCGCGCCGGACGACGAAATCTTGATGATCACCAGCGGCAATCAAGTGATTCGCTTGAAGGTCGCCGACATTCGCAAGGCCGGACGCTCGACCAAGGGCGTGCGACTGCAGCGGCTCGGCGAGGGCGACGAAGTGATTGCGATCACGAACCTCGGCAAACAAGCCGAGCAAGTAACGGATATCGTCGGTGAAGGAGAGCCGGAAGCCTAACTGTTCGAAGTTGCCGTCGCTCGCGCGGCGGCAACTTTCGGAAGTTCGAGGTTTCCATGCTGCCAGGCGCGTGCGAGCGTCAGCTCGGTGATACGCCACACGCCACCGATTCGCTGCAGCGTCATTTCGTAACAGCCGCCGACCAGCCAGTGGTCGTTTCCGGCGAACTCGGGCTCGCGCACGAAGTGCCACGCGACGACCGAAGCGCGCGCCGACGCCGTCTGCCCGGCAATGACGATCGCCGGCACACCGATGACGTGCGTCGTATGCGTAAAGCCCGGAAGCAAAGCGCGCCACTGCGCGATCAACGCTTCGCGCTGCGTTACTTGTGCATCGCCGCCGAAGAGCGAGGTGTAGTCGACGCGAACCCGCGGCGCGAAGAGCGCGAGCAGCGGATCCCAATCCTTCGCATCGACATGTACGGCAAGCGCGCCGATGGTCGACGCGACGTCCAAGCCCTCGTTCATGCTGCTCCTCCGTCTCGCGGGATGACCGCCAGTGTGCTCGACGTTTTCGCGACGAGCACGCGCTCATCGCCGCGCTCGGCGGTGACCTCGGCTTCGACGAAGATCAGCGATTTGCCGGCGCGCAGCACGGTTGCGCGGGAATAGAGCAAGTCTCCCGCAGCCGGACGTATGAACGACGTCTTGTTCTCAACGGTGATGACGTCTTGGTCCTCACGTACGACCGAAACCGCAGCGCCGCCGCAGGTGTGATCGGCGATCGTCATCACGACACCCGCATGCGCGAAGCCGTGCTGCTGCCGATGTTCGGGAAGTACACGCTGCTTCGTCTCGCACCAGCCCTTCCCATAATCCACTAGCTCGATCGACATCGATCGGGCGAACGCGGCTCGTCCGAATACATCCGGGACCAACCAGCTTTTCTCGGTCGCCATGCTCCAGTTCATTCGGGGCGGGGCGGCGCAACCTTGGGCCGCGGCCCAAGGGTTGATATCCCCGGAGGCAAGAATCTACAAACTATGAGCGCTTTAGCAGACGTCGGTCAGACGAATTTTCAGGACGAGGTCCTCGGTAGTAAGCAGCCGGTCCTCGTCGACTTTTGGGCCCCATGGTGCGGCCCGTGCAAGATGCTTTCGCCGGTCGTCGAGAAGGTCGCCGCGGCGAACAGCGGCAAGGCGAAATTCGTCAAGCTGAACACCGACGACAACCCGAACATCGCCGGCCAGTACCAGGTCTCCGGCATCCCGTGCCTCATCCTGTTCAAGGATGGCCAGCCGGTGGATCGCATCGTCGGCTACGTTCCGGAGAACGTCATATCGGGCATGCTCGCTAAACACGTAGCCTAAGCAGAACGCATGAGCAGCCGCCGCGCTATTCCGGCGATGAATCGGTTGCTCGAAGATCCGTCCGTCGCGCCCTACGAGTTACTCGTGGGGCGCGATGCGTTGCGCGACCTCGTCGCGTCAGAGCTCGACCGCGTGCGCGCGGCCGAGAGCGTACCGCCGCTCGAAGCGATCGTGCGCCGATTAGTCGATCGTGCTGCCGAACAGGCCGCCGGGCAATTACGCGGCGTGATCAACGCAACTGGGACGCTCCTGCATACCAATCTGGGTCGAGCGCCGATCGCCGGCGCCGCCTTGGATGAAGCGCGCACCGTTGCACAAGGCTACTCGAATCTCGAGTACGATCTGCACGCCGGCGAGCGCGGTTCGCGGTACGATCACGCCGGCGACCTGCTGCGGCGCATTACCGGCGCCCAGGACGCGCTCGTGGTCAACAACTGCGCGGCCGCGATTTTGCTCATCCTCGATACCTTCGCGCGGGGCAGCGAGGTCGTGCTCGCGCGCAATCAACTGATCGAGATCGGTGGCGGCTTTCGGCTGCCCGAGGTGCTGGCCCGCAGTGGTGCTCAACTGATCGAAGTCGGAACGACGAATAAGGTCTACCTGCGCGATTATGAGCGCGCGCTCTCGCCGCGCACGACGCTGCTCATGCGCTCGCACCAATCGAATTACACGATCGACGGCTTTGTCGACGACGTCGTTCCTTCCGAGCTTGCGGCCCTGGGGCGTCGCGCCGGTGTCGCGGTGGTCGAAGACCTGGGAAGCGGCGCGCTCGTCGATCTGCGCGAGTACGGCTTAGCGCACGAGCGCACCGTGCAAGACGCTATCGCCGAGGACATTTCGCTGGTGGCGTTCTCAGGAGACAAGTTGCTTGGCGGTCCGCAGGCCGGCATCATCGTGGGCACGCGCGCGCACATCGCGCGCTTACGTTCGAATCCGCTGGTGCGCGCGCTACGCGTTGACAAGGTGACGCTCGCGCTACTCGGTGCGACCCTGCGTCTGTATGCCGACCCGCAATCGCGCGAGCAGATTCCGTTCTTCCGGATGCTCGGGCAATCGGAGGAGAAGCTGCGCACGCGCGCATCGCGCATAGCATCGGCTAGTGCGGCTGCGACCGTCGTAGAAACCGAGGGTCGCGTTGGTGGCGGATCGCTGCCGCACGCGCGCGTCCCGTCCATCGCTGTCGCGATCGCCTGCGCACAACCCGACGAACTTGCCGCGCGTTTGCGCAAAGCGACGCCGCCAATCGTTGCGCGCATCGAGCAAGGACGAGTGCTCCTCGATGTTCGCACGGTTCAGTCCGATCAGGACGTAGCCGTCACGGCGGCGCTTGCAAGCTTCGGCGCGCACCCCTAGACATCAAGACGGAGCGGCGCAGTGTCATGCTATACTGCCGACGAAGGAGACCGCATGACCGCTCAGCCCTGGGAAGCCGGCCTGGCGCGCCTCGAGGGAGCCTACGCGCAAGTTGCTGATCGTTTGAATTCGATCGACGCGCGCTTTGGTCAGATGGACGCGCGGTTCGCGCAGGTCGACGCGCGGTTCGCGCAGGTCGACGGGCGCTTTGCGCAGATAGATATGCGTTTCGCACAGGTTGATTCACGCTTTGGTCAGATCGAGAACCGCATGCAGCAGCAATTCTTGTGGCTCGTCGGTTCGATTTTCGGAACCTGGGTTACGACGATGTTGGCAACCCTCTTCCACCATTAGTCGTCTACCTACGTCTTGCAGCGCGAGTCGGCTGTAACGCCGGTGAAGAACGTCGATTCTCCGGGATAAAATGCGCCGCGGACCGCAAATGTCCCAGGGCGTTGCTCTTGCCAGAAAATTCCGTTGCGATGAAGGATGCAGTCGGCGCGCAAGCGCCGGTCGCCGGCGTAGAAGTAGGTAACGCCCTCTCCCACATTTGGGGCATTTGTTTTTGATTTATGGTCGGGCAAAAGCGGCACCGAGCATGTCCACAAGACGGCCGCCAACATATGTGCGATGAGCATGACATCCAATCGAGGCACGCGCGGACGAAGTGTTGGCGGGGCTGGGTGTCGGCGAGGCTGAATGGCTCTGGCCGTGAAAGGTATCTTTGCGCGGCAACCGCTGGCGTGGACGTCGCGCGAGTCGGATGGTCCCACCCTGCGCCGCACGCTCGGCTGGCCCGCGCTGACGGCGATCGGTCTAGGCACGATGCTCGGCGGTATTTTTCCGACCATCGGCGCGGGCGCCCACGCCGCCGGTCCGGCGGTCATTCTCGCCTACGTGCTCTCCGGTTTTGTCAGCCTGTGTGTCGCACTATGCTATGCCGAATTCGCCTCGATGGTACCGGTGGCGGGTAGCGCGTATACCTACGCCTACGCGACCCTCGGCGAAGTGGTGGCCTGGATCATCGGTTGGGATTTGATTCTCGAGTACGGCCTTTCGGTTGCGCCGACCGCATCGTCGTGGTCGGCGTACGCGCAACAAGTCTTGGGCGGAATCGGCATCAAACTTCCCGTCTGGCTGCAGACGGGTGCGATTGCATCCGGTCAGATCGACGTTGTCGCAGCGATCATCGTGCTGGTCATCACCGCGTTAGTGGCCATTGGAATTCGTGAATCGGCAAACGTCAACGGCGTGCTGGTCGTCTTTCAGATTGTCACGATGATCGTCTTTATCGCGGCGACGATTCACGCGGTACACGGTACGTATCTGCATCCATTTGCGCCGCAGGGTTTTCACGGTATCGTGGCCGGCACGGCGCTCGTCTTCTACGCATACATTGGATTTGACACGGTCACGGTCGCCTCGGAAGAAGCTCGAGATCCGGTACGGCATGTGCCGATCGCCATTATCCTCGCGCTCACCATCGGTGCGCTGCTCTACGTCGCGCTCACGATCTGTACCGTGGGCGTCATGTCGTATCAAAAGTTGAGTGAGGGCGCGGCGATGCTCGATGCTGTGCAAGCGGCGACGCGCAATCCGGCCGTCTTCTGGATCGTCGCGCTTGGCGGCGTCGCCGGAAATACGACGGTGATGGTCACTTCGCTCCTTGGGCAGATCCGTATTTTTTACGTAATGGCGCGGGACCGAATGTTGCCGCCGGGCGTCGCGAAGATTCATCCGCGCTTTCGCACGCCGGCGATGATGACGATGATCACCGGCACCATCGTCGCCGTGCTCGCGGCGCTGCTGCCGCTCGCCGATCTCTTGGACTTCGTGAACATCGGGACGCTTTCCGCATTTGCTATCGTGTGCGCCGGCGTGTTGGTGCTGCGCATCGTGCAGCCGAAGGCGCAGCGTCCGTTTCGCGCGCCGCTCGTGTGGCTCTTCACGATTGCCGGTGCCGCGTCGTGCCTGTTCTTGATCACCGGGTTGTCGCTGCCCACCTGGGTGCGCTTCGGCGTGTGGTTCCTCATCGGGATCGCGATCTACGCCGTGTATGGCTACAGGAAAAGCCGTCTGCGCACGCTCGCGCCGCCGTAACATGCATATCATCGGGACGGCGGGTCACGTCGACCATGGCAAGTCCTCGCTCGTGCTCGCGTTGACCGGGACGAATCCCGATCGCTGGCTCGAAGAGCAAACGCGCGGGATGACGCTGGACTTGGGCTTCGCGCATCTTCGTTTCGACGACGGCATCGAAGCCGGTATCGTCGACGTACCGGGGCACGAGCGCTTTCTCCACAACATGCTCGCCGGTGCCGCCGGCATGGAATTGTTGCTCCTGGTGATTGCGGCCGATGACGGCGTCATGCCGCAGACGCTCGAGCACCTGCAGATTTTGCAATATCTCAACGTGAAGAAGATCGTCGTGGCGTTGACCAAGATCGATCTGATCGCGCCGCAGGATCAGGGACGCGCTTGTCAGCGCGTGCACCATCAGCTGGCCCAGACCATCGCTCGCGACGCGTTCATCTTCGCGGTGTCGACGGTAACCGGTGCCAACATCGACGTGCTCAAAGAAGCGCTACATCAAGAGCTGGCCGCGTTGCCGCCGCGCGATCCGGACGCACCGGCGTATCTCCCGATCGATCGCATCTTCACCTTAGCGGGGCGCGGTACGATCGTGACCGGTACGCTCATGCAAGGGCACGTCGCAGTCGGCGACACGGTGTCGATTGCGCCGCCGGGGGTAAGCGCGCGCGTGCGCAGTCTGCACGTGTTCGGTACCGCGCGCGATGCCGCCACGGGTGGCACCCGGGTCGCACTCAACCTGCCGGGGATCGATCGCACGTCGCTTCGCCGCGGCGCGGTGATCGCCGATTCCTCGTTCATCGCGCAGTCGCAGTTTGCCGTGCGCTTCACGCCGCTCGCGGAAGCGCTGCCGTTGCTGCGCCGGCGCACGCACGTGCGCGCACACATCGGATCGGCTGAGATTCTCGGTACGCTGGTCTTCGATGCCGTGCCGGTCGATGCACGCGAGACGCCGGCAATGTTGTTCTTGCGCGAGCCGGCGCTGGCGTTTCCCGGCGTCCGCTTTGTGGTGCGCCGGCCTTCGCCGAAGACGTTGCTTGGCGGCGGTGAGATTAGTGGGCTGACGAGTGAGGACGCGGCGTCGGAGCCGCTCGCACACGCGCAGGGAGCCATCGCGGCGTTGCTGGCCAAAGCGGGCATCGAACCGCAGGAAGCCGCAGCAATTGCGTTTTCGGCAAACGTTCGTGAAGAAGCGGCCCTCGCGGCGCTCGAAGCGCTGGTCGAGCGCGGCGATGCGGTGTCGATCGCGCGACCCGCCGCATACGTCGATGCGGCGGCGTTTGCGGAATTGGGTGCGCGCGTCACCAGCGAGCTTGTCACGCTCCACGAGGCGCAGCCGTGGGCAATGGGCGCAACATCGTTGATCCTCGCGCGCGCGCTGAGCGTCGCCGAACCGCTGCTGCTGCGTTTGCTCGCGGCGCTCGCCGAGGAAGGGCGCATTGCGGCGCGGCAGGGCTACTACGCGACTACCGATCACCAGCCCAAGCTATCCAACGAACAGCGTACGTTCTTTGAAGCGCAGGTGCCGTTCGATCCCGCGACGCCGTTTTTGCCGGTCGCGTTCGATGCGATCGCCGCCGCGGTTAAAGCATCGGCGATTCCCGGCATGAGCCGGGCCTTCGAGACGCTGCTCGCACGCGGTGTGTTGATCAAAGTCGGCGATGCGCTCTATCGCGGCACGCAGCTCGAGCGCGCGCACGAACGAATCGATGCTTTCATCACCGAGCATGGCAAGATGACGATGGCGGAGTTCCGCGACCTGCTTGGCACCTCGCGCAAGTATGCGGTGCCGCTGCTTGAATGGTTCGACGGTCGCGGCATCACGGTGCGCAGTGGCGATTATCGCATGCTGCGGCTGCGAAAAGGCGCGCGCGAACCGGCCGTATAACTTCGCGCGGGTGATCGACCTTGCGCGACTTCCAAAAGCCGAGCTGCACGTGCACATCGAGGGCACGTTCGAACCGGAGCTCATCTTCACCATCGCCGAGCGAAACGGAATCGATCCGGGATACGCCTCGATCGAAGCGCTACGCGAGGCGTATCGCTTTACCGACCTGCAGTCGTTTCTTGACGTTTATTATGCCGGGATGCGCGTGTTGCGCACCGAGCAAGACTATCACGATTTGGCGACCGCCTATCTCGAGCGAGCCGCAGCACAGGGCGTACGCCATGCCGAGATCTTTTTCGATCCGCAAGCGCACACCGATCGCGGTGTTCCGTTTGCGACCGTCGTTGCGGGACTGACCTCGGCGTTAGAGTCGGCGCGCACGCGGCTGGGCATCAGCTCGCATCTGATCCTGTGCTTTTTGCGCGATCTTTCCGCGGAGTCGGCGATGGCAACGCTCGAATCGGCAATCCCGTACCGCAATCGTATCGTCGCGGTCGGCCTCGATTCCGCCGAGATCGGCAATCCGCCCGCGAAGTTTGCCACCGTGTTCGATCGGGCGCGTGCCGAAGGTTTCTTGACCGTCGCGCACGCCGGCGAAGAAGGGCCGCCGGAGTACGTCTGGGAGGCACTCGATCTTTTGCACGTCTCGCGCATCGATCACGGCGTGCGTAGTCTCGAAGATCCGCAATTGGTCGAACGTCTGCGCCGTCAGCGCATTCCGCTCACCGTGTGTCCGTTTTCGAACGTGAAGCTGCACGTCGTTGCGGATCTCGCGCATCATCCGCTCAAACGTATGCTGGATGCCGGACTGGTCGCCACGGTCAACTCCGACGACCCCGCCTACTTCGGTGGTTACATCACCGACAATTTCGAGGGCGTTGCGCGGAGCTTGAGTCTTTCGGACCACGAGCTGATCGCGCTCGCGAGAAATTCCTTTGAGGCGTCATTCATCGACGACGTCAGCAAGCGGCGGTACATTCGTGAAATCGAGACGATGGTCGAGGTCGCCAAGTGACCCTTGCCGCACTCGCGCTCGTCGCGGCGCTCGCCTCTCCCACGTCGACGGCCACGCCAGTGAGCACCGTGCTGCTCGCATATAAGACGCCCAGCAACGGCTACACGTCGCACTATACGTCGATTGGCGGCTCCTCGACAGTTACGGTCGACGAGTCGGTCGATGCGCACAACAACCGCGAAGCGGACGTAAGCCTCGACGCGGGCCCGAACAGCTTCAAACATCACTACATGTTGATGGACGGGCTATTGTACGTCCGCGGCGCTGACGGGGCGTGGCAACTGGATGCCGGAACCGAAGCGCCGGTTCTCGCCGCGACTCTGGTGATCGCCGGGTACTTGCCGACCGCGACGTTCAGTGGTGCCGTGGTCTCGAATCAAGGGACCGGTCCGTGCGGAAGCTCGACCTGCGATCTGTATCTAGCGAGCCAGTTGGTGGCCAAAAGCGATAAACCGCAAACGCAGGTCGCACATCTCGCGGTCGATGCAACGTCCCGGCTCCTGGTGTCGGCGCAGCTCACGATGTTCGACGCATCGGGCGCCAAGGTGCGCGATTCAAACGTGCAATTCGGCGGCTTCGACGGCCAACGGTTGACGGTTCCGATCATACCTGCGAGTCCCACCGAAACGTCGCAGTGCAACAATGCTACCTTCGGAAACGATCCCGTCGAGCTGTGTTTGATTCGCGGTTCGGTCTACGCCACGATGTATACGTTGCGAATCGGGGGCACGCTCGTCTTGCGCGTGGGCGGAATTACGGCGGCGACGGGGAGCACATCGCCGGTTCGGGCTGATGTCTCCCTCAAGTGCGTCGCGGGTGATTGCACGGTTACGATCGGCGACCAGACCGCGCTCGTCGCGCACTATGATTTCAAATAGCTAGTGGTGCACGAGGGTCACGATACCGATCACGACCTCGATCGCGATTAGTAGAATGACCACGACTTCCAGAAACGCGTCGCGGCGCCCGCGAACTTGGTCGATGAAGAACCGGTAGATATCGCCGACGCTTGCGAGCTTGCTGTCGATCTGGCGTTGCCAGTCCGCCAGGCCCAGACGCGCAGCGGCAGCGCGATAAATACGCGCGTAGTAGGCGTCACCGACGACCTTGAGCGCGTTGCTCGAACGATCGAGCAGTTCCAAAATGTCGACGATCAGATAGCGAATGTTGGCGGCGAGGTCGGCTTCCCGCCGTCCAAAGAGCGAGCGTGGGCGCTGGCCCGGCTGCGAAGCGTAGATCGAATCGAGCTCGCGGTCGAGTTGCGCGTCGTAGGTGCGCAGTTCAAGTAACTGCGAGTTGGCGAACTCCAAAATGTCCTGGATCGCATCGCTCGACTCACGCCGGTCGTAGACAAACGCCGTGTCCCACTGCACGATCGTGAGGTCGTCGACGTAGTAGGAGAAACGCGTGCGAAGCGACTCTTCGATTTCACTCGCCGAAAGCGAACCGGTTTCGCCGAGCAAAATGTTGGCGAGCGCTTCGGAGTGATCGTGCAGCAACTGCTCGGCTTCGATGCGCGGTTCGAAGCGGTCGATGTCGATCACGAGATAGTCTTCGATCAGCGGCGCGTGGACGTCGTCGAGCGCGCTGGCGAGTTCGCCGCAGATACGCGCGACGGCCGCGGCTGCGTGCGCCACGAGCTCCTCGTTGCGCCGAAGGCCGCTTGCGGCAGCTTGAAGCTCTTCCCACGCCCCAGCGAGTGGGAAGCTGTAGCGCAGCGAGATCACACCGTAGTCGAAGAACTTCGCCCGCAGCGTGTAGGCTAAGCCGTTGATGGTGCCGTCGGCCAGGCGCGCGACCAGGGGCGGCGCGGGAAATTGGAGTGAGGAGCTGCTCTGGTGAGCGCGCAGGGGGATGTCGGCCGGGGTCACGCCCTCACCCTCGACGGTCCGCAGTGCTGCTAAGTCGATCGTGTCGGCGACGTCAAAAAGGTAAAAGGCGCGTACCGCCCCCGCCGCGATCTTCATCTCGGGGATACAATAGCTCCGAGGACACTCTACTCCTTGCCTGGGCTGGCCGGTCGGGTTGGGAGGTCGCACCTGCAACCAAGCGGCTCGGGAGGCAGTTGAAGAGAGAGAACCATGAACGTTGATAAGATGACCGAACGCGTTGCGGACGGCCTCAATGAGGCATACTCGCTCGCGCTGCACGAACACAATACCCAAACGACGCCCGAGCATCTGCTCGCTGCCTTGCTCGATCAAGAGCGCGGCATCGCCCCCGACATCCTGGCCAAGGCCGGAGTCGACGTAAGGGCGTTCCGCAAAAAAGTCGACGAGACGATTTCACACTTGCCGCGCCTTTCTGGCCCGAATGCCGAGTCGGCGCAGGTGACGCTGGCGCCCGAACTTTCGCGCATTATGACCGCCGCCGAGAGCGAGGCGAACGCCCTGCAAGACGACTACGTCTCGGTCGAACACGTGCTGCTCGCGATGTCGCAGGCAAGCGGTGCGGTCGGCAAACTCTTTCGCGACGCGGGGCTCACCAAGGACAAACTGCTTGCCGCGTTACGTGACGTGCGCGGCAACCAGCGCGTGACCTCGAAGGATCCCGAAGGGACCTACAAGTCGCTCGAACGCTACGGTCGCGATCTCACGCTGGAAGCTGAGCGCGGCAAACTCGATCCGGTCATCGGCCGTGACGACGAAATTCGCCGCATCGTCCAAGTGCTCTCGCGTCGCACGAAAAATAATCCGGTGCTCATCGGCGACCCCGGCGTCGGCAAGACCGCGATCGTCGAGGGTTTGGCGCAGCGCATCGTGCGCGGTGACGTGCCCGAGGGCTTGAAGAATCGGCGCATCGTTTCGCTCGACATGGGCGCGTTGATCGCCGGTGCTAAGTATCGCGGCGAATTCGAAGAGCGGCTCAAGGCCGTCCTCAAAGACGTTGCCAACTCCGAGGGCACGATCGTCCTGTTCATCGACGAACTGCACACCGTCGTCGGCGCCGGCAAAGCTGAAGGCGCGATGGATGCCGGAAATTTGCTCAAGCCGATGCTTGCCCGCGGCGAACTGCATCTCATCGGCGCCACGACGCTCGACGAGTACCGCAAGTACATTGAAAAGGACGCGGCGCTCGAGCGGCGCTTTGCGCCGGTGCTGGTCGATCAGCCCAGCGTCGAAGATACGATTTCAATCTTGCGCGGCCTACGCGAGAAGTACGAAACGCATCACGGCGTGCGGATCAAGGATGCGGCGCTGGTCGCGGCGGCGACGATGAGCAACCGCTACATCTCCGATCGCTTCTTGCCCGACAAAGCTATCGATTTAGTCGATGAGGCGGCGGCCAAGCTGCGCACCGAGATCGACTCGATGCCGCAAGAGCTCGACGAAGTCTCGCGCCGTATCATGCAGCTCGAGATCGAGCGCGAAGCGTTACGCCGGGAAAGCGACGCGCAGAGCCACGCGCGTCTCGACGTCCTCGAGCGTGAGCTCGCCGAGCTGCGTGAGTCGCAAGTCAGATTGCGCACGCAGTGGGACAAGGAAAAGAATGCGTCGATCCGCCTGCGCGAATTGCGGGAGCAGATCACCGAGACGAAAGTGCAGATCGAACAGGCCGAGCGTCAGTACGATCTCAGCCGCGTCGCGGAGCTGAAGTACGGTCGCCAGGCGCAGCTTGAAAAAGAGCTTGCTGCCGAGGAGGATCGTTTGCACAGCGCCGATGGCGGACGCTTGTCGAAAGAAGAGGTCGACGAAGAAGACATCGCCGAGGTGATCGCACGCTGGACCGGGATTCCGGTCTCCAAGTTGCTCGAAGGCGAGCGGCAGAAGTTACTGCACCTCGACGAAGAACTGCACAAGCGCGTGGTTGGTCAGGGCGAAGCAGTGACGGCCGTGGCCGAAGCGGTGCTGCGCTCGCGCTCGGGTCTTTCGGATCCGAATCGTCCGATCGGTTCGTTCATCTTCCTTGGTCCGACCGGCGTCGGGAAGACCGAGCTCGCGCGAGCGCTCGCCGATTATCTCTTCGACGATGAACGCGCACTCGTGCGTATCGACATGTCGGAGTATGGCGAGAAGCACAGTGTGGCGCGCATGCTCGGCGCACCTCCGGGATACGTCGGCTACGACGAAGGCGGCCAGCTCACCGAATTGGTGCGCCGGCGTCCGTATTGCGTCGTGCTCTTCGACGAGATTGAGAAAGCGCATCCGGACGTGTTCAACGTCTTCCTGCAGATTCTCGATGAAGGGCGCTTGACCGATGGTCAGGGCCACACGGTCGATTTCCGCAACACGATCGTGATCATGACCTCGAACATCGGCAGCCATCGCATCCTCGACTACAAGGGTGCGGTTGGCGGCGCGGAAGAGGCGCTGATGCGCGCGACCGTGATGGAAGAATTACGGGCGCACTTCCGCCCGGAGTTCCTCAATCGCGTCGACGAGACGATTGTCTTCCATGCACTCTCCGAAGAGGAGCTGCTCAAGATCGTCGACATCCAACTTGCGCGCCTGCGGGCACGCCTGACGGAACGACGCATCACGCTGGTGCTCGACGAGCCTGCGAAACGTCATCTGGTCAAGGCCGGATACGATCCGCACTACGGCGCGCGCCCGCTCAAGCGGACGATTCAGAAGGAAGTGGAGACACCGCTCGGTCGCAAGATTCTTGCGGGCGATATCAACGACGGCGATACGGTGAACGTAGGCTTCAACGACATCACCGGCGAGCTGCTGTTCAACGCCGCGCCGACGAAGGTTCCAGCGACCGTGTAACAAAAATCGCGTCTCTGCTATGCAGCGGCGCGATTTTGTCAATGGAATTCTGGTCAGCGCGGGAGCGGCGCTTGTTTCGCCGCGTAGAGTAGGCGCGCAGGAAAGCGCGGTGGCGTTCGACGGGTACGCGGGCGTCGGTGACTACGCTCGATCGAACGGCAATACCGCTGCGGTGGTCGAAGCGGCGCACGGCTTGCGGAGCGGACGGTACGAGCCGTTGATTCCGAACGCTCGTCCTGTCGACGAACTGTATGACGTGGTTGTCATCGGCGGTGGTATCTCCGGCATGAGCGCCGCATACGCCATCCAAAAGGCACGCCCGCACGCGCGCGTGCTGATCCTGGAGAATCACCCGGTGCCGGGCGGAGAGGCGAAGCAGAACGAGTTCGTCGTCGATGGCGTTCGACTCATCGGTCCGCAGGCGTCGAACGACACCATCGTTCCTGATCCCGGATTTCCGGTGGTCGGCCCGCTCTGGGACGAACTGGGCATTCCGCGGCAGTTTGAATTCGTCGAGCCGCAAGGCGCCGCTCGCGGATTGCGGTTTGCGCGCGATAACTTCGACCCATGGTATTGGGACGAGCCGGTCGCCAACATCGGCTGGTATTTCAACGGAGCTCCGTTCGGCGAGTTGCGCGGGCTGCACCGCGACATTTTTGCGGACCGGCTGCAAGGGCTGCCGATTCCCGAGCCGGTCAAAGCCGACATGCTCGCATGGAACGACAACGCGCGACGCTTTGAAGCCCCACAAGGTGAAGTGTTTGATGCGTGGATCGACTCGATGTCGTACGGTGCGTTCATTCGCGACGTCATGGGCCTCGGTCCCGCGGCGGTTCGGCTGGCGGATGCGATCACTGGTACAACGAGCTTTGGCGCGAGCGCCGACTCGATCTCCGCGTACGGTGCAAAGATGCTGCTTCTTCCCGGCGTGACGCCGCCCGCGCCGAAAAGGCCGCCTGGCGTTCCCGGCGGTGCGTTCAGTTTTCCCGGCGGAAACTCGGCGATCGCGCGCCATTTGGTCAAAGCACTGGTTCCGGGAGCAATTCAGGGTCAACGCGATTTTGCGGATATCGCGGACGCGCGCTTCGATACCGATGCGTTCGATCGGCCGGAGAACGGGGTGCGGATTCGCCTCGCGTCGACCGCCGTGGCAGTGCACCACGACGGCGATCCAGCGAGTGCGCAGCGCGTGCGTGTCGTCTACGCGCGCAACGGGCAGCTCGAACGGGTTGAGGCTCGCGCCGTCGTCGTTTCGATTGGCAGCTGGGTCGCAAAGCACGTTGTGCGCGATCTGCCGCAACAGTACCGTGACGCCTACGACACATTCCATCAAGCGCCGGCGCTCGTTGCCAACGTCGCATTGCGTCAGTGGCGACCGCTGGCAAAACTTGGCGTCACCGGTGCGCGCTGGTTCGACGGATATGGGTTCTGGGGCAACGTGCGTCAGCCGATGACCTACGGATCGTACAGTCCGCCGCTCGATCCTGACAAACCGACACTCTTCACGATGTACACCGGATTTCCGCAGCCCGGACTTTCACTTGGAGAACAAACGGTCGCCGGTCGCGTCAAGCTGCTCAGCACGAGCTATGCAACGTTCGAGCAGGAGATCAAAACGCAACTGCAGCGCGTTTTCGGGAGCGCCGGATTCGATGCGAATCGCGACATCGCGGGGATTATCTTGAACCGCTGGGGGCATGCATACGTCACGCCGTCACCGGGTTGGTATTTCGGACCGAACGGAACACCGGGGCCGCGCGAGATTCCGCGCAATGCGTTCGGCCGGATTTCATTCGGACATTCGGAGTTGCTCGGACGGCAGAATTGCACTGGCGCGATGCTCGAAGGCACCCGCGCCGCAACGCAGGCGCTCGACGCGCTGTCCTAAGGCGCGGTTGAGTTCTCGACCGCTCTCAGCACGCCGTTGAGCAGGCCCGGGAACATGTCGTCGATCAGATCGCGACGCAGCCAGATGAACTTCTGGCGTCCCTCATAGCGCGCCATAATCACGCCGGCCTCACGCAGAACCTTGAAGTGATGCGTGAGGTTTTGCTTTGAAGTGATGTCGAGGAAATCGAACGGACACTTCTCCTCGTGCTCGGCGAGCTGCCGCACGATGGCGAGCCGGGTGGGGTCGCTCAACGCGGCCAGGATCCCGTAAATCGTGATGTCCTCACGGTCGGGGTACCAGTGCGTGCGCGGGCTCGGGGTGGCTTCGATAATTTCTTGCGACATCAGGTTGACAGTAAAACATCCTTTGTACTAACCTATAGTACAAGATGTATTTTACTATAGACGAACGGGAGCCGTCTAGTGCCACCCAAGACACCCGGCGGTCCTTTAATACCATTCGCACCCATGCAGCGGTTTTGGCCGATCTTTCCGCATCGTTCCGGGAGCAAGCAACCGAAGTGACGGCCGCCTACCGGCAGGCCCTTTCGGCCGGCGGCGAGGCGGCCTGGGCCCGCTTCATCTACGCTTCGTCGGATATTGCAGCCCATGGCCAAACGGTCGAAGAGCTGCTTGGCCTTCAGGAACGGGAGCGCGCCGCCTGGCGTCTCTTCCGCCAAATCGCCGAGGAAAATGCCGACCTGCTGATACTCCAGCCGGTGCTCGCAACCGCCTAAACCCAGCCAACCAAAGGAACCCCTCGTGAATTCCGTCGTCGAATACGGCGCTCGCCGTTATTTCGTTGTTGCCGCCGTGATGCTCGCGGCGCTGATGCAGCTCGCTGACACGACCATCGTCAACGTCGCTCTCCCGTCGCTCGATGGCGCGCTCGGCGCGTCGCAGGATCAGGGCGCGTGGTTTGTGACGGCCTACATCATCGCCAACGTGATCGTGATTCCGCTGACGCCCTGGTTGCAGTCCCTCTTTGGCCGCAAGCGTTACTTCGCCATGTCGATTGCCGGCTTCACGGTCGTGTCGATCTTGTGCGGGCTCGCCAACGACACCACTACCGAAATTGGCTTACGCTTTATTCAGGGCGCGTTCGGCGGCGGTCTGATGGTGCCGGCGCAACAGATTATTCGCGATACGTTTCCACCCGAGCAGCTCGGAAAGAGTCAGTCGCTCTTTGCGCTCGCCGTCGTGATCGGACCGACGATCGGCCCGACGCTGGGCGGCATCCTCACCGACGACCTCAGTTGGCGTTGGGTATTCTTCATCAACGTGTTGCCCGGCATCGCCGCGGCGTTGCTCGTGTTGCTCTTCGTGCGTGACCCGCATGCGCCCAAGCGCATTCCGGTCGACGGTATCGGCATGGGCTTGCTGGCAGTTGGGCTCGCGACGATGCAATACGTCCTGGATGAGGGCGAACGCAACGGCTGGTTCGACGACTCGATGATCGTGACGTGTACGGTCGTGTCGGTGGTCGCGCTGCTGGCGTTCGTGGCCTGGGAACTCTGGGGTACCAAGCATCCCGCGGTAGCCTTGCGCGTCTTTCGCGATCGCAACGTGTGGTCGTGTTCGATCGTATTTTTTGGTATCGGTGCAACGATGTATGCGCTGATCTTCATTCAGCCGCAGTACGTGCAGAACTCGCTCAACTTCACGACGACGATGGCCGGCTTACTGCTGATGGTACGCGCCGGCATGCTGGCGCTGCTCTACCCGATCACCACCTGGGTTGTGTCGCAGAAAAAGTTGGACCTGCGCATCATTGCAGCCGCGGGTCTGTTTCTCATGGGTGCGGCCACCTGGTATCAAACCTTCGAGATGACCACTAATGCGACGTTCGGGACGTTCGTTGTAACGCAGGCACTCGGTGGTGTCGGCATGGCCTTTGTGTTCGTGCCGGTCTCGGTTGTGTTGCTCGCCGGCATCGATCATGCGATCGTGCCCTCGGCCCTGGCGCTGACGCGTCTGATGCAGCAGATCGGCGCGTCGATCGGCTCGGCCTACGCAGCGACGCTGCTGGATCGCAACTTCAACGCGGCGCTGAGCAGCATCGCCGGCACGATCACGATGAGCAATACGAACGTTGCCACGGCGGTTCTGGCGCACGGCGCACACGCGATCGGACAGTTGAACGCGCTGGCAAACGCGGAGGCAACAAATCTCGCCGCCATGACGACGACGCAATTCTTCGCCGTTGCCACGATGGCGGCGACCTTCTTGCCGCTACTGATGATCCGCCGCGCGATCAAGCCGGCGCCACCTGCGCCCGCACCCGCCGTCACGCCGCCGAAAACCGTCGTCGGCGAACTGCGTATCGAGCGCCGCGAACCGGTCACGCGCTAGCGGATGCCTAGGTTCCCGAGCGCGCGGGCAATGGGGTCGTCCCCTTCCGTGTAACCGTCTTGGTCGGCGCGCACGATGCCGTGTGCATCAATGACGAACAGATGCGGCAGCGTAAGATAATCGGTAACGTTGTCCGCAGTGTGCGTCGTCGTGGGCGACGCGCTCGGTGTCGTCCCCAGATCGACCCCGTGGGCAGACGCGTAGGCGCGGCACGACGCATCAGAGAGGGTCTTGCATGCATTCGCGACATCGGTGAGTTTAGCGAGTGACGATGCCGGTAGTTGATTGGCTAAACTGGGGATGATGGCGTACAGGCGCGAAAGCGGCAGCCCGCCAACGTGCAACGATAGCGCGCTTGGCGTTGCATTAGGTTCTACGGGTGGCGGCGCATCGGCGTTTTCATGCGAGGAGAACACCTGGAAAGGTATCGCATACTTTGCGAGGAACGCGCTTCCAGCATTCGCGCTATCGAGATAATCGACGCCGATGAAGTTGACGCGATCCTTGAAGCGGCTGTAATCGCGGATGACGGTCGGAAGTTCTTGGATGCAGCCCACGCACCAGGACGCAAACAAGATGACGACCGTCGGCCTGCCGTCCCCGACGATGCCCGCCGCCTTACCGACGACGAAGGATCCTGGCTCAAACGGCGCCCTGACGAGTGAGGGCGCTGCCGCAACGAGCATCGCGGCGACAGCAAAAGAACAAATCCGTGGAAGTCGCCTAGACACTCGTCTTTTCGCGGCGGCGCGCCTTGAGGCGGTCGCTTTCGTCGAGGACGCGCTTACGTAATCGAATCGATTGCGGCGTGACCTCGACGAGTTCGTCGTCTTCGATGAACTCGATGGCGCGCTCGAGCGACATATTCTCTTTCGGCGGCAGCTTGACGGTATCGTCGCTGCCTGAGGCGCGCATGTTGGTCAGTTTCTTTTCACGCACGACGTTGAGACCGACGTCCTTATCGTCGTTGGCGCGACCGACGACCATGCCTTCATAGATGTCCTCGCCTGGATCGACGAAGAAACGGCCGCGCTGTTCGACACCTGCGATGGCGTACGCCGTCGCGCGACCCGTATCGGTCGCGACCAGCGCGCCGACGTTGCGGCCGGGTAACTCGCCCTGCCACTCTTGGTGATCGTAGTAGGTGTGCGACATCACCGCGGTACCCCGCGTGAGCGTGAGTAATTCGCCGCGCAGTCCGAAGATCGCGCGGGTCGGCATCGTGTACTCTAGCCGGCGTGACTCGCCGATGCTGATCATGTTCGACATGATCGCTTTGCGCTTGCCGAGCGACTCGATTACCGGGCCCGAGTACTCCTCGGGAACGTCGACCACGACGTACTCAACCGGTTCCCACTTTTTGCCGTCGCGCTCGGTCAGGATGACCTGCGGTTTGGAAACGGCGAGTTCGTAGCCTTCGCGGCGCATCGTCTCAATCAGAATCGAAAGATGCAGCTCGCCGCGGCCGCGGACTTCGAACGTATCGGCCGATTCGGTATCGGCGACGCGCAGCGCAACGTTTGATTCGAGCTCGCGCATCAAACGGTCGCGAATCTGGCGCGAGGTGAGAAATTTGCCTTCTTTGCCCGCGAAGGGCGAGTTGTTCACCGAGAACGACATCGACACGGTCGGTTCATCGACCGCGACCGCGTGGATGCCTTCGGGGGATTGCGCATCAGCGATCGTGTCGCCGATGTTCAAGTCCTCGATGCCCGAAACACAGACGATGTCGCCCGCCGAGGCTTCCTCGACTTCGATCCGCTCGAGGCCGGCAAACGTGAGCAGCGTGGTGAGACGCAGACCGCCCAGGACCTTGCCCTCGCGATCGACTTTGGCGATCGGCGCGTTGATTTTCGACGCGCCGCGGAACACGCGGCCGATGCCGATGCGCCCGACATATTTGTTGTGATCGATCGCCGAGATGAGCAACTGAAACGGCCCGTCTTCGCTCGGTGCTTCGGGAACGTGATTCTTGATCAGTTCGAAGAGCGGCTCGAGATCGGGGCTCTCCTCCTCGAGCGAACGTTTGGCGATGCCCAGTTTGCCGTTGGTGAACACGATCGGAAAATCGGCCTGCTCGTCGCTGGCACCCAGCTCGATGAAGAGGTCGAAAACTTCATTGACGATTTCGGTCGGGCGCGCATCCTTGCGATCGATCTTGTTGATCGCGACGAGCACCTTCAAGTCCAACTCGAGGGCCTTGCGCAACACGAACCGCGTCTGCGGCATCACGCCTTCGGCGGCGTCGACCAGCAATAGGACGCCTTGCACCATCTGCAGCACGCGCTCGACCTCGCCGCCAAAGTCGGCGTGGCCGGGGGTGTCGACGATGTTGAACTTCACATCGCCGTGGCGAACCGCGGTGTTTTTGGCCAGGATCGTGATCCCGCGCTCGCGCTCGAGCGGGTTCGAGTCCATGACGCGGGTCTGGATGTGCTGGCCCTCGCGGAAGACGCCGCTCTGCTTGAGCATGGCGTCCACGAGGGTGGTTTTGCCGTGGTCGACGTGGGCGATGATGGCGACGTTGCGGATATCGGGGCGGGTCTTCACGCTCCCGGTTCTACCATAGAAGCACAAAAATAGCTACTTCTAAGGTTAAGACGGTTCGCTACGGCACCGCCTGCGGGAGGGCAAACCAGAAGGACGTCCGCTTTTCGGGCTCGCTCTCGAAGCCGATCTCGCCGTGCATCATGCCGACAAGTTCGCGGCAGATATAGAGGCCGAGGCCCGTCGATCCCTCGCCCGACGAGACGCGTCCAAAGCGGGTGAAGAGCTTGAGGCGGTCCTCGTCGCCGATTCCCGGGCCCTCGTTGACGATCGCGATGCGTACGACACCGTCGTTCACCTTGACGTCGATGTGGATCGGACTGGTTGGGTAGCTGTATTTCACCGCGTTGGAGAGCAAGTTGGTGAGGATTTGCACCGCGCGACCTTCGTCGGCCAACATGTGCGGCACCGGATCGAGATAGGCGGCGTTGAAAAAGCGGTCGGGGTATTCGCTGCGCATGCGGGCCATCGACTCTTCGATGATGTTGACCGGTGAGACGCGCTCGATGCGCAGCGCCAGATGGCCCGCGTCCATCCGCGAGAGCAACAAGAAATCTTCGAAGATCGATGAGAGACGAGCGGTCGAGCTGGAGAGGACGCCGAGCAACTCTTGCCGCCGCTCGAGGCCCAGCGTTTCGAAGTGCGTTTGCAGGAGCGCGGTTGCGCCGCGAATCGCGGCTAGCGGCGAGCGCACTTCGTGCGATACCATGCTGAAAAACTCGTTTTGCAGACGCGCGTTTTGCTCGAGATTGCGCCGCTGTTCGGTTTCAACCGCATGCGAGCGCGAACTGGCAAGCGCAAGTCCTACGAGATTGGTGAAGAGCTGCATCCGGCGCAGCGTCTCGATCGAGGGAACCTTCCCGTCGATCGGTGCGTCCGCCGAAAGGTAGCCGAGCATGTTACCGTCGCGATCGGGCAAGACCAGCGTAAGCGTGTCGCGCTCGTGCCATGCATCGGGCGAGCTGCGCGGCTCGTTGAGCGGACGAAAGCCGGTGTAGATGCTCTGCTTCCAATAGATTTCGCGTTCGGCGGGATTGTAGAAGCAATAGGGCAGTACTTCGGATTCGGCGGGAAGAATCTGCATCACCGAACGGCGTTCGATGTGCTCGCCGAGACGCTCGCGGACGACTTCGACGGGAAAGCCGAGCAACACGCGCCGGTACAGTTCGCCGCCGGGCGCATCGGCCGCAACGATCGTTACATACTTGAAGCCGAAGAGCTCGGCCACCGCGCGCGCGATCGATTCGAGCGCTGGTGCGATCTCTTGCGCGTGTAAGATCTCATAGGTAATGCCGAGCAGCCGCGCGAGCAGCCCCCCATCGCCGGTTGGCTCAGCATCGTAGAACATCAAATTGCTTGCCTGCTTATGCGAGCGGCTTGCTCATCCTGCGCCGTTAACTGCTGCTTTACGATATACTCCACTAATATGCCATTTCACGCTGTAATTACGCTGATGATCGTGGTCGCCGACGCAAACTCCGGGGCAAAACTCGTTGCCCAAAACGGGTGCCAGGCCTGCCATGGCGCGGCCTTTCGCGGAACCGCGCAGTTTCCGGGGCTTTACGGCGTTGAGCACCGTCTGAGCCGAGCGCAGATCGTCGCGGCGTTGACCAATCCGAAGGCGCCGATGCCCAACTACGGCTTTTCCGCCGCGCAGGCGGGGGACATCGCCAGCTATCTTTCCGGACTCGACGGCGGCGCGAGTGCCGATCAGCCGGTGATTACCATTGCGCCGGCACATCCGGTCAATTATGCCGACGTCACCGTGCGCTTTCCCGGAGCACCGCCGCTGAAAGTGACCGCGGTCGCAACCATGGCCATGGGCTCAGTGCCGATGAAATCGCCGCAGGTCATCTTTGCGCCCGCCTCTGATCCGCATCTATACAAGGCACGGATCACATTCTCCATGTCGGGCTCGTGGATGATTCATATCGTCTACGACGGGAAGACCATCGACCAGCCCATCGTTATCGGTCAATAGTGCATCGGGCCCATTTTCTTGCCGGCGCCGCCGGATCGATGAGTGCGCTTGCGCTCGCGAGACTGCCCGAGCGCGCGCTTGCCGACGACGTCGTTTCGTATCGTCTGGTTGCGACGCCGATGCGCTACTCGCCCGCGCCGGGTGTGATCGTCGATGCGATCGGCTACAACGGCAGCATTCCCGGTCCACTGTTGCGCGTTCGCCACGGACAGCGCGTGCGTGTCGAGTATGTAAATCAATCGTCGATTGCGACGACGGTGCATTGGCACGGCATGAAGTTGCCGAGTGCTATGGACGGCGCCGCGGGCGTGACGCAGCCGGCGCTGCTGCACGGACAACGATTCATCTACGAGTACGCACCCGATCCACCGGGCACGCGTTGGTATCACGACCATGGCGTGCAAATGGGCGTCTTGCGCGGACTGTTCGGCATGTTCGTCGTTGAGGATCCGCATGACGAGCCGGCCGACATCGAGTACGCGGTGATCTTTCACGACGTACCGGATTTTGCCAGCGTGCAGGCGGCGATGCTGGGTCGTAGCCATGCGCCGATGATCGACCCGATGGGTTCGCCCGAGATGCGCCAGATGAAACCCGAAGATAGGATGGGCGACGAGGTGCGGTATCTTGCGCACTGCATCAACGGGGCGGTGTATCCAAACACTGCGCGTTTGGCGGTGAAGGTCGGCGACCGCGTGCGGTTGCGCATCCTCAACGCGAGCGCGACACAGACACGCTACGTGCGACTTGCCGGGCATCGTTTGCGCGTTACTCACGCCGACGGCAATCCGGTGCCGGTGCCGATGGAGTTCGACGCGCTGCGCATCGGCGTCGCCGAGCGCTACGACGCCTGGTTCGAAGTGACCAAACCCGGCGCATGGTTGTTGCAGGGGCTCTCGAGCGATCCGCTTGCATTTCAGCAAGCGATGGTGGTCTCCACACCGGGCATGGAGAATGCGGCACCGCTGTCGTCGCCGCAATCGCTCGATGGCGTCGACTTTTTAACCTACGAGAAGTTGGCGACCGGTGTTCGAGCCGCGGTCGACGAGCGCGGCGTTACCATTCGCAAGGCGTACACGGTCGGCGGCGGCGCGTGGGATTCATCGCGCTGGACCCTCAACGGCGCCACCTGGCCGAATACGCCGAAGATCGCGGTGCACCGCGGCGACGGCGTCTACGTGCACTTCAAAAATACGACCGACATGGATCATCCGATGCACCTGCACGGCCACGTTTTCCGGATCGTCGAGGTCGACGGCACACCGCTGGCGCGCCCGCTCGCTAAAGACGTTTCGCTGGTGCGGGCCAACGGCGGCACGCTGGCCTGGATTTTCGATGCCAACGCGTTTCCAGGCCGCTGGCTCTTGCACTGCCACAACGAAATCCACATGATGGACGGTATGATGACGGAAGTGGACTATATCCCCGCATAAGCCGCAACCGCCCGGCTGCAGAAAGGGTCTACGCCACATGGATACGACAACAACACTCTCGAAATTTCAAGCGCGCCTGGGAACGCCCTCCGACCTTTCGGAGGATGCCCGCGCGGAGATCAACAAGGCGCTGCTCCCGCTTACCGCCGATGTGCTAGCGCTGTTTGTGAAGACGAAGAACTACCATTGGCACGTCTCCGGCAGTCACTTCACGGAATATCATGAGCTGCTCGACGCGCACGCCACGCAGATTTTCGCGATGATCGACGTTCTCGCCGAACGCTCGCGTAAGCTCGGGCAACCGACACTGCGCAGCGTGGGCCAGGTCTCGAAGATCAGCCACGTCGACGACGACGACCGCGCGTTCGTCGACCCGCATGCAATGCTGCGCCAGCTGGTCGAGGACAACAAAGATTTGGTCAGCCGCATGCGCGCACTGCACGGAACCGTCGATGACCTCGGCGATGTCGCCACGGCATCGTTGCTCGAAGTCTTCATCGATGAGACCGAACGGCGGATTTGGTTCCTCTACGAAACCGCGGTCGGCGAACAGAACACCAACTAGTGGATGCCTCAACTCAGACCGAAAGCGCGCTCCACGTTCGCGTCGGCTGCGCGCTTTCGTTCGAGTTCGAGCACCCGACGCCGGCCGTCTTCCTCGTGCGCCCCGAAGATGGTGGACGCCATCACGTGATTCGCGAAGAGTGGGCAACGCAGCCAGACGCGGCGTATCATGACTACACCGATCTGTTCGGCAACGCGTGCCGGCGCCTTACCCTGCCGCAAGGCGAAGTCTCGCTACGTTACGATGCGATCGTGCGGACCTCGCGAGAGCTCGATGCCGTTGATTGGAATGTCGAGCAACATCTGGTTCAGGATTTGCCCGACGACGTGCTCGTCTACACCTTGCCGAGTCGCTACTGTCTCTCGGACGTATTGGTCGACCGCGCGGCGCAGCTCTTCGGTTCGGCCCCGCGGGGACGCGGCTGCGTGCAGGCGATCTGCGACTGGGTCAACGCGCACGTCACGTTCGTCGCAGGGGCAAGCTCGCAGCTCACGACATCGGTCGATGTGTTCGAAAGCGGACGCGGTGTGTGTCGCGACTACGCGCACTTGGCGATCACGTTTTGCCGCGCGATGAATATCCCGGCACGCTACGTCTTTGGGTATCTCCCCGACATCGACGTGCCCCCGCCCTATCCCGATATGGATTTCTGCGCGTGGTTTGAAGCGTATCTGGGCGGGATGTGGTGGACGTTCGACCCGCGCAACAACGAGCCACGCAAAGGGCGTATTCGCGTCGCGCTCGGGCGCGACGCCCTGGACGTCGCCATGCTCACGACCTATGGACCCTCAAAATTCAATACTATGAGCGTTTGGGCCGATGAAGTTAGAAGTGGCGGAACACCGGCTGGATAAGGTGGACATCGGGCAAGTCGAGTTCCTCGACGAAAGCACCGTCGATTGGACGTCCGTCAGCGAAGTTACCTACATCATTCATCAGCACATCCGCTACGAGTATCCCGGGCCGATCGCCGACCTGCGACAGCGCCTGATGATCTCTCCGCGGGACGGTCACGGCGGCCAGCGCCGTATCGTGCAGCGGCTCGACGTTTTTCCGCAGCTGCCGGCCCAAACGCACCATGACGCCTTCGGGAACAGTGTCATCGCGATGGTCGTTCCGCAGCTCGATTGCGGCATCGATTTCGAATACTGGGCGATCGTCGAACGCAACGCCTGGGGTACGGAACATCGTGAAGCCCACGGCGAGTTTGAAATACCGAGCTTGATCCGCTCGAGTTTGCTCACGCGCGCCGACGCGAATCTGCGCGAAGCTGCGGAGCACCTGCGCGACGCCCATCGAGACCCACTCGAGCTCGCTCACGCGATCAATCACTTCGTGTTTACCCACATGACGTACGCGTTCGGCGTTACCGACGTTCATACGACCGCCGCCGCGGCCTTTAGGCTCGGCAAAGGTGTCTGCCAAGATTACGCGCACGTCATGCTCGCTCTCGCGCGCCATTGCGGCCTCGCGGCGCGATACGTCTCGGGCCATCTCGTGGGTGAGGGCGGGACGCACGCGTGGGTGGAGATCATTCTTCCCGATGGCGGCGACGCCCGCGTCGTCGCGTTCGATCCGACGCACGACCGCGTCGTGACGATGAAATATATCGTCGTCGCCGTAGGGCGTGACTATGCGGACGTCGCACCGACTTCAGGCGTGTTTACCGCGCCGTTCGCCGGCGAACTCACGGTGCGCAAACGCGTCGCCGTTACCGACGTCCGCTATGCCGCCTAGTCCGGGGGAGTGTACGAGTCTGGTGGCTCGCACGGTCTTCAAAATCGCTGAGGCCGCCGTAAGGCGGCTGGTAGGTTCGATTCCTACACGCTCCCGCCAATCACTTGACCAGTTCGAACTCTCCGGGCTTCCACGTCTTGTCGAACCACGATTGCAGTGGCCCGTAGAGGCGAAAGAGCACGTTCCATCCCTTGCCCGGAACGGTTTGCACCCAATTCGTTTCGCGCCCCTTCGGCGCTCTTGGACCGAACCAGACATCAACCGACGTGTCGGGGTTGACCGCTATGCCTTCCGAGGCGCTTCCGACACTTGGGAATCGCGCGTCGGTTTGCAGCATCGAGCGCGTCTGATTGTCATAGACAACGAATGACCAAAAATCTTTCGCCGGGATATTCGGCGGCAGATGAATCTTGTACGTCTTGCTGCCGTCGAGTGGCTTCCCTTGCGAATCCACGAACGCGGCGGCATATTGCGAGCCGATGCCGACCATTTTCATCGCCATGGCCGGCGTAATGCCCGTTGCGTAGTAATGGAAGAGCGAGCGCGCGTCGAGATTGCGGACGCCGGGCTGCGACAAGAACTCGTAGCTTCCGCCGATGAACGTGGTCATCCATGCGCTGTTCGGAAAGAAGTACGCATCCCTCGTGCGGTTGCGGAAGAGCAGAGCTCGCACGGTCGCATTTCCAACGGCTGCCGCCTCGGTGAGGATCGCTTTCATTCGCGCATCGGGGGCGAACGGCTTGCCCTTCTCGATACCGATCGAGGCGAACAGACCGAGCCTCTCGAGGTCCAATGCGTCGCTCGGCTCCTCTTGCACGATCTGATTCAGTTCTTCGAAGTAGCTGAAATCGTTGCTGTGAATCGTGTTGAGTTCCATGCCGGAGCCGTTGATGAATATTGTCTGCGGCGGGTTCTTCGCTTGGGCGAGCGGGTAGATGCGCAGGTTTTTCTTGATGCTCTCCACGCCAGGCCGCAAATCGCCATCCACCTTAAAGCCGCGACCCATGAGCCAGAGGTTGTACGTGCGCGAGCGAGCGACAAAGTAGCCCTCCGGCACTTCACCCTTGTAGGCGGGCGGCAGCAGAAGATACTTGCCGCCTTGGCCCTTGTCGGGACCGGCGTTGCCGATATCGGCAACATACTGGAACCAGAAGTCGTCGAGCATCGCGAGGACTTTGGGCGGCGCTTCGAGCACGAGCGGGCCGTCGGTCAAGTCAAGCCAGCTACTAAAATAAACTGAGTCGGTGTTTCCCGTAAGAAAGAGCGATTCCGAGTCCAACAAGCTCTCAAACAGCAGAATAGTACCGTTGCTCACGCCCAGCTTTCGGTAGCCCGTACGCATACCGACTAGCGAGGCGCCGGGCATGCCGTTGAGAAACGCTTGCACGGCACGCGAAAAGTCGAGGTTGTCCATGACCGTCTCGACGGTGGCATCGTCGGGAAAGCCATCGAAAAATTTCAGCGTGCCAAGGCGCGTTTCCACTGCGTCGGGTGTCGTGATAGCCGACGGTATCTTCGTGGTCATCTTCATGGCGCGTCCTCGTTCTATTGACGCGCGACGATCATGTTCATCACTTGCTCGCGATCGAGCAGATGATCGGTGTCTTCGCCGCTGATGTCGATCACCACGGCGATCACCGTGCCCGTGAAGTGACTCTTGGCTGAGGTCATCTCGGGGATCATGGGCGAGCCGCTCTTGAACCCGACGTCGGAAAGCTCGTCGGCGGAAAATACGGCCGGCGCGGTGGCGTCGACGCGCCCGTTCCCCACGGCTTTGCCGTCGAGATAGAGCGTAACCGTACCGCCCTTTCCGATTCCGCCTCCGTCGTAGGCGAACTCCATCCGAACTTGGTGCTTCCCGGTGGGGATCGTTTGTGTCGACGCGATCGTGTATTGGTGTATGCCTGCAAGGTTGTAGATATACGATAGTTTGCCCTTAGCGACGTAGAACATCCAACCGCCGCCGATGCCGCCTTGCGCGATGATCACGCCATTTGGAATAACGCCATCCGGCACGATCAGCTCCGCGGTGATTGAATGGCTCTTGTTCTTGACGTTGATCAGCCCGTTTTCGTTGAGGCCGCCCATGCCGTTGGCGAGCACTTGTTGTTTGCCGCGAACGAATTGGGGCCGACCGGCCGTGTCGCTATTCATGCGTTCCATCATGCGGTCATCCATCGGCAGGACCTGGTTGCGGGTGGCCTCGATGATCCAGAGCCTTTGTAGCTCATGGAGTTTGTCGGGCATCTCTTTTGATAGGTCGTGCGCTTGCGACCAATCTTTGTTCGTGTCGTAGAGCTCCCAGACGTCGTCGTCGAAGGGCGGCGGTGCACCGGTCATCAACCAGGGCGTGCGATGCCGCGTAACGGCGGTCCAGCCCTTGTGATAGATACCGCGATTTCCGAACATCTCGAAGTACTGGGTTTCGCGCCGTTCCTGAGCTTTGGCGTCTTCGAACGTATAGGCCATGCTCACGCCTTGCATCGGAACCTGTCCGACGCCGTTAACCATAACCGGTTCCGTTAGTCCGGCAGCTTCGAGAATCGTCGGTGCAACATCGATCACGTGATGGAATTGATTGCGGATTTCGCCTTTGGCTTTGATGCCCTTAGGCCAGCGAATGATCGTGCCGTTCCGCGTGCCGCCCCAATGTGAGGCGACTTGTTTGGTCCACTGGTACGGCGTATCCATCGCGTGCGCCCAGCCGACCGCGTAGTGATTGTACGACTCGGGGCCGCCGAGCTTGTCGATTTTCGACATGAGGAACTCAGGCGTCTCGAGTGCCTTCATGCCGTTGAACGGCAGCATCTCGTTGTAGGTGCCGTCGGGCGTGCCTTCGGCCGACGCGCCGTTGTCACCGATGATGTAGTAGATCAGCGTATTGTCGAGCGCTTTGATTTCGTCGATCGCGTCGATCAAACGCCCGATGTGATAGTCCGCGTATTCAAAGAAGCCGGCGTAAACTTCCATCTCGCGCGCCAGCACGGGCTTCATGTTAGCGGGCTCCGAATCCCATGACGGTATCTCTTTCGGCCGTGGGGTCAGTTCGCAGTTCTGCGGTATCACGCCGAGCTTTTTCTGCTGCGCAAAAGTCGTTTCGCGCACTTTATCCCAGCCCTGATCGAACTTGCCTTTGTACTTATCAGCCCACTCTTTGGGCACATGATGCGGCGCGTGCGTTGCACCTGGTGCGAAGTACATGAAGAACGGTTTGTCGCCGGCGAGTAAGCGCTGCTGACGTACCCACGCGATTGCGCGGTCCGTCATGTCTTCCATAAAGTGATAGCCCTCTTCGGGCGTCTTGGGTGCTTCGACCACCTTGGTGCCTTCGTGAATTGCCGGATACCATTGGTTGCATTCGCCGGCGATGAAGCCGTAGAAGTGCTCGAAGCCCGAGCCGGTCGGCCAGCGATCGAAGGGTCCGACCGGACTCGTCTCCCACACCGGCACTTCGTGGCATTTGCCAAACTGGGCTGTCGAATAGCCATTCAGCCGCAAAATTTCGGGCAGCGGTGCCATTGAATTCGGTCGGAGTGAATTGTAACCGGGCGCGGAGGTTGCGATCTCGGTGATGCCGCCCATGCCGATGGTGTGGTGATTGCGTCCGGCGAGCATCGCTGCGCGTGTTGGGGAGCACAAGGCCGTCGTGTGAAAGCGCGTGTAGCGCAAACCGTCCTTGGCGATGCGTTCCGCTGTCGGCGCCTGACAGGGGCCGCCGAAGACGCTCGACGCGCCGAAACCGACGTCGTCGATCAACACGATCAAGACGTTCGGCGCATCGGCGGGCGGCGTTAACGGCTCGATCGGTGGAAACTTCGAATCGGGATCCTTGGCGTCGTAGGCCATGAATCCGGCATACGCACGATCGGGTATCGGTAAGATCTCGCGCTGAATCGCTTTCGAACTCTGGCCAGATTTGCCGTTGGTGCTCGCCATGAATGTGCCCTCCGCGTCTGCAGCATAAAGCCGCAAAGGTGCACTCAGTATCCGAAAAGCGCAAGGATTTTTTTTGCGCGTGCGATGCGTTGCACGTTTGGGCGAAGGAACGCGTCGCAGCGCATAGCGTATGTTCGCGCGATGAAACGTGATGTCACGATTGCACTTACTATGCTCGCGTTTTTTGCGTTGACGCCGCTCCCGTGTGCCGCGCAGCATACGAGCTCGCTCTTCGGTCTCTATGCATATCCGGCAAAGGGGCAAAGCGAATCTCAGCAAGTCAATGACGAGTCTATTTGCTACAAGTCCGCGGCGGCTCGGACGGGCGTTGATCCGGCCAACCTCCCCCCGGCGCCCGCGCCACGACCGACGCAACATCAGGGCGGCGCGGTGCGAGGCGCCGCGCGAGGCGCCGCGGCCGGGGCCTTGATCGGTGCAGTTGCCGGGAACGCTGGGCAGGGCGCGGCAATCGGTGCAACCGCGGGCGGGATCGGCGGCTACGCCGGTCAGCGGCGGCTCAACGAAGCCGAAAAGCACTACGCGCAGGCTAACGCGCAAGCGCAGCAATCGCAGCAGATTGGCAAGTTCAAGCGCGCCTATTCGGCGTGCCTGGAATCAAAAGGCTATACGGTAAAGTAGCGCTATCCGGCTGACGTTTTAAAGAGCTTCGGACACAACAGCACGCCGGTCGGCTGACCGGAGAGCCAGTCGATCTCATTGTCCGTCACGTTGAATTGGATTTGCTCGGGGCCGCCATCCCACGGAATCGGGAATGGAACCTTGATCCGGATGTAATGATTGTCGCCGGTCGGTGTTTGCAATTGCAAGGCCATGACCATCGGCGCGTGCGGCGCGAGCGACGGATCAGAGTAGAGCCAGACGTAAAACGAATCCTGATCGTTTTCAACATTCATGCGCACCGGAATCGGATCGGGCACTGGCTTATCGCATTGCGTCGTTTTATCGAATAACACGTAGGTCGGCGAGAGATACAGGAACGATTGCGGCGCGATCCCGTCGAGCAGTACGGGCTGCTGTTGATGCGCGATGCCGTCGCTCAGCTGTTCGGTGATCGTGCGGTTGTGCTGGTCGATGATGTAGAGAAAGTCGGCCGCCGAGCAGCGGTACTGCGGTGCACTAATCACGATTTGATAGAGGCCGGGCGGCGCGTCGAATTCGATCGGTGCGGTCGAATCGGTATAGCGCTTCAGCGAGAAATCCTGGTCGACGTGCGGCCGATTGATACGGTCGGTCATCCGCACGTGGATCATCGTACTCGATTCCGCCGGCATCTTGAGCATCGCGTTGCACAGGCCAAGATGAAGAGCGATGTGGGCACCAATCATGGAAGGGTGAAGCGTCCCTCTCTGGCAGCTTTGGCGACGAGCGCGGCGCGCGATCGCACGCCCAGCGCCTTGAAAATCAACTTGATGTGATTGCGAATCGTCGAGCAGCTCCGGCCCAGGCGCGTCGCGATCGCGTCCGTCGAGAGACCTTCGCAGATCATATGAAAGACACGCTCTTGCATGGGTGTTAGTGACAGTGCGTCGGCCGTACCGGGCAGCTCGGCCATCGCCTGTGCTGCCGCGAAGAGCCATGAGTTCGCGTAGAACTCGAGCTTTTCCAGTGCAACGAGCCGCCAGCGCGTGGCGCCCGTCGCTTTCGCAAGATCGAGTGCAGTCTTGCCTGCTCGCCACTCAGACCCGGCGCGATCGAAGCTATCGTAGGCCGCACTGAGGTCGCGCACGCCGTCACGGGAACGGCCATTGGCAAGATGCACGAGTCCACGCACGCCGAGCGCAACTGAGTCAAGCACCGGCGCGAGCGTGGCGTAGCGCGCGATTGCCGCCGCGGCGCCCTGCGGGTCGGCCGGTGCAAGCACTTCGGCGTAGAGCGGCAGCGCCGCGCGTTCCTCGATCCGTGCATGCGGCCAGTCGACATCGCGCAGCAGCTCGCTTGCCGCCGCGGTTTCGTTGGCGCACCAATGTTCTTCGCCGGCGTTGCGCGCAAACTGCGCGCGATCCAGCATGACGATCGCCCGCAGCGGTGCGCTCCCGAGCGTCTCAGCGAGCGTTGCGGCTTCGCGCAGATAGCGGGACGACCCCAGCATGTCGCCGCCAAGCACTTTGCACCACGCAAGCGAACGCGCCGACGCGAAGCGTTGCGCGCTAAAATCGGCGGACCACTGCGGGCGCGCCAGCAGGGCATCAGCGACGGTCGAGGCAGCGGCGGGCGCGGGCAGCTCGCAAGCCAGGCTAGCGAGTTGCGCAACCGCCTCGTACCAGGTGGCGAGATGCGTATCGATCGCGTCGCCGATCAGCGCTAGCAGTCGCGTCAACGCGTGTGCTTGTTCGCCGAAGCGCGCCTCGGCATGATGAATCTCGGACTTGAGCCGTTCGCTCTCGATCGCGCCCTCGAGGCGACGATCGACGAGCGTTGCTTCGTAGCAGCGCCAGGCGTCGCCGATGCGGCCTTCGCGGACATAGCGGCGCGAGCGGGCGGCGGCGAGCATCGTTGTTTGCGCCAAGGAGCGCCGGTCGGCCAACGTGCGTGCACGTTCGAAACAGGCATCGGCGGTCGCATAATCGCGCAGCGCGGCAAAGCTCGATCCGAGCAAAACTTCCGCGGCAAACCATTCGGGGCTCTGCTCGAAGCGTTTGCGTTGCGCCAGGAGCAGGTCCAGCGCGAAAGCGGGGTCACGCGCTAGCGCGATCTGGCTGCGGGTGAGAACCAGCTCCAGCGGGGCGACGTGCCGTCCCCGCTCGTCGAAGATGGCCGCAGCCTCGGTGAACGCAGCGCCGGCGAAGGCGTCCCGCATGCGGGCGGCCCAGGAGGCGGTTGCTTCGGATCGGCGTCCCATTTTCCGGAGGGATTGGCGAGCGCATCCGGGCGGACCCGCCGCACCGGGGTCCGAAAGGACTAGGCTGGGACTAGCCCAAATGGGCTAGCCTTCAGTAGACCCCCCCTCCGGAGGTTGCATCGTGCTCGATACGACCCAAGTCTTCCGTTCCCGGCTGTTGGCCGACGACGTTCAGCGCCGGATCCTCTACTATCCGCGAACGCTCGCGGCAGCGACGTACGTACGCGAACATATTGGCGAGCCGATCCGGCTCGAAACCGCGGCTGCGCTCGCGGGAATGACGTCGTGCGCATTCTCCAGGTATTTTGCAGAGAAGGTCGGCATTACGTTTTCGACGCTGGTCAAGACGCTGCGGATCGAGCACGCGCTCTCGTTTCTCGAAGAGCGCGACGGGGCGATCTCGGCGCTCGCCGCGCAGACGGGATATCAGAGCTGTTGCACGTTCTCTCGCGCGTTCAAAGACGTGATGGGACAGTCGCCGTCGGAGTATCGTCGCCGGATGCTGTTTCAACGCTAACCCGCCGCCGGCTGTTGCAAACCGGCGCGGGCGGGGCAATGCTGCTCGCGCTCGGTGGTTGCGCTGCGGCCGGCGATCATCGCGAAATGTTGCGCGCGATTGCGCGCGCGATGTTGCAGGGAGCGCTGCCCAACGACGGCGGCGCACTCGACACGGCTGTGCGCGGCGTCGATGTCGCGATCGCCGGGCTGCCGCCTGCGGTTCAAGATGAGATCGGTCAGCTCTTCGGATTGCTCGAATTTCCGCTGACGCGACGGTTGATGGCGGGCATTGGTTCATGGCAGACGGCGTCCGACACCGACGTCGCGACGTTTCTCCAGAGCTGGCGCACGAGTAACGCTGCACTCTTACGCAGCGGCTATGCGGCGTTACATCAGCTCGTCATGGCGGGATGGTACGGCAACGACGCGGCGTGGCCGCGAATCGGCTATCCCGGACCGCCGCGCATCGCATGATCGCCGATCCGATCGCGCAGGGGCTCGCGCGCGGATGGAAAGCCCACGACGCATCGACCTTCGATCGCGACCGTGCCTTTGACGCGGATGTCGCCATTATCGGGACGGGGGCCGGCGGTGGCACCGCGGCGGAGATCCTCGCAGACGCGGGACTCAATGTCATAATGATCGAGGAAGGCCCGCTGCGTTCGTCGCGCGACTTTCACATGCTCGAGCGCGAAGCATATCCCCAGCTCTATCAAGAGTCGGCCGGGCGGCGCACCAAAGACAAAGGCATCGTGATCCTGCAAGGTCGCGCGGTCGGTGGATCGACGACGGTGAACTGGACGAGCAGCTTTCGCACGCCGGCGCAGACGCTAGACTACTGGCGCGAGCACTTCGGGCTGGGCGACTATTCCGAAGCCGCGCTCACGCCGTGGTTCGAACGCATGGAGCACCGCCTCTCGGTGCACCCGTGGGATGAGCCGCCCAACGAAAATAACGCCCTGCTGGCGCGTGGTGCAAAGAAACTTGGCATTCCTACCGCTGTCATTCCGCGTAACGTCAAGGGATGTTACAACCTCGGCTACTGTGGCATGGGCTGTCCGACCAATGCCAAACAATCGATGCTCGTCACGACGATTCCGGCGGCGCTCGATCGTGGCGCGACGCTGATCAGTCGAGCACGCGCGCAGCGCTTGACGTTCTCCGGCGATCATGCCGATAGGCTCGAGTGCGCGGCGCTCGACGCGAGCGGGTTGCAACCCGGCCCGCATTCAATCGTCATTCGCGCGCGCACCTTTATCGTCGCGGGCGGAGCGATCAACTCGCCGGCGCTCTTGCTGCGCAGCAACGCGCCCGATCCGTACCGCACGCTCGGCCGGCGAACGTTTCTGCACCCGACGGTTATCTCAGCGGCGACCATGCCCGAGGTTGTCGCCGGATATTCAGGTGCGCCGCAATCGATCTACAGCGACCATTTCTTGGAGACGAATGCGCTGGGCGGCGCGATTGGCTACAAGCTCGAAGTGCCGCCGCTCCATCCGGTGCTATTAGCGACCACGACACCCGGTTTTGGCGAACCCAATGCGAAGCTACTTGCTCAAATGCCGCATCTGCAGGTAATCATTGCGCTCATGCGTGACGGATTTCATCCACAGAGTACGGGCGGAACCGTCGGATTGCGCGGCGACGGCACGCCGCTGCTGGATTATCCCATCACGCCGTACGTGTGGGAGGGAGCGCGGCGCGCGCTCAAGAGCATGGCGCAGATTCAATTCGCCGCCGGCGCGACGAGCGTGCTGCCGATCCACGAGGCGGCGCAGCCGGTCGCGTCGTTCGAGGAGGCCGAGCGCCTGGTGGACGCGCTACCCATGGAGATTCTTCGCGCAAGCGTGGTGAGCGCGCACGTGATGGGCGGCTGCGGTCTGGGGACCGACCCACGCACGTCAGTTGTTGACGGTACCGGTCGTCATCATCAGCTCGAAAACGTCTACGTTTTCGACGGATCTGCCTTTCCCACGAGTATCGGCGCAAATCCGCAACTCTCGATCTACGGCATGGTTGCGCGCAACGCGAGCCGGCTTGCAGGTCTGATCGCCGCACCGGCCAAGCGCTAGCACATTATGGAACAAACAGTGATTCACATGGCCGAAGCAGCGGCCTGGGTGTTTGTCGTCATCTTCGTGTTCGCGATCATCGGCGTGTGGGCAACGATTCGCTGGATCATCCTCATGGTGACCGCGGGCGAGCGCGCCGTCGAAAGGGGCGTTCACGGCGTCGAAAATAAGTTCACCGGTCACAACGACAGTTAGGCGTCGAAGGCAAAAACGCGTTTCCAGTCGCGCTTCATGCTGACGACGACCCAGCCTTTGGACGTTGCTTGATCGTACAACGCCTGCGTGAATGCGCCGAACTTCGTATCGGCCTGACCGGCCTCGGGACCGTATGAATACTCGCGCTCGGGATCGTCATGCAGGACGAGCGTCATGAGGCGCGCACCGCCGGCGCACTGGGTGTACTCGAGCATCTGTTGATCGCCCGTACTGTTTCCAAATGCGGCGCGCGGCGCGCGGCCCAGGAAGAGATAGATGTCCTGTGGCTTGCCCGCAAGATCGTTATATAGGAGAAGTTTGGGAGGGCGCATCAGTACCGCTTTGCCGGTGGCGTCATACTCGAATTTCGTCTCAAGTGAGGAACCGATAACGTGTTCCGGCGGCGTCGCGTACACCCGCTCGGCATAAGCCCGAACGAACGCCTGGCCGCCACCGGTGACAATATACGTTTTGAAGCCGTTGGCGCGGAGGTACTGCATAACCTCGAGCATCGGTTGATAAACGAGGTCCGTGTAAGGCCGGTTCCATCGCGGATGCGTTGCTTCGGTAATCCACGTAAGCACCATGTTATGAAATTGGTCGGTTGTCATGCCCGCGTGAGACGCCGCGACCAGCGTCTCCAGATCGGCCATCGTGAATTTTGCAAAGGCAGCTAGGTCGCCGGATAAGGTGGACTTGAAGGGCTCAGTCGTGTTCCAATCCGGATGTTGCGGCGCGAGCTCGCCGAGCCGAGAGAGCACAAATGCTAGCTGCGTGTACACGGGATGCTCAACCCACAGTGTGCCATCTTGATCGAAAGTCGCGATGCGATCCTCCGCGCGCACAAAGTCTTTGCTGTTGGGATCCGTCGTGGTTTTGACGAACGCGGCAATAGCAGCCTTCGCTGGGCCATTATTCCAAGATGGCAGCGGGTCAGCCATGAAACGCAAGGGTTTTGAGATTTTTGCGCGCGGTGCCGAAGTCGCCCAGTTGATAGACCGACGCACCCGCCGGAGAGAACGTGAAGCCTTCAAACGGTGCTGCGAGCATCACGTCTAGGAAGTTCTTTAAGCCAACCCCGATGGTGACGTGCGGCGAGAAGTTCTTCCCGGAATGTTCCGGGACGAACGCGGCAACGTATTGGACGAGGGCGGGCACCTCGTGCAGGTCGGGTTCGGACGGCAGCTTGAAAAATGCGTCCGCAGTCGCGGTTGGGGCGGAAAACGCCGCGACCGCATCGACGAGCTTCTGTTGAAGCCTAAGCAAGTCGTCGGTAACGTCAACGACGATGCCCGCCAGGCCGATCGGGCCCGCCGGGATGTAGTAGTATTTGGATGCCCTGAGTTTCCACGACGGCAGGTTCTCGGTCGCAACTGCCCTGGCGACCGCAGCATACACCTCGCCAAGGTCGGTCTTGCGGACGAAACGTTGCAGCATGGAAACATGCGCGTGATGCGTCTCATCGAGGGCGTACCCTTGCGGGAAGTTCTCAAGCAGCTTTGCATTGTCGGCCAGCGAGCGCTGCACCATCGTCGTATCCGGCTCGATGGCAACATCGATCGCAATAAGCGTATCGGTCATGGTGTCAACGTCCACTCGTTGAGTTTTTTGCGAGCAGTCCCGAAGTTGCCGAGCTGATAGACGGATACTGCGACAGGCGAAAATTTGAACGGCGTGAACGGTTCCGCTTCCAGTTGCTTTACGAATGGCACGGAAGCAACGCCGCAGGTGACGTGCGCGAGGTAGTTCTTTCCACTCGATTTTGGAACAAAGTTCGCTACGTACGCCATGGTGGACGCATTGATATCGGGTTCCGCCTGCGTCGTATCAAACGCGGCCGCTGTTCCGGTGGAAACGGTGTATGGAGCGATCGCATCGATGAGCGCTTGCTGGGCGTCGAGCACGTTCTGCGGCGGCTTAGCGAGGATGACTGTGAGCGCTAGACCGCTCCAGACGGCGTGATCGATCTTAAAGGCTTGGAACTTCCAGGCGGCAGCCTTTCTCGCGCTCATCACCTTTTCGACAGCCGCATAGACGTTGGCCAGATCTGCCGTTCGAACGTAGCGCTGCAGCATGGTTACGTGCGGGCGATGGCTCGCGTCGAGCGCGTAGCCCTTGGGAAAGCTCTGCCGTAAGCGCGCGTTGACCGCCGTGGCGCGCGCAAGCATCGTGGCGTCGGGCTCCAGCGCGATGTCGATCGCCGTCACCGACGCTTGTAGTCCGCCGGTGGTTTGAGCAACACCAGGTTGGGTCCCGAGGCCGACGAATAACGCGGCGAAAAGCGCGAGATATTTCAAGCGTATCCACCTCCACGATCCAAAGCGTAATCCTCGGCGCGACTGGGGCCTTATCCCAAAAACGAAAGAGAGCCGGCTTTAGAACAAGATGGTCTGGAACTCTGAGACCGTTTTGAAGCCGACGCGTTCGTAGAGCGCAATCCCTTTCTCGTTGAAGTCGTTGACGTAGAGCGAGAGCGTCGGGGTGAGCTCGAAGAGCTTGTCGCAAATGCCGGCGAGCGCTTGGGTAGCAAGACCCTTGCCGCGCAGCTCCGGCGGCGTCCAGATGCCTTGCATCTGCGCGGTGAGCGGGCTCCACGGACCGATGTTGCAGAAGAAGCAGAGGCGGCCGAGCGATTCGCCCACCCACCAAAGTCCGCGATCGATCATCGCGCGAACGTTGGAAGTAAATTCAGGCGAGGACCGCATCGGGTCGTATTCGAGTTCGGCGGAGATCATCGAGGCCGAGTTGTCGGCGACCGCGGTCCATTCGTCGATGCGCGCGCGGCGCACAACGACGCCGCGGTCGAGTGGCGCAAGCATTGAGCGATCGAGCATCATCACAAACTGGCGATCGCGGATCAGGCGCGCGCGCTCGTGTTTCGAGCGGATGAGCGCCCAATAGGCCGCAACCTCGGTTCGCGGCCCGACGATCATCCGTTCACCGCGATGGTTTGCGCCGATGCGGGCAAAGGCTTCAATGGCTGCCGGATCGTCGGCGGCGAGCGCGACCTGTCGCGAGAAGTAGCCGATGCCTCGGATGCGGTTTGCGTCGTCAATTGCAACGTGCAGCGCATTTTGTGTGGCCGGCGAGCGGTCGAACAGAATCAAGTACGTCAGAAAGACGTTCGCATGCGGCGCACGGGCAAGGTAGGCCAGGGCATCTTGCTCGCGCACGTTCGCCATGCGCTCGGTGCGCACCATCAATTGAGCTGTTCGAATACCAGCGGCTTGCCCGTAGGAACCTTGCTTCCGCCGTCGGGTTCAAGCGTAATTTCTATCGCGCCCACATCTTTCGCATCGACTGGGATGCTCACGACGGCAACACCATGCGCGTCGGGTACAAAGGTCAGCGCCGGTTGCAGCGTCGTGCCGTTCTTCGGCTGCGTCCATGCTTCATAGACGCGGCCGCGTGGCGGCTGGGCGAGATCGTGCATCGTGAGATAGAGATGACCTCGTATCCGCACCACTTGGCCTCCCGTGATATCAAAGTGCTGCGCATCGTCGTCCATCAGGTCGGCGAGCGTCCCGCGTTCGCTCGCAAGGTCGCGCACCAGGCCGTTGGCGCGTGTGCTCGCGAGGGCCAGGTGCGACTGCGCGGCCTTGAGCTGCTCGATCAACGACAGATTGATCAGCGACAGGCTGACTGCGACGGCAAAACATACTGCAGCAACCAGGTAGGCCGGCCACACGATCGGTCGTCGGCCGCGCGTCTGCGGATCCACGGGGCTACCTTTCGCCTCGGCGAAGTTGCCGCCATGCAGGAATTGCTCGAACGTCTCCGCAGCGCGCGTTCGGTACTGGTGCTAACCGGATCGGGAATCTCGGCCGAAAGCGGTCTGCCGACGTTTCGCGGCGTCAATGGTCTGTGGGGCACGCACCGCGTGGAGGAGCTCGCATCGCCGCAAGGCTTTGCGCGCGATCCTCAGCTGGTGTGGACGTGGTACAACGAGCGCAACGTCGCGCATCGCCGCGCGCAGCCGAATGCCGGTCACTATGCACTCGCATTGCTCGAAGAGCGTTATCCCGATTTCACACTCGCGACACAGAACGTCGACTCGCTGCATCTCCGTGCCGGCTCGCGCAACGTGCTCGAACTTCACGGCGCGTTGCGCACCGCGCGCTGTAGCGGATGTGACGAGCGCATGCCGATCGATTCACGCGGCCTTGCGCTCGATAGCATCGAGCACGCGTGCGGTGGTCGCATGCGTCCGGACATCGTTTGGTTCGGCGAATCCTTGCCGCGCGACGCGTGGGAACGAGCCTGTGCGGCTGCCGACCGAGCTGAGGTGATTTTGGTGGTAGGCACGAGTGCGGTCGTGTACCCGGCAGCGGCGCTTGCGACCCGTGGTGGCGCGTTCGTTGCCGAGGTCAACCCCGAGGCTACCGCGATCAGCGACCGCGTCGACTGCGTCGTGCGAGGGACGGCGGCGCAGGCACTGCCAGACCTCGTTAATGCTCTGTGAAATGCCCCTTGCTCTAGGCCGATACATCGGATATGAGTATTTCACGTACCCGCTTTATCGTTGCCTCGAGCTTGGGTGCCGGTGCGGCCATCTTGCTCGACCGTTTGGTGGCTCGCGCCGCGAACGCTGATCCCGGCGATTTGGATACACTCAATGCTGCGATCGAACTCGAGCGCGCCGGAATCAAGGCCTACGACGACGCCGCCTCGACCAAACTTCTTTCGCCGAAAGTCTTGCAAGTGGCGCTGCTTTTTCGGCGCGACCATCAAGTTCATCTCGCTGCGCTTAGCGCTGCCGTGCAGAGCGGCGGCGGAATTGTAACCGACAAGACCGCGCACATCGACTATCCCAAACTTGCGACCGAAGGCGACGTGCTCGCGTTCGCGCAAGTCGTCGAAGAAAAAGCGGCGAGCACGTACCTGTCCGTCATTCCTGAATTCAAGGATCGCGAGCTCGCGCAAGTCGCGGCCTCGATCATGGGCATTGAAACTATCCACGTCGGAATTCTCGCGAACGCGCTCAACGTGTTCCCGCCCTATCCGAGTGGGTTCGTGAAATAGCGCAATGCGCTTCGGTTTCGTCGCGCGTTTTGCCGCGGCGCTGCTGGTCTGTGCGATCGGCGTCGCCGCGGCGCTTTCGTTTTTCTTTGCGCGTACGCATCTCGAAGCACTCAAGCGCGATTTAGTCACCACGGCTGTCGGTCAAGCGAGCGCAGCGCTGCAACCGCCGCTCGATCGTTACGCGTCGGGAGGAAGCCTCACGGCCCTTTCGCGCGCGGTCATCGATGCCGCCGTGACGAACGTCGAAAATTTCAATCCGCTCGTGCGCAGCGTCCGTCTCTACAATCCTTCGGGCCTTCCACTCGATCCGCCGACCGGCGAGCCGGTTGTAGGATATGCAACTGCGGCAATCTCGCAGGAGAACGTCGTCGAGTCGCCCGTGCACACGACGGCGGGCGAGTCGGTAGTCACGGCATACATTCCGATCGCAGGCTCGTCGGGCCATTATCTCGCGGTGGCTGCGATCGATATCTCGGTCGGTCAGATCACGGCGCAATCGGGACAGGAAACGAAATTCGTCATTGTTTCCACGCTGATCGCGTGCGGCGTTATTTTCGTTTCGTTGCTTACCTTAGCGGCCGCAGCACAGCGCGAGCTGAATCGCCGCGGTCGCGCGGCCGAGACGACCTTTTTGCAAACGATGCTGGGGATCGCAAACATCGTCGACCAGCGCGATCCGTACACCGCGGGCCATTCACATCGTGTCGCCGAGTATTCTGTCGCCGTCGCAAAAAAGTTGGGGCTCTCAGCGACGCTCATCGAGCGCGTGCGCTGGAGCGCGCTCCTGCACGATCTCGGCAAGATCGGGATTCCCGATGCGGTGCTTCTCAAGAACGGGCCGTTCGACCAGCTCGAGCGCCAGATCATCAACCACCATCCCTCGATCGCGCGCGACATCCTCGGTGAGGTGGAAGCGATGGCGGAGATCGTTCCATGTGTGCTCCACCATCACGAGCGATGGGATGGCGGCGGGTACCCAGCGGGTTTAGAGGGCGAGGCGATTCCCTTGCTCTCGCGCGTAATTGCGGTAGCCGACTCGTTCGATGCGATGACCACCGATCGGCCGTATCGCAACGCGCTTGCGCTCGACGAAGCGCGGCGCCGCTTGAGCGACGGCGCCGGTAGCCAATGGGACGAGCGCTGCATCGCTGCAATCGTCGAACTGATCGACAGCGGTGGCATCAAACCCCCGAGTGAACACGTGCGCCAGTTTGGTTCCCGCCTCAGTGCGAAGTACGGATATCGATCGTAAGGTCCGCGCCCTCGTTTGGGACGTCGATCGTCATCGTGCGCTCGCCGTGCGTAAGATCCCAGGCATGTAACTCATACTTACCGGCCGGAACGCCGGTCAACGCGTACGTTCCGTTCGCGCTTTGCGCGTAGGGGCCGTCGGCGACGATGATGGTGGCGTGCATCGACGCATGAATGTGACAGTGCACGTCGATGATCCCAGCGTTCGGAAACGGCACTTCTTTGCCGGGTCCGGTGTCGTAGAATCCGATATCGAATGGGTCGGCCGGCGACGTCGAATAGATGCTGTGGAAGAATGGATCTTCGTTCGGAAACCGGATCGTCGAACCGACCGGAATCACCGTGAGCGGCGGAATAAAGCTGCGATCCTTATTCGTCGTCGTTGCGTCGATCGGCTTGGGTACCGCTTTTGGCGCGCTAACCCACACGACGTCGGCGTCCGTCGTGCCATGAACGGTCGCCGCCGCCGCCCCTAGCGGGAGCAGTGCTTTAAGGAGGCAGCTGAACAGGAGGGCCTTGATCGTCTTCATACGTCCCAATGACGGGCGGCGGTTCGGGAAGGGCCGGCGCGTCGTCATCGAGGCGCGAAAAGCGTCCGAACTCGGGCGGGGGTGCCACGCCCGTCACACGTTCGTCGATCGAGTGTTCGGGTTGCGCCGCTTCAGGCTCGATGTACGAATCGGGCTCGACCGCGCTCGTTTCGGGCGCTTCGTACGAGCGCACAACGGTCTCGGTAAATGCGCGTTGCGACGGCAACGTGAGCAGTCGATCGTCGGCGGCACGCCGCGTCAGACCGCGAATGATGTAGGCGCTTTGCAACTTGCGCAGACCGCGAAGCGGAAGCGCCGAGGTTGGAACGCCGACGAAGAGCTCGCGCACCACGTCGTACGTTGCTTCCGAGGCGACGATCGCCGCGTTGAGATCTTCTGATGCCGCTTCCAGGCGCGCGGCGATCGCGACCGGGTTCCCGACGATCGCGAATTCGCGCCGGTCCTTGTAGCCCGAATCGCCGGCGACGATCTTACCGGAATTGACGCCGATGCCGACTGCGATCGGTTTGCGGCCCGCCGATCGCCAGCGCGCTTCCATTGCATCGATCACGCGCATGATGTCGAGGCTCGCGCGTAGCGCACGCTCCTCCTGAAATTTCTCTTCGACCAAGATGCCGAAGGTTGCCATCACCGTGTCGCCGCGTAAGCTCTCGATCATTCCGCGGTGGCGTTGCACCGCTTGGCCGACGATCGTATAAAACTCGTTGAGATAGCGCAGCGTCTCCGCCGGCGAGAGCGATTCGGCGAAAAGGGCAAAGTTGCGAATGCGAGCGCACAAGATGGTGGCGTAGTACTCGCGCGCCTCGAAGAGGCGCGCATCTTTGCGCGCCAGCAGATCCTCGACGACCGGCGAGGGGACGTAGCGCGAAAAGAGCGTGAGCACGCGCCGGTGTTCCTGACGCGCGAACACGTACCGCTGGAAAAACATCCACGCGTAATAAATCGCCACCCCGGCGAGTGCCGCAAGGGCGATGACCAATATGGCAGCCATCGAAGCTGTGAAATTCCCGAGGCCCTGCCGGGAAACCCGTCGTAAGAGGCGCGGATGGACGCACCGGCAGCGCTAAGCGCCAAAATCCCCGGATTTCCGGGCTATGAGGATGCGAACGCTCGCCACCTCTCCGATGAGGAGGTCCGGGCCTATGTCGGCGAGGCTCTGGCCGGGCTCGGGGACCGGCTGGGCTCGGCTGGTCCGCTGACCGAGCGCTACGAGTCGACGCTGCTGCGCACCGAATTCACGAATCAGGCCGCATTCAGCAACTACGAGTCGGTCAAGCTCAACGATGCGCAAACCGCAGCAATGTCTGCCGCCGATCTGGCCGCGATAGAGTTGGCCGACGGCGCCGGCGCGGTGGATGCGAGTTCGTTTGGCGCCTATCTCGACTCGGTCAACGCCGCGCTCGACGAACGCGATCGGATCATGAAAACGAGTTAGTGCGAACAGGAACTGCCGGGCGGCGACGGCGTCGGTGTTACCTTTTTGTGCGCGAAGAGTCCGCCGACGGCATTGGCCACTTCCCCGCCATAGCCGCCTGTTGCACCGTTCACTGCACTCGTAGCTTGGTTTTGCGCCGCGCTGACGATCTCGCCTTTGGCTGCGTCCCAGCTCGTCGGTACACCGAAATCGGGCGAGAACCGGTCGATCATCTGCTGGGTGATCGCCTGCACCTGCGTTTGCAGCACGCCGTTGATGAACCTCGCCGTTAGCGATTGACCGGCAACTAACGTGAACGTCTTGCCGTTTGCAGCAGTCACCTGGACGGGTGCGTTCGGGTCGCAGACCTCATAGACGTTGACCGTCAGCGTGCTGCCTTCGGTATCGATGTCACCTTCGGTTCCGCGCACGGCAACCTGGCCGGTAGCTGTCGCAAACGTGAAATCAGCTTTCGCGCCTTGCGGGTGCTGCACGATAAAGCGGACTTTGCCGACGACGACAAATTTTGCGCGGACGATGTCCGCTTGATTGAAGGCCGTGAGCTGGACCTTGCTTTGCGAACCTACCAGGACGCGCGAGCTGTCCGGAAGACCGATTGCTGCGAGAGAATCGGCGCCCGTAGTCGCATAATCCGAATCATCGATGACGGTACTCGCTTTAGGCGCGACCGGCGTCGTGATACTCCCGTGCTGATAGCTCACGGTCCCATGCATATTCTGCAGCTCTTTGTCATTTGCAGCCCTGGCTGGAAAAGCGCACACGACGGCACCAAGCATCAGCGCGGCGCCAAGAGCAAACGAGCGCGAGGACATCATGACGGAATAGTTTAACGCGACCGTATGCTTGCCCCGCTGGTCGCGCTCTTTGCACTGCACGTCATACCGCGGCCGGTTTCGCTCGACGTGGGCGCGTGTTCGATCGCGCCGCCGATCGCTGCGCCGGGCGGTATCGATGCGGGCGCACTGGACGAATGGCGCGAGCGCTGGAAGGCGCTGGGCATTGGACGCGTGAGCGAAAGCGCCACTTCTCCCGTACGATTTATACGCGATGGCTCGCTGACGCCACAAGCGTATCGGCTCATTGTCACCGCGAGCGGGATCACGATTTGGAGTGCGGATTCGGCGGGTGCATTTTACGGCATGATGACGCTCGCACAGTTACCGGTACGTGCGGGCGATGCGTGGCGTGTGCCGTGCGTGCGCATCAGCGATCGGCCCGCGCTCGAATGGCGCATCCTCTCCGACGACGTTTCGCGCGGACCGCTGCCGACGATGCGCTATTTCAAAGAACGCATCCGCACGATCGCAGCGTTCAAGATGAACGGCTACTCGCCGTACATGGAACACGTTTTCGCTTCGCCGACCGACCCATTGCCGGCGTGGCCTGACGGGATCACGCCCGCGCAACTGCACGAACTCGACCTGTATGCGGCGCGCTATCACGTCGCCTTGATTCCCGAACAGCAAACCTTCGCGCACATGCACAACACGCTGCGGATCGAACAATACGCAAGCGCGGCGGACTTTCCGCACGGCTTTCTGCTCGATCCGGGCTCCACGCTTGCAGCGGCGTACTTGAAGCGTATCATCGCGCAGGAACTCGCCGAGGTGCCGCGGCCCCCGTTCTTTCACATCGGCTCCGACGAAACGTCAACCCTGGGAGAAGGCACGAGCACCGAGTACGTCGCGTCGCATGGCGGCCGAAGTGCCGTGTACGCGCAGCACATCAACGAGATGAACGCGCTGATCGCACCGTCGGGTGCGCGCATCATGCTGTGGGACGACGGGATCGAGAGCGACCCTTCGATCATAAAGCTGCTGCCGCGCACGGCGGTAATCGTCAACTGGCACTACGATGCGGAAAAAAGCTTCGAGCCGTATATCCGTACGATCGCGGGCGGCGGCTTCGAACAGATGGTCGCGCCCGGTGCCAACAATTGGAGCCGCATCTTTCCCGACCTCACCACCGCGCTTCCGAACGAGCGTCTCTTCATCGATGAGGGGAAGGCGGCACACGTGCTGGGCCTCTTTCAGACCGTTTGGCACGACGACGGCGAGACGCTCTTTGAAGCGACATGGTATCCCGTGTTGTACGCTGCCGCAGATGCCTGGAGCACGAGCGATGGCTTTGCGGATGATTTCCCAAGCGCATTCTTCGGCGTGAACGATCCACGCTACGCAGCGGACGAGTTGCTGCTCGGCGCGCTCGATTCAAGGTTGTCGGAAACCGGCGACAAGCTGTCATGGGCCGATCCATTTGCGCCGGCCGTCGCTGCCAGGATGCAAAACGTCGATCTACGGCAGTTCCGTCTCGACGCCGAGCGCGTTGCAACCGATATGCTCGCTGTTCGTCCGCCGCTACACGTCAATGCCGCCGCGGTGATGCTGCTCGCAGCGCGACGCTATGATGCGCTGGGGCGGCGCTATCAAATCGCGCAAGAAGTCCGCAACTACTACGCCGACGCAGCGCTGCATCCAAGCGACGCGGTCCGCGACCTCTATTGGTGCAAGTACTGGTTCTGGGAGCAGCGCGACACCGACGAACGTCTTGCGATCGAGTATGCGCAAGCCTGGCGCTATGAGGATCGCGAGGATCATCTGGCCAGCAATCTCGAGCGCTACCATCTCGACGCGCAGCAGGCAATCCGTCGCGCCGATGCGATCGATCGCGCGACCTACGACGACTACGTCCCGAACAAGACACTGCCGCCGCTCGATACGGTGCTCGGTTTGCAACCGTGATCAGCGGTATCGCTCTGCTGGCGGTCTTTCTCGTATTTGCGTTTGCCATGTATCGCCGGGTGATGCCCGCGATCGTTGCGCTGCCGTGCATGGCACTGCTGATGATGCTCGTTACAGGCGTACCGGTCGTCGATATCCCGGATCTGATCGTGAAGGGAACGACGGCACTCGCGCCAGTCTACGTCACCGTGATCTTCGGCGCATTGCTCGCGCGGGTGACGTTGGATACGGGTATCGCTCGAGCGCTGGTCAATCTCGCGGCTGAGTATGGTGGTGAGCAGCCACTGGTGCTCGCGCTGCTGCTAAGCGCGGTCGTGGCGGTGCTGTTCGTCTCGCTATCGGGATTGGGCGCGATCATCATGGTCGGATCGATCGTGCTGCCGATCATGATGACCACCGGCGTTCCACGCGCGGTGGCGGCGACGCTCTTCTTGATGGCCTTCGCGCTCGGCTTCATCTTCAATTTAACGAACTGGCGGTTCTATACGCAGCTCTTCGGCGTCGTGCCGCAGCAGATGACGCACTATGCCGTACTGCTCGCGATTATCGACGCGATCGCGCTGGTCATCTACGCGGTCGTCTCGCTCGCGCGAGCGCGCGACTATGCGACCTGGGCTGTGCAGGTTGACGATGAACCGCCGGCGCCGCGCGTGCCGGCGATTGCGCTCGCGACGCCGCTCTTGCCGATCGCGCTCTATTTCGCGCTGCATCTCGACCCGACGATATCCTTTATCGTCGCGGCGATCTTCGGCGCGGTGGTGACGCGTGGCACTCGAACCGTCGAGACACTGGTCGCGGCGGCAATTCGCGGCGTCGAGGACGTCGCGCCGGCGGTGCTGCTCTTTATCGGCATCGGCATGTTGTTCGTCGCAACGCAAGAACCGCAATTTCAGACCGCGGTTCGGCCGCTCGTGCAAGGTTGGGCGAACAATCCGGTTGCCTATGTTGCGATCTTCGGTCTCGGTAGCCCGCTCGTGCTGTATCGTGGGCCGCTCAACCCGTTCGGGGTCGGCATTGCGGTGTTCACCGTATTGCTCGCAACCCACGCGCTCCCGCCGGTCGTGCTCGTTGCCGCGGTCATGGCGGTAGTGCAAGTGCAAAACGTCTGCGACCCAACCAATACCGCCAACGTCTGGGTTGCGAATTTTACCGGAACGCCGATCGACACGATCAGTAAACGTACGCTACCTTACCAAGTGGCCGTCGCGACGCTGGCTGTGGCGATCGTCGCGCTTGCATCCCCACAACTCTTCGGCGTGCGCGCGTTTGCTTCGCTCGCTGCGCCGGCACTTGCCGCGGCGAGCGGTTTGTACGCGCCGGCGTCAGCCGCGCAGCACATCGCGGTCGATACCGACGGCTCGGCCTCGGCGTCAGCGGCGGCTCGTGCGGTCATAGCGGCGCTCGACCGCGCTCCGAACGTGGCCTTCGCATGGCACGGCGATCCCAACGCGAGCGACTGTTCGAGCAAGCCCTTTGCGGCCTATGTCCTGGTGAGTGCGGCGACGTTCCGTCTGATCGAAGGCACCGATCTCGACATCGGGCTGCGCTTGGAAGACTGCGGCGGATGGATCGTCGACGAGTGGCACGATCACGCGGTCGAACCGGGCACGCCAACCGCCCCCCAGGCACAGGCGCTCGGCGCCGAGGGCGCGGCGCGCCTTACCGCGTGGGCGTCGAGCGATCCGCGCGCGGCCTCGCTCTTCGCGCGCGGCATCGCCGCGGCCCCGGGCGTGGCGCCCGGCTACCTTTATACGCTGTTCAAGACGATCGACGGGAACATGCGGGCGTACGTACGCGCCGGCGGTCCCGCCTATGACGCGGGCCTGCGTACCGGTGACGTGGTGCAAAAACTCGATGGGCACTTTTGGTGGGAATACGGAACCTACCAAACCGAACAGCGTGTCTACGACGGCAAGCCGCACACCCTCGAAATTCAGCGCGGTGGGCGTACGCTCGACATCGATGTGGCAGGAAATAACGAATGACGACGATCGATCAGGACCTCGCGGCGTACTGTAACGCGCATCACGACGCCTATCTCGACGAACTCAAGTCTTGGATCGCGATCCCTAGCGTCTCGGCGGATCCGGAACGCCGCGGCGACGTGCGCGCGTGTTGCGAGCGCCTGGTCAAGCGCATGCGCAGTATTGGGCTCGAGGCGCAGCTCTTAGAAACCGATGGAAATCCGCTCGCCTACGGCGAATGGCTCGGTGCGCCCGGGGCGCCGACGGTGTTGATCTATGGTCACTACGACGTGCAGCCCGCTGACCCGATCGAACTGTGGGAGACTCCGCCGTTCGAAGGGCACGTTCGCGACGGTAAGATCTACGGCCGCGGCGCGGTCGACGACAAAGGGCAAGTCCTCATGCATTTTGCCGCGCTCGAAGCGCACATGCGCACGCGCGGTCGCCTGCCGATCAACGTCAAGGTCGTCGTCGAAGGCGAAGAAGAGATCGGTTCGCCGAACTTTGATGCGGCACTCGCGCGCTATCGCGATCTCATTCGCGCGGACGTCGCAGTGATCAGTGACACCGCGGTGTTTTCCGAAGACGTACCCTCACTCACCACGAGCGTGCGCGGCCTCGTGCACTGGGAAATCACCGTGCACGGTCCGGCTGATGATGCGCACTCCGGCTACTACGGCGGCATCTTGGCCAATCCGATCGAAGCGCTCGCGCGTATCATCGCGAGCTTGAAAGATGAAAATGGCCGCGTGACGGTGCCGGGCTTTTACGACGGCGTCCCCGAGCTCAACACAAACGAACGCCAAGAGCTTGCGAAGCTTCCGTACGACGAAGCGCGTGAGGCAGCGCAGCTCGGCGTACCGGAACTCGTCGGCGAGCGCGGATTCGGGCCGCTTGAGCGCAGTTGGTTTCGGCCCACGCTCGAATGCAACGGCATCTACGGCGGTTACCAGGGTCCGGGCGCCAAGACGATCATTCCGTCGTTTGCGCGTGCAAAGATCTCGGCGCGTTTGGTGGGTTCGCAAGAGCCCGCGCGCGTACGTGACATCGTCAAGCAGGCGATTCTCGCGGCTACGCCGCGCGGCGTGCGCGTGGAGGTCGAGGCGGCGGGCGACGTCCCGGCGGTCGTGCTCTCGCGCGAACATCCCGCGGCGCAGGCGGCCGGTCGCGCAATGCACGCCGGCTTCGGTACGGCACCCGTTTTTATCGGAACGGGCGGCTCCATTGGTCCGGTTGCGAGCTTTGAACGCGTGCTGAAGATCCCGCAGGTCATGATCGGCGTCGGACTACCCGACGATCACATCCACGCGCCCAACGAGAAGTTCGATCTCTCGCAATTGTTTGGTGGCATCGTAACGATGACTGCGCTCTACGACGAACTCGCTGAACTCGCGCACGCATGATTGCCTGGCTGCTCGCGATTCCAGCCGTCCCGAGTCCACCACCCTCGATGTTTCCGCCGACCGCCGCTCCGATCTCGGAGCGCGCCGTCCTAGAAAGCGGGCTCGGCGACGCCGCCGGGCGAGCGAAAGCGCTGGGCGGAACGCTGGGAGTGACGATCGTCGACCTGACGACCGGCGTGAGTGCGGCACTCAACGGCGACCAAAATTTGCCGATGGCCGGCGTTGGGCATCTGCCGATCGCGCTGCTCGTCTATCGCGCAGCCGATGCCGGGCGGCTGCAGATGACGCACGACGTGCACGGACTGCTTTCGCGTATGCTGGATAACGATGATGATATCGCCGCCGATTCGCTGCTGGACGCGTTGGGCGGAAGCGAGTCCGCGAACGCGCAACTGCGCGCGCTGGGTTATCCGACGATTTTCCTTGCGCCGGGCGGCGCGGGGTACGCGACGTCCGATGCGCTCGCCGGTCTGCTCACCGACTTCGTGCAAGGAAAATCGCTCAAGCCGGCCTCGACCACCGCGCTGCTACAGGAACTCGCTTCCGTACATAGCGCGCCCGGCAGGTTGCGCGCCGGCTTCGCTCCGGGTGTGACGCTCGTGCACGTTCCGGGCACGCTGGCCGGCGGGGACGACGTGAACATTGCGACTGATGATGCCGGAATTGCGAAAGTAAACGGCCGTACCGTTGTGGTGGTCGCAATGCTGCAGGCCGCGCACGGCGGGAACGCCGGCCGGGATGCGGTGATCGCCAGCGCGGCGACGACCGCGGTGCACGCGACCGGTATCAATCCGTGAGGAAATGAGCAGACTGCGCATCGGCGTCGACGTCGGCGGCACGTTCACCGACGTCGTTGCGATCGATGCGGTAGACGGGACGCTGGTCGCGCGCGTCAAGGTACCGACGACGCACGATGCGGCCGAAGGTGTAGCGGCCGGCATCATTGCCGGCATCGAGCAGATGCTGGTCCGCAGCGGCATACGTGCGGCCGATGTGGCATTCATTGCACACTCAACTACGCAGGCAACCAACGCGTTGCTCGAGGGCGACGTGGCCCGAGTCGGCATTGTAGGGCTTGTGCCGCGCAGCGGTTGGCTCGCGCGCGCGCAAATGCGTTTCCGTCCGGTGGCGCTTGCGCCGGGAGTAACATTTGCGCCACGCATTGCGTTCGCTGCGCCGCGCGACGCGCGGGCGCTCGATCGACTGCTCGATACATTCGCGCGCGAGGGCGTCGAGGCGGTGGCCGTGAGCGAGCCGTTCGGCGTCGACCGGCCGGCGCGCGAACGCGAAGTGGCGATCGCGGCACGTGCGCACGGTATGCTTGCGACGAGCGGACACGACGTAACCGCCGTCTACGGCTTGCGCGCGCGCACGCGGACGACCGCTCTCAACGCGGCGATTCTGCCCAAGATGGTGCGGACGGCGGAGATGACGCGCGCGGCGGTTGAGCGAGCCTCGATCGTTGCGCCGTTGATGATCATGCGTAGCGACGGCGGTGTAATGGACGTGCGCGAAGTGATGCGGCGGCCGATCCTGACCATGCTCTCGGGTCCTGCCGCCGGCGTTGCCGGCGCGTTACTGCACGAGAACGTTACCGACGGCATCTTTCTCGAAGTTGGCGGCACGAGTACCGATTGCTGCGTAATTCGTGGCGGCCGCCCGCAAATTCGCTCGGCACGCATCGGCGGCCACCGCACGATGCTGCATACGATCGATTCGCGGACGCTCGGCATTGCCGGTGGCAGCATCGTGCGGCTCGATGCGCACGGCATCGCCGACGTCGGACCGCGCTCGGCGCACATCGCCGGTGCTCGCTACGCCGCGTTTTGCAATGAAGCGGACTTCGTCGGTGCGCGCATGGAGCGCTTCGCACCGTCGCCGCACGACCCGGCGGACTATCTGCGCTTCGTCCTGTACGATGGCACCTACGCGACGCTCACGCCGACGTGCGCGAGCAACCTGCTCGGCTACATTTCCGAAGATGCCTTCGCGCGCGGCAACGAGCGCGCCGCGCGCGCGGCCTTTGCACTGTTGGCGCGTGAGTTCGGCGGCGACGCCGATTCGCAGGCGCGAAGGCTGCTCGAACTGGCCGGCGCAAAGGTCCACGCGTCCATCGACACCTTAATTGCCGAATACCAACTCATCCCCGAGCAGCTTGAGCTGGTAGGAGGCGGTGGCGCGGCGACGGCGCTCGTGCCGTTCGTCGCGGAGCGCTACGGATTGCGGCATCGCATCGCGCGCGATGCGGAGGTCATTTCACCGATCGGGGTGGCGCTCGCGCTCGTGCGCGACGTCGTCGAACGCACGATCGTCAATCCGACGCCCGAAGATATCGTGCGCATCCGTCGCGAGGCCGCGGATCGCGTGATCGCCGCCGGTGCTGCGCCCGATCGCGTTGAGGTGAGCATTGAGATCGATACGCAACATAATCGTGTGCGTGCGACCGCGTCAGGGGCAACCGCGATGGTTGAAGCGGCCGCCGCGCTTTCGTTGCGCGTCGAACGATCAGGCGACCAAGCGCGCGTGATCGACGAACGTGAGGTCGTTCGCCTGGTGCTGTATCGGGCGGATGTCGCTGAAACGACGGTGGCACGGCTCGAGGGACGTCTTGCGCGCGCGATCGAAGATGCGACGCGCTTCGGCGACGTTGGGCGCGCACTCCCCGATGTGTATCTCGTGCACGGCGCACGCATTGCTGACTTGCGCGGCCTGGCCAGTGCGGCGCAAGCGCGCGCGCTTGCGCAAGAAGAAATCGCCGGGTGCAACCCCGGCGATTCGGTGACGATCCTTACGGTATCGCGTTCGGCCTAGTGGTGAAGGGCCGCGGCTTCATCCTTACCGACCGTACTGTTCGAGCGGCTGTAGGCAAAGTACACAACCAAACCGATGATCATCCAGGCGATGAACCCGAACCACGGCAGCGGGATACCCAAGATGTACGTGACGTCAATGCTGAAGTGTGCCAGCTTTGCGAGCGGTGGCGCATAGAACGGCGCCAGCATCAGCGCAAAGGCAAGCACAGCCGAGATCACCGGAACGACGTAGGGGCCGCCGGGGACCTCGTATCCAGTCGTCGATGGATAGCGCTTGCGCAGGATTGGAAGCGAGATCGCAACGAGGATGAACGCAAAGAGCGTTCCCATATTCGTCAGCTCGCCGAGGACGGTGATCGGCGTAAACGCGCCGACGAGGGCGATGAAGATCGTAAATGCGATCGTCGTCACGCTCGGTGTCCGGAAGATCGGATGAACCTTCGAGAAGAATTTCGGTAACAATCCATCGCGTGACATTGCAAAGAACACGCGCGTCTGCCCGAACATCATCACCAGCAGCACGGTCGTGAGACCGGCAATCGCGCCGAGTGCGATCAGCGCACCCGCCCACGGAAGACCGGCCTGATCGATTGCATATGCGACCGGCTGCGGCACGTTGAGGTGGTTGTACGGAACGATCCCAGTCAGGATTGCCGCCACGATGATATACAGCACCGTGCAGATCGCAAGACTGCCGATGATGCCGATCGGCATGTCGCGCTTGGGATTCACCGACTCCTCCGCGGCGGTCGATACGGCATCGAAGCCGATGTAGGCGAAGAAGACGAAGAATGCGCCGAACATCGTGCCGCCCAAGCCATAGGGGAAATAAGGTATCCAGTTCGCGGTGTTGACATGGCTGACGCCGACTGCGATGAAGAACAGCACGACGCAGACTTTGATAGTTACGATAACGTTGTTGACTACCGCCGACTCGCGCGTACCGCGGTAGAGCAGGAAGCCGATGAGACAAATGATGCAAAACGCGGGAAGATTCATGAATCCGTGGACCGGCTGACCCATTGGCCCCAAATCCCACGGATTGTGCATCAACGAGTCGGGGATCGAAAACCCCGTGATGTTCTTTACGACGGTGAAGAAGTAGCCGGACCAGCCGACGCTCACCGTTGCAGCGCCAAGCGCGTACTCGAGCACGAGGTCCCAACCGATGATCCAGGCGACAAACTCACCGAGCGACGCGTAGGCAAACGTGTAAGCGCTCCCCGCAATCGGCACGCGGCTCGCCACCTCTGAATAACAGAGCGCGGCGAAGGCGCTCACGACACCCGCAATGACGAACGAGACCGTCAACGACGGGCCGGAGTACCGCGCCGAGGCAACGCCGGTCAAAACGAAGATGCCGGTGCCAATAATGGCGCCGATGCCCATCGCGATCAGCGAGACGGGACCGAGCGTCTTCTTGAGACTGTGGGATTCGTCTTTGGTCTCGGCCAAGAGCCGCTCGAGCGGCTTCACACGTTGTAGCAGCATTAAGGCAGCGGAATACTTGTCTTAACAGGCGTACCCCTGCGTGGTGGGTACCGCAGGGGCTTATGACGTCCTCGTGATCGGCGGCGGCAATGCCGGGTGCGCGGCAGCGTTGGCGGCTGCTCGTCATGGCGCGCGCACGCTGTTGATCGAACGCTACGGATTTCTGGGTGGCACCGCAACCGCGGCGATGGTCGGACCCTGGATGACCTTTCACTCCGGAACGCAACGGATCGTCGGCGGCATCGCACAAGAGATCGTCGAGCGCTTGATGCGTCGCGGCGCGTCGCCGGGGCACATCGCCGACTCGTCGGATTACGTTCCCACGATCACGCCCTTCGATCCTGAAATACACAAAGCGCTGCTCTTCGAGATGATGCTTGAGGCCCGCGTTGAGTTGTTGCTGCACTCCTGGTTTCTCGGCACGCACGTCGAGGGCGATCGCGTCGTCGGTGCAAGCGTTGCTACGGTCGGCGGCGGACGCAGTTATCGCGCGCGTGTGGTCATCGATGCGACGGCCGATGCGCACGTCGCGGCGTCGGCCGGCGTGCCCACGCAAACCGGTGACGCGCAAGGACGCGTGCAGCCCGCGAGCTTGATGTTTCGCCTGAGCCACGTCGACCTTTCGAAAACGGCTACCTACGTCCGCATGCATGCGGATCAGATGCGCACGTCGCTCAAGGCACACGAACGGACTGCGCACACGTTAACCGCCGTTGCGGGATTGTATGAGCTCTGGTCGCAAGCACAGCAAGATGGTCTGGTTGATGTTCCGCGCGAATTAGTATCGTTCTTCATCTCGCCGTATCCGGATGAAGTTACCGTGAACATGACACGCGTCACCAGCGTCGATCCGCTCGATCCGGTCGATCTCACGCGCGCCGAGGTCGAAGCGCGCATGCAGGTTATGCAGCTCCTGCAATTCTTTCGCGAGCGCGTGCCCGGATTCGAGAACGCACGCATTGCCGCAACCGGCACGCAGGTCGGCATTCGCGAATCGCGGCGCATCGAGGGGCGCTACACGTTGACCGCCGACGATGTGCTGCACGCGCGCCAGTTTCCCGACGCGGTTGCGCGCAGCGCGTATCCGATCGACATTCACAATCCCTCGGGAAGCGGCACGACGACGCACCGCCCGCCACCGGGATCGAGCTACGAGATTCCCTACCGCTGTATGGTGCCGATCAATCGCGAGCAACTGCTCGTTGCCGGCCGCTGCATTTCAACCACCCACGAAGCGCTCGCCTCAACGCGCCTCACGCCGACGGTGATGACGCTTGGACAAGCCGCAGGAACGGCGGCCGCCCTGGCCAGCGAGCGCAGCGAGACCGTCTCCGAGATCGACACCGATCTGTTGCGTTCGACCCTGATGGCCGACGGCGTCGACTTGCGTAGGACGGTATGAAGCGTGCACTTGAAATGGCCGACGCGTATGGCGTTGCCGTGGAGTTTGCGGACCTCGGTGCGTGGGGCGCGGCGGAACTGCGCTCCGAGTACGACCCACACGGGCCGGTGATTCGCATCAACCAACGCTTGACGATGCGCGAGGAACTGATCGCGCTCTGCATATTCCACGAGCTCTATCACCATCGCGAAGCGATCGGTGACGTGCGGCGTCAGGGCAGCCGCCGCGCACGTGAAGCCGCCGCGGATGCATTTGCGCGCGCGCAAATGCTGCCGGATTGACGATGCTCTTTGCCGGTATCGACGGTGGACAAAGCGGCACGACCGCAGCAATCGGCGACGGCAACCGCGTGCTCGGGCGCGGAACCAGCGGACCCGCGGATGAGATCGGCGTGGCGCCGGATTCCACGCGCTTGCGGGATGCGCTCGAAGGCGCGCTCGCCGCAGCGCTCGCTGCGGCCAATTTGCCTGCGGGCGTCCGCTTCGATGCGATCGTGGCCGGAATCTCCGGTTACCAGGGACGCATCTACGGCGTGGCGCCTGCGCTTCCGGCGCAGCGTTTGGTCCTCATGCACGATGCGCCGATCGCCCATGCGGGTGCGTTCGGCGGAAAACCCGGTGTGGCCGTGATCGCCGGCACCGGATCGGTCGCGTATACGGTAGCGAGCGATGGCCGCCCAACGACGACGGGCGGATGGGGCTATCTCTTCGGCGACGAGGGGAGCGCGTTTTGGATCGCGCGCACATATCTTGCGCAGGCGATACCGGACAACGCGCGCGCGGCAACGGCCTTGGAATACTTTGGCGTCGCAACGCTGCGCGAGTTGGTACGCGCGTTTTACTCCGGCGCCATTTCACGCGACCGCTTCGCGTCGTTCGCGACGGTGGCGCTCACAGATGAAGATATCGCGGCAGCGGCGGCGCGTGAACTCGCGGCGCTCGCGGCGTCGGCGTTGCTCGAACGGCCGTGCGCCATCGCCTTCACCGGCGGCTTGATGCGCAACGGCTCCTTCGCGCAGCGCGTGCACGATACGACGCAAACGCTGCTTCCCGACTGCGCGGTCGTCGACCCGCTCGCCGATCCGGCCGAGGGCGCGCTGATCTTGGCACAGCGTTTATGAGGACGCTCGATCGTCTGCATGGCGGGCTCATCGTCTCGGTGCAGGCATGGAGCGGTTCGGCTATCGACGATCCCCTCGTCCTCGCGGCGATGGCCGATGCTGTGCAGCGCAATGGAGCCGCCGGCGTCCGGATGCAAGGCGTCGCGAACCTGCACGCGGCGCGCGCGCGCGTGCGCGTGCCGATGATCGGCCTCATGAAGATCGATTATCCGGGATTTGCGCCATACATCACCCCGACGGTTGCGAGCGCGCGCGAGGTCGCTGCCTGCGGCGTCGAGATCGTCGCGTTCGACGCGACATCGCGGCCGCGTCCCGACGGTTCGACGGTCGAGACCCTGGTCGCCGCAATCCACGATGCGGGCTGCATAGCGATGGCGGATTGCGCAAGCGCCGGGGACGCACTCGCGGCGCTTGCCGCCGGCGCGGAGATTCTCGCCACCACGCTGTGCGGCTATACCGATGAGACCGCAGGGACGCCCTTGCCGGCGTTCGCCCTCACCCGGGAACTGGCGGAGCTCGACGCATTTGTCGTCACCGAAGGCGGCGTGCACCGGCCGGCCGACCTCGCGGCAGCGTTCGATGCGGGAGCCGACGCGGTCGTGGTCGGCAGCGCGATCACGAATACCGACTGGCTCGTCGGGGAGTTTGCCGCCCGCGCGCCTAAAGGCCCGGGTAGCGCACGCTAAAGTCGATGCCGGCCGCGCGCTTGATACCTATAGTGAAAAAAAGACTCGCGAGCTTAGGGAGAGAGATCGTTGGTTGAGAATCGCGCTACGGCCGTCTCGCTGGGCCGTGGCTTTTGGACCGTTACCGCGGTACTTGCGGTGTTGTCGGTCATCGGCATCGCCTATTGGATCGTTGCACCGCTCGGTCTCGTGATGCCGATCGTCGCGGCGCAGCCCGGCGAACAAGTCGACGCGCTCTTGCGCTTCATGGCGGCCTCCGGTACGGCGCTCTTCATTTTTGTCGGCGGCTACCTGTTGTATTTTTCGATCGCGTTTCGCGCCAAGACCAGTGACGGTCCCGACGCGATCGGCGTACAGGTTCACGATAGCCACGTGCTCGAGTTCTGGTGGACGCTGATTCCCACGCTGTTCGTCGCGTTGCTCTCGATCTTGAGCGTGCGGATTTGGTACCAGATCCAGGTAGCGCAGCCGCCCAATGGCTTGGTCGTCGAATCGCTCGGCCACCAATGGTATTTCACCTTCCGGTATCCGCAGGTCAATGGTGAAGTGACCGACGAGATGCACCTGCCGATCAATCAACCGGTGGTGCTCAACGTCACTTCGTCCGACGTGATCCACTCGTTCTGGATCCCGGCCTTCCGTCTGAAAGCCGACATGGTGCCGGGACTCATCAACACCATCCGTTTCACGCCGACACGCGTCGGGCGCTATCCGATCATCTGCACCGAGTTCTGCGGGACCGATCACGGCATGATGAACGCGACCGTTCGGGGCGAGGGCGGCAAGGCCAACGCAGGCGCGCAGTGGCTCGTCGTCGATTCGCCGGCGGATTTCCAGAAGTGGTATCACGGCTGGCAAGTCAAGAACGCGAACGTGAGCAACGCGCTGCCGACCACGACCGGTACGGTGAGCCTGACCGGCGGCGACGCCACCGCGGGACAAGCACTCTTCTCGCAAAAGTGCAGCGCGTGTCACGCGCTCGCGCCATTCGCGACGCGCATTGTCGGTCCGGGCCTCAAAGGCGTCTTGCACGACCCGTCACATCCGAATCTCGTCGACGGAGATCCGGCGACGCCCGCTAACGTCGCAACGATTCTCGAAAAAGGCTACACCGGCGACATGGGCCACATGCCGGATGCGACGCAAAACGGTCTCTCCGACAAAGACATCGCCAACCTCGTCGCTTACTTGAACACGTTGAAGTAATCCGGGAGCTATAGACCAGTCATGTCAGCAACAGCGGTACATCCCGGCGGAGGCCTCGCCGACCACATCCATCCCGAGCCGCAAGGCTTCGTTGCGCGGTACATCTTCTCGCTGGACCACAAGATCATCGGGATACAGTACCTGATCACCGGCTTCGTGTTCTTTATCCTCGCCGGCTTGCTCGCCGAAGTCATTCGCACACAGCTCTTGTCGGCCAACGGCGGCTTCGTGAGCCCCGACGTGTATAACGAGGTTTACTCGATGCACGGGTCGTCGATGGTCTGGCTGGTGATCATCCCATTGATCACCGGCGGCTTCGGCAACGTCATCATGCCGCTGCAAATCGGCGCGCGCGACGTGGCGTTCCCGTGGCTGAACATGATCAGTTTTTGGATCTTCCCGGTTGCGGGCCTGATGCTGTACTCCTCGTTCCTTATCGGCGCACCGGTCGCCGGTTGGACGGAGTATCCGCCGATGTCGCTGCAAGCAGGCCCCGGCACGTCGATGTGGGCCGCCGCGATCTTCCTGATCGGTGTGAGCTCGACGCTGACCGGCATCAACTTCGTGGTTACGATGTATCAGATGCGCGCGCCGGGCATGACCTTCACGCGCATGCCGTTATTTTGCTGGGCGCAGCTCGCGACCGCGCCGCTGCTGATGATCGCGACCACGGCGCTCGCCGCCGCGCTCGCCGCGCTGTTCATCGAGCGCCAGTTCGGCGTGCCCTTCTACGACCCGACCAAAGGCGGAAGCCCGGTCATGTGGCAGCACATGTTCTGGTTCTACTCGCATCCAGCCGTGTACATCATGGTTCTGCCGGCGTTCGGAATGATCTCGGAGATCCTCCCGACCTTCGCTCGCAAACCAATTTTCGGCTATAAAATGATCGCGTTCTCGTCGATGGCGATCGCGCTGCTGGGCTTCATGGTGTGGGCGCACCACATGTTCACCTCGGGCCTTGCGCCGTATCTGCAACTGCCCTTCATGATCCTCACCTTCTTGATCGCGATCCCAACCGGCGTAAAGATTTTCTCGTGGACCGCGACGCTCTGGGGTGGGAAGATTCACTTCACGACGTCGATGCTGTTCGCCGTCGGATTCGTGGGGCTGTTCGCATTCGGTGGTATCACCGGCGTCTTTCTCGCCGCGGTTCCGTTCGATTGGCACGTGCACGGCACGTATTTCGTGGTCGCACACTTCCACTACGTTCTAGTCGGCGGTTCGCTGATGGGCATCTTCGCGGGAACGTACTACTACTTCCCCAAGATGACCGGCCGGTTGATGAACGAGACGCTCGGGAAGTGGCACTTTTGGTTGTTTTTCATCGGGTTCAACGGCACGTTCTTGCCGCAGCACTGGCTCGGGATGCTCGGCATGCCGCGGCGTGTGCCCGAGTACGATCCGCAGTTCCAATTCTGGAACGATTTCTCGTCGATCTCGTCGTACGTAATGACGCTCGCGATCCTGCTGTTCTTCATCAACGCGCTGTACAGCATACGCAACGGCAAGAAGTCGGGCCCGAACCCGTGGGGCGCGCGCACGCTCGAGTGGCAGATTCCCTCGCCGCCGCACTACTACAACTTCAAGCACATTCCGACGGTCTACGGTCTGCCGTACAACTTCGGCCAGCCGTTACCGTACAAGGGGCTTGAGGAAGAGCTGACTGACTCGCCGGTTCACGTGGGGGCGCACTAATGGCCGTCGCTTCGCTTCCGCACGGCGCAGCCGGTCATGACGGCGTGGATCAGCTTTATGCCGATACGCGAGCGCTGCGACTGCAAGGGATGCTGCTGTTCCTGGTCTCGGACTGCATCCTGTTCTCGTCGTTCATCTTTGCGTATCTCTACATGCGCAACAGCGGTCAAGGCTGGCCGCCGCCCGGCATCAGCCGGCTCGACGTCGCGTTCGCGGCGTTGAACTCGGTCGTGCTGTTCGGTTCGGGCGCGACGATGCACTACGCGCTCGAGAATTGGAAGCACAACAACTTCGGACGCTACGCGTTCTTCATGCTGGCCACTATCGTGCTCGGCATCGGCTTCCTCTCCGGTCAGGGCTACGAGTACACGAACCTGATCTACAAGGAGCACGTGACCTGGTCTGGCAGCGGCATCTTCGGTGCGTCGTTCTTCACGCTCACCGGCATGCACGGCTTCCACGTCTCGGTCGGCGTGCTGTACTTGATCATTCTCTTCTTGCAGTCGGTCGCCGGCGTCTACACCAAGGACAAGTACTTCGGCCTCACTGCGGGCACGCTGTACTGGCACTTCGTCGACGTCATCTGGGTCGTCTTGTTCTCCATCTTTTACCTGATTTAAGGAACGATCGACATGCATTTTGATGCGCCAACCATCGAACGGACCATCGCCATCGTCGGCGGCCTTATCGTCGCGGTCGTCTCCGCGAAAGCGCTGTGGGACGACCGCAGCTCGGTCGGTGCCGACAATCAGGTCTTCAAACTGATGCTCGGACTGCTGTGCCTGGGTGCGATCATCGCAATTCTGGCCGGCGCAAACGTGCTCGGTAACTTCCCGAAGGCGGCTTAGTCATGATTGAAAATCAAGACGTCGATTTCACCTATATTCCGCAGTCGCAAGGCCTGGGCCGCGGCACGATCGTGATTTTGGTCATCGGTCTACTGGTGATCTTCACGATGGGCGGTCTCTCGGCGTTCCTCTCGGGTTGGGGCCACCTCTGGCCGTCGACGACGACGATGCGCATGCCGCTCGGCAATATGCCGAAGTAAGCCTAGTCCACGGGGTGTGGGCCCTTGCGCGGAGCTATTCCGATTGCAAGGAGCGGCAGTTCATCCGGTAACAAGCCCGTGTTCAAGCCGTCGATTTTATGGATACCCGCGAAGACCGAAAATTCGATCATCGCGGGTATCGTTGCATCATCGAGGGTGCGTTTGCCGAAGTATTCCCACTCACACGCGACCGTTTGGTCTTCGAAGAGCGTTGCGACGTAGCCGTGCCCCTCTTCGCTCGAACGCTCGTCGGGTGAGCGATAGCGGACGAAGCCGTCGACTTTATAAATCGGCTTGAACGTTTGCATGTAGGCGATGAACGGCGCGACCAGCACCGCGATGAAATAACCTAGGAACGCGATCGCCCCAATGGCAAAGATCCAGGAGATCTTGATCAGATCGTGTTCGGCCGCGACGTGCCGCGAGCGGTAGACGACGCCGAGCGTCAAAAACGTCATGAAAAGCACGCCCAGCAATGGCTCGATCGCGATCGCCATGCGACCGGAAAGCCCGCGCCATACCACCTTCCGCTCCGATTCGGTCCAGCCGCGATGCGCGAGCTGCCGCGTGCGGTTGTCGAAGAGCCGGTATTTCATCGTCCAGCCGAGACGACGTCCGCTTCGCGGGGTGCCGCACGATCAACGATCGCGCGCAACGTGCTCTTGGTCGGCAGCGTGCCGATCGTACGGCCGGCGTCCGTCCCAATGCGGCTGGCGATGAACGAATCGCTGACATAACTCGGCGCGCTTTCGAGCAGCAAACTTGCCTGCCACAGCGTCGCCATGCGCTCGACCAGCGCACGCGCGCGCCACTCGACGTCCTCGCCGGCAATATCGCTGCGCAGATCGCGTACCGCGGCGGCGATGCGCGAGTCGCGGGTGGCCGGTTCGAGTTCGCGCAAGAGCGCCTCGACCGCCGTCGGCTGCTTTTGCACGACGCGGAGCACGTCGAGCGCGTTGATATTGCCGGAACCTTCCCAGATCGAATTGAGCGGCGCTTCGCGGTAGAGCCGCGGCATGATCGATTCTTCGACGTAGCCGTTACCGCCAAGACATTCGAGTGCTTCAGCTACAAACGCCGGCGCCCGCTTGCACACGTAGTACTTTCCAACTGCGGTCCCGATGCGTTTGAGTGCGGTCGCGTGCGCGTCATGCGGGGCCTCGTCAACGGCATGCGCCAAACGGACAAACAGCGCGATCGCGGCTTCGGATTCGAGCGCGAGATCGGCCAGGACGTTCTGCATCAGCGGATGATCGACGAGCGCCGAGCCGAAGGTCTTGCGATAGGTTGCGTGATGCACGGCTTGGGCAAGCGCCGCGCGCAAGAGCGCGGCCGATCCGATGATGCAGTCCAAGCGCGTGCCGTTGACCATCTCCACGATCGTTTGGATGCCGCGACCTTCTTCGCCGACGAGCCACGCATGCGTCCCATGGAACTCGACTTCACTCGACGCATTGCTGCGATTGCCAAGTTTGTCCTTCAAACGTTGGATCGCAAACGGGTTGCGCGTTCCATCCGGAAGAATGCGCGGCGCGAGGAAGCACGAGAGACCGCGCTCAGCCTGCGCGAGCACCAAGAACGCGTCGCTCATCGGCGCCGAGCAGAACCACTTGTGCCCATCGAGGACGTATTCGCCGTCACTGCCGACGCGCTGCGCGCGCGTTTCGTTGGCGCGCACGTCACTGCCGCCTTGGCGCTCGGTCATGCCCATGCCGCAGATTGCCGCTTCTTTGTCGGCGACCGGAACGAGCCGCGGGTCGTAACAGCGCGCGCCCAGCTTTTCTATCCACTGCGGCGCGAGCGCCGGAGCGCGTTCGAGTGCGGGGACGGCTGCATACGTCATCGAGATGGGACAGAGATGACCCCCTTCGACTTGCGACCACACGAAGAACTTGGCCGCGCGGCGGAGATGCGCATTCGGCTCTTGATCCAGCCACGGCGCAGCGTGCAGTCCGCTCGTCACAGCAACGCACATCAACGCATGGTAGGACGGATGAAAATGGACCTCGTCGATGCGCTCGCCAAAGCGATCGTGCGTCCGCAACTCGGGCGAATTGCGATTTGCGTCAAAGCCGAGTTCGATGGTTCCGGCATCGCCGGCCAACGCACCGAGCTGCAATAATTCGGCGCGATCGATGGCCGGCGCCGCGTGCTCGAGCGAACCGAGCAGTGCGCGGTCGGTCGAAAAGAGGTTGTAGTCCTCGAGGGGCGGCGGCTGGTTGTTCACGGCCGCTTAAGCTTCGAGCGGATAGACCTCCGCCGCCTGCGTATGCTGCTCACGCGTCCGCGAATTGAGCGTGGCGGCGATTGCCAACGCCACGAGGGCGATGCCGCAGAAGCACAGGTAGGCGTTGCGATAACCGTGGAGTTCGCTCGAGGCAAGTCCGATGACACCGCCGGCCAGCGAACTGCCCACGATTTGCCCGACGATAAGCGCTTGGCTGAGCAGCCCCACGGCAGTTGCGCGATGGGCCTCGCCCGCTTCGCTCGTCACGATGTATCGCGTCGGTGCACCAAGCAGCGCGCCGAATCCGCAACCCGCGACGATCATCGCCACGATCGTGAGCGGCAATGAGTCAAAGCCGTTCGCGAAGATAGCGAGTCCGAGCTCGGTTAGAATCGTACCCGCGAGCAAGACGTCGCGGCTTCCGACACGATCGAGCGCGCGACCCGCGATCGGAATGACGATCACGAACATCAAGGCGCCGAGTGATGCGATCAATCCGGCTGCCGCGTAGGAAAGGCCCTGTGCGCCGACCAGCACCGTCGGAATAAAGAACAACGATCCCTCGAGCGCGCCAATCGCGATTTCGAGCACGTAGGTCTTCAGCAGTTGCGGCGTGCGAAAGAGCGCGAGTGGCACGATCGGATACTGCGCCACGCGCTCCCACCAAGCAAATCCGGCAAGCGTTACGATGCCAAGCAGTACCGTCACAACGCGCGCGGTCGACAGCCCGTCGGTCACGAGCAAGAGACCGGCGCATAACAAGGTGAGACCGAACCCATCGAGTGGCCCGCGCACCCGTGGTGCGGCGCGCGGCAGATACCGGTACGCAAGCAGCAGCACGATCGCGGCGAGCGGAAAGTTCAGTACGAAGATCCAGCGCCACGAGATGAAGTGCGTGATGACGCCGCCGAATGCCGGGCCGATAACCGCGGCCAGTCCCCACGTCGCTGCGACGAGCCCAAGTGCGCTTCCGCGGCGTTGCGGCTCGACCACATCGCCGATCGCGGCGGTGGCGACCGGAAAGACGCCGCCGGCGCCGAGCGCTTGCAACGCTCGCGCAAAGAGAAAGACGCCGTAGCTCGGAGCGATCACGGCGACGATGCTGCCCAAAGCAAAGAGTCCGATGCAGCTCATGTAGACCACGCGCCGCCCAAATCGATCGGCAAGTGTCGCGGCAATCGCGATCGACGCGACGGTGACCAGCAGGTAGAGCGTGAAGATCCACGCGAGGTCTCCGGTCGGTACCGCGAATTCACGTGCAATTGCGGGAAGCGCGGGCGAGAGCACGCCCAGATCGAGCGCGCCGGCGAAGACCCCTAACGCAAGCGTCAGGAGCAGCGGCTTGTTGCTACGCAATGATGCGATCGATTACCATCACCAGGCACATAAGCGCCAGGTAGAGCAGCGAAAACTTGAACGTGCGTCGTGCCCAGAACGTACCAGCGTCCTTCCACGTACGAATCGTATCGTACAGAAAGATCGCGCCGAGCACCGCCGCGGCGGCCACGTACAATGTCCCCATCACGTGCAGCGGATAAAGCAGCAATGACGCCGCGACCAGCAAGATCGTGTAATAGATGATCTCGCGTTTCGTGCGTTCTTCACCGGCGACGTTGGGCATCATCGGAACGCGGGCTTTCGCGTAGTCGGTCTCGGTCATGAGCGCGAGCGACCAGAAATGTGGCGGCGTCCACAAGAAAATCAACGCAAAGAGGCCGAGCGCCGGACCTCCGATCGCATGCGTCACCGCGGCCCACCCAACCAACGGCGGGACGGCACCTGCGGCGCCGCCGATCACGATGTTCAGTGGCGTGGCACGCTTGAGCCACATCGTGTAAATGGCCACGTAAAAGACATTGCCGGCGAGCGAGAGCCACGCGGCGAGCGGATTGACGAGTAGATAGAGGATCGCGAACGCGGCGATGCCGAGCGCGACTGCGTAGATCGTGGCGTGCATCGGAGAGATGCGGCCTTGCGGAATCGGACGATCCATCGTGCGCCGCATCACGCGATCGATGTCGGCGTCGAAGATGCAATTGAGCGCGCCGGCCGAGGCCGCCGCAAGCGCTCCGCCGAGCAGCGTCCAAAATACGAGTGCCAGCGGCGGAACGCCGCGCGCGGCCATCACCATCGCCGCTGCCGTCGTGATGAGGAGCAGCACGATGATTCGCGGCTTAGCGAGTTCGAAGTAATCGGAGATCGTGTTCACGTGCATCCAGTAGGGCGAAGAGCGTCGCGACGACGAAGGCGAGGAAAACCAACGCTGCGTTGAAGGCGTGCGCCTCGCGCAGATCCATTGGAAGGCGCAAGGCAACGTTGAGCAAGCCAAGCACGACTTGCACGAACACGAGCCCGAGTCCCACGCACACGGCGACGCGCACACGCAACGACGCCGGCCGGACCCATGCGAAGGCGAAACTGAAAACGGCGCAGAGCAGCGTTGCGGCGGCGATGGTGCGGTGTAACATCTGTGCGTATTGCCCTTGCGTGTATACCACGACATGTCCCGCGCATCCCGGGATCGACAGGCAGGCAAGCCCGTCGCCGCTCGAGCTGACGTACGCTCCAACGCACATCGTGACGAAGGTCACCAGCGCCGTTCCGGCTAGGATCCCAGTCAGCGCGATCTCGCTATGTGGCGCACGTGCGCGCGGCGTATCGTGCTCGCCCGCAAAGAGCATGATCGCGCACAGGGATGCGATAAAGGCCATGGCCGTACCCCAGTGCAGCACCACCGACATCGGGCTGTTGGAAAGACGCACGGTCGCAGCGCCGAGCACGCACTGCACGATGAACAGTGCACCGACGATGCCGAGGGCGGGTGTTACGAAACGGGCACGGTCGCGCACGCGCCACGCGGCGACCATGACGGCAAGCACCAAAGGTGCAACGCAGAATGCGAAAAGCCGGTGCATCCACTCCCAGACCGTGCCGTCGGCCATGGATGGCACCAGCATGCCGTGGCAGAGCGGCCAATCGGGACAGGTCATGCCGGCACCGTTGATGCGCGTCCAGCTTCCCAGCATCACCGTCCCGAGCGCGACAATTACCGACGCGGCGGATAGACGTCGCAAGGTTTTCATCGGAGCCTCAAGCGTACGTGGATAGGCAAAAAGCAGCAACGAGTATGGTAGCCGCAGGGCGCGGCCCTAACAGTGGTCTGCTGCTTGCTCGATATGGCTCCCCGCCGTCATCTCGTCCTGCATAACGGCCGGCATGCGCCCAAGGAAATCGGTCGAGGCAGCCTTCGCCATCGCGACGTCGTCGTCGAGCGACTCGCTGCCGACCACGAGCGGCGGGTGAACGATTGCCGTCTGGAGCTGCGGCGCCCAGTAAGCGTTCATTTCTTGGGGCGATCCGCCGGGCATATCTTGCGTCATCGGGTGACGCGGGCCGTCGGCATTATCGTCGGTCATCATGTCCGACGCTTGCAAAAAGGCGACGAAGCCGTCGAGATCGCGCTGAATTAGGTGCTGCCGGTAGAGCGCTCCGCCTAGCGCGTCGGCGGCCGCCTTGAGGTCGGCCTTTTCGTCCGGGTCGGTTGCCTGCTTGGCTAGCTCCCGCAACTCGTTGACTTCGGTCTCACCGGCGCGATATTGCTTGTAGATGCTGTCGGCCAACGAGGAGAGCCGGCGAAGCTCATGGAGCCGGTCGAGCGAGCTCCCGGCGAGATCGGACGAACGCAGGGCGAGGATCGTGCTGCCGAGATTCTGATCGTTCTGGATGGCCGAGCCGATAGCCGCGTTCGTATGCGCCGCGAACGCACCACAAAGGGGCGACGATTTGACCGTAACGATCGTTTTTAGCAGCGGTGTCGGTGACGGGCTGGGAGCAGCCGCCGTAACCACCGCCAGCACGATTGCTAGCATGACTCATTCTACAACGCCCGACCGGGGAAGGTGGTGACAGGAGGAATGGCTGACGCTTGGGCTCGCGAAAGCGAGGAGCCGTGAAGCGCTGGATCGCCCTCGTGGTGCTGCTGCTCTTGACCGGCTGTCGTGAGGTGCGTGTCCAAACGCTCGCGGTCGGTACGACGGCAGGGCCGGGTGGAAATCAAATTATCGTGGTTCGGGACCCTGCCGCACTTGCGCACCTGGGGATTAAGGCCCCGGTGCGTTTCAAGGGCGAGTTCGGTGTGGTATTGCTCATGGGTCCGCATTCGCGCAGCGGATATCGGCAAGTGATCGAATCGATTCGCGCGAACGACCAGCGGGTTCGCGTAGTCGCGTTCGAGCAGCCGCCCGCCGACGGCGGCGAACCTTCGAGCGATTATCGCAGCTACACATTATGGATCGTACCGAACTCCGTTTACCGAAGTGGGATACACGTCGAGGTGGTAACGCCAAGCAACGACCCGATCGCGCAAACGGTGCTGCCATAGTTACTTTCGACGCCGCCGTCGCACGGCTCGGTCCGGTGCTCGTGCCCGACGCAGACCCGGCCGAGGCTGAAGGGGTACTGAATCCTGCTAGCGCGCGCACACGCGAGGGCGAGTTGCTGCTCTATCCGCGTGCCGTTGCGAAGGGAAATATTTCGCGCGTCGGGCGCGTACATGTGACGCAACGCGACGGCGCGTTCATCACCGAACGCCAGGGATATGCACTCGAACCGGAGGCGACGTACGAGCTGCGTCCGTCGCCCGGCTACGGCTGCGAGGATCCACGCGCGACCTTCGTGCCAATCCTCGATCGCTACGTGATGGCGTATACGGCGTTCGGTCCGCAGGGGCCGCGTATCGCGATCGCGCTCTCGCGCGACGCGCGCACGTGGGAGCGGCTTGGGCTTATGCGATTCGCACAGCCGGGCATGGTCGACGGCGACGACAAGGACGCGGCGTTTTTCCCCGAGCCCGTACTTTCACCGGGCGGCGTACGATCGCTGGCGTTTTACCATCGCCCGATGCTGCATCTCTCCGCCGTCGACGGTCGCGCCGCGATCCCGCTGATCGAGCGACTGCCATTTGAAGATCGGGAGTCGATTCGGATCGGGTACGTGCCGCTCGAACCCGCGCTGCGCGATCCGCAGGCATTGCTCGACGTTCACGAGAGCACGATCGTCCTTTCGCCCGACGACAAGTGGGGATCGATCAAGGTTGGCGGTGGCACTCCACCGGTGCGCATCGCGGAAGGATGGCTTTCGCTCTTTCACGGCGTCGATTTGATCGACAACAGCGGCGCGGCGCCGAAATTCCGTTACAGTGCCGGCATCGTTATCCACGATGCGGAGGAGCCCCATAAGATCGTGTATCGTTCGCCGTATCCGGTAATCACGCCGGAGACCGACTACGAGCGCAAAGGTATCGTCGACAATGTCGTGTTTCCGACGGCGATCGACGAGCGCGCTGATTTGGGGCCACGCACCTACGACGTCTACTACGGCATGGCCGATTACGCGATCGGCGCAGCGCGTTTGACGCTTCCTTAGTGCTGCGCTATTTCGCGATTGCCACGTTGATCGTGCTCACGATTGTGGTCACCGTGACGATGCGTGCACACCTCGGTCTGCCCGGGCACGTGAATTTTTGGAAGGCGACGGCGGCGCCACCGCCGCCGAATGACACGACCGGCGACGCGCCGTGGGCGCTCTCCGCCTTGCCGGATTGTTTCGTCCAGCGCTCGGAGACCAGCGGCACGCAAGCCTACGTCGAAGCGCAGATTCCCGCCGGAGCGCAACCGGTCGCCGACGGAACGCGTCTCTCGTATGGGCCTTGCACGATTTTGGTGCGCAAGAGCGAACTGCTGGTCGAGCGTGGCCCGGATCGCCTGCGTGTGCCGCCGCGCGCAACGCTGTACACGGCGGGGAATGTGCTCGTGCTCATACGCGTGAGCGGAAAGACTGCGGTGCTTCGCACCTACGAAATCACGACCGGACACTAATGGATATCACCGAGGAAGTTAGCCGGCGACGAACGTTCGCCATCATTTCGCACCCGGACGCCGGCAAGACGACGCTGACGGAAAAGCTGCTGCTCTACGGCGGTGCGATTCACGTTGCCGGTCAGGTGTCGGCGCGGCGGCGTCAACGTGCGGTGACCAGCGACTGGATGGCGCTCGAGCGCGAGCGTGGTATCTCGATCACCTCGACCGTGCTGCAGTTTCCATATAACGGATACACCATCAATCTGCTCGACACGCCGGGCCACCAGGATTTCGGCGAGGATACCTATCGCACGCTGCTCGCGGCCGACTCGGCAGTCATGCTGATCGACGCGGCCAAAGGTGTCGAGCCGCAGACGAAAAAGCTCTTCGCGATTTGCCGCGACCGCAAAATTCCGCTCTTCACGTTCATTAATAAGATGGACCGTCCCAGCCGCGATCCGATCGAATTGCTCGACGAACTCGAGAGCGTCCTGGGCATCGGCACGTACCCGATGAATTGGCCGCTCGGCAACGGTGAAACGTTCAAAGGCGTCTACGATCGTGCGACGCACGAGCTGCAACTCTTCGAGCGCAGCGCACACGGCGCGACCAAGGCGTCGATGCAAACCGCCGACCCGCGCGATCCGAAGCTCAAAGAACTCGTGGACGAAGTGACCTTTGCATCATTCGTCGACGGCCTCGATCTGCTCGAGGGCGCCGGCGAGACATTCGATCGAGCGGCGATGTTGCGCGGCGAGATCACGCCGGTGTTCTTCGGCTCCGCGGTGACCAACTTTGGCGTGCAACTCTTTCTGGACGAATTCGTCGCGATGAGCCCGCCGCCCGTCGGACGCGGCGTGATCGATCCCGTCGATGAGCGCTTCACCGGGTTCGTCTTCAAGATTCAAGCCAACATGGATCCGCGCCATCGCGATCGCATTGCCTTCGTGCGCGTCTGTTCCGGCAAGTTCGAGCGCGACATGATGGTGCGCAACGAGCGTACCGGGAAGGACGTGCGGCTTGCGCGTGCGATGAAGCTCTTCGCCGATGAGCGAGAATCGCTCGAAGCGGCGTACGCCGGCGACGTCGTTGGGCTGGCGAACCCCGGCGTCTTTGCGATCGGCGATACCCTCTACGAAGGCGCACCGGTGGTCTTTCCGCCGATCCCATCGTTCGCTCCGGAACATTTTGCGTCGGTCCGCAGTATCGATACCTCGAGCTACAAATCGTTCGGCAAGGGCGTGGCTCAATTGCGCGAGGAGGGCGCGGTGCAGATCTTCTATCCGTGGGGCTCGACGCGAACCGAACCGATCTTCGGCGTGGTCGGTGAGCTGCAATTCGAGGTGGCAAAGTATCGTCTCGAGGCAGAGTACGCGGTGAAGACGCATCTCTCGACGCTTCCCTTTGCCGTGGCCTTACGTGTCGGCGGCGATCCGGAAATAGCGGCGAAAGCGCAACTGCCCAGCAATGCCAAACTGGTCGAGGATTGGGAGGGACGGCCGATCGCGCTCTTCGAGAGCGAGTGGAGCGTTCGCCTCGCCCAAGAATGGAATCCGTCGCTCTCATTTCTCCCCTATGTGACGCAGGAGGTCGTATCAACGTGAAACGTTCCTATCGCATCGCCGCACTGCTGTGCGCGACAGTGATCCTTGCCGCGTGCTCGTTCGAAAACAAGTACGAACGCGAGGCGGACAAGATCACGCGAGCGGTGATGAACAACGACCTCACGCCGGTCAAGAACGACATCACCCCGGGTCTCAATATCTCGCGAGTTCAAATCGCCGAATGGTCGGACGAGTTGAGCGCGCAGGGCAAGCTCGAATCGATCAAAGAGGACGACACGGGTTGCACTCCCGGCTTTCATTGCTTCGACGTGAAGTTTGCAAAAGGTAACTATCACGAAGAGCTGTCGATGGACGACCAAGGTAAGGTCACGCAGTGGCGCTTCAAAGCGGCCGATGCCCGTTAACTTCAACGACGTCATCGAAGCGGCGGACCGCATTCGCGGCGTCGCCCATCACACGCCGACGTTAACCTCGCAGACCTTCAACGAACGCACCGGGGCGCAGCTCTTCTTCAAGTGCGAGAATCTGCAGCGCATGGGGGCGTTCAAATTTCGCGGGGCCTACAATCGCTTGTCGCAACTAACGCCGGATGAGCGGCGCGCGGGCGTCGTCGCGTACTCGAGCGGTAACCATGCCCAGGGTGTCGCGCTTGCCGCGCAGTTGCTCGACGTTCCGGCAACGATCGTCATGCCGCGCGACGCGCCCGAGAGCAAGCTCGCGGCGACCCGCGGCTACGGCGCCGAAGTTGTGCTTTACGAACGCTCCGAAGAGAATCGCGCGGTGATCGCGCAGGGCCTTGCGCAGGAACGCGGCGCGACGATCGTCCCACCGTACGACGATGAGCGGATCGTGGCCGGCGCCGGAACGACGGCGCTCGAGCTGCTGCGCGACGCGGGTCCGCTCGACGTCATCGTCACACCGCTCGGCGGCGGTGGTCTGTTCGCCGGCTGCTGTATCGCAGCCCACGGGCTGGATGCCGATATCGAGATGTGGGGCGTCGAGCCCGAAGCCGGCAACGACGTTCAGCAGTCGTTCGAGCGCGGCGAACGGGTGACCATCGGCGTCCCAAAAACCATCGCCGACGGGCTGCAAACGCAATCGCCTGGTGAGGTCACGTTCGCAATCATTCGCGAGCATGCCAAGGGCGTAGTCACCGTCACCGATCAGGAACTGATCGAAGCGATGCGCCTGCTCTTCGAGCGGATGAAGATCGTCGTCGAGCCGAGTGGCGTGGCGGCATTTGCGGCCGTGCTCAACGAGCGACTCCCGGTCCGCGGCAAACGCGTCGGGATCGTACTCAGCGGCGGGAACGTGGATCCCTCACGCTACGCGGAGCTCCTAGCGTAGGACGAGCGTGACGTCTTTAACTGAGCCCGCGTGCTCGATACGTAGCGCGAGCCGCGTGCCGGCAGACTGCGTAACCAGATCGGAAAAGTCAGCCGCGGAGTAATTCGTCGCGTCCTTCCCGTTCACGGCGACGATGCGATCGCCCGCGACGATTCCCGCCGCAGCTCCCGGCGAGCCCGGCTTCACTAAAAGCACGTCGAACGCATCGGGTTGGTTTTTGGCGAACCCAATGCCGGAGCGATTCAAGATGAAGGGGGTCTGGCGAATCTCCGGGTCTAGATACAGCGTGTCGCTCGCGTAGTCGAACGTCGGAACGAAGCGTGAGAGGATGCTCAAGCCGAAATTTCCCGCTTCCGTGAACGACGAAAACGACCCGCTGGTCATGTGCGTGAAATTCGCCAGAACCTTGTCGAGGTGGTGACCGTCGACCGAGAAGTGCCGAAGTGTTTCGAGTCGTCCGGTGTTTCGGCCACCGGTGCCCTGTCCGATGGTTTTGAAACCGTCGGAATACCGCGCGTCGAGCCCGGTGTGTTCGAGAAAGTTGCCGAACAGAATGAGCACGCCGGCGTTGCCCGTGTCGGTGCCGAAGAGGCCGGGATGTCCGTCGGCTGCCGCACGCACCACCGGCATGTCCTCTTGGTCTTCGAACATCAACGGTACGGTGGCGCCGCCGCCGTGGTGATGAAATGTCGAGAGCGGCGCGAGCGTCACGCGGCGGTCCCCGTAATCTATTCGGACGGCGAAGCGCTCGAAAATCTCAAGTCCAAGGATGCCGGCGAGCGGCGTCCGTTTGCCGCGCTCGTAGAACGCATACGGATAGGGAATGACCAAGAACGGCTGATCGAGCAATTCGGCGTCACCTACTCGCACGCTGCGCACGCGTGTGTAGTGAGTCGCAATCGTTCCGGCCCCTGATCCGCCGCTTTCGCCGGTACCCTGTGCGGCTAATCCCAACGACTTCGCGGCTAGCGTCGTAAGAATCGCGTGTCCGCCGGTATCGAGAATGAACGGCATCGGCGCGTGGCCGTCGATCGATGCCCAAATGAGCAACTGCCGCTCTTCGAGTCGCAGCGGAACCGTCGTCGAGGCTGTGCCGCCGAGCATGCGCGCATCGTTGCGCGAAGCGGGCCGCGCGAAATCCGTGGCTCGAACGTGCGGCAGAATGGTGTAGTGCCGTACTTCGAGCGCGAATCCATCGGTGGGATCCGTCTTGGTACCAAGCGAGATCGAAAACGGCAGCACGAGTTCCCCGACCGTCCGGTAATCGGCGAACCGTGTGACCGAATCGTCGCCCGGAAGCGGCAATCGCTCGCTGATGCTTGCGAGCAAGTGCGTCTGCGCGTCGATCGCGAGCTGCGCCGGAATCCCACCGCGAGGCTGTATGCGAATCACGGTGATCGGCCGCCCGGCCTCGACCGCTGAGCCGAGGCATGCGATCGTTACGGCCACGCGCGGATCGAAATACGCGCGGCGGGTGAGGTAGGCGCTGGTTACCGCACGTTCGCGAGCATACGGGGTGTTGTATGGATGCACGCCGCCGGAGATATCTTGCGACCAGACGGTCGTGCCGTCGTAGACTTCGGCGCTCTGTCCCATGACTGCGATATCGAAGTAGTGTGCGTATCGCCCACCCACCACGTCCTCATCGAATCGTCCCGAACCGGCCAAGCCGGCGATGGCCGCGCGCCCGTCGGCGGCAATCGCGGCCACGTTGTTCCAACGGTCGCCGCCGGTAGCGCTGCGCATCTGAGCGAGCACGTCGCTCGCGCGACATGCCGGCGCACTCGGCGCCGGCTGCGCGTTTAGCGCTAGAATACCGGCCGCAATTGACGCAACCAGCCATCGCCAGATATCCAAACGCATCTAGGTTCCTTTTTCGGCGCCTACATATCGAATCCACTTGAAGAAGAGCGCCGGCTCGGTCGAGAGATTGTTTGCGTTTCCGTAGACCAAGTAGAATTCGTTGCGCGAGAAGAGGAAGTGTGCCGCAACCGAAACGTTGCCGGCATTCACGAAGCATCCCGGCTGGTATAGGTTGGTGGCACAAACCGTCGTGTCATAGGTCAGCGCCTGATACGAGGCCGGGAGATTTCCGCCGATGATGCGCCGCACGCCCACGTCGAACTGGAACTCTTTGCTGAGCTGCCAGTCGAGCGACGTGCGCTCCAGCCACTGATTCGTGCTCTCCTCGCCGGGGTGTGAGGTGTCGTACTTGTCCTCGTCGGTTTCCAGCGCAAGATGGACGCGCCTTGTGACCGGCAGCGTCATCAAGTATGTCCAGGCATCGAGGAACCCATGATAGTACGGACCACCCGAGTACTGTACGTACGTCGGTGTATTCGTATTCATCCGATATCCGGCAAGAATGCCATTGCCGTCGAACGGCAAGAACTCACCGGCGACCGTACGTACGCCGGTGGCGCTGGTAAACAGTTGGAACTGGAGCAGATCGCGCAGATCGAGCTTGACGAATGGATTCGAATCGGTCTGCGAAAGCTGCTCGAAGTGGTTGTTATAACGCGCAAAGTAGTCGCTTACGACGATGTCGTGCAGCCAAAACTTCGGTGTGAAATTGATCGTGCGGCTGGCGTAGGCTTGATAGCCGAGGATGTCGCTTTGTGCGGTGTACCCGTCAACCGGGTCGAACTGGGCGCCGATGCGCTGCAAGCCTGCAACGACCACGCTCGTCGCGGTTACGTAACCGAGACCCAGATCGTGGTACGTCCCGAGGCTGGGATCGGTCACCAGCGTTCCGGTTTCGACGCCGTTATTGCTGTAGGCAAGGAAGTGCGTGTGCTGGTTGAGGTAGCCGCCGTCGAGCGTGGTCGTATTGTCGTTGAGGCCATACGCTGCCGCGTTCACGCGCTGCAGATTCCAGCTGAAATTCTGGCGGCTGTCCTCGTAGCTGTAGTTAACGGTCTGCGCCTGATCGGTACGGTCTTCGCCCAGCGCATCGAAGGCGGCGAAGCTTGCCCGCCCTTGCGTCCCCTCGATACCGTAGCCTTGGCCGAAGGTTGGTATCGATGGAGTGTAGAGCGTTTGCGGACAGTTGCTGCAATTGATGCGTTGGTTGAAAAAACTCGAGAGCTGCGTAAAGAAGGGCCGCACCTCGTTGTACTGCCGGGCAAAAGCCGTTGGCGCGATCGTCTGTTGATCGCTTTCGACGTTAGAGTAATCCGGATGCAGCGTGCCCACAAACGATGCGGTCGGCGTAAACGGGAGCGAGAAGTCGGCGCCGACGCGCGACGTGCTTCCACCATTCTCGGCCGAGGTGGCTTCGCCCAGCGCGTATGGCTGGAAGCGGACCGGATTGCGCGACGCAGCATTCTTACCGCCGGCCGGTGCGACACCGACGCCCGTGAGCGTGCCGATAAAGACAGGATCGGTCGCTGAGGTTGCAATCGGGGAATACACCCACACGTCGAGCGAGTTCGTGGCAACCGCGAAGTGGACGAACTGTGCTTGCCAGGTGCGCGAACCGCCGCTGCGTATGATGCCCAGCGGAATGCGCATCGTCACGACGTAGCCGTTCGCTGTCGGACTCGCGACGGCCACCCACTCGGGAGCATAGGCGCTGTTTTCGGTCGAGGTCTGATAGCGTGCGCCGTTGGGGTTAGCTAAAAACGCGTACTGAAATCCGCGTTGTCCCTGCGGGTCGAGATAGACGCCAACATAATCGTCGTTTTGCACGGAGCTGCCGTTGGTGTGCTGGTTTGCGGTGATGCCGCCGGTCTGGGTAACGTCGAATGCGACGAAGAGCGCGCTTCCGTCTTGCGTAACGCGCACGTGGGCCTGCGCGGCTGCGGGACGGCGGTAGGTGAAGTCATAGCCGAGCGTCAGCGCAACGGCCTTGGACCACGAGTCGTCGATCGTGCCGGTTAGTGTGGGCGCCGCGGTTGCAGGCAGCGCAACTATTGGTAAGTCGGCTGCGAACGCGAGCCCGCGGCATGCAAGAAGGAACGCACAACAGGCGAACAGCGACCGTCTCATCGGACAAACATACAGAAAAAAACGGCGTCCGGTTTCAAGCCGTACGCCGTTTTGAGCGATCTTTGAGCGAAGTTTGGGAAATCGGTTACGGTGCAGCGATGTTCCCGCACGAGACGTACGTCCCGAGGTCGTCGGCGCTCTTGTGCACGTTGATGGCGTACGTGCCCTTGAGGAGATCGGCAAGTTGGATGCCTTTCACCGTCGAGAGGCTGGCGCCGTTGGTGGTGCTGGCGAGCGGATATTCCGGTGCCTTATTGATGTGGCCGCAGTTCCCAACGTGAATGTGCGTCGGCTGCGGCACGTCCTTGGGGGCGCCGTCGAGTTTAACCGAGACGCGTACGCCGTCGGCGACTTGCGTGAGCGTTGCCGTGCCGGTTTCGCCGCTGTCGTTCTGCGCCACCATCTTGATCGTAACCGTCGTCGGCGCGTCGGCCGAAGCCGTTGCGGCGAGAACGCCCGCGAGTGCGGCGCCGAGAAGAGCGAATCGAAGATTTTTCATGAGTGCGGATCTCCTTCTGAGGTGAAGAACGTCAGTGGCTGCATTCAGGGTTGCGGGTAGCGGTCGTGCCTAGTGCCGCCAGTGCCTGTGAGCGCAGCATGCAGTAAGCTGCGGCAGTACCGCCCGGTATCGGCGCATCGGCGCCGTCGACGAGATCGATCAGGAAACCCAGCTGCCCATTTGCGCGAGCGAGCGTCGCGGCATCGGTGGAATCCTTGCGCGCGACGTCACGCTCATGAGCATCGTACGTGCGATCCATGAGCGCTGCAATGTCGTGCGCCATCCGGTATTGCCGCACGAGGGCCGTTTGCGAGATCTGGATACGCGGGTCCATCAGCAACGTCAGCGGTTGCGAGCGGGTCACGCCGTCGACGGTTAGACGTACCGTATAGCGTCCCGGCACGACCAGCGCACCTTGCGGAACGCGTGGCGTATCGTCGTCGTTGGCCGAGATCGGCAGATCGTAGCTCAACGCGTCCGGCACCGGTTCGCGCAGGTCCCAGGCGAAGCGGTGCATGCCGGCATCGGTTGACGGACGGACGAAGGGCCGCTCCCAGTACGCGGGCTTGTCGAATTCGATCGGGCGCGGTGCTGGATCGTCACTCGAATAGCGCCGCACGAGTGCGCCGCTCGCATCGTAGACCGCGATCGCGACATGCGCCGCGGCCGTGGGCAGCGTGTAGTAGAAGATCGCGCCATCGGGTGGATTCATGCCGTGCGGCTCTTCGGGCGGCAACGGCGTATCGGTGTTGGTATTCCGCCGCACGCGATAGGTCGAGATCGGCGCGAAGAGGTGCGGACCGTTCCACGCGCTCGTGCGCGCGAGTTCGCGCAGCGGCTCGATGTCGTCGAGGATCCAAAACCCGCGACCGTGCGTTGCCACGACGAGATCGTTACCGTGCACGTCGAGATCGCGCATCGACGTGTGCGGAAGATTCAACTGCAACGATTGCCAATGCGCACCGTCATCGAACGACGTATAAACGTTACCCTCGGTTCCGGCGTAGAGCAAGCCGGGGATAGTCGGATCGGTGCGCACGGCGTTCACCGGTTCGTCATCCGGCAAGCCTTCGGTGATCTTCGTCCAGTGTGCGCCGCCGTCGTGCGTGCGATAGACCCACGGGTGCAGGTCGTCAAGGCGGAAGCGATTGACGGCGATGTAGGCGGTGTTGTCGTCGAAGCGTGAGGCGTCGATGATCGAGATCTTGCTCCATGGCGTAAGCTCCGGCGGCGTGATGTTGCGCCAATGCGCACCGCCGTCACGCGTGATCCACATGAGCCCGTCGTCAGTGCCGGCCCAAATCGTCCCCGCGTGGCGATACGATGGCGCAAGCGCATAGACCACGCCGCGATGCGCGCCTTTTTGCGGGTCGGTCGATTCGAACGCCGCGATGACGCTTGGAATCGCCGGATGCTCGCGCGTGAGATCGGGACTGATCGCGCGCCAGCTCATTCCGCCGTCTCGCGTGGCATACACGTGGTTCGCACCGAAGTACATCAGCGAACGATCGAAGTGGTCGAATGCGATCGGCTCGGTGCGCACGACCCGATAGTCCATCGGCCGCACCCGATAGCCCATCGACCGTACCGGATACGGCGAGACCTCTTGCGCTTGGCTGGTGCGTTCATCGTATTTCTCGACCTTGCCGCCGAAGAATACGCCGGGATGCACCGGGTCCGGCACGACGTAGCCATACTCTTCCGCGCCGACCGGATGCCAATCGCGCTCGGTAATTTCACCCCAGTCGCCACGGCTGAGCACGCAGGCGGAACCCGACTCTTGTTGGCCGCCGCAGACCCAATACGGAAAACGATCGTCGGTGTTGACGTGGTACATCTGCGCGGTGGGCTGGTTGTACCACGAACTCCAGGTTGTGCCATGATCGACCGAGATCGTTGCGCCTTGATCGCTCACCAAGCCAATGATGCTGGGATCGTTGGGATTGATCCAAATATTTTGGTAGTCATCGCCGCCCGGCGCACCCTTGATTGCGATAAAGTGCTTGCCACCGTCGGTCGAACGATACGTCGAGGTCGTGGTGACGTAGACGGTTTGCGGGTCTTTCGGATCGACTGCGATCGAGACTAAGTCGTCACCGCGTTCGCCGATTGTACCCTGATCGTCGCTCATCATGGTGAAGTGCGCGCCGCCGTCGTCGCTACGGAAGATCGCGCCGCCCGAGCCGCCGAAGCCGTCGACGTACGCGTACACGACTTGCGTGTTGGACGGGGCAACGGCAACTTCGGCGCGGCCCATCGCGGCCGGAAGGCCACCTTGCAAGCGCGTCCAGTTATCACCGCCATCGATCGATTTGAAGATCCCGCTGCCCGGCCGTTCAAACGATCCGCCGACTTCCCATGGCGCCTGCCGTGCGGCCCACAACGTGGCATAGACCACCTGCGGGTTCGAGGGATCGATTTGCACGTTGTACGCGCCGGTGTTTTCGTCGCGATATAAGACGTGACTAAATGTTGCTCCACCGTCCGTAGAACGGTAGACTCCGCGTTCTGGATTGGGTCCGTACGGATGTCCGAGGACGGCGACAAAAAGTCGCTGGGCATTGGTCGGGTCGACGGCGATCTGCGGAATCTGTTGTCCGTCGCGCAGGCCGAGGTGCGTCCAGGTTGAGCCACCGTTGGTCGACTTGTAGATGCCGTTGCCGACCGCGAGGTCGGGACGCTGTATACCCTCGCCGCTGCCGGCATAGATGACGTTCGGGTCACTCGCAGCTACGGCAAGCGAGCCGATCGAGCCGGTCGGCTGATTGTCGAAAATCGGCGTCCAGGTTCGTCCGGCATCGTCGGTGCGCCAAATGCCGCCATTGACGGCGGCGATGTAGAACCGGTTTGGGGCGCTCGGCACGCCGGCTATGGACTTGGTGCGCCCGCCGCGCAGGGGCCCGATGAAGCGCCACTGCAGCCCGGCGTATTGCGAGCCGGGCACGCTCGACGGGGCGGCAGACGCGGGAAGCAGCGAGGCCAATAGCGCGCCAAACGAAACCAGCGCGAGCGAACGAGAGAATAACCGAAAAGGCTTCAACGAGCTTTCCTCCGGCGCGGGTTCGGTTTGAACGGGGCGCCGACTTTATAGGCTCCACGGTGCGAGAGCTCTTCGTCGACGTCCTCGCAGCCGATCGGAGTGAAATCTCCGCAGTCGTGTGGGCGCGCCTCGTAAATTCCACAGTAGTAGCGACCGCTCTTACTGCCCATCAAAAAGACGCAGTTGTCGGTAAGATCCTCGGTAACCTTGCGCAACCAGCCGACGTGGAAGCCGTCGGCGGACGGGCGTTTCACCACGTACTCGTCCATCACTTGCGTGTACGTCATGCCGAGATGATCCGCTATTCGCTGGACGTCGGCGCGACTGACGAACGGCTCGTAACCGCTACAACACTCGGCACAACCGGGTGGACACGCGATGTTCTCAGGCAAATCCTTGAGATGCTTGCGCGCGAGGTCGATCACTTTCCCGATGGCTCGCACGAACTCGGGATCATCATTGTATTTGTAGACCCATTCGCGCTTCGTGATTTCGTTCGCGTTGTAAAAACGCGTCGTGCGCTCATCGTACGAAATCGTGATGTGCTCTTCGGTAATCTCGATTTCGTTTACGTGCTGCATTGGGCGCGCGTCGAGCAGTTCAGGATGCGTTTGCTGGCCGGTTCGTTTGGTGAAATCGCGCAGGCCGATCAGATCGATGGTTTCCATAATCCCGCACAAGTTCGCTGCGTGTTGCGGGTGCGGCCTGGTGCCGCGGATAAGATTAGGGGCCCTACGTTCGCCCGGTGTTATCTAGGAGAAGATGACTTTGCGCACAGCTATCGGCGTCGACCTCGGCGGTTCGCACGTGTCCGCAGCCGTCGTGAGCGAAGACGGCACCATCCATGGCCAGCATGAAGTCGACCTCGAAGACCTTTCCTTCAGCGCCGTCAGCGCGATCCTGACCTCGACCATCGAACAAGCCCTCAAGGACCCCGATGCTAAGGAGGTCGTGGGGATCGGCATTGGGTCACCCGGCAACATCGAGCCGCGCTCGGGCGCCGTGCTCTACAGCCCGAACTTCAAGTGGACGAATGCGCCTCTCGGCGAAACGCTGCGCGCACATTTCGACATGCCGGTATTCGTCGGCAACGACGCACGGTGTGCGACCCTGGGTGAATATACCTACGGGATGGGACGTGGTACGCGCAACTTCGTGCTGCTGACGCTTGGGACGGGTATCGGCGGCGGAATCGTCGCCGACGGCGACTTGATCCTCGGGAACCGCTTCGGCGCGGGCGAAGTTGGCCACCATCAAATCCGCCCGACCGACGGGTTCGTCTGCAGCTGCGGCAAGATCGGCTGCTTTGAAGCGCAGGCGTCGGGCACGGGGCTGATTCGTCACGCTTTTGCCGTGGCGCCGTCCTTCCCGCGCAGCACGCTGCTGGACGTGGATCGCGACAAGCTCGGCTCGAAGAAAATTCGTAAGTTGGCGCAAGCCGGCGATTTACATGCGCTCGCCGCTTGGAAAAATTTCACCGCCGATCTTTCGACCGGCCTCGCGAACGTCATCGCCTTCGTCAATCCCGAGGTCATCGCACTTGGCGGCGGCGTTTCAACTGCCGCCGACTTTATGCTCGATGCGGTGCGTGGGCGTGTTGACGAGTTGACAACGATGGTACCGCGTGGGACCACGCGCATCGTGGTTGCACAACTTGGCAACGATGCGGGACTGGTCGGCGCGGCGACGATGGCGTTTCGCGGCGGCCTTACCACGCTCGGTTCGTAGAAGGGTCCTAGAAATGAAGGCGATCGTCACCGGCGCCTCGGGTGGCCTGGGGCTGGAATTCGCAAAGTTGCTGGCCGGCGACGGCCACGATCTTGCGCTCGTTGCGCGTTCGACGGATAAGCTCGAGACGCTTGCGGGTCAGTTGCGTGCGCAACACCGCGTCAACGTCGAGGTGATCGCGCAAGATCTGGGTGTTCCCGATGCCGCGGCGCGCATCGTCGAACGCGTGCCGTCGTGCGACATACTGGTGAACAACGCAGGATTTGCCAGCAACGGTCCCTTCGATACGATTCCGCCCGCACGCGTGCGCGAAGAGCTGCTGCTCGACGTGGTTACGCTCACCGAGCTCACGCGCAGCTATCTGCCAGGCATGCGTGAACGTGGGAACGGACGCATTCTCAACGTCGCCTCGACGGCGGGTTTTCTCCCCGGCCCGTTCATGGCCGTGTATTACGCGTCAAAAGCGTACGTGCTCTCGTTTTCGCAAGCGCTCGCGGAAGAACTGCGTGGCAGCGGCGTCACCGTGACCGTACTCGCACCCGGTGCAACCGCAACCGGTTTCGCAGACCGCGCCGACGTTGCGAACACGCTGTTGTTCCGGCTTCCGACCGCCGGAGCGGCCGCCGTCGCGACGGCCGGCTATCGCGGGATGCTGGCCGGCAAAGATCTCGTGATTCCGGGTTTCTCCAATCGAGCGTTGGCGTTCGTGATTCGCTTCACGCCGAGGCGGCTGCTCCTTTGGGTATCGCGCAAACTCACCGAATGACGCCGCGGGCCGAGCGCACCGTCGCGATCTGTCGTACGATCAACGTGGTCATGATGACCATCGCGGCAATCGCGGTTGTACCGCTTCCGGACCGTTGGCTCTGGAGATCAGATTTTTGGTGGCGCCGCGCCTCGCGTGCTCAATGCGATTGCCGGCCAAGCAACATGGTGGCTCATCGGCGCCGGTGTATTTTTATTCACCATTCCATTCGTACTTCTGGCGTTCCACCTTCGTTCGACGCGCGGACTATCGGGGCGCGGCGACTCCCCTGAATGACGCCGCCGATGCTGGTTTTATTCGGTGACGGTACGCGATTACGTGCCAATCACCGAATAAGAATGCGTTTACACGCTTGCTTGCCGGCGCTGGGTCTAAAAGACTAGTTCGACCACTACTATTTTTTCATGCAATATCGAACATATTGACGTCTTGTATCGGCAAGTAACTTTACAGTAAATTGATTCAATCGTGCGCATCCGCGCACGACAATTTATTGCTACTCAATAGGAGGCCTATGCACATTTCGCAACGGGTGCTGGCGGGATCGCTAGGACTTGCGTTGATGCTGACCGCGTGCAGCGGGCATTCAACGCTACCGGGGGTCGGCTCGACGTCGAACTCCCCGCAAGGAGCGACGAGTCAAACACCATCTACGCCACAAATATCGGTGCCCCGGACGTCTGGGGCGCTTGCATTTACGGACCTTGGAAGGCGCTCCGCGAACCTTCCCGTCAACATCACGGTCACGCTGCGCTACAACAATCAGGCGCAACTCGACGCGCTCGTCGCGTCACAGAGCGGGCCAAACGGTTCGCATGCCTGGCTGACGCCGGAGCAGTTCAACAATGAATTCGCGCCGACGACGCAACAGGAACAGGCGGTCGTAACCGCCCTGCAAAACGCCGGTTTCACGATTACGCACCGGTATTCGAATCGCACGCTCGTCGACGCAAGCGCTCCAAGTTCCACTGTGGAGCGTTTCTTTTCTACCCAAATGCACAGCGTACAGCAAGGGAAGTACGGCCAACGTTACACCAACCTTACGACGGCAAGCGTACCGTCGTCGATCGCGCAATACATTAGCACGGCGTCGCTGAGCAACGTTGTGATTGCGCAGACGCAGGTCGAGCAAGGCGGCGGCCTGACGCGCCCGTTCCCGTCGGCCCCCGGATTGAAGCAAACCGGTGTGCAACCGGCGGGGCAAGAAGCCCCGGCCGGCATGCGTATCATGCAGAGCGGCTGCACCGGACAGTTGCTGCTCAATCCGGGCTTTGAATCGGGCAATGTCGATTGGAGCACGACGGCCGACGTCATCACCGACGACAGCTCGTACGCGTATCAGGGCAGCTGGTTAGCGTGGCTTGACGGCTACGATTCTGCCGAGACGGATACGCTGCAGCAGACGGTTGCAATTCCGGCGGGTTGCACCGCTACGCTCACCTATTACCTGTACGTTTCGACCGAGGAGCGCAGCAGTGCCGGCGCGATCGATACGATGGCGCTGACGGTGAACGGGACGACCGAACAGTCGTTCTCGAACAAGACCACGACCAGCGGTTACGTTGAAGAGACCGTCAACCTGTCGTCATTTGCCGGCGGCAACGCGACGCTCTTGTGGACTTCCAAGCAAACGGGAAGCCGCGAGACGAGCTTCTTTGTCGACTCGACGGCATTGACGCTCAGCGGCGGGAGCACCGCGTCACCATCGCCGTCACCGACGGCCAGCCCAACGGCGAAACCGACAGCGACGCCGACTGCATCACCGACCGCGAGCCCGACGTCGTCACCGACGCACTCGCCGACACCGAGTCCGTCCGCTTCGCCAACGAGTTCGCCAGGCGCCGGTTGTAACGGCGCAGCGGCAGACAGCGGACCGCTCACCAACTCCGACGGTACGCTGGCTACGGGCGTTGCCAAGCCGTTTGACTTCCCGGTGCAGCACGGCTGTAACGGTGCGGGCTATACGGCGGCGATCGTCATCGACGACGCGGTCAACACTAGCTACGTCAAGAGCTACCTCACTGCCGCGGGCGTCACGCAAACCGGCACGATCACCAATGAGGCCGTCGACGGCGGCGGCACCGGTGACGATCCGGAAACCGACCTCGACGTGCAAACGATCTCGGGGCTCGCTCCGGGCGCGAACATCATCGTCTACGACGAAGGTTCGCTCTCGGATCAGAACATCGAGGACGCCTACAACCAGGTGCTCACCGATGGTAAAGCGAGCGCCGTGAACTCGTCGTTCGGCGGCTGTGAATCGAGCGATACGTCGTTCGAATCGGCCACCAACTCGATCGCCGAGCAAGGTGCATCCGAAGGCGTCGAATTCTCGGCGTCCGCGGGCGACACGGGTTCCGACGAGTGCGGTTCCGACGACAACGAGAAGGGCGTCAGCGCACCGGCCGGTGACCCGTACTTCACGTCGATCGGCGGCGTGAACTTCACCGAGAACAGCAGCACCGGTGCACTCGAAACGGTGACTGCGGGCGACGCATCCTGCAGTGGCGGTGTCGACGACACGTGCTACGGCGGCGGCGGCGTTTCGACGGTGGTCGCAGAGCCGAGTTGGCAGAGCGGCATCGCCGGAATGATCACCACGGGCCGCAACCAACCCGACATCTCATTGCCGTTTGACTACGTTGCAGTCTATACCGGCGGAGCATTCGCCGAGTACCTTGGAACGTCGTGGTCTTCCCCGGCATCGGTGGCGTTGTTCATCGAAGCCGACGAACTCCACGGCACCAAACTCGGCTGGCTCAACTCGACGCTGTACAGCCTGTTCTCATCGACCGGCTACAGTGACTACTACACGCCGTGTACCTCCGGCAACAACATCGCCTACACGTGTAGCGCGACCGAATACAACCAAGCTGCCGGTATCGGCACACCTAAAGGCTGGGCCCTGGCCAACGCATTGTAGGGACTTTATCGATCAAAGCTAAAGCTTTGCTCGCTAAAGTCGGGGCCGGCAGAAATGCCGGTCCCTTTTTCTTTTAATGAGGAAGCGCTAGAGCGAAGCGGCTACAGCGAGAGCGCGGGCCGGCATATCATCCTGCGCCGGGATCGTTCCCGTCTCGGCAATTTGCGCGATCAACGCCGCGATGCGGCGCGAGCTGCGCTTGGGCGCCACCAACTCTTGGTTGCGGCGAATCTCTTCGAGCCGATGCGGCGTGCGAATCATCGCCTTGACTGCGCCGACGACTTCGGCGGCGCTGTGCAGCGCGACCGCGCCGAGCCCATTGTGGCGTACGAACTCGACGTTGCCGCGCTCCTGGCCCGGGACGTAGTCGTAGACGATAACGGGAAGTTGCGCGGCGTTGGCTTCGGCTAATGAGCCGGGACCAGCTTTGGTGACCAGCAAGTCCACCGCGCGGAAGTATTCGGGAATTTTGTCCGTGAAGCCGAGCACCGTCATCGGCGTGGGCAACGAGCGTGAGATCTCCTCGAGCTTCGTTCGCAACGGTTCGTTGCGGCCGCACACTACCAGCAAGTGGATCGGCAGACGCGCTTTGGCAAGCGTGAGCGTGGTCGGCAGCAATTTGCCGCCGCCTTCACCGCCGGCCATCAGCATCACGACGAGCCGATCCTTCGGGAGCCCGAGTGCCGTGCGCAATTCTTCTTTGGTTCCGGTGACGTCGTCGAACCGCGGGTGAATCGGCTGGCCGAGTAAGCGCAGGCGGCTGGGCGAAATCCCGCGGGAGAGCGCGCGCTCGTAAACTTCACGCGCCGGTACGACCACGGCGTCGGCGTCGGGCATCAACCACGACTCGTGGACTTTTCCGAGATCGGTGATCACGGTGACGATCGGCACGTTTTGCATGCCGGCGTCGGTCCGAGCGCGCAGCGCAGCATGGTTGAGCAGCGGATGCACCGAGACGATGACGTCGGGATGATAACTAAGGAAGAGATCCCGCAGGCGTTCGCGATAGAGCGGCTCGCAGAAACGCACCAGCGCGCGATAGCGCCGGCGGCCGTTGGTAGCGTAGTACAGGGCGCCATAGACCGGCGGGGCGTAACGCAAGGCCATGCTATAGCCGAGGCCGAGCTGCGTCAGCGGGAATGAACAGTGGGCGGCGACGTCTTCGATTCGGTGCTCGAATGCAAACGGTTCTTTGATTTCGTCCAGGGCTGCCGTGATAGCGTTTGCTGCGCTTCGGTGGCCGCCGCCCGTGTCCGAAATCAGGAAGAGCGCCCGTTTGGTCATTCAGTCTCCGCGTATCGTCTAGGCGCGCACCGGGGCCCGTTTCGACCGTCGGAGCGCGGCGTTGCGCGTGCGGCGGGAGGTCGGGGCGAGTTTGGCCAGCAGAAATCGAGCCGGTGCGTCATAGAAGCGAAAAATGTCGCCAAACTCGATATCGGGGTTTCGGTGATGGCCGTCGTGGTCCTCGGGGAGCACGATTTGGAGGGACCGAGCGAGGCCAAGCAGCCAGGCCGGGGTCTTCCAGCCGAGTTCGGTGGTATGGCGCCACCACACGTGCAGTTGCCCAAGCACCAACCCGAGCAAGGCGCCTGGCCAGGAAAGCTGCCAGACGAACGCGGCGACGATCAAGTAGGGAACGGCTCCAAGGAATCCATCGAGCAAGATCTCGCCGTTAGTCGAGAGGACCGCGTGGTCCCAGTACGAGCGACGGCGGTCATGGTGGGTGCGCAGGTGCAATGTGAACCAGAGATGTTGCGGAACGTGGTAGAAGAATGTCGACGCAAGGTCTCCCACCACGAGTACGATCAGCATTGCGACAGCAATTGCCATGTGTGCGCTTCCTTCGTTCGAAGACGGTCGTCGTATTAGCCGTTGCGTCCATGTTGTGCGGATGCAGCGCTTCTACCTTTGACCCTACTACGCTCGCCCATCCGTTGGCAATTGCCAATGTCAGATATGTCGTTAACACCGCTTTAAGCTGGCCCGCGCCGGTGCACATCGACGCGCTCTTTGGCGCTCGTCCGGTCCAAGACGGTGGTCCCGTCGGCTCGCCGCAACTTGCAATCGCGCGCGCAATCCTGCGCACGAATCCACGGATCACCGCAATTGGCTCGTTGTCGCTTGCCGGAGCAACCGTTCGCGCCGCGCGCGCAAGCGCGTTGCCGCCGGAGTTCCTCGCGGCGACGATTCTCCAAGAGAGCGCTTACGATCCGCAAGCCCTCTCCGCTGCCGGTGCGATCGGCATCGCGCAGTTCGAAATCGAGACCGCAGACGAGTACGGCGTCGATGCCTTCGATCCGTACCGCGCGATACCGGGCGCGGCTCGCCTCCTCGCATCCTACGTTGCGGCGTACCGTCCGATCTACGCCGATCCGTACGCGATTGCGCTTGCCGCATATAACGCGGGCCCCGGTGCGGTGGAACGGTACCGGGGCGTCCCGCCGTATCACGAAACGCACGACTACATCGCGTTGATCTACGAGCGTTGGGGGCGGATCGCCGGTTACGAGCGTGGAAGGCAACGCCGATGAGCATGGGGCGATTACCGACGTTTCTAGCTGCGTGCGCGTTCGCGCTTGCCGGCTGCGGCAGCGCAACGGACGCCGTAACCTTCAAGCCGCCCGCGAGCTACGCATCGGCCGCGCAGGTCGGTCCGTTCATGCAACTTTGGCGTGGGCCGCTGCACAGCTCGCTCATGCTCATCGCGTTTCCGACCAAAATCGATCTCGATAAGGCGATGACGGGTTCGAACTTCAAAGATGCGCAAGTGATCAAACAGTCGTCGCTCCAGATTTGTGGGGATCAGCCGGCGTACTACGTTTCGATGATCGGCACCGGCGACTCGCTGGCAACCTCGTCGTCGCCGGGCATCAGGATGGAGAAGCACCAGGTCGATCTCATCGCAACCGATGCCGGCGGCAAGACCTACATGGCGATGTACGTGCGCCCTGTTGGGTCGGCCGCGGATGCAGCGGCCGAGGATGCCATCCGCAACGTTTGTTCCAAGCCGTAACTAAACGGGCCCTAACCTGGGTATAGGGGGGCATGCAGCAGTGGATTACGGTCCCTCGGGATCGCCTCGAAATCATCGAGCTCGCGGGGGCCGCAGCCGGGTACCACTTCGCACAAGATGTCCGTGACGGGCTGACCGCGCCCGCAAAGCACCTGTCCTCGAAGTATTTCTACGACGACCTCGGGTCGGCGCTCTTTGACGCAATCACGTACCTGCCCGAATATTATCTGACGCGGGCGGAGAACGAGATTCTGCGCGAGTGGGGCTGGGAAATCGTTCGGGTACTCGAGGAGCCGGTAGAATTTCTCGAACTCGGTAGCGGTAGCGCGAACAAGACGCGCCGGCTGATCGAAGAGGCGTTGCGCGTACAACCGACGTTGCGATATAGCCCGATCGATATCTCGCCGGAAGCGTTGCGGGTTTCATCGGCAACGTTGGTCGAGCATTTCCCGGGTTTATACGTGCGGGCATACGCCGGCGATTACTTTCGCGTGCTGAGCTCGGGCGTGCTGGCCTTCGAACAGCGCGTGCTCGCGATGCTGATGGGTTCGAACCTCGGCAACTACGAGCCGGGCGTCGCGCGCGACTTGATCGCGCTGATCTCGCGCGTGCTGCGCCCCGGGGACGCGCTGTTGCTCGGCGTCGATCGCAAGAAGGATCGCGCGACGCTAGAACGCGCCTACAACGATCCGACCGGCGTCACCGCCGCATTCGACCGAAATTTGCTTAGCCGAATCAATCGCGAGCTAGGTGCGAACTTCGCACCGCAGACCTTCGACCATGTCGTGCACTACGACGAGAAGCGTGGCGTGGTGAACTCGTATTTGCAATCCTCGGTCGATCAGCCGGTGCGAATCGAGGCCTTGGATCTCGATCTCAATTTTGCCGCCGGCGAGCGCATTCACACCGAGTCATCGTATAAGTATGACGACGCCGACGTGGCCGAGCTTGCGGCTGCGAATGCGTTCGAGCTGCGCAAAACGTGGACCGACGCTGCGTCACGCTTCGCGCTGCACCTGCTGGTACGAACGGGTGAACCGCTCGAATAACCGCAGCGCCAAGTCGACGGCGATGGCGAGCGTGCACGCGGCGATGCTGCCGGCCACGATCTCGTCGTTGTGGTGCAGCGTAAACCCGATGAAGATCAGCGAGCCGAGACCACCGGCACCGACGTAGCCTCCCAGCGTCGCAAGCGCGATCATCGCGACTGCGGCGATGCGGACGCCTCCCACGATCACCGGCAGCGCCTGCGGAAGTTCGACGCGCCGGATCCGCTGCAATGCCGACATTCCCATGCCGATGGCAGCATCGCGCTGTGCAGGATCGATCCCGCGCACCCCCGCGACGACGTTGCGCACCAGCACGAACTGCGCATAGATCACCAGCGCAACGAAGATCGGCGCGGGCCCTAGGCCAACCGCCTCGACCAGAACGGCCAACAGTGCGAGCGACGGAATGGTATAGAGTGCGCCGAGCGCGCCGATGACCAGCCGCGACGCCCGTTCGTTGCGCGCAATTGCGAGACCGAGCGGCAGCGCGATCAGCAGCGCGGTGGCGAGCGCTGCGACGACGAGCGCCAAGTGCGCGGCTGCGAGGATCGCGACCTGCGCCGGGTGCGCGAACAAATAACTCACTGGCGGCGCGCCTCCTCGCGCAGACGAGCGATCGTGTCGTCGGCCGCAAAGAGCTCGCGCACGTAGTCGCTGGCCGGACGCGCAAGGATATCGAGCGGTGGCGCGCATTGCTCGATCTTTCCAGCGCGGAGCACGGCGATGCGATCGGCTAAGAGCAAGGATTCGTTGACGTCGTGGGTGACGAACAGCGTCGTCGTTCCGGCGCTGCGAACGATCTCATGCAACTCACGTTGCAGCGTATGCCGCACGATGGCGTCAAGCGCGCCGAACGGTTCGTCCATGAGGAGGAGGCGTGGCTCTGCGGCAAGCGCGCGTGCGACGCCGACCCGCTGCGCCTCGCCGCCGGAGAGTTCGCTCGGACGACGGTTTCGGTAGAGCGCCGGATCCAAGCGCACGAGTTCGAGCATCTCGTCGACCCGCCGCTCGATGCGCGCACGATCCCATCCGAGCAATGACGGTACGATCGCAATGTTCGCCGCGACATCCATGTGCGCGAAGAGGCCGACGGCTTGGATCGCGTAGCCGATGCCGCGCCGCATCACGACCGGATCAAGCGTCGCGATGTCGACGCCGTCGAGTTCGATGCGCCCCTGCTCGAGCGGAACCAGCCGGTTTACCGTTCGTAACAGCGTGCTCTTGCCGCTGCCCGACGGCCCGACCAGCGTGATGAATTCGCCGGCCTTCACGTCGAGGTCGACGTCATTGACCGCGAGCTGTGTAGCATCGTCGTAGCGGGCGCTGACGTCGCGCAGCGCGATCGAAGCGCCGCTCATGCGACGCCTTTGAGAAACTCGGCGGCCACGTCGGCGGGGTCGCGGTCGCGGCTTTCGACTTGCGCGTTCATCGTGCGTGCGACCTTGTCGGTGATGCTTGGGGAAATCGCATCGAGCACGCGAGCGATCTGCGGTTCGCGCGCGAGCGTTGTCTCTCGCACTAGCGGCGCGACGTTGTACACCGGCCAGAGGTGCTTGTCGTCGTCGAGGACCACGAGATGGTCGACTGCGATCGCGCCGTCGGTCGTAAAGGCCGTGGCGACGTCGGCATCAGCCTCGAGCAGTGCCTCGTATTTGAGGGCGATGTCATAGCTGCGCACGGAGGCGAATTTGAAGCCGCCATAGCGATGTTGCAATCCCGGCAGACCGTCGGGTCGCGTGATGAATTCGGGAATCGTGGCAAGTCGCAAGCGCGACGCAACCGGAGCGAGATCGGAGAGCGTGCGCAGATGATAGCGCTGTGCGATCGCTGCGGTCGTGGCGAGTCCTTGCGAGTCGTTCATCGGCGAGCGCGCGAGCCAGACGATGTGGTAGTCGCGCGCGAAGACCTCGCGCACGTACGCGTAGCTCGCGTTCGGATCGGGAATCGGGTCGTGGTGCAGCACGTCGATCAATGCGGTGCCGGTGTACTCGGGATAGATGTCGATCTCTCCGCGCGCCATCGCGGCCATCGCGATCTGGGTCGACCCTAAGTCCAGGCGTCGAATCACCGGCAGTCCCACTCGTTCGAGCGCTTGCGCGTAGATCTCCGCGATGACGATCGATTCGGTGAAGTTTTTCGAGCCTACCGCGACGGCGTTGCGTGGTGCGCATGACGGGGCGGCCGCGAAGGAGGCGAGCATGGCGATCGCGCGTGCGCGCGTGAGGGTCATCGCCGAATCTCGGTCGCAAGCGCCATTGCTGCGACGATTGCGGAGGCAATGAGCAGTAGCCTGCTATCGCCGGTTTGCAAACCGCGCACGATGTCATCGCCGAGACCGCCGGCGCCCACGAACGTTGCGAGCGTTGCGCTGCCGATCACCTCGACGCTCGCGGTGCGCACGCCGGCGAGCGCGACGGGGAGTGCGAGCGGCACGACCACGCGCGTAAATCGCTGCTGCGGCGACATGCCGAGTCCGCGCGCGACGTCGAGCGCTGCGGCGGGGGTGGAACGAATTGCCAGGTCGACGTTGATGACGATCGGCGGAAGGGCAAGCAGCGTGAGCGCGGCGATCGCCGGAGCTATCCCAACTCCGAGCAGTGGGACGAGCAGTGCAAGCACCGCGATGCTCGGCAGGGTGCGACCGAGCGCGGCGACCCCCAAGATTGGTGAACGCGCCCACCCGCGCGAGGCGGCGAGCAGTCCGAACGGTCCTCCGACGAGGCATGCGAGCGCGAGCGCGCCGAGGGCGAGGAGCGCGTGGCGGAGGGTGTCGGCAAGAAGACCGGCCCACATATCACTGGATTTTATCCCCGACTAGGCGAAACCATGGAAACGATGCTCTCGCAAGAAGACGCCGCGCTCGAGCGCCTGCCCCTAGCGCTCGACGATCCCTCGTTGTACTTTAGCCGCGAACTTTCGTGGCTCGAGTTCAATGATCGCGTCTTGGAAGAAGCGCTCGATGCGGCAAATCCGCTGTTCGAGCGCTTGAAGTTCGTCGCGATCTATGGGACCAATCTCGACGAGTTCTTCATGATTCGCGTCGCGGCGATCAAGCAGCAGATCGAGGCGCAGGTGGTCCGGCGTTCCGAGGATGGCCGCCTGCCGGCCGAGCATCTCGCGGCGATCTCGACGCGCCTTCGCAGTTCGCTTGCAGAGGAGACGCGGCTGCTCAATGAAGAGCTCCTCCCGGCACTCGAAGCTGACGGCATTAAGGTGCTGCGCATCTCGGAACTTCCCGAAGATCGTCAGGCGATACTCGAGCGAACCTTCGACGACCGGCTCTTTCCGGTCCTCACGCCGTTGGCCGTCGATTCCGGGCACCCGTTCCCATACATATCCAATCTCTCGCTCTCGCTCGCGGTCGAACTCGAGGAGCCGACGGCAGAAGGCGTGGAGCTGCACTTTGCGCGCGTGAAGATCCCGCCGACGCTGCCGCGCTTCATTCCGCTCGAAGGGGCTCCTGAAGGCGAGCGCGAGTTCGTTTTGATCGAGGATTTGATCGCGCATCATCTCGACGTGCTGTTCCCCGGGATGACCGTGCGCGAAGCCTACCTATTCCGTGTGACGCGCGATGCCGACCTCGATCTGCAAGAAGACGAAGCCGACGACTTGCTGCAAGCCATCGAATCGGAATTGCAGCGGCGCCGCTTTGGTGAACCCGTCCGGCTCGAGATCGAACGCGGCATGCCGGAATACATGCGCGATCTCTTGCTCAAGGCGCTCGAACTCTCGGAAGTCGATTGCTACGAGGTCGACGGCCTGATAGCGCTCTCGGACCTGTGGCAGATCATCAATTTGCCCGACTACGACCAATTGCGCGACACTCCGTTTCTCCCAGCGATCCCGCGCTCGTTGGTCGGCAAAACCGATCTCTTCGCGTTGATCCGCGAGAACGACATAATGCTGCATCATCCGTACGAGTCGTTCGATCCGGTCGTGCAGTTCTTGCAACAAGCAGCCGAAGACGAGCAAGTGCTCGCAATCAAGGCGACGCTCTACCGGACCTCGGGCAAGAACTCGCCCATCGTGCGCGCGCTACTCGAAGCGGCCGAGAACGAGAAACAGGTCGCGGTAGTTATCGAGCTCAAGGCGCGCTTTGATGAAGAAAACAACATCGAATGGGCGCGACGGCTGGAGCGCGCGGGCGTTCACGTTGTCTACGGATTCCCGGGTCTCAAGGTACACGCCAAGACCTTGATGGTCGTCCGGCAAGAAGATGACGGCATTCGGCGCTACATGCACTTTGGGACCGGCAACTACAACGAGAAGACGGCGCGGCTCTATACCGACTTGAGCCTCTTCACCTGCCGGCGCGAACTCGGCGCGGACGTTAGCCAACTCTTCAACGCGCTGACCGGCTTTTCGAATATCACCGACTACGAAGACCTGCTGGTGGCTCCGGTCACGCTGCGTCGCGAGATGCTCGCGATGATCGACCGTGAGACCGAGCACGCCCGCGCCGGTCGCCCGGCCGGTATCCGAGCCAAGCTCAATGCGATCACCGACGCGGACATCGCCCGCGCGCTCTATCGCGCGTCGCAAGCCGGCGTGCCGATCGAGCTGCTCATCCGCGGCATGTGCATCCTTCGGCCGGGCGTACCCGGCGTGAGCGAAACGATTCGCGTACGAAGCATTGTCGGCCGATTCTTAGAGCATTCACGGATCTACGTCTTCGAGAACGGCGGAGACCGCGAGGTCTATATGTCCAGCGCCGATTGGATGGGCCGCAACTTGGATCGCCGCGTCGAACTGGGCGTGCCGGTCATGGACCCGGTAATTGCGGAGACGCTGACCAGCCAAATTCTTTCCGTGCTGTTGGCCGACAACGTGAAGAGCCGCGTCCTCAATTCGGACGGCTCATATGCGCGCATGCAAATTCCCGCTGGAGAGATGCCAATTCATGCACAGCGCATTTACCTGGCGCAAGCACAGTCGGCATAAATGGCCAACTGCATAATGACTCCTTAACTTTGTTGCCGATAAGCTCTTGAAAGGGTTGCTGCGGACATGCCGCGGCTAATTAGCTTTTTGTGCGGTCGACTTGGAGGCAGTGTGCATAAACTGGTTCGGGCTCTTGTCGCAGTTGCTCTGGCGGCCGCCGTCGCCGGCCCCGCCTACGCGGCCCCGCCCGCGAGTGGAGAGCTCGTCTCGCAAGCAACGAGCAAGACCACGGGTGGAATATCGGGCACGATCAAAGACGAAGAAGGTGCTCCCGTGTCAGGCGCCACGATAACCGTCCGCGGCGTCGTAACGCAGCACAAGACGTCCGACGCCAAGGGCAGCTTCATATTCGATAATCTTCCCGCCGGCGTCTACCTGATCGTGGCCGAGAGGGCCGGCTTCCAGACGGCCCAACAGTCGGACTTTGCGATCTTCTCCGGCGAAGTCGAGCGGCTCGCGATCACCCTGCCGCGTGCCAGCTTCACATCGTTACATACTATCGCGACCGTGAGATCGGTCGGAGCGGGTACGTTCAACACGTCGCCAGCCTCGGTCAACGTCGCGACGAATGCCGACTTTGTGAACCAGGGCTCGACCGGCGTCGCCGCCGTACTCAACGAGATTCCGGGCCTCCAAATTTCACTGAGTTCTAATGATACGAATGGTGCCAGCCCGGGAGCCATCACATACGCTAACATTCGTGACGGTCTTTCATTCGAAACGGCGACCGAGATCGATGGTCACCCACTTTCTGTCGGAAAGTACGGCGATTATGTCCTCTCATTCTGGACGCCGTTTGTCTTCCAAAGTTTTGACACGATCAAAGGGCCGGGCGCCGAAGCCACGCAAACAAACTACGCCATCAACGGCACGCTCAATATGCGCACGCTCGACCCGACGCAAGCGTTCACGTCATCCTGGACGGCCGGCGTGAGCAGCTATGGCGGCACGTACTTCAATGCCCGCTGGAGTGGCACGACGGGACGTCTCGGATTCGTCGCCGACATCGGCGAAGTGAATCAAGATTCGCCGCTTGATAACATTCAAGTTCAACTCGGCAACACTAGCGGGGGCTATTTGCCCAACGGAACCAATGTCGGCTACAACGACAGTCTCTCGCCGGTTCCGGGTACTTCCGTCGTCGCCTACAATAACTACTCGCTGTTGACGTGCTGCTACACCGTCTCCGGCTATCTCAACAAGATCAACGAGTTACTCAAACTACGGTACCGCTTCTCGCCGGCGACAGTCGCGACCGTCAGTTACCTTGGTAGCCAAGCGATGTCCGACGAGAACGGCGACACCCTCCAGATGATGCCGTCGGTTTTCCAGCCGGGGGCCGGATATACTGGACCGGTTCCTCTTGGTCAGCACGTTCTCGAATCTAATGTCTATCCGGCGCCCGACACGGAAACGAACAACGAACCGCTCTTCCAAGCCGAAGTGTTATCAACGCTCGGGAACGACACGGTGCTGGGCCGGTATTACCACGCGACGATCCAACGCTACATCCAACAAGGCAATACCAATCCGGCCTCTCCGAACACTGAATTTGACACGCTGAACGGTACGCTCTCGGGTGGCGAGGTTTTCAACAACGTCTATACACCCGTCAATTATTACGAATATTTCGTCGAAAGCGAAGATGATTCGCTCTCCGGTCTCGATCTGCAGTACCAGCACCCATACGGTTTAGGGAACGTTCTAACCGCTTCGTACAGCCGAGTCAATTCGCAAACCTCGTATTGGGAAGCCGAGGCGGACACCGCCGCCTACCCGGTGGTTACCGGCGGTGTGCAGGACGTGACGATCCCCAACGGGACGGCGCAAGTCTTCAACACCTACCGGTTGAGCGACACGCAGAACTTCGGCAATAAGTTCAACGCGGTGCTGAGCCTGTATGAGAATCAGTACGCATTCACATCGGCAACCACGTGCGGCAGCGGTGCATCGTACACGTCGTCGACTGCATGCCAATTGAGTGGTGCCAACGCAACTTTCCATACCCAGAACCCCACTCACTTCGACGAGCGGCTCGGTCTGACGTATCGGCCGGACTACAATCTCGTTCTTCGCGCTTCGGCCGGCTCTTCGATTGCGCCGCCGTATGCGAACTTGCTCTCGAAGTTCAATCAAAACCCGTCGTGCTCGGCGACCTGTTCTGCCACGCAGCCGATCACGGTGAATCAGAACAACCCGAATCTGCAACCCGAGACGTCGTTCGGGTATGACGTCGGCTTCGATTTCCGTCCGCGACCCAACTACTACGCGAGCGCGGACGCCTACTCGACCAACCTTTTCGATCAGTTCCTGACCACCGATGTATTCGAAGGCTACTGCACCGCGACGCGATTCCCGGGCTCGGGATGCGGTGCCGCCGGATCCTCCACGTCGCCACCACTTTACTACGCGATCAATGACAACCTGAACAACGCGCGCTACCAAGGCATCGAATTGACGCTGCGCCATACGGTGCAAAATGGCGTCGGATGGCTGGTGCAGGGTTCGACCCAGCGCGGATATGCTTACAACCTCGGCAATGGCTTCTATTGCTCGGGCCTTCCCACCACAACGCCCTGCGTTCCGGCAAATTACAACCAGAATCTCGGCGTCGTCGCTGACCAGAATTTCACGGGCGGCGGAGCCAGCACGTATTACCTACACTCCGGCTCATGCCCAGCCACCGACTATTATTGCGTCGAGGATGGCGGCACAAGCGTTTCCAATCAGAACGTCCCGTATTTGCAAGGCTATGCGGAGATCAACTGGCAGACTCCGGCCGGATGGTACGCGTCGTTCGGTGGGACGCTGTTTGGTAAGAACAACTCCCTGAACGAGCCGCCGTTCGTCGTTGCGCGCGTTACGCTGCGCGCTCCGCTCACGCATTCGCTCTTCCTTCAGGTCTCAGGCAACAACATCTTCAATGAATACAGCGGATTCTTCCCGATCATCGGTGGCGGAGTGGGCATTCCGCTAGCCAACGGCGGCGTCGTGCCGTCGCTCGGTAACGTCATGGGCCCAGATACTTGGACCGTTCAACTCCAGAAACTCTTCGGAGGCGCCCAGTAAACCATATGCGGAACTTCCTATTAGGTGCGTTTGGTGTTCTCACTCTGGCAGCCGTTGCAGCATGCGGCGGCGGTAGTCCGAGCACCAACTATCCCGCTTCGCTAGTCGGAGGCGGATCGACGACGGCCGGAATTTCGATTGCACTGCCCGCGGCCACCGGTCTTGCGGTCGGCTCAGTGACGGTCGCCGGCAGCGGTTCGGTCTCGGCGCAGCAAAGCACGTCGAACCCGTCCGCCGTTTCAGTGCTCGCACTGAAGCACCGTGATATCATCCCGACGGGCCAAACTGCGGTCGCGTACGTTACGATCACGGCGACAAGCGCGGTAACGATTTCAGGCGTCACAGTGGCGGTTGCACCTCAACCGCCGGTGACTGGCACCTACAGCCTCGCCTATTGGAACGGTTCGCAATGGGTCTCGTTTCTCAACTCGGGGGGAGCCGCAATAACGGCGACGCCCGCACCCGGCGGCGTGATTACGGTTTCTAGCGGCAGCATTAATCCGGCGGTCACGCTCGCGCAGGGTGCGAGCTACTATCTCGCGGTGTACACCGGCGGCGGGACGTTTTCCACGCCAACGCCGAAGCCGGCGGCGCCGCAAGTTAGTCCGTCCTCGCTTACCCTTTCCGAGGGAACGCAGGGAACACTGACGGTTACCAGTGGCGGCAACATCACGATCACCGCCAGCAGCAGCAATACGGCCGTCGCGACGGTCACCTCGTCGGCCACGACCGGATCGGGCACGACGTCGACGGCTGCATTCACGGTGACCGCCCAAACCGGTCCGGCTTCAATCGGAACCGCGACGATCACGTTCACGGATCCGCTGAGTCAGACAACCACCGCGACGGTCAACGTGAACAACACGGCCCCGACGCCGTTACCTTCTCCGGTCGCGGCAACAATTGGGTTGGGTGACGTGGTGCCGATCGTCGTATCTGCACACGTCAGCACGCAAATCACGATAACCAGCAGCAGTACGGCTGTTGCGGAAGTGAACGCCACAGATTCGAGCTCGGGTGCGTCGGGTTCGACCACCGTGACAACGGGCGCCGCAGGTACCTCCAACGCGGGGAACGCGACGTTCTACGTCTACGGCGTTGCCGGTGGCACAGCGACGATCTCGATGGCAGACACGTACGGGAATACCGGTACACTGCCGATCACCGTCTCTGCGATCAAGAATGGCAACTTCACGCAAGGCGTGGCCGGATGGACACCGTGCACCTATGCGCACACGGCGCAAACCACCGGAACCAATGCCACGCAAATCATCGAGAGCGGTACGCCTTCCTATGCGACGGTGCAAACCGCGCAAATCGGCGCGACCGCTGCGCCGGTGGGCACCACGGCGCCGGCAGCGACGTCGACGCCGCTAAGCAGTCTCGTGACGCCGACGTCACCGCCGAACGACGACAATCCCGGCTACCCGTCGACTGGGTCCATCGAGGTCCAACTCGCGGGCGTCGCTAGCGGTGCGCCCACGACTTACACGATCGACACGCCAGGAACGCCGCCACCGCTGCTGGGCAGCGAGGTCATGCTCCTCGGCAATCTCAACGCGTCAACGAACCCGAATCCGTCGGGCACGTTCGGTATGTGTCAGACGATCACGGTTCCGGCGTCGGCGCCATACCTGAGCATGTACGTGCTCGAGGGCGGTGAGTATTACAAGAGTAACGAGAACGATCAAGAGGTCGCCGTGTTCCCAACAAGCACGCTGACCAACGGCTACATCGTCACCGGTACTCCGACGTACCTGTTCCTCGAGTGGAACTGCTACCTCGACCCGAGCATCGGTTGGGGCACGGGCGAGTCGGCCAGCAATTCATGCTTGAGCACCGATGCCACGGCGGGGTCGAACTGGTACCTCGGTGGTACGTGGCAACCGCGTGGCCCGTACAACCTCTCGTCGTACGCCGGTGAACAGGTCACGCTCTTCGTCGGTATTTGGGCCTACTACGCGAACTACGGCGCTTCCGATGCGAAGTACAACGAGTTCATGTACGTCGGCAACGTCCAGATGACCGCAAGCGGGACGGGCGTTCCGTCGTCGGGGCCGCTATCACGGACGCGTCCGATTACCTTCGCGCTACCGACAACGCGCGGCAGCGTCCAGGCAGTCAAGCCCATCCACTAAGCGACACGGTCGCAGCAAGAAGAAAGGGGCTCGCATTTGCGGGCCCCTTTCTTTCGCAAAAAGCGGGTGCGCGTCATTTTGCAAGCTCTAAAATAATCTTCCACTCATGCGGCATCACCGGCTGCACCGAAAGACGCTGGCCGCGTTTTAGCAGCGCCATACCAACCAGGCGCGGTTCCGCACGCATTCGCGCCAAGGTCACCGGATGCTCGAGTGGTTCGACGTATTCGACGTCAACGTTCATCCACAGTGGCTTCGCTGGGGTGCTCCTGGGATCGTAGTATTCGCCACCTCGTTCGAACGCGGTCTTGTCCGGGTATGCCGTCTTTACGACCTTGACGATTCCGACGGCCGCCGGTTCGGCGATGCTCGAGTGGTAGAAGAAGCCGAGATCTCCGACCACCATCTCCATCATGTTGTTTTTGGCCTGGAAGTTGCGCACGCCGCTCCACGGCGTAATGCGATCCTTGCACAACTGCTCGAAACTATACGCGTCCGGTTCGCTCTTGAAGAGCCAGTAGCGGGACATGGACTTCACCTCTTGGAAAAGCGTACGCTCATGCTCCGGTCCGTTCTCGCGTTTGCGCTCGTTGTCGCAACTCTCCTCGTCACGCCCGCAACCGTCCTCGCCGCTTCACCGCAAGCATGGATTGTCCTGAGCGATGTGCACTTCGATCCGTTTACGCAGCCGCGTCTGGTCGATCGGCTCGCCGCGGCGCCGCCTGAACGCTGGCGCGCGATCTTCGCAACTGGCGACGTCACGGCGCCGTCGGGGCGCGGCAGCGACACCAACGACGCTCTGCTCGAATCGACGCTCGATGGCGCGCGCAACGCGCTGCCCGACCCGCGGATCGTCATCGTCGCCGGCGATTTTCTCGCGCACGATTTTCGCGCCAAGTTCGAGCGCACGGCGAAGGTGCACGATGCAGCAGCCTATGCCGCCTTCGTCGACAAAACGATCGCGTTTCTCGCCTGGGAACTGCAGGCGGCTTTTCCGCGCGCCCACCTTTTACCGGTAATCGGGAACAACGACAATGCCTGCGGCGACTATCAAAGCACACTGCACGATGCCTTTCTCTCGCACATGGCGGCGGCGTGGGCCGGATCCGCCGGCGCCGCCGATCCCAACGCGTTCATCGCGCAGTTTTCGACCGGCGGCTACTATACGATTCCATTGCCCGCCGGAGGCGCGCAAGCGATCGTACTCAACGATGTATTGTGGTCGGTCAACTACAAGAATGCGTGCGGTGATCCTAAGACCGATCCGGGTGGCGACGAGTTACGCTGGTTGCAGTCGACGCAAGCGGCGATCGCGCCGGGAACGCCGGTCTGGGTAATCGCGCACATGCCGCCGGGCGTCGACGTCTATGCAACGCTGCATGCTCCCGCGGGATCGGCACCGATACCGTTCTTGACCGACCGCTTTAACGACGCACTGCTCACCGCACTCGATTCGAGCTCGACGGTCGTGATGTCGATTGCCGGCCACACGCACATGAATAGTTTTCGCGCGATCGGGCCCGATCCGAGTAAGCCGCGAGCGCCGATGCTGGTCGTCCCGGCGGTGAGCCCGCTCTTCGGCAACGCGCCTTCGTTTACCGTGCTGGATGTCGACGGATCGACCGCGCAAGTCAACGACGAGCAAATCTTCATTCTCACCAAGAGCAAAGACGATTGGCTGTGGCACCGGGAATATGATTTCGACAGCGTCTACGGCCCTGGACCGATCGACGCCGCCGACGTGTCGCGGGTGCAGCAAGCAATCTTTGACGACGAGCGCGTGCGCTATCGTTTCGAAGAGTACTATCAGAGCGGGGATGGCATCGCGCCAATCACCGACACGACGTGGCGTTCGTATTGGTGCGCGAACGTCGCGCTCACGCTCACCGAATACACCGCGTGCGCGATGCCGCAGATTGAACGCGATCTTCCGCCGCATCCTTCACCGCCGCCCGCTGCGACGCCGACGCC
>JBEKBR010000001.1:0-191028 GCA_050015295.1 Candidatus Aquilonibacter sp. | reverse complement strand
CGGCTTCGAATCGAACTGCTGATTGTCCAGCACCTCGGCGGCGAGTCGCTGGATCGTCTTCTTCGATGCCTTCTCAGGGTGCGATAGGGCGGCAGCGGCCTTCTTCACCAGATCGGGCGGCGGTTTACGCCGTGCGTTTGTCTTTGCCATGCGAGCTACTCGAACGGGCGAAGGTCAAGCGTGTCACGCCCTACGCCATGCATCACATTGCAAAAGCGATTATGGAGTTGGTGGGCGTTTCGACCGAGCAGCAGAGCGCACGGATGGGGCACGCCGACGTCGGCGTGACGGTGGGCGTGTACGGACACCTGTACGATCGTGCCGGCGAGAGCATCGCGCACGATCTCGACGCGTTCTTCACCGAGCGCCTAGGGAAGCGTAAACGGGCGTAGTGAAGATACTAGGGAGCCCAGCCGCAGCGCGACCATAGAAAAAAGCCCCGGATTTCAGGGCTTTTTGGCTTTCGGGCTGACAGGATTCGAACCTGCGACCTCTTGACCCCCAGTCAAGCGCGCTAACCAAGCTGCGCCACAGCCCGCTGAAGCCGGGTGAACCCGCGTTCATCCGGCAGCGTTACTTATTTACGCTTGGCGCTCTTCTTTTTCCCGGCGGATCTCTTCGCACTGCTCGAACGCGTGCCGCCTACGGCATCTTTGAGCGATTTACCCGCAACAAACGCCGGCACTTTGCGCGCCGCAATCTTGATCTTCTCACCGGTTTTGGGATTGCGTCCTTCGCGCGCTTTGCGGCTGCGAACGACGAAGCTGCCGAACGGCGTCAACGCAACGCGGTCGCCCTTCTGCAGCGCCGTCTTGATCTCTTCGAGGATCAAGTCGACGACTTCACCGGCTTGGCGTTTCGAAATCTCGACTTCGCCGGCGACGGCATCAATCAGATCGGCTTTAGTCAAACTACCTGTCTCCTTCCAGGGAGGGGGTATACGAAGGGGGCGCCTCCGGTCCTTTAATTATCGGCGTTTTGCGCGAGCGCACGCAGCGCCAGCACGTAGGAAAGCGAGCCCAAGCCGGAGATGCTTCCAAGACACGACGCGGCCGTGACGCTGATGCGCCGATGCGCTTCGCGCCCGGCAATATTCGACAAGTGTACTTCAATGACCGGAATAGATATCGATGCAATTGCATCTGCGATTGCATATGAGTAGTGCGAATACGCCCCGGGATTGATCACCACACCGTCGTAACTGCTGCGTGCGTCGTGAAGCGCGTTGATGATTTCGCCTTCGCCGTTGTGCTGCACGCAATCGACGCTTACACCGAGATCGCGCGCAGACGTTGCGATGAACTCGTTGAGCTCACCTAAGGTCGTGCGGCCATAGATCTCGGGCTGACGCTCACCGAGCAAATTGAGGTTCGGCCCGTGTATGACGAGAACGCGCATGTTCCGTCCTTCTCAGGAGGAAAAGCTCGCGCCTTCGGCCGAGGACGCTTGATGCCCGATCTCATCGTCAGCGCGTCCGCGCCGCAGGCCGGCATCGCCATCGCCGCTGCCATCACCACCGACCTCGTTGCCGAGATTCGCAGCCGGCACGATCTCTCGCCCCTGGTCACCGCGGCGGTAGGGCGTTTGACGACCGGGGCGGCACTGCTCGGCATCGCGCTCAAGGGCAGCGAACGCATCACGCTGCAAATGTCGGGCGATGGCCCCGCCGGCACGATCGCTGCCGACGCCTGGCTGCTCGAACCCGAGCTGCTCGGCGCGCGCGGCTACGCGGCCCATCCGCATGCCGATCTGCCGCTTAACGCCAAGGGCAAGTTCGACGTGGCGGGCGTGATCGGCGCGGGCTCACTGCAAGTGACGAAATCGTACGAAGTGGGCCAGCCCTACGTCGGCGTCGTGCCGTTTTACTCGGGCGAAGTCGCCGAAGACCTCGCTTCGTATCTGGTCAACTCCGAACAGATTCCAAGTGTCGTCGCGCTCGGTGTGCTCGCGAATCCCGAGGGCGTGCGCGCGGCAGGCGGCGTGCTCGCCCAAGTGCTGCCGGGCGCCGACGAGCGCGCGATCGCAGCGCTCGAAGAGCGCGCGCTGGCCATGCCGCCGGTCACCAAACTCATCGACGAGGGTGCCGACGCGCACGCGCTTTTAGCAGCGCTCGCCGGCCCGATCGAATTGCGCGCGCATCGGACGCTGCAGATTCAGTTTGCATGCACCTGCACGCGCGACAAGGTCGAATCCGCGCTGCTGGGCATGGGCGCAGATGAGCTGCGTTCCCTCGCGAGCGAACGCGCCGAATCGGAAGCGTCGTGCGAGTTCTGCAAGAAGCGCTATATCTTCACATCCGACGAGCTGCGCGAACTCGCCGAACGGAGCGCCTAGCTAGAACGGTAGTTCCGGCTCGAACAGGCGTGTCAGACTCTTCGGCGTGCGATATGGCTCGATGCGCTGCCAGAAAGCTTCGCGAATAAATGGCCCGTCGTTAAAATACCACCAGCCACACTCGCAGCGAATCGGGGGACCGTCAACCTGCGGATACGGATACGCGCGCTTGCAGCGCTTGCAGACGAATTTCTTGTCGGCCATGATTCCTCTCCTACGGGACGATGCGAGCGAAGCGACGCGATCCGACCGAGAGCACGGCCGGCCCAGGTGCCGTCCAGGCCGCACGTGGATCGTCCACGACTATACCATCCACCTTCACGCCATTCCCCGAGATAAGTCGCTCGGCCGCACGGCGGCTCTCGGCAAAGCCGGCGCGCACCAACACGTCGGCGAGGCGCCGCGCGTCACCGAGCGCCACCTCGGGCAAGTCGTTCTGCGGAATCTCCTTGCGCTGCACGGTGCGCTCGAAATAGTCGCGCGCCGCGGCTGCTCCCGGCGCGCCGTGGTAGCGCGCGACAATCGACTCGGCCAGCGCCTTCTTGGCGTCGATCGGGTTGATCGTGCCCGCAGCGAGCGCGTCGCGCAAAGCGTCGGACTGCGCCTGGCTCTGAAACGCGGCCAACCGCGCATAGGTCGGCATCAACTCGTCGGGCATCGACATCAACTTCCCGAATTGAGTCTGCGCATCTTCGGCGATCCCGACGTAGTTGCCAAGCGACTTGCTCATCTTCTTCTCGCCGTCGAGACCGACGAGCAGCGGCACGGTCGCGCAGATCTGCGGCAGCTGTCCGTAGTCGCGCTGGAACTGGCGCCCGAGCAGCAGATTGAAGAGTTGATCGGTGCCGCCGAGTTCGACGTCGGCCTCGATCGCGATCGAATCATACGCCTGCGCGACCGGATAGAGAAACTCGTGCAGCGAAATCGGCGTGCCGGATTCGTAGCGATTGTGAAAATCGTTGCGCTCGAGCATCTGCGCCACGGTGACGTGCGACACCAGCCGCACGATATCGGAGAAGTCGAGCTTCGCCAGCCACTCCGAGTTGTAGCGTATCTTTACCCGCTCGAGATCGAGCACTTTCCCGGCTTGCTCGCGATAGGTTTGCATGTTGGCTTCGATCGCTTCGCGCGAGAGCGGTGGTCGCATCGCGTTGCGGCCGCTCGGGTCACCGATGCTCGCGGTGAAGTCGCCGATGATCAGCGTCACTTCATGGCCGGCTTGCGCGAAGCGCTGCAGTTTCTCTAAGACGACCATGAAGCCTAAGTGCAGGTCGGCGCTGGTCGGATCGATGCCGAGCTTGACCCGGATCGGTCGTCCCAGCTTCAGGCGCGCACGAAAATCCTCGACGGTTTCAACATGTTCGAAACCGTCGAGCAGGAACTCGGCGTCGGAAGAGCTCGCGGAAGTCACGCGAGTTCTATTATCGTCACGCCGCCCGAGCCCTCGTCCTCGCGGCCATACCGGATGCTCTTGACCGCAGGATTTGTACGAAGATACTCCTGCAGCCCGCGGCCCAGCATGCCCGTGCCTTTGCCGTGAATGAGGCGCAACGGCGAATTTCCGGCGAGCGCGGCTTCGTCGAGCCAGCGTTCGACCAGCGGCTCCGCTTCGGAGAAGCGCTTCCCGCGCACGTCGAGTTCGCTCATCGAGCGCGCCGCGGCCTCAACTTTCGCGTTCGCACCGGCGGCACGTTCGGGATGTTTACGCGGCGCACCGCCCGGACGCTTCTCCACGTCGCTGCGCTGTACAACGGTTTTCATCGGCCCGATCGCAATCAAGACCGTCTCGCCGTAATCTTCGACGACCGTCCCGTCGGTGTGCAGCGAGCGGATGTGCACGCGATCGTTCGGCTCGAGCGACACGCGCTCACCGGGTTTTGCCGACGGCGTATCGGTCGCGCCAAGCTCGGCGCGCAACGCGTCGGCACTCTTCCCGAGCAGCGCCGCGTGCGACGCGGTCACGCGCGGACGATTCACCTGCGCTGCCGCGGCACGCCGTTGCAGCTCGGCCATGAACTCGCGCAAACTCTGCTGCATGCGCTCCTCGGCACGGTCGGCAAACGTGCGGCGTTCGCTTTCGAACAGCCCTCGCTCGTGCGCGAGCGTCCCGCGTTCGCGTTCGGCGGCAAGGCGCTGGGTACGCAGCGTCTCGCGCTCCGATTGCAACTCAGCCGCGCGCAAGGACAGTTCGGCCAACGCCGACTCGTAGTCACGCTCACGCGTGTCGAGCAGCGCCTGCGCGCGCTCGACCACCGGTTCGGCGATGCCGAGCGCGCGCGCTAGCGGAAAAGCGAGCGACTGTCCCGGCGCGCCGACATCGAGCGCAAAGGTCGGCACAAAGCTGTGTGGATCGAAGCGTACGCTCGCGTTGGCCACGCCCGCCGTGCCGCTGGCAAACAGTTTGAGTTCTGTCGCGTGGGTCGTGACCACACCACAGGCGTTCACCGCGAGCAGCCGTTCCAGCATCGCAATCGCGAGCGCGGCGCCCATGCCCGGTTCCGTGCCGCCGCCGATTTCGTCGACCAGCACCAGCGTGCGCGCGTCGGCCACGTCGAGCATCTCGCGCATGCGGGCCAAGTGCGCAGAGAACGTCGACGCGTTGAGCGCGATCGACTGCTCGTCGCCGATGTCGGCAAGGACGCGGCCAAAGTGTCCGATGCGCGTGCCGAGCGCGGCCGGCACGTGCATGCCGCAATAGGTCATCGCTACGAAGAGCCCAACCATCTTGAGCGCGACGGTCTTGCCGCCCATATTCGGGCCGCTGATCACCAGCAGCCGCGTCCCGTGATCGAGCGGGATCGTTTGCGGCACGGCGCGCTCGCCCAGCAGCGGGTGTCGGCCCGCTTCGATGTGCGCCACCGCATCATCGACCAGCTCGGGTTCGATCGCGTCCATCGCCCGCGCGACATTGGCTTTGGCGACCAGCAGATCGATCTGCGAGAGCATTTCGATGTTGCGCTCGATTGTATCAGCCGCGTTGCCGACGCCGCGCGATAGCTCTTCGAGGATGCGCAGCACTTCGCGCTCTTCTTCCAAGCGCAAGGTGCGAATGCGATTGTTGTCATCGAGCGCGGCCAGCGGCTCGATGAAGAGCGTTTGCCCTGAACCGCTCGTATCGTGCACGATGCCGGGAAACTCGCCCGAAAACTCGGCCTTGATCGGCACGACGAAACGGCCCTCGCGAATCGTGACGACGTTGTCTTGAATCGCGCGTGCGTAGCGATCCGAGCGCAGGATCGCGCCGACGCGGTCGCGCGCATCGTTCTGCGCCTGCGCCAGATTACGGCGAATGCGCCCCAGTGCGGGCGAGGCGCGGTCGAGCACAGTGCCGCGTTCGTCGATCGCGTCGGTGAGCGCGCGGTGTAGATCGCGCAAGTTCGTATACGGCGCGGTGATCGCCGCAAGCGCCTCGTGTTTCACCTCGCGCAATGCATTGGCCGCGGCTGCGGCCGCCGCGATTGCGTCGCCGACGGCGCGCAAGTCCGCCGGCGCGAGCGTGCGTCCGAGGGCGGCCGCTTCGGTGAGTGTGCCTGTATCGATCGCCGGCAACACGTGCAGATCGTTGCCGGCGACGAGATCGCGGACCAGCGAGGTGCGGCCCTGTTCGAGGCGGACCAACGCGAAATCGACCAGCGGTTCGAGCTGCGCGGCGCGCACGCGGCCGCGTTGGGTATGTGTCGCTGCCACGACCCGCTCCAGCACGGTCGCGAAATCGAGCGCCTCCAGCGTGCGCTCGTCGGCGAGCACTAGCCTTCCAACTTTGCTTTCATGAGCGAGTTCACGAGCTGCGGATCGGCTTTACCCGCGCTCGCTTTCATCACCTGACCCACCAGGAACCCCATCACGTTGGTTTTCCCGGCGCGGTAGTCGCTCACGCTCTTCTCGTTCTTCGCCAGCACCTCGTCGACAAAGCGTTCAATCGCCGCCGGATCGCTGGTTTGCGCGAGCCCTTCGCGCTCTACGATCGCTTTGGGCGAGCCTTCGCCACGCCACATCCGTTCGATCAAGTCTTTGGCGATCTTGGAGTTGATCGTTTTTGTGTCGACCAGCGCGATCAACTCGGCGAGGTGGCCGGGCGTGACCGGCGAGTCTTGCACGGTGATTCCGGTTTCATTCGCCAACCGCGAGAGGTCGCCCAGCACGAAGTTCGTCGCCTGTTTCGGATTCTCGCTAGCCGCGACGGTCGCGTCGAAAAATGTCGCGAGCGGCGCATTATCGACCAGTTGCGTGGCCTGCTTCGAATCGAGCCCGAGTTTGCTGGTGTAGCGTTCGAAGCGATGCACGGGCAGCTCGGGCAGCGCGGCGCGCAAACGCTCGACGATGCCGCGCGCGATCTCCATCGGCACGAGATCCGGATCGGGGAAATAACGGTAGTCGTGCGCCTGCTCTTTGCTGCGCATCGAGACCGTGACCCCGCGCAGCTCGTCCCAGCCGCGCGTTTCCTGAATGATGCGTTCACCCTTCTCGAGCATGGCGATCTGACGCTCGATCTCGCTTTCGATCGCGCGATGGACCGAACGAAACGAGTTCATGTTCTTGATCTCGGTCTTGGTCCCCAGCGTCTGCGAGCCGACCGGGCGCACCGAGACGTTGGCATCGCAGCGCAGGGAGCCTTCTTCCATTTTGACGTCGCTCACGCCGAGCTGTTGTAGCGTGCGGCGCAACGCTTCTAGATAGCCGACGGCTTCGTCGGCGCTGTGCATCTCGGGCTCCGACACGCATTCCATCAAAGGCACGCCGGCGCGGTTGAAATCGACCAGCGAGTATGTGCTGCCGGAGATGCGGCCGTCATCCGATCCCGCGTGCGTCGACTTTCCGGTATCTTCTTCTAAGTGTATGCGGGTGAGGCGACACTCTTTGAGCGTGCCGTCCTCGAGCCAGTAGCGCACCACGCCGCCCTGCGTGAGCGGCATGTCGTATTGCGAGATCTGATAATCCTTGGGCATGTCCGGATAGAAATAGTTCTTGCGGTCGAATTTCGAAAACGCCGGAATCTCTGAACCAAACGCGAGACCCGCGCTAATCATGTGCTCGATCGCCTCTTTGTTCGCGACCGGCAGCGAGCCGGGCAGCGCAAGACAGACCGGACAGACCTTGGTGTTCGGCTCACCGCCGAACTCGTTTGCGCAGCCGCAGAACATCTTGCTCTTGGTCCGCAATTCAACGTGGCACTCGATACCAATGACTGCTTCGTACTTAAGGCGCTCCGGCCTCGCCTCCGCGCCCCCCACTTCGTGGGGCCCCCCAGCGGCACGCGCGCTTACAGATTCTGCCATGCTAGAAATTCCCCGAGGGCGCGCCCGCTGTTGCAAGCAACGGACGATGTTTGAGTGCGTGCTTCGTCTTCTGCTCGTAGGCATGCGCGGCCGCAAGGACCGGGCGCTCGGCAAAGAGCGGCCCGCAGAGCTGCAAGCCCATCGGCATCGGGCGTTCACCACCGGGTGGCGTTACCCAGCCGCACGGTACCGAGAGCGCCGGTAATCCGGCGAGCGACATCGGAATTGTGTAGTAGTCCATTAAGTACATGCTGTAGGGATCGCTCTTCGCGTTGAACTCGAAGGCCGGGGAACTTGCCGCCGGACACGCGATCAGGTCGCACGAGGCAAAGGCGCGCTCGAAATCCTGCGCAATCAACGTACGTGCTTTTTGCGCGCGCACGTAGTAGGCGTCGTAGTAGCCGCTCGAGAGCGCGTAGGTTCCGATCAGGATGCGACGTTTCACTTCCGGACCGAAGCCGGCGGCGCGCGTGCGCTCGTACATCTCGTGCACGTCGGCACCGTCGACGCGTAGGCCGTAGCGCACGCCATCGAAGCGTGCCAGATTTGACGAGCATTCCGCCGGCGCGATCAAGTAGTACGTCGCAAGGCCGTGCTCGGCGGTCGGTAGTTCGACCTCGACCAACGTCGCGCCAAGCGCTTCGAGATCGCGATATGCCTGCGCGTACACGGCGTCGATCTCCGCCCCGAGTCCGGCGGTCGCAAATTCTTTGACGATGCCGATGCGCAGGCCCGAGAGATCGCTACGCAGATGGGTCGCCGTGGTCTCCAGCGGCCGGTCGATCGAGGTGGAATCCATCGAATCGTGCCCGCCCATCGCATCGTAGGCCAGCGCCGCATCTTCGACCGTGCGCGCAAACGGGCCAATCTGATCGAGGCTCGATGCGAACGCGATCAACCCGTAGCGCGAGACGCGTCCATAGGTCGGTTTGAAGCCGACGAGATTGCAAAACGCGGCCGGCTCGCGAATCGATCCACCGGTATCGCTGCCCATGCCGAGTGCGGCTTCGTGGGCAGCCACGGCTGCCGCGGATCCGCCGCTCGAACCACCGGGCACGCGTGCAGGATCGTACGGATTACGCGTCACGCCGAGCGCCGAGTTCTCACACGAGCTGCCCATTGCGAACTCGTCCAAGTTCGTCTTGCCGATCGGAATGCAGCCCGCCTCGAGCAAACGTGCGACGGCGGTTGCGGTATACGGCGCCACCCAATGTTCAAGGATCTTGCTGCCGGCGGTCGTCCGCGTGCCGGTGAGGCACATGTTGTCTTTGACCGCCAGCGGGACACCGGCAAGTGGCAAACGTTCGCCCGCCGCAATGCGCGCATCGACGCGCGCGGCAGCGTCGCGCGCCGCATCGCCGAGCACGGTAAGGTACGCGCCGATCGCACCGTCGACGGCGCGGACATGCGTCAGCATCGCCTCGGTCACGTCGGCGGCGGAAAGTGTACGTGCGTTTACGTCGCGCGCGATCTGCGCGGCGCTACGTTCGATCGGTGCAGTCGACACGAAGGAGTTCCTTTATTCGGCGATGATCCGGGGCACGCGGAAGAATCCGCCTTGGCGCTGCGGCGCTTGTGCGAGCACGACTTCGCGGTCGAGGCACGGTGTGAGCGCATCATCGCGCTCGACGTTACGCGACTCCACTACCTGTGCGGTAGCGGGAACCGCGGACACGTCGAGTTTTGCCAGCGAATCGACGTGCTCGAGCAAATCGCCGAGTTGCGCACCGAACCGCTCGACCTCGTCGTCGGTCAGCGCGATCCGCGCCAGCTTGGCTACATAGCGAACGTCAATTTTCTCGGATGACAAAGTCGGGATACTCCAATTGGTTGTGGGCGAAGTCGTCCTCGGGCCAGCTCGGGGGCGCGATGTCCTCGAAGGCTTCGGCGACCGCGGGGGGTTCCTCGGTGTCGCGGTACAGTGTCACCAGCGTCTCCACGTGCCCGGTCTGCGGGAACATGTCGAACGGCTGCACGATGCCGAGCCGGTATCCATTGGCGGCGAGGAACTTTAAATCCCGGGCCAGTGTGGCCGGATCGCACGAGAGATACCAAACAAACGGGGCTTTTGCCTCGGCGATTGCGCCGAGCGTGACCTCGTCGCTCCCCTTGCGGGGCGGATCCAGGAAGATGATGTCGGCTTCGCACATCGCGGCGTGCGCCTCGGGTGTGCGTACCACGTCTTCGACGCGCCCCGAGCGAAACTGCACCCAGTTCTCGAGCCTGTTGAGGGCGGCGTTGCCTTCGGCCTCCGCAATCGCTTGCGCGTTCTCCTCGACGCCGTAGACTTGGCAGCCGTGGCGCGCAAAGAACAGCGCGAACGTGCCGGCACCGCAGTAGAGATCGACGATTCGCCGCGGATGCTCGAGCCCCGAGCGCATCGAGTCGAAGATACGCGCGACGATCTCGACGTTAACTTGAAAGAACGATCCGGCGGAGACGCGGTAGCGCACGCCGTCGAGTACCTCTTCGATTTCTGAGCGACCGACAAGCGTGCGGTGGCGCCGGCCCATGATCGCGTTTTCACTATTTAAGTCGTAGGAGTTCGTAAGGCCGACCGCGCCGGGGAAGATTCGCATCAGCGATTCAGCAGCGCGGGCCACCTCGGGCGCGGGCCGCGCGCTCGTCAACGTGACCACCGATTCGTTGCTCGCGCGAGCGTTGCGTGCCACGACGTGTTTCGTGACGGCGAGCGCGCCCGCAATTTCGGGCGACGACCGCGCGCGGTTCAACCGTCCGATGTAGTCACTGAGCTGCGGGGTCACGATCGGACAGTTGTCGATCGGCACGACGTCATGCGAACGCTGTTGATAAAAGCCTATGGTCGGCGATGGGCCACGGCGCTCGACCACCAGCGACATCTTGTTGCGGTAGCCGCGCGGATTGGTCATGCCCACCGTGTCGCGTACGGTCGCGTCGGCAAACCCGCCGATGCGCGCAAGCGCGCCACGAACCGTGTCGGTTTTCCAGACGAGTTGCGCAGGGTAGCTCAAGTGCTGCAGCTGGCAGCCGCCGCACGCACCGAAGACACTGCAAAACGGCGTCGTGCGATAGCTCGACGGCGCCAGGATGCGAACCAGTTCAGCGATTGCGTACTTGGGCTTGACCGCGGTAACGCGAACCCGCGCGCGCTCTTGTGGTAGCGGGCCGAAACAGAAGACGACGATTCCGCCGGCTCGCCCGACCGCTTGACCGTTGGCCAGCAAATCGGTGAACGCAAGCTCGTATTCAGCGCCGATTGCAACCGGCGCGGCGCCTTTATGCGCTGTTTCTCTGTTCGTCAAGCGTCTTGAGCAAGTGGTTGGCCTCGTCGATCAATAGCTGGATCCGCTCGCTCGTGGGATCGGCCGGGCGCCGGCTCAAGAGCACGCGCACGACCGTAAAGGCCAGCGCCGCGCCGAGGCCCGCGACTCCGATCCAGATCAACGTGCGTGTGAGGTTCTGCTGGCGGCGTTCTTCTTCAGATCGATCGAATTCGGGGTGCTGGTCCATCGTGCTGATATCGTTCGCTCAGTTCGGAGGGGCTCCCGCCCGGCAGCCGGGAAGTCATCGCGGCCCCCAATGATCACCGAACGACAAAACCCACAAGAACGCAGCGATGACCGCGCCACTTTGACGTGGTCGCTTCTCGTTTCCGGTTTTCTGAATCTGATGGGGTGGATGCTGATCGCGTGGACGGTCGCGTTTCGCTCTCACGCGATGACCGTGGCAGAGAACCCGCCGCAAGAGACCTTCATCGTCAGCTCGTCCTCGATGCGTATCGCGCAGCCCAGCCGGCCGGTCCAACAACAGCCCAAGCGGCAGGCGGCCACGCAACAACGCCGGCCAGAGCCGAGGGCCGAGCCCACTGAGATCGCGCGGATCACGCCGAACGCGCCGCCCCAGCCGCGCAGCGCACCGAGACGAATGCAGCAGGCGACGCTCGCCGAAACGCTGGCACAACAACAGGTTGCATTCGAGCATGAAGCGCAGCAGCTCAACGCGCAACACGGACCGATCGCGATTGCAACCATCGATCCAAGCCAGCGCGCGCCGTCGATCCAGACGTACCACATTACCTTTGGCGGCGACGCGGATATACATGACCGCGGGCAGGGCTACTATCACACGCTCAAAGCGTGGATCGATCCGGCCAACGGGCAACATTGCTACTACATCCAATACCAATGGGACTATCCGACCGGCGGCACCGAGGTCGCGGATGTCCCCTGGCCGTTTTGTTATCCGCCCAAGGGTGACTTGATCGGGCAAGGGCTACGAACGATCCCAATCCAGCTTCCGCCCGATGGGTACAAGCTGCCGGCAGGGACCGACCTTCGTCCGATAGAGAAGGAAGCGTACGAAGCGTGGCTGCGCGGAAATCCCCAATGAACTAGGGGCCGGGGAAGTCATCGCTCTCAGGTAGCATTACGGCTACGCTTGCTGTAATGAAGCCGGCGACCCCATGATAACGGAACGAGACGATCAGCTAGAACGCAACGATGACCGCGCCACTTTGGTGTGGTCGCTTCTCGTTTCCGGTTTTGCGAACTTGATGGCATGGATGGTGCTCGCCTGGGTGATCGCATTTCGCACTCATGCCATGGCCGTGGCGCAAGCTCAACCGCTTGAGACGTTCGTCGTAACTTCTTCCTCGATGAATATTGCCAAGCGCACGCAGCCGGTGCCGGCGCAGCCGAACCAACGGGTCGATGCGCAGCGCCAGCCACAGCAGCAACAACCCAAGCCCAAGGAACCGGCAAAACAGGCGACGCCGAAGCCACAAGCGCAGCCGACCGAGCTTGCGCGCATCACGCCGAACGGGACGCCGCAGCCGCACAGCGCGCCGAAAAAGCAGGCGCAAGGAACGCTTGCCGAGGAGCTGGCGCAGCAAGAGGTAGCCTTCCAGCACGAAGCTCAACAGATCAACGCCCAGCACTCGGTGCTTTCGGTCGCGACGATCGACCCGAACCAGCGAGCGTCGTCGCAACAACCGTTTCAAATGAACATGTCTGGGGTTCCCGGCATTTCGCATCACGGTGAGGGCTACATCACGCCGGGCGACCGTCACTATGCCCCAGGCCTACATTGCTATGCGGGCGGGACGTATTCGTACCAGTACCCCAACGGTCAGATGGAAGAAGGCGAGATCCCGTGGTTGTTCTGCTACCCGGCAAATCACGATCCGTTCATCGGATCGCATATGCTGGCCATGCCGTTTCCGGCGCAACCCGGGTATCGTCTGCCGCCGGGTACGCAGCTTCAGCCTCAGGCGAGGCAGGCGTACCAAGAGTTCCTCTCGATGAACGGGCAAAATCCTCAGTGAGAACGTCAGTGAAAGTTGTGCGATCGCACGCCGCCGGTCACGCCTTCGTCGTCGAACGTCCAGGCCGAACGCGCGAGCAGATCGATCGTCCCTTGTTCGCTCTGTAAGATGCCCTCAATCACGAGCATGTTCGAGGTGCGAATGACGCGCCGGTAGCGTTCGTAGATATCCGGCCGCACGATCACGTTGACCAATCCTGTTTCATCCTCGAGCGTCAGAAAGACGAAGCCTTTGGCCGTGCCGGGCCGTTGCCGTGTGATGACCAGTCCGCCGACGCGGCAGACGAGATGATTGGGCATCTCGGCAAGCCGTTTTGCCGGAATCACACGCTGCTGATCGAGCTGTGCGCGAAAATGCGCGACCACTTGTCCCTTGGCGGTCACGCCGGTCGACCAGAGATCGAAGGCTGCCTCCACTTTGGGCACGAGCGGCGCAAAGCGCACCACCGGTTCGTCGACCTCCATCAGTTTCCCGAGCTCGCCGCGTGCTTCACGCTCGTCGAGCGCGCGTAGCGCCCACATCGCTTCGCGCCGCGATCCGTACCACGGCGCAAAGGCGCCGGCGACGGCGAGATTCTCTATTGCTTCTTTTTCCAGCTGCGTGCGCTGCGCAAAGGCGAGCAAATCGGTAAACGGACCGCCCTGCAGCGCTGCTTCGAGCCGTTCTTTTTGCGCACTGCCCAAGCCGCGCACGAGATGGAACCCAAGACGCAAAGCACCATCGCTCTCGACGTGCGACCAATACTCGCTTGCATTCACTTCAACCGGCTTGACGACGACGTCGTGGCAGCGCGCATCGTTGACCAGCACTTCGGTCGAATAAAATCCCATTGGTTGCACGTTGAGGATCGCCGCCGCGAACACCGCCGGGAAATGGCACTTCACGTACGCCGACGCGTAGGCCAGTAACGCGAAGCTCGCCGCGTGTGATTCGGGGAAACCGTAATCGGCGAAACCTTCGAGCATGTGGAACAGTTGCTCGGCCGCGGCGCGATCGATGCCGTTTGCAACCATGCCGTCCACGAGTTTGGGATAGATCGCTTGCATGCGCTCGTGCGAACGTTTGTGGCCCATCGCGCGGCGCAGTACGTCGGCTTCACCCGGCGTGAACCCGGCAGCCTCGATCGCCATGCGCATCCCTTGCTCCTGAAAGAGCGGTACGCCCATCGTGCGCTCGAGCACTGGTTTCAACTTCGGGTGCGGATATGTCACCGGCTCGAGTCCCGCGCGACGCCGTAAGAACGGATGCACCATCTGTCCTTGAATCGGCCCCGGCCGAATGATTGCAACCTGCATGACGATGTCGTAAAAGCAGCGCGGCTTCATTCGCGGAAGCATCGACATCTGTGCGCGCGACTCGATTTGGAACACGCCGACGGTATCGGCCTTGGAGATCATGTCGTAGGTCGCCCGGTCGTCTGCCGGAATCGTATGCAACGCAAGGGGCGTATCGTAGAAGCGCTTATGGATGGTGAACGCCTCGCGGAGCAATGAGAGCATGCCCAGCCCCAGCAGATCGATTTTGATCAGCCCGAGCTCTTGCAGATCGTCTTTGTCCCATTGAATGATCGTGCGGTCGCGCATCGTCGCCCATTCGATCGGCGCGACGCGAATGAGCGGATCGCGCGTGATCACCATGCCACCCGAATGAATGCCCATGTGGCGTGGGAAGCCATCGATACGGCGACAGAATTCTTCCAGACGCGTTGCGCGCTCGCCGAACTGCGCAGCGGCATCGGGCAGCGATTCGCGCGCATCGTACTCTTTGGCAATGTCGTCGGTCTGTTCGACGGTGAAGCCGAGCGCTTTGGCCACGTCGCGCAGCGCCGAACGCGTGCGATAGCTGATGACCTCGGCCGCCATCGCCGCGTTGCTGCGGCCATAGCGTTCGTAGACGTATTGAATGACCTGCTCGCGGTCCTGGTGAGCAAAGTCGATATCGATGTCGGGGATCTCTTGGCGCTCTTCTGACATGAAGCGTTCGAAGAGCAGATCCATCCCGACCGGATCGACCGCGGTGATGCCGAGCGCATAGCATACCGCGGAGTTGGCGGCCGAGCCGCGGCCTTGGCATAGGACGCCCAGTCGATTGGCCGCTTGTACGATGTCCCATACGATCAGGAAGTAACCGGCGAGATCCATTTTGGCGATGATGCCGAGCTCGTACTCGAGCTGACGCTCGACGTTGGACGCAAGCGGCGTGCCGTACCGGTCGGCGGCCCCGCGATAGCTCAGCTCGCGCAAGTAGCTTTGGCGCGTGTAACCGTCGGGCACCGGGAAGAGCGGGAATTGTCCGGTCAACCGTTCGAGACGGAACCGGCATTGCGCGGCGATCCCGAGCGTCGCATCGACCGCTTGCGGATACGCGCTGAAGATGGCGCGCATCGCCACAGCGGATTTGAGGTGGTATTCGGCATTGGGGCGCAGGCGGTGTTGCGCGCGAGCCGCGTCCAGCGTGATCGTCTCTTTGACGCAGGCGAGGATGTCGGCAAGTTGCGCATCCTCGCGCTGTGCGTAAACGACCCCGTTGGTGGCAACATACGCAACGCGCATCGTACGCGCCAGACGCACGAGTGCGTCGTTGCGTTCGGCATCGGCCGGCGTGAGGTGGTGCTGGAGTTCGAGATAGCAGCGATCGCGAAAGAGCGCGCGCAGGGTATCGACCCGCTGCGAATCGACGACTTGCGAGAGCGCGATCAGACCGTCGCTGCGGCCATCGAGATCCCCAAGCTGCAATCGCGCATCGCCCTTGCTGCCGCGCAGCTGCGCAAGCGAGATCAGCTCGCACAGATTGGCATAGCCGCGTTCGTCTTCGATTAAAAGCGTGAGGCGCGAGCGGTCTTCGAGCGTCAGCTCGCTGCCGACGATCGCATCGATGCCCGCGCGCTTGGCCGCACCGGCGAAGCGCACGGCACCATAGAGTCCGTCGCGATCGGTGAGCGCGATTGCCGAGAGCCCTAGCTCGACGGCGCGAGCTACAAGCGCTTCAGGATGCGCGGCACCTTCGAGAAACGTGAAGTTGGAGTAAGCGTGTAGCTCGGCGTATCCTAACGCCGAAGCCATGCGCTGAGTATCCGCAGGTCGAGCCGTCCGACGACCTGCGGGCAGTCGGCGTTGCAGCAATGCAATGCCCGCAGCCGCTCGCGCACCAGTTCGCGCGCGCAGCAAAATTCAGCATCGATCGCGGCGCTGGACAAAAAGCGCTCGTGCTCGATGCGCAGGTGCGCAAAGCGCCGGTGTAGCCTCCGTTCGTCCTCGGCTTCACCGACGAAACAAGCGCGTAAACGCAATCGGTCACCGTACCGAAAACCGGCACGAAGTTCGCGTAGGCGCCGCATCGGATGCTCGGAATATCCGATTTTAACCGACGAGCCGTCTAATTCCAACAGATACACAAATCCGTAGTTGAAGCCGGCCAGTTCTTCGAGCGGCGAGAGCAGGTGATGCGTGCGGGTGATCTCGCCGCTGCGCAGCCACGCCGATGCGATGCGCTGAAAGTGTTCACACGCCGTTTGCTCGACGCTAATCATACGAACCTCGCAGATACCAACGGTCGCCTTGTCGGTAGATGCGGCAGATCTCGCCGGTATCGAGTTGCACGTCGTATTCGTCGCGAGCAACCAGCGCGGCAAACCAGCCTTCCTCGATGCGCCAAGGTCCGGCGCACTGGCGTACCGCACGCTCGCCCACCATTGCCGGTTCGCCGCGACGCAATCGCACATCGATTTCGGTGACGGCGAGGAGGCGCAATTGCGGCACGAGGCGCGTGGGTTCGGCTTCGCCGAATCCTTTACGTTCAGCCTTCGGCCGATCCGCGGAAAGCGTGAACGGTACATAGGTAAAGCGCTCTTCGAGCGGATGCGCGGCTCGCGTCTGCGCACGGCGCACCGGCTCACCGAGCATCGCTTCGAGCCGTGCCAGCACCACCGCGACGCTCGCGCGATCGATCTCGTCGCCGGCCAGCAGCGGTACGGGTTCACCGCCCTCTTCCAATCCGAGCGCGCACACGCGTAGTCCACAAATCGGCGCAGCAAAACTTGCGCCTTCGAGTTTGGCACGCACGACGTCGAGCATCGCGCGTTCTTGCGACGTCGCGGCGGCAAGCTGCACCTCGATACGCGCGGTATCCGCATCCTCCAGCTCGATATCGACGTGCAGTGCGCTCGCACGTTTGCCGCCACGTTCTAGGTCACTGCAGATCCGGCCGATCAAAACACGCAGCGCGAAGATAACGGCCGCCTCACTCTGTGCCGAACCTTCGCCAAGCATCGCCGCTTCGATCGAGATCGCGTGCCCGCGCGGCGTAAACGGCGAGCGATCTATCCCGCGCGCTGCGTCGTGCCAACGTGCGGCCGGTGGTCCGAAGCGACGCACGAACGGTCCATGCGGCAACGCCGCGAGCGCGCCGAGCGTCGTCACACCGAGAAGATGCAGGCGCTCGACGACGTCGGGGTCGAGTTCGAGTACATCGAGCGGCATCGGAGCAAGCGCCGTTGCTTCGCCGCCCGTTTCGATCAACACGCCTTCACCTTGGGCAGCGGCAAATGCACAGAAGCGGTTTGGGCCCGCTCCAACGCACGCCGAAAATGCATAACGCGCGAGCATGCTGCGAATAGTTGCACTCCATGCTGTGAAATCACCCTGCGCACCGTGCATATCGAGAAGCGCGACGCCGCAGCGCACATCTTCGATCAGCGGCGTTAACGCATCGAGTGCATCGAGAATTTCTTGCCATACGGCATCGCTTGAGAGATCAGAAGCTCGGACACAGACGAACATTACTCACTCCCATGACGACAAACGGAGTTAAAGAATTCCTGAATTTGTATTTGCGAAGTTCGGCTTGCAATTCGAAGCCGCTGAAAACGCCCCAGAGACCCCGTGTGCCATGCATAACGGACCGCTCGATCCGGCATGACAGGCACATGGTAGCGACCGCCGAGAGTTCGGCGATGGTGCGCGACGCGAGCACCACGAGCACCGCTCCCGCCTTCTGCGCGAGACCGGCGAGTCGCGCCCATACCGCGGCACGCAGCCTCGCCGCTGCCATCACCACCACCCGCACGGTCCGTGAGCGCAACAGCAGGTCGGCCGCGCGCGCCATGCCGACCGGGGTGGTGGCCGGAACGATCAGGAGGCGGTCCAACCGGACGCCGGCTGCCTCCAGCGAGGGCGGATAGAGCTCGCCGCCGTCGATAACGGCGCCGAGCCCGCGGCGGGTCGCCTGGGCGAGCAGCGCCGCGGCAATGCTGCGGCAACCGGCGCTCCCGCAGCCCTCGAGGATGAGCAGTGAACCGCACGGGATGCCCCCGCCCAGCAAGGCGTCGATGGCCCCAATGGCGGTCGGAAAGAGCGGCTCCCTGCCCGGGCGTGGAGCCGCGGCCGTCGCCGTAAAACGGGCCTTGAGAGCTTGGAAATCGGTGCGCGCCGGAAGCATTGGGCTCCCATCCTAGTCGAACATATGTTCGTATGTCAACTCTGGGGAGCGGGCGGATCGGCCGGAGGCCGAACGCTACAGATTCGGCGAAGCCGAATCCATGCCGCCCGACGATCGGATTGCCGAATGGGCTCTGGGACTCGTCAAAGCCGACGTCCACGCGTTTAAGCGGGCACGGGCGCGCTTTTTGCGTCAGCCCAGCGCGAAGCGCCTGCACGAGCTGCGCACGTCCGCGCGACGCTTACGTTCGCTGCACGAAGATCTGCATGAAGCTATCCCGCCGTTTTCGCTCAAGCGTTTGCGGCAGTTGATCGATTTGACCGGCGAGGCGCGCGACGCCGCCGTCATGCGCGAAGCGTTGCGTAACGCACTCGACGTACGTGAACGCCATGCTGCACGCGTCCTCTTGCGAACGCTGCGCCGGCGCGAACGCGTCGCGCTCAAACGGATTGCCGGCACGCTAGAACACGTGCGACTATCGCAACCATGAAAGCCCGACAGATCGACCTTTCCGATGCCTGCGGCGTCGACGATGCGATGCGCCGCATTGCTATCGTGCGCTTCGCTGAAGTGCTTACGCTCGTTCCTGCGCTTCGGCGCGGCCGCAGCCGGGATCTGCACGATCTGCGGATCGCTTGCAAGCGCTTGCGCTATGCGCTCGAAAGTTTCACTCCGCGCGAGCCGGCGCTCCTCGAAGCCGCAAGCCGTTTGAGCCAGCTGCAAGACGCACTAGGCGACTTGCACGACCGCGATCTCTTGTTGCTCGTGATGCCGAAAAAGCTCCAGGTGAGCGCGGCGCGCATACGGATAGAACGCGAGGACGCACTGGCACGCGCGCGCGCGCTCTGGCGTGACGCGTTTGCGCCGTACGGGCCGTTCGAGGGGTTGATGCGCTTTACCGGACTAGGCTATGGTTTTGCCGAGGATATGGACAACTAAGGAGCTCCGCAGATTTTCGCGGCGTTTACAACGGACTGCGCTAGCGGAGTTTCGGCTTTCTTACTCTCGTCTTGAGTCCATTCGAGGCCGTCCTTGAGCTTGCCGATCTGATTGTAACCAACCGCTAGTCCCGGAATTTTCGTCGGATCGATCTCGTATTGATTCGGCTGAAGGCCGGCTTGTAAGACGAGATCGTCGAATGCCTGCGGCGTCTGCGAAGAGCCTTGCACGCCGCCCGCCGGCAGCGTTTGCGGCATTTGATTCATGCCGGGTTGCGCGTTCTCTCCGGGTGACGTGGTTTGTCCGGTGATGGCTTGGAGGTAGCCGAAGCCTTCGTGCTGCATCTCGCCGAGTTGTTGCGTTTGGACGAAGCCGTTGATGATGTCGAGCGAGGCCTGCTGCGTTGCTAGCGTCTTGAGCATCTGATCCTTGAGCACGAGCAAGTCTTTGTCGTCGGCGTTTTGCGCCTTTGGCGGAAAGATGCTGGGATCTTCGAGCAGCTTTTGTATTGCCAGCGTATTCTGCACGAGCGGCGTCACCAAGTTGTTCAAACGGTGTATCGACATGTCGCGACCACCATCGCTGCCGGCGGCACTCATCTTGATGTAGTCGCCGAAGAGCGGCGGACTCTTCGCGATCGTCTCGTCGTTTTGCAACAGCATCCCAAGCACCGGGCGGACCGTCGTCGCCAGCGCGCTGCACAGCGGACGGCTCACCGTGTGGATGATCTCGGGCAGATTCGTCGGCGTCGGTGCCGGCGCAGGGGCAGCCGCGGCCGGGGCCGGAACGGCGAACGCGGCGGCAAGGACAATCGCAACGAGGGGTATACGCATTAGCCCCATCTACGACAAGAACGCACGACGAAGCCTGCTATGACAAGCAAGCCTGGGTTCTGCGCAGTTCCTAGCCGGCGGCGCTAGCGGCTTCGCCGATTTGCTCGAGGGCCTGTTTCTCTTCGCCCGAGATAACCATCGTGAGGTCGAGCATGATGATCAGTCGCTCGTCCATCTTCCCGACGCCCTGAATGTACTCGGTGCCGACGCCGGCAATCATCTCCGGCGCGTCCTCGACGTTTTCGATCGGTATGTTGAGCACTTCGCTCACCGAGTCGACCACGATGCCGACACGCTTGTTGCCGATCTCGGTAACGATGATGCGCGTGCTCTTGGTCGCGTCGATGCGCTGCATGCCAAAGCGCGTGCGCAGGTCGATGATCGGAATCAGCTGGCCGCGCAAGTTAATGACGCCTTCCATAAATTTCGGCGCCCGCGGAACGTGCGTGATCTCGACCATGCGAATGATTTCTTGCACCTGTGAGATGTCAACGCCGTACTCTTCGCTTCCGAGACGAAACGACACGACTTGGACGACCTCGCCCGAGAACTGCTGCTTCTTCTCTTCCCTACCGTCTGCCATCTGCGTTCCTTAGACTCCCGAGTATTCTGCGCGAGCAACTTTTCCGCCGGCGTATGCTTCGCCAACCAGCGAGTGCACGTCGATGATGAGCGAGATCGACCCGTTGCCGAGAATCGTCGCGCCCGAGATACCGGCGATCCGGCCGACCACGTCGGAGAGCGGCTTTATGACGATCTCTTGCTCGCCCTCGAACGAATCGACGACCAATCCCACCTGACGTCCCTGCAGGCCGACGATGACGATCATCACCTTGTCGGGGTCGCGCTGGCCGCCGAGTTCAAAGAACTCTGCAATTCGCACCAGCGGGACGACCTGTCCACGCAGTGTAATGACCTCGTTGCCGTGCACGGTCCGCACGTCGACCATCTCCACGCGTTGCGACTCGATGACCGAGTCCAGCGGGATCGCATACAGTTCTTCGCCGACGCGCACAAGCAGCGCCTGGATGATCGCCAGCGTCAGCGGTAATTTGATCGTAAAGCGCGTGCCCTGGCCGGGCTGGGTATCGACGTCGAAGATGCCCTTGAGCCGCGAGATGTTGCGCTTGACCACGTCCATGCCAACACCGCGCCCCGAGACGTCGGAGACAACGTCAGCGGTTGAGAATCCGGGTGTGAAGATCAGCTCGATGATCTCGCGATCGGCCAAACGGTCGTCGGCCGAGATCAAGCCCTGCTTGATGCCGCGTGCCCGAACCTTTTCGAGGTTGATACCGCCGCCGTCGTCAGAGACTTCGATGATGATCTGGTTGCCCTCGTGGTAGGCATTGAGCGAAATCGTTCCAACGCGCGGCTTGCCCAGCTTCTCGCGCTCGTCGGGCGGTTCGATACCGTGATCGACGTTGTTCCGCAGCAAGTGCATGAGCGGCTCACCGACTTCGTCGACGATCGTCTTGTCGAGGTCAGTTTCGGCGCCCGAGATCACGAGCTGCACTTCTTTTCCGCGCGCCTTCGCGACGTCGCGTACGAGGCGCGGAAAGCGGTCAAACACTTGACCGATCGGCACCATGCGCACCTTCATGATCGATTCTTGAATCTCGTTGGTCGTGCGCGCGAGCAGCGCGGCCGAATCGGCAAGATCCTTTGCGAGCGGTGCGATGATGCCCGAAGACGCACCACCCTTGACGCTGGCCTTATCGGCCATCAAGCGCTCGAGGGTATTGGCGATGTCGGAGATGCGCGTGCGGTTGATCACCAGCTCGCCGACCAAATTGAGCAGCGAATCCAAACGCTCGATGTCGACACGAATCGTTTGATGAATCGACGAGCGTTTTTGCTCGGCATTCGGTGACGCGCCCGCTGCTGCGGCCGGCGCAGCTTTTGGTGCGGCCGGTTCGGGCTTGGGCGGCGGAGGCGGCGGCGCCGCTGCCGCGGGCGCAGCGTGTTCGTCTTCAAATGCCGGCGTTGCTGCCACGGCTTCTGCGGGCGCATCAGCGGAAGCGTTTTTCTGCGCTTGCGCTTCCGCTAAGAGCCGCTGCACTTCGGCTTCGAACGCCTCAGCATCCGATGGGCTGGCTTGCTGCTGCTCGGCCGCGTGTGCCGCTTCGAACGACTGCTCCGGCCCGGTGCGTCCTTCGATGACCTGCGCGGTCTGCTCGTAGATCGACGTAAATTTGTCGAGTTTTTGGATATACTCGTCGACGCCGGTAGGCGATGCCTGATCGCTGATCGCCGCTTCTACGAGTTCGGTGAGCAAATCGCGACCCGAAAAGAGAATTTCGACGACGCTCTCGGAGAGCGGCATGCGATCTTTGCGTAGCAGATCGCACAAGTTTTCCAACTTATGCGCCAGCCCCTGAATGTCGGTGAAGCCCAGCATGCCGGCGCTGCCCTTGACGGTGTGGAGCGCGCGGAAGAGCGAGGCGATGATCTCCGGATCGGTCTCGCCGGTCTGGACGAACTCTTCGAGCTTGAGCAGATCCGCATCGATCTGCTGAAGCAGTTCTTCGGCCTCGTCGCGGAAATACGAGATGAACTCTTCGCGATTAAAGAGTTCGTCAGACATGATTTATTCTACGCCAAAGACCGAAAGGAGCGGTCCGAGCGATCCCGTCTCCGGGATGAGGATGAATTGTCCGGCGACTTCTTTCTCTTTATCGAGGAAGCTCGACTCGATGAGGAAGACGTCTTGATCGGGCAGGATCGACATCAGCGTGCGGAACGCGGCCTGCACCGTGCCGTACGAAAGCGTCGGCACCGAGGGCAGCAAGTTCGAACCGGTGAGCTGGATGATCGCGGTCAAATACGAGCCTGCGATGATGTTGCCGAGTTCCTTGAGCGTCGAGTCCGCGATCGAGTCGAAGATTTGAATGTCGCCGATCACGCGATGCAAGAACTGGCTGACGAAATCCAACGCCTGCTCGCGATCGAAGAGCACGACCATCTGTCCCGGCGCTTCGCCGCGCACATACATGTGCAGCGCAGCCACGGTGCGATTCTCGTGTCCGACGCGCGACGCGAGGTCGCGGAACTTGATGACGTCGATACGCGGCTCGGAAAGATTGATCTTTGTGTTGAGCAACTGTGAAAGCGCGGTCGCCGCGTGACCTGCGCCGATATTGCCGACCTCTTTGAGCGCATCTTTTTGGAGGTCGTTGAGTTGCATGCCGCCGCCGCTCATGAAAGCACCTTTTGGATGGTCTCGAGGATCTTGGGCGGCTGGAAGGGCTTGGTGATGAACGACTTCGCGCCGGCTTGAATCGCCTCGACAACCAGCGCCTGCTGGCCCATCGAGGTGCACATGATGATCTTGGCGTTGGGATCGTTCGCGACGATTTGCTTGACCGCGGTGATGCCGTCCATCTCGGGCATGACCATGTCCATCGTCACGAGGTCGGGTTGAAGCTGTTTGTACTTCTCTACCGCCTCGACGCCATTCTGAGCCTCTCCAACGACTTCAAAGCCGTTCTTAGAAAGGATCCCTTTGATCATCATCCGCATGACGACGGCATCGTCGACGATGAGGACTCTCTTGCTCATCCAATGCTCCCAAGACGAAGTGCAAAAAACACGACTCGATCCTTTGAACTCAATCGGCCAAAGGATAGGGGTACTTTATAGAAAGGTCAGGCCAATCCCCGGCTACGCAGTTCGGCCTGGCGGCGGTTGATGAATTCGATGATCGCCTGATCTTCATCCGGCCGCAGCCCCTGAAAGCGCAGCCCGTGCGAAACCTTGCCCGAACTCTTGATCTTCTCGTGGCGCATGACTTCGCCGAGCAGGGTCATGGGTGGGCCTTCCGGCTTGAGCTTCATCCGGACCTCAACGGTGGTGTGCGCCTTGAGCTCCCGGTCGATGATCAGCGAACACCCGCCGCGGCTGATATCTCGAATCGTCGCCTTGACGAACTCGCCGGTTCCGACGCCCCCGGGCGCAAAACGCCACTCCCCGGTAACGATCGCGTCCAGACGTACGCTCTGGCGCTTCTGTGCGCCGCTTGCAGCCGCGATGAGGATCAGCCGGCGCGGCGGATCGAACTGGGTGCTCTCCGCGCTTACCGCCGCGACCTTGGTCTCCATCCGGTACCGCCCGGCGGCGGCGGTGTAGATAAGGATCGCCGTCTCGCCGACCCGGCCCAGCGCATCGCGAGTCACGACGCCCTTCGCGCCGACCTGTTCCACGGTGACCGAGCGGGCCGGACGCCCGCCGACCACGACGTCCACGAAGGAGTGAAGTTGAGGCAGTTTGCTCGGGGGTACGCCGCCTCCCCGGCCGCCAAAAATCGATTTGAACATCAGCTTTTCGCTTCCGCGGTTTCCTCTGTCGCGGTGATCTGGCCAATCGACTCAACCCGAAGCCCCGGCGCAATCTCCGAATAGGATAAAACAACCAACTGGGGTGCCGCACGTTCGGTGAGCCGTTTGAGCGCCAAACGTACGGACGGCGAGCACAACACGATCGGCTGTAAACCCGCGTTTTGCGCCACCGCAATCTGTCGCGTTAATGACGTGTAGATTCGTGAAACGGTATTCGGGTCGAGCAACGCAAACGCATCCTCGCCGCGGCGAACCGCTTCAGAAAGAAGCGACTCAAGACGCGGATCGACGGTGATGACCGAGAGCAGGCCGTTCTCAGCATACTCAGCCGAAATGTGGCGCGATAGAGCCGCACGGACCTTTTCGGTCAGGAAGTCGACGTCTTTGCTCACCCGCGCGGCATCTGCTAGGGTCTCGAGAATCATCACCAGGTTGCGAATCGGAATTCGCTCGCGTAGTAGATTCTGTAACACGCGTTGCACTTCACCGACGGTGAGGAGCGCCGGAACGAGTTCGTCGACGACGACCGGATAGTGCGACTTGATGTTATCGAGCAGCGCCGAGGTCTCTTGGCGGCCGAGCAGATCGGGTGAATGCGCTTTGATCAATTCGGTGAGGTGCGTGGCGATGACGCTAGTCGGATCGATGACCGTATAGCCGGCCATCTCGGCTTCGCTGCGCGCATTCTCGGCTATCCACAGCGCGGGCAATCCAAAGGCGGGTTCCGTCGTCGGAATCCCATCGATCGGCGCGGTTGCCGTGCCCGGATTCATCGCCAGGAGCCGGCTCACCATCACCTCGGCTTGCGCGACTTCCAAACCGTAAATCTTGACCAGATAGCTGTTCGGGCGCAACTGCAGGTTGTCGCGCACGCGGATCGGCGGGACAGCGATGCCCAAATCGCGCGCGGCGTGGCGGCGAATCAAGGTGATGCGTTCGAGCAGATCGCCGCCCTGATTGACGTCGACGAGCGGAATGAGCCCGAAGCCGATTTCGAGTTCCATCGGGTCGTACGAGAGCAGCGGCACGACACTCTCCGCGCCGCTCTTGGCGGGCGCGGCGCCCGGCGCGCCGGGGGTACCGGCTTTAGCCTGTGCGACCTTGCGCTCCGCCGCAGCTTCGGCAGCGCCTTCGCGGCGCGCGAAGTAGACAATGAAGAGCAGCGCAGAGATCAAGAGCAAGAGCCAGCGATCGAGTCCCGCAAGGCCAAAGAGCGCGGTAATAATGGCCGCGATCAAGAGCGCACGCGGTTGCGCGGTCAGCTGCTTGACGATGTCGGTGCCGAAATCCGTCTCGGCCGCGGCACGCGTCACGATGATACCGGTCGCGGTCGAGATCAAGAGCGCAGGCACTTGCGTTACGATGCCTTCGCCGACCGTGAGCAGCGTGAACTTCTGCAGCGATTCGATGATGCTGAGGTGCTGCTGCGCAACGCCGACGATGAAGCCGCCGATCGTGTTGATGGCGACGATGATGACCGCCGCGATCGCGTCGCCGCGCACGAATTTGCTAGCGCCGTCCATCGCGCCGTAAAAGTCCGCCGCACGCTGAATGTCCCGGCGGCGCTGGCGCGCCTCCGCCTCGGTGACCAAACCGGCGTTGAGGTCAGCGTCGATGGCAAGTTGCTTACCAGGCATCGCGTCCAACGTGAAGCGCGCGGCGACTTCGGCCACGCGGCCCGCACCATTGGTGATCACGACGAATTGAATGATGATCAGGATCAGGAAGATCACGAAGCCGACGGCGTAGTTACCGCCGACGACGATCTGCCCGAAGAAGTTGATGACTTCGCCGGCGTAGCCGTGCAATAGAATCGCCCGCGTCGCGGTAATGTTGAGCGAAAGCCGGAAGAGCGTGACGATGAGCAGCATCGTCGGGAAGGCCGAAAAGGCCAAAGCGTTTTCGGTGTAGAGCGCGGTAGCGATGATCACGAGCGCGATCGTGATGTTGAACGCGAGGAGAATATCGAGCAAGAGCGGCGGAATCGGGACGATCATCAACACGACGAGCATCACCGAAGCACCCGCGATCAGGATCGGGGTGAAGCTCGCGATTCGCTGCATCGTGCTTTGGCCCGTGGCCGGCGCTTGCGTAGCCATTAGGCGATCGTCTTTCTCTTGAGCTTGTACACGAACGCGATGACCTGGGCGACCGCGGCATACAGGTTGGGCGGAATCGGTTGGTCGAGATCGACCTTTTCATAGAGCGTACGCGCGAGCGGCGGATTCTCCATGATCGGAACGTTATGTTCCCTCGCGATGTCGCGAATGCGCTTAGCGACGAGATCGGCGCCTTTGGCGGTTACGACCGGCGCATCCATCTTGATTTCGTCCCATTCCAACGCCACAGCGAAGTGCGTTGGATTCGTCACGACAACCGTTGCACGCGGCACCGCATGCATCATGCGCCGCCGCGCAAATTCCCGCTGACGACGCTTGAGCGCCCCTTTAGCTTCCGGATTGCCCTCGGACTGACGCCACTCGTCCTTAACCTCTTGCTTGGTCATTTTCAGACTCTCTTCGAGTTGCCAGCGCTCGTAGGCGTAGTCAAAGAGACCGACGACGACGAGGAACAGTCCGAACTTCCACGCCACCTGGAAAATCACGTCGAAAGTCATGTTGATAATATTTGCTGGTTCGGTCTGGCCGACGGCGGCGAACAGGTTCAGGTTCGATGCAATCGTCATGTAGATGATGAGAACGACGGCGGCGAGCTTGAGGAGCTGCTTTGCAAGATTGATGAAAATCCGGCGCGAGACCATATTCTTGAAGCCGTTGATCGGATTGAGCTTCGCGAACGACCATTTGAACGGGACGGTCGTGAGGATGAAACCGAATTGCAAGAGGTTGGCGCCGATCCCGGCGACGATCGCGATGCCGAATACGATGAGCACGACCCAATAGATGCCGGCCGACGCCTGTACGAAGAGCGATAACATCGATTGGTAGGTCGGATCGTGTTGCTGAGCAACGCGCGAAAAATACGCCGCAGCTTCACCGGTCAGGCCGGTCATCATCGGCGCGAAAAGTGCGTGCAGAGTCAAAACCACCGACAAGAAGATCACGGCACCGGCCAGTTCCGAACTACGAGGAACCTGGCCGCGTTCACGTGCCTCTTGGCGGCGTTTAGGTGTGGCCTTCTCGGTTTGTTCCGGCTTAGCCATCTACGTCGCTTGCGAGCATGCTCATTAAAAGTTTTCGGCGGGCATGCGGGCATCCTGAGACGGTTGGCTAGGTGGCTCCCCCCAGAGTTCCTTAAGCAGGCGGGAAGGGACGCGCAGCCTGCCAATAAGGGAGGCTGACCTTAAACGAGCCCGTAGGAGAGTAACTTGAAACAGACGCTGGTCCTGGCCGGCGCGGTGGCTGCCGCGCTGATGCTGGGCGGCTGCGGCCATACCACCCCGATCACCGCCGGGACGGCAACGCCGAGCCCGACCTACTCACCCAACGTGAGCAGCGAGTACACGATCCCGACGGCCGCCTCTCAACCAGCGGGCATCACCAAGACCTCGACGGCGCTCTTCTTCACCGAGGAGGCCGGCGATAAGGTCGGCGTGCTCACCCAAACCGCAACCGTCTTTGACTATTCGCTCCCCAGCCCCGGTTCGGAACCGCTCTCGATCACGACCGACAAGAACGGCAACCTGTGGCTGACCGAGTTCGGCGGCGGCCGGATCGCCCAGTTCATCCCTACGACCTTGGCCTTTGTGGAATGCACGCTGCCCACTACCTACAGTGCCGCCCCGACGCCCTGGGGCATCGCCGCCGGTCCCGACGGCAATCTATGGGTGACCGATCCGGCCAGCAACGGCATCTGGAGCATCGCGCCGGGTTGCGGCAGCTTCGCCTTTTATCCGCTCAAGACGGCAAACGCCGCCCCGGAGTCGATCACGGTCGGACCAAACAGCGCCTTGTGGTTCGTCGAGGCCAACGCGAACCAGATCGGCACGATCGCCCCGGGCTCGATCGCGGGTGGCAATCCGGGCTACGTGCCTCCGGCGGAGTATCCGGTCACGACCCCGGCCGCGGGTCTTGGCGTCATCATTTCGGGCGCGGACAACGCGGTGTGGTTCACCGAGACGAAGGCCGCCAAACTTGGGCGAATGCTGATGACGGGGGTGATGGCACCGACACAAGAGACGCCGCTCACCGGCGCGACCGCACCGTATGGCCTCGTCCTCGGCGGCGACGGGAACTACTATATTGGAGATCAGGGCAAGAGCACCATCATTCAATACATCACGAACACCGGCACCATCAACAGTTACCCCACCAAGACCGCGAATGCCGGACCGTTCTGGCTCACGCTCGGCCCCGACAACGAAGTTTATTTCACCGAACAGACCGCCAATAAGATCGGCCAGTTCCTCTACTTCAATCCCTAGAAAAGTACGCTCGGGCACTGGTTGCTCCGGGAGAGACTCGAAAAGCCCCATCCATGGGGCTTTTCTGTTGCGCTACGGAGGCTTCAGGCCCCTCAACACTGAGTCGAATTGCAGGGAGACGTCTGAAAAGATCTCCGGGCCGACGGTCCCAAGCAGCGGCAAGGAAATCGCCATCATCGTCAATCCAACCGCGACCTGCAGCGGCAGGCCGATGATGAACACGTTCATCTGCGGCGCGACGCGCGCCATCAATGCCAGCGCCACGTTGGTGAGAAAAAGTGCAACCACGACGGGTGCCGCGATCTTGAATACGATCAAGAATGATTGCGCAAAGAAGAGCGAGAGATTCCCCGCCACGGTCGGGCCGAGATTGATATACGGCAATGGCAGCAGATTGAACGATCCGGCCATGCCTTGGATCAGCAAGTAGTGCGAGTTCGTCGCGAGATAGATCAACGTTGCGAGCGTTAACTGCAATTCGCCGATGACCGTGATGTTCTGTTGGGTCTGCGGATTGATCACGTTCGCGATTGCGAAGCCGATCTGAATGTCGATCAATTCACCGGCGAACGAGATTCCGGTGAAGAGCAGCGACGCGACGAAACCCACGATCACGCCGACCAGCACTTGCGCCGATGCGCCGACGATGAGCTCGAAGGCGCCCCCCGTCAAGTGTGGCGGCGGCTCGACCCGAAAGATGATGAACGAGAGCAGGCCGCCCAGACCCAATCGTACCTGCATCGGGACTTGGCGCGATGAAAACACCGGAAAGAGAAACAGCATCGAGCTGATCCGGAGGAAGGTCAAAAAGAATACTTCGAATTGCTCAGAGGTCAGTCCGAAAAGATGCACGGCGACAGCCTACTTCGCGAACGTCGAGATGCTCGAGAACATGCGCGCGGCGAAGTCGGTGAGCAGCGCGAGGATGAACGGCGCAAAGAAGAGCAGCGCCAGCGCCGATACCACGATCTTCGGAATGAAGGCGAGCGTCGGCTCCTGAATCTGCGTCACCGCCTGAAAGATCGAAATCGTCAAGCCCACGAGCATGCTGAGTATGAGGACCGGCGCTGCTGCAAGCAGGGCGACCAGAATCGCCTGCTGTCCGATCGCGACGACGTCGCCGAACGTCACGTGTGAAAGCTCTGAAAGAGCGCGCTGACCACCAGATCCCAGCCGTCGACGAGGATGAAGATCAACACCTTGAACGGCAAGGAGATAATGATCGGCGGAATCATCATCATGCCCATCGAGAGCAAGATGGCGGCGGTCACCATGTCGATGATGATGAACGGGATGTAGATCGCGAAGCCGATTTCAAACGCGGTCTTGAGCTCGGAGAGCACAAAGGCGGGGACAAGCAGATAGGTCGGCACGTCCTTTTGCGCGACCGGCCGCGGCTCTTTGGAGATCGAGTAGAACAGTTGGATGTCCTTCTCGCGCGTCTGCTTGAACATAAACGCGCGCAGCGGCTGCGCGGCCCGATCGAGCGCCACCGACTGACTGATCTTCTTCTGCAGATAGGGTTGGACCGCGTTGTCGTTGACCTGATGGATCACCGGGTTCATGACGAAGAACGTCAAGAGTAGCGCGAGCCCGACCAGGACCTGATTGGGCGGGGTTTGCTGCGTGCCCATGGCGGTACGAACGAATGAAAGCACCACGATGATGCGCGTAAATGAGGTCGTCATCACGAGCAGCGTCGGCGCCAGCGTCAGCACGGTGAGCAGCAGCAGGATCTGCAACGCGCCGACGACTTGCTGCGGATTGTTCGTCTGTCCCATGCTCAGATTGATGTTGGGGATCGGGACGTTCGGCGCCGTCGGCGCGCTGGGCGCCGTCTGCGCAAGTGCCAGCGCCGGCAGCACCCACAACAGGACGAATGCGAGCGCGGCGGAGATCAGAAACGGCGCATGACGCGCCCACACGCGCGCCAATGCGGTTACCACCCGGTTAGGATTTGCCACGAAGCGACTTCACCACGTCCGCAAGCGATCGCTGCGTCGTACGAAGAAGCGTGCGCTGTGTTTCGAGCCACGCTTCGACCTCCTCCGGCGGCAACTCAGCGAGCGAGTTCACGTGGCCCTGCCCGCCCCCGATCAGATAGTAACGTGTTCCCACCTTGATTACGTGCAGCAACGAATGCTGCCCGAGCACGGTGGATTCGAGCACCGTGACGAGCCGCCGATCTGCCGAAACCAAAATCCGTCCGCGCGCCAAACCCCGTACAACTGCATAAAGGCCGCCGAGCAAAAGCGCGACGACCAAAAGTGCAAAGAGGTATTGAAACCAAAAGCCTGACGGCATGGCCGAAGCTACGACGCAGGCTGCGGATTGAGCTCGCTGATCTTTACGGCGTACTTATCGTCGACGACGACGACTTCGCCGCGCGCGATCAAGATGTTGTTCACGTAGAGATCGATCGGCTCGGCCGCAAGCTTGTCCAGCTCGAACACGCTGCCGGATTGCAGCGACACCACTTCGCGGAGCGGCATGACCGTTTTCCCCAGGACCGCGCTGATCTGGAGCGGGACGTCGTGGACCAGATCGAGGTTGGCTTGGCCTGGTTGGGCGGTGCGCACCGGCGTCGGCGGCATCTTCGTATAGGCGACATTTTGCGCGTCCGCGGGCGAGGGTGCCTGACGCTTCGACGGTGCCGCCTTCGCTGCAGCCGGTTCCGATTCGCGCGTCTTTGCCTCGCTTGCCGACGCCGAACCCAAGCCCAGCTTCGAAAGTGTAATTGCCGCGAAGTCGACGCTGACATGCGGATGCAGGTCGCCTCCGACGTCGATCGTGCCGCCATATGACACGAACGGCGGGGGCGGCAGCAGTGTCGCGTCGGTGCACATCGACGCATGCGCGCCTTCGGCCGAGGTGCCGATTTGCTTAGCCAGTTCTTCAACCATCGCCGTGGCGATCTGGGAGACCGTTTCCGATGCGATCGAGAGCTGCATCGGCCCCATCTCGGTGGTGTCGTCGCCCCCGCCGAGCATCACGCCGACGATCTGCTGCATATCGGCGGTTGGGAAACGAACGACGAGCTGCGCACCGAGCGACGGAATCGTCGCCAACGAAACGAGTTCGTCGCCGTCCGTCCGGATCGAGCCGTCGTGATCGTCGCGCGTTACGGCACCAACTTTCGCGGGCTGCTCCACCAGCCGGCCAAGTACCGTGCCGGCCGAGGCCAGCATCGATTCGGCGAGCTGTTGTGTATCGGCCATACGCTATTCGTCCTCGCTCGTCAGAACGTGTGATACTTGCATCGTGAGCTGATCCTTGTTGATCCCCGGGAAGACTTGAAATTTTTCTTTCTCGTTGACCTTCGCCGAGAGCGGCTCGTTGGTCAACTTATCGAACACGACGATGTCCCCTTCTTGCAACGCGACCAGGTCGCGCAGCGAGACCGTCGTTCGTCCCAACTCCACCTCTACCTCGACCGCGGCGCGCTCGACGTTTCGTGTCAGCTGCGCGATATCTTCTTCGGTCATGCCGCGGCCGGCGATGACCGTCGGCGACCATTGAAACTCGGTCAGCTGCTGCCCGATCGACTGCAGCACAAGATAAGGAAGGCAGAAGTTCATCACGCCGGCCATGTCGCCGATTTTCAGTTCCATTGAAATGTAGGCGACGATTTGGTCCAACGGGATGATGCGCGGAATGAACTGCGGATTCGAATCGAGCGCTTCGATCTTCAGCGAGAGCGTCAGGAGATAGTTCCACGACTCGCGATAGCTGTTGAGCATACGCGCCATGAACCGTTGCATCAGCGTGCGCTCGATATCGGTGAGGTCGCGCAGCTTGTTCGGGAACCAACCCGGACCGCCGAGCAACCGATCGATGATCGAGAAGACCAAATTCAGATCGACCTGCACGATACCGCTGCCAGGCAGCGGGTCCATCGAGAAAATGCCAAGGATCGACGGGATGCCGATCGAGGCGATGAAATCACCGTAGCTGATTTGCTCGATCGAGACGATCGTCGCTTCGACGCGCGTGCGCAGATATACGGAGAGCGAGTTATTGAGCAGCCTGGTGAAGTTCTCGTGCAGCGTGCGGAGCGTCTGCAACTGATTGTTGGTGAACTTATCTAGCCGCTTGTTGAAACGGAAATCGAACGACTTGACTCTGCGTCCGTCGATGGCTTCTTTCGCCGGCGCGCCTTCGCCAGAAAGTTGATTGATAAGGGCATCAATCTCTTCTTGTGAAAGACTAGACATGCGTTCTGCTTATGGACCTTTCCCAGTGCTGCCCGGAGCGGCATTCCCGCTCAAGAGCACGATGTCGACGCGGCGATTCTGCTGTTTCAACTCATCACTGGCATTGCTATTGCGGGGCCGGTACTCGCCATAGCCGGTCGCGCTTAGACGACTTGGGTTGACGCCGTCGTGCTCGTGGAGGTACCGCGCGACGTTGACCGCGCGCGCCGCCGAGAGTTCCCAATTGGTCGGATATTGATAGGTCGAGATCGGGTCGGTGTCGGTGTAGCCCTCGACCGCAATCGCATTGCCATTGCGCTTGAGCAACGGTGCTATCGTGTCGAGAATTTTGAGCGTCGCCGGACGGATCTCCGCGCTGCCGCTGTCGTAGAACGACTTATCGGAAAGCAGCGTTACCACGAGGCCGCGGGCTTCGCTATGCACTTGCACTTGCTGCTCGAGGTGATTTTCCTTGACGTACTTCTCCAGTTCTCTCTGAATTGCCGGAATGCTGGAGCTCGCTTCGAATGATTGCTCGCCGTTGGCGCCGCCGTTGGGCGGCTGATTGACCGTCCAAACGTTGTTGAACCCGGCCGACACCGATTTGGCGAAGCTCTGGACCTTGACGCGGCTGATCGTCGACATTGCGAAGAGGATGATGAACAGCGCCAACATGAGCGTGATCATGTCGGCGTAGGTCAGCAGCCAGCGCATCATGCCGGCCGTCTCGAGCTTCTCCTCGGACTTCTTGCGCGGCCGGTTGGATTCGGCCGCGCGGGCGGCGCTCTTGATCGGTTGTGCCATCAGTGGTTACGTTGGTACGTCCCTTACGCTGACGAGGCAGAGTAGCCGGCTTCGCCTTGGATCGCGCCGCCTTCTTCGACAGCGCTCTCGCGCTCGCGCGGATCGATGAAGGCGAGCAATTTCTCTTCCAAGAGCCGCGGATTATCGCCGGCCTGGATCGCAAGAATACCTTCGATCATGATCTCGCGCATCAGCAAGAGCTGGCCGTTGCGCTCCTTGATCTTGGTCGCGATCGGCAGCCACAGCAAATTCGCGAACATAATACCGAAGAAGGTCGCGACGAACGCTTCTGCGGTTGCGACGCCGATCGTACCGGCGACGTTGGTGCTGTTGCCCATCTCGCCGAGACCCTTGAGCATGCCGATCAGACCAAGGACCGTGCCGATGATGCCGAGGGTCGGCGAGTAGCCGCCCAAGTTCATGAAGACTTGCTCGGCTTTCGCACCGTGCTCTTGCGTGCTGCTGACTTCCGTTTCTAAGACCTTGCGGATGATCTCGGTGTCGCGGCCGTCGATCACCAGTTGGATGCCCTTGCGCATGAAGTCGTCATCGAGCGCGGCGGCCTCATTTTCGAGCGCAAGCAACCCCTCGCGGCGCGCCTTTTCGGCGAACGAGACGAGCGTCGAAATGACGTCGCGCTCGTGATAGTCGACGGTGACGAACGCGGTCTTGAACCCGCCGAAGAATCCGCGCAAGAACGTGCGCATCGGGAATGAGGTCAGCGTCGCGCCGACGGTTCCGCCGATGATGAGCACGAACGCTTCCCACCGGCCGAAGATCACGTGGGGATCGGTCCCGCCGACCCAACCGGCGAGGAAGACCACTCCAAAGCCTAAGAATAGGCCCAATATCGTTGCTATATCCAAGGTTCCGCTCTCCGCAGGGTAGCCCGGCGCCTTTACCGGGTATCGGCCGGGTGAATCCTAATATCAAGCCCGTGTTAGGGTCGCCCACCGGCGCCTAGGGCCTGCTTGTTCGTTTAAACCGGTCCGTGAATTCGCCTCTTGAAGTCGACGATCTTCTGCTGGATCTCGAGCATGCGGTCACGGACGATGAGGCGGTTGCCGGAGGTCAGGGTGACGACGGTGTCCGGCGTTTCTTCTATCTGTTCGATGAGGTCACTATTGACCATCACCGGATGGCCATTGAGCCGAGTCAGAGCAATCATATTCTCCACCCTTACGGGAGGGGAAAGGGCGGCGGCGCCTGCCGCCGCCCTGAAGGTTTAGCGGGCAAAGCTTTAGCTTTGGCCGATGAACCGTCTAGTTCTGTGAGGCCTGGAGTGCGATTACGGTTTGCAGGTTAGCGTCCGCGGTCTCGATGCCACGGGAGTTCGCCTGGAACGCGCGCTGGGCGACGATCAGGTTGGTGAACTCATTGGCAAGGTTGACGTTGGACTCTTCGAGCGATCCTGCGACGATCGAGCCGTAGGATCCGTTGTTGGCCGTCCCAACTTCCGCCAGCCCCGAGGCTGCCGTTTGCGCGAACTGGTTACCGCCGATCCGCTCGAGGCCGTCCTCGTTTTGGAACGTGGCGATGGCGAGTTGCGCCAGCGTCTTTTGCTGACCGTTGGTGAACGATCCGGTGATCGTTCCGTCCTCTCCGACGGTGATATTCGAGAGCGTGCCCGCCGAGTAGCCGTTTTGACTGACCACCGTAGCGGCCGACGAGCTGTTGAGGCTTGTATTGTCAAAGAAGCCCAAGGCAATCGCGCCCGGTGTCGCCGTGTTCGTTGGTGCCTGAGCGGCGTTACCAACACTCGGACCCCACTGGACGATGTTGAGCTGGTTGCCCTGATTCGTGCTGGCCGTTTCTCCGGCCGTATGAAGTTCGCCACCGGCATTCGCACCGAGCGCGAGTCCCGGCGCTACCGCCTCGATCGAGGACGTGTTGATGTACTGTCCGTTCTGGTCGAAGTACGCGTACCCGACAACGCCCGAAGACGCCGTACCGACGGTTGCCGGGGTGACGCCGCCTGCGGTAAGCGTGCGGCCCTGAATCGTCTGGAATTGGGTGCCATCGGCGAAGCTGACGCTGATCTGCCATTCGGTGGCAGGTTGTGTCGAAACGCCGGCAGCGTTCTCGACTGTCGTCGGTAGACCGTTTGCCGCAGGCGTGACGGTGAGTGTGTCCGTGCCTACCGTGGCGGGCGACGCGAGCGTGAACGTTACGCCGTTGACCGTTTGCGTGGTGCCGCCTGTGAAGGTCTGCGTGGCGCCCGTGTCCTGGTCGAACACCGCGTAGGTGTTAGCGCCGGAATTCGTGATCGTGATGGTGTCGGCTTCGCTGGTCGCCGGCGCCACCGTAACATTGGTCGCTGATGCGGCACCAGCTGCCGCTACCGTGGCCGCGACTGCGCTTGGCGCGACCGGCGTGTAGGTGATGGTCGCTTCGTGCGCGCCACCGAGCGAGTCGTACAACGTCGTCGAAACGGTAACGGCCGCACCCGGATTTGCCGATGCGCCGACAGCGTTTTGGAACGCTTGCGACCAGTTGGTTTGATCGAGATTGCCGCCGAGCGAGACGTCAAAGACGTCATCGTTCGTCGCAGGCCCGACCTTGACGCCCTGACCCGTCGCCGTCGCTTGTTCTTGCAGGCCGACCGGAATCGTGATCGCCCCCGGCGTGCCGCCCGGCGTCACGACGCCCGCGCTGTTGGCCATGTAACCCATGACCGCCAGACCCGAGGCCGGATCGTAGAACAGGCCGTTCGAGTTTTGCGAGAACGCGCCGTCGCGCGTATAGGTAGCCGACCCGGTGCCATTGGCGTTGTTGAGGATGAAGAACCCATTGCCGTTGAGCGCGAGATCGGTATTGATACCGGTCGTTTCCAGACCACCTTGGCCGAACTCGGTGTCGACCGTGTTGACTTTGACGCCGAGCCCGTTATCGATTGGATTCACGCCGCCACTGGTGCTCGTGGGTCCCGACGGCGAGCCGGTCTGCTGATAAAACTGATCGGCGAAGGTCATCCGCTGAGCTTTGAAGCCCACGGTCGCGGTATTCGCGATGTTGTTGGAGATCATGTCGATCCAGCTCTGGTATGCATCCAGGCCGGAGATCCCCGTATAGAGTGAATCGAAAGCCATTCTTGACCTCTATTACGGATCCGCGATGCTTCAGTTGATCCACATCGCGGCCGGAGCTCCGCAAGCGGTCCGCTCCGGGTGTGTTGTTATATGATTGCGGCCGAGTCGATGTTGGTGAAGACGTTTTCTTTCATCGAATCGGAATCGACCGCGGTAATGACGGTCCGGTTCTTGATGCTCACGACCATAGCAACGTCGCGTACGATGAAGAGCGAATTTTTCGCTCCCTTCGCCGCGGCTTTGTCGGCCATCGCGTTCATCTTCGTCACGTCGTCCGACGTGAGGCTGATGTTGCGCGATTGCAGACGCTGCATGGCGTGAGCCGAGAATTTGAGCGGTTCGGCCGATGACGGAGCCGTCGACGGCTGCGCTTGACTCGCATTTTCGAAAACCGAGCGGAAACTCGGCGCCGAAGTCGGCGGAATCTCGACGGGTTGACCGACCGGACGCGGCGCCGGACCGGGGATGATTCCCGGTTGTTGGACCGGCTTGACGTCGTTCGAATCCACGTTCGTCAGTGCCTAAAAGCGCTCGAGCTGGTTGAACTCGAGCCGGTTCCGGTTACTGACGACGCGCTTCCGATGCCAACGATTTGGCTGGTCGAGAAGAGCAGCGGATTGCCGCTAGTGTCGGTAATCGTTTGACCGGACGAATTAGTCATGGTGAAGTACGGCGTGCCGTTTTGCACGTCGATCGACGAGACGATGCCGGTGACGGTCGAGCTGTTCGAGCTTGATCCGCTCGTGCTGGTATTAACCGTTGCCGCTTGGCCAATGAGCGACGCAGCTTGTAACACACTGAAATTGCTCTGGAACGAGCTAAAGTCACTGGTTAGCTGCTGCTGATACTGCAACTCGGACATCTGCGCGAGCTGGGTGACCGATTCGGTCGCATCCTGCGGATTATCCGGATCCTGGTTCTCCATCTCTGTCGTCAACAATTGTAGGAACGCGTTCGGTCCCAGATCGTTGTCCGACGTCGTTGCCGAGTTGTTGGCGCCGGCGTTGACCGTAGTCGTCCCGATGCCTGTCGTGGGTTCCATGTTTCCTCCTACGCGAGGGAGTTGAAAAGCTCGAGGCTCGAGCCGCCTAAAAGCGACGGTCCGGGAGTCGAAGCTTCGGTGGTTTCGGCGGTCGTGTTACCGCTTAGTTCGTGAACGGTATACCGCCGTCCGAAACCGGCGGTGCGATCCTTGCTCTGATCTTGACCCGCGTCACCGCCTGAGACATCGACGGAAAAGCCCGCGAGGGTCAGTCCGGCTTCGTTCAGTGAGCGCGCGAGGTCTTGATGGTTGGCAACGAGCGCACTGCGTACGTCAGCGCTCTGCGCGATGACGTTGGCGGTGACTTGGTTTCCGGATACGCTCAAGCGCATCGTCACTTGACCGAGGTTCTCCGGCTGCAACTGCAGACGAATCTCCGAGGTCCCTTCCGCGACGGTACGCATGGTCATCCCCTTGACCATCTGCTCGATAATCGCGTCGGGGTCTACCGTGCTGGCGGTTCCACCGGTTTGCGGTGCGTTTTGCACTTGCGAACTGAGGTTGGCAGCCGGCGCGACCACACTTGCCACAGTCCCCGTGGGCGACTGTTGCGTGAGGTCCTGACCGAACGTGTGTCCCGAGCTGGTGCTGGTTGAGGTGTTTCCCGAGGACGAGCTCGCGGCGACCACGCCGCCGTCCGCTTCACCGAGAATCGCAGCGAGACGCGCCGCAAGCATCGATGGCGTAAGCGATGTGCCGCTTCCGGCGGGCACGAGCGCCGAAGCGCCGGTGCTCGCATCGCTCGCAGTCGTGGCTGCGCCACTCGAGCCGTTCAGTTGCGCGTCAGCGCCGGCCGCGCGCACGAGCATTCGTGCGAGCAAATCAGGTGCATTTGACATCGTAAGCTGTGGCTGTTGCGGAGCAACCGCATTTGCGGTCGATTGATTGAGCAGCGCCGTATCGAGCGTAGACGCCGGGCTTGATTGCACGGCGATCGGCGCGATGAGTTGCTGCGCAGTCGCGAGTTGTACTGGGGTGGGAGATGCCATTGCGGATGACGTCGTTGACGTCGCAGTTGACGGCTGCGCTTGTTGTTTTAGCGCGGCAATCACCGACGAGAGCAAGGAACTCACCAGCGACGAGACATCGAGCGTGCTCGACGTGCCGTTGGTTTGCTGCTGGGCCGGGAGTTCTTTCGCCGAGTTGGCGTCCAAGATGTTCCCCGAGAGTTCATTCTGCTGCCCGTATCCGGTTTGCACTTCCCTCGCGATCGACTCGACTACATTTTGTAATCGTGCGGCGAGGGCTGCCGCTTGTTCGGCGGCTGTCCCAGGCGGCGCGTTACTCGGTGGAGAGAGCGCGTTCGCGATGGTTTGCGTTACGGAGTTTTTCAGTCGATCGAGGTCGCTTGCGCTGAGTTTTCCGGCGAGCTGTTGCGCTGCCGACGAACCGATGCTTTGAGCGAGTTGATCGACGATCGTTGCCATCGACGTTCCGTTTTGCAACAACGACGTCAGTTGGGAGAGCACGTCGTTCGTACTCGCGGTTGAGAGCGAGGACGAAGCGGTGGTACCCATACTTGCGAGTGAGGAACTGAACAGCGACGCCCAATGATGTGCGCCTTTGCTCTTGCCGCTCGCGTGCGTCGTGCTGCCGGTGGCCAGGTCTGTCAATTTGGCCGGAAGCGCCGATGCGATAGAAACTATGCTTATTTCATTCACCTCCTTTTCTTCATATTGGCCCAAAGTCAAAAGGGAGAGCATGGCCGAGATGCCCTCATTTAGGTATTCGGCCCCAACCCTGCCATCTTTAGGACGCTCCCGAGCATGGCGGCGCCCTGCTCGCTCAGGACCGATTCCGGGTGAAATTGGACGGCCTGGACCGGGAGCTTGTCGTGAGCAATCCCCTGGACGACCCCGTCGGCGCTGCGAGCGCTGACGTGGAGCCCGCCTGGGAGGCTGGCCGGGTCGAGGCAGAGTGAGTGGTAGCGCGTGGCGGTCATCGGCGAGGGTAGCCCCGCGAAGACCCCGGTCCCGTCGTGCTCGATGCGGCTCGTCTTGCCATGCATCAAGGATGGCGCGTGAGTGACCGTCGCCCCCAGGGCTTCACCGATCGCTTGCAGCCCAAGACACACCCCGAAGGTCGGCATGCCGCGCTCGAGCGCCGCGCGCACTACCTTCATCATTCGCGGCTGCTCCGATGGATTGCCCGGACCCGGTCCGATGACCAGCAATCGATAGTGGTCGAGTAGCTCCGGCACCAGAGCCTCGTCGTCGTTGAGGATCACATCCGGCGGCGCGCCGACAGCCGCCAGCAAGTGCACCACGTTGTACGTGAAGCTGTCGTAGTTATCGATGAAGAGGACGTCGGCGCTCACGGTGTCACTCCCAACATTTCGCGCGCGATGCGCGTCTTGTGCAGCACCTCATCATACTCGAATTCCGGATCGCTGTCGGCGACGATTCCGGCCGAGGCTTGCCAGTAGACCTTCCCGTTTTGCACGTGCATGCTCCGCAGCGTGATGCACGAATCGAAGTCGCCGCCGTACGACCAGCGCCCGACGCTGCCGGCGTAGAAGCCACGCGTGACCGGTTCGAGCTCGTCGATCAACTGCATCGCGCGTACCTTCGGCGTGCCGGTCACCGTGCCGGCCGGGAAGCCGGCGCGGAAGAGATCGAGCCCGTCGCAATCCGATCGCAGCGTCCCAACGAGATCAGAAACGATGTGCATCACGTGGCTGTAGCGCTCGATCTGCAGTAACTCGTCGACGGCGACCGACCCGTATTCGCAGACCATGCCGAGATCGTTGCGTCCGAGATCGACGAGCATCACGTGTTCCGCGCGCTCTTTCTCGTTCTCGAGAAGCTCGCGCGCGATCTGCGCGTCCTCTTCGTCCGTGCTTCCACGCGAGCGCGTGCCGGCCAGTGGCCGAATCCGCGCGCGCTTGCCTTCGAGCCGGACGAGAAACTCGGGGCTCGCGCCAAGGATCGTGCCGAACGGCCCGTCGACGTAGAACATGTAGGGCGACGGGTTGCGCCGGCGCAGCGCCCGATAGAGATCGAAGGGGTCGCCCTCGAGCTGCGCGCTAAAGCGAATGCCCAGCTGCAGTTGGTACACGTCGCCGTCATAGATGTGGCGCTTCACCCGCGCAGCGAGATCGAGATAGGTCGCGCGGGTCATCGACGCGCTCACCGCACCGGTCGCGCGCACCGGTGCTGCTAACTGGGGTGCCTGCGACAGCAGACGCGCTATATAGCTGTCTAGCCGTGCATCGACCTCCGCCTCACGCTCGCCACAACTCCACAGCACGAGCGAGTGCGTGAGATGATCGAAGACCAGCCAGGTCGCGGGTACGGCCACATAGGCGGCCGGCATCGCCGGCGCATCTTGCGCGCGCGGCGGCAAGTGCGCGAACGGCCGCGCCGCATCGTACGCAAAGGCGACGAGCGCGCCGCCCCAACCGCTGGGGTCTTCGGCCGGGCGATAGCGTTCGACGAAATTACGGATGCGATCGAGCATATCGCCGGTCGCTTCGAACGATTCGGCGGCGAGATAATCGAGTCCGATGAATGAGTAGCGCGAGATCTTGCCGCCATGCTCGACGCTTTCGAGCAGGCACGTCGCACCCGGCGACGCGAGCGCGAGATACGCGCCGATCGGCGAGAGGACGTCGGCTGGAAGCGTGCGCGTGCGGACGATCACGAGGCCGCGCGCTTACGTTTTCAATCCGGGGTTCTCCTGCGTCAGTTGCGCGGCGAACGCGGGTGGAACCGCGTCGAGAATTGCACCAGCGTCATCCGGCGACATCAACGCCAACACTTGCGCGACGTATGGAACCGGCAGCCGCTCCACGACCTTCGCCGCGTTCTCAGGCTCCATATTCGCCCATACTTGCGCGGTGCGGCGCATTTCGGTCGTCGCATTCGAGCTCGGCGGGTCGGCGCCGTTGCTTGCACCGGCCGCCGCATTTTGCGTAGCCGACGCTCCTTGCGAACTCGCCGGCGCCGTGCTCGGTGCCGCCGCGCCCCCGCGCGATGAGGCGGCTTGCGCCTGGAACTGTCCGATTTGCGCGTTGAGCGCCGAGATCTGCTTGTCTTTGGCTGCGCTCTTCGTCTGCAAGTCGCTAATCTGCCCTTGCAGTTGCACGATCTGCCGATTGCGATCGGTCAGAAGCTGGTTCTGCGCGGCGAAGTGAAAGGGCGCCGCAATCGTGTCGAAGCGTCCCCCGAGATTTTGCCACAGCGGCCCGAGCGGACCGCCGGTCACTACATTGCGCGACGGCGGCCATGCAATCGCAAAAGCGACAAGCCCAATCGCAACGACGGGGAGAATCAAACGCCTCCACGGGAACGGCTTGCGCCGCCGGCGGGTGACGATCACGGCGTACCTCCTACTTGAGCGCGCCCATAGCGGCGGGCGTTGCCGTCATCGAGTTCCTTCTGTTCCATGCGCTGCTCCTCGAGCGCGTGCGCCTCACGGCGACGCTCCTTGAGTTTTTCTACGACCTTCTTCTCTTTGCTGGCTGCGAGCAGCTCGTTTCGCGCCCGGTCGAGCGCCACGCGTCGCTCGGCGACGATTCGGATCTGTGCGATGATACAGCGATCGAGGAACTGTAAATGCGCGTAGATACTTTGCAGCTCGCGCGTGTCGAATTGTGTGTGACCCTGGCGCAGCATCGTTGAATGCTTGAGGAATTCCTCGTTGAGGCGCTCGAGTTCGCGCTCGGCGTCATCGAGCGCACGTTTGCGCGTCGCAACGACCAGCTGCTTCTGATCTTCAATGCGCTTGCGGTGCTCGAGCACGGGCTGCAAGGGGAAAGCAAATCGCTTCACGTCACACTCATCAGTTTCGCGAGCGTCTGTTCGGGCGAGCTCGTCTCATAGATGCCCTGCCGTAAGAAATGCCGGATGCCCTCGATCTTCGAGAGCGCGAGATCGACGCGTGGATTGCTGCCCGGCACGTACGCGCCGATGTTGATGAGGTCTTCGGCATCCTTATACGTTGCAAGGACATCGCGGACTGCCGAGGCTGCGGAATACTGATTCGCGTCGGCAACGTCAGGCATCACGCGGCTGACGCTCTGCAAGACATCGATTGCGGGATACTGGTTGGCGGAGGCGAGCTGGCGCGAAAGTACGATGTGTCCGTCGAGAATCGACCGCACCGCATCGGCAACCGGCTCGTTCATGTCGTCGCCGTCGACCAGCACGGCAAAGAGCCCGGTGATCGTGCCGCGTTGCGAGGTTCCCGCGCGTTCGAGCAATTTCGGCAAGAGCGCGAAGACCGACGGCGTGTAGCCACGGGTCGTCGTGGGTTCACCGATCGCCAGACCCACTTCGCGCTGCGCCATCGCAAAGCGCGTCACCGAGTCCATCATGAACATCACGTCGAGGCCCTGATCCCGGAAGTACTCGGCAATCGTCATCGCGACGAACGCCGCCTTGATGCGCACCAGTGCCGGTTGATCGCTCGTCGACACGACGACGACACTGCGGCGTAGACCCTCTTCGCCTAGATCGCGCTCGATAAAGTCGCGAACTTCCTTGCCGCGCTCGCCGACCAGCGCGATGACGTTCACGTCGGCGGCCGTGTTCCGCGCGATCATCCCGAGGATCGTCGACTTGCCGACGCCCGAACCCGCGAAGATCCCCACGCGTTGGCCCTTACCGCAGGTCAGCAATCCGTCGATCGCCCGAATGCCGAGCGGAAGCGGTTCGGTTACGCGCCGGCGCGAGAGCGGCGGCGGCGGTGCAGCGGTGACGACGGCGCGATTTTCGGCAACGATCGTGCCTTTGCCGTCGATCGGACGGCCGAGTCCGCCGAGGACACGCCCGAGAAGATGGTCGGTGACGCCGATCTCGAGCGGCGCGCCGTGCGCGACGACGTCGCTCCCGGCGCCGATCCCCATCAGCTCGCCAAGCGGCATGATCAACACTTTGTTGTCGCGGAAGCCCACGACTTCGGCGAGCACCGGCTGGGCATTGCCCTTCGACGAGATCGAACAGGTCTCGCCCACCGCCATGTTGGGGCCAAGACTTTCGATCACGACGCCAATGACTTGGCGTACCTTGCCGTACTGCCGTACCAAATCCGCATCGCGCAGCGCGTCGAGGTACGGGTCGGCGGAGAAGACGAGCGTATCGTTCGCCATCGCCGGTTAGCTAGCTTGAGCGGGCGAGTGCAACAGATCCGCCGCTTCGCCGAGGGCGATCTCATCGTCGCTCAAAATGGCACGACGGGCTTCGCGAATTTGCGTCGCGACTTTCGAATCGATCGTGCCGGCATCGGTCTCGACGATCACGCCGCCGCGGTCGATACGTGGATCCTCGACGATGCGCAAGTGCTCGACATCGCCGGCTGCAACGATCTCGTCGCGACGCGCGCGGATCGTGTCGAGGTCGACGGGATTGACCCGCAGCGTGACGACTTCGCGGCTGACCAAACGCGTAAGCGCCTGGCGCACGTTCTCGACGATCACGCTCTGGTTGGTCTGGAGTTCGCCGTGGATCACGCGCTCGGCGACCGCCATCGCGATGCGCACGAGCTCGGGCTCGGCCGCGGCGATCGCTGCGCTGCGCTGCGCGCGAATACTCTCGATCAGCTCGCGAATCGTCATGATGACTGGTACCAGCTCTTCCTCGGCCGAGGTGTGTCCGGCAGCATAGCCTTGCTCGCGCCCAGCCTCGCGGGCGTCTTCTTCCATTTGCGTGATGCGAACGCGCGCGCGTTCGACCAATTCCAGCGCCTTGCTCTCGGCTTGCCGGATCAACGACTCCGCATCGGATGCCGCGTGATCGACGATGGCTTCAGCGTCCGTGCGCAATTGATCCCAATCGACGCGCGGTTCGATCGGCGGCAGGGCGATCCGCTCGGTATGACCATTCGATGACGGGGTGATAAAGTTCGCGGCGTAGCCTTGATCGGCTTCGCCGATAGCAGCCGCCTCCGCAGGCGCGTCGGCATGCGGAACTTCAACGACATATGCGGCGTCGGAGAAGCGCGCCTGCTTTACTATTTTACCCACGGCGCTAAACTAGGCGCTCGTCCTTCGCTCCGCGAGCAATGACGATTTGTCCATTTTCTTCCAGCGTCCGAATGACGTCGACGATCTGCTGCTGCGCCTTACCCACGTCGCGCATGCGGGTCGGGCCAAGCAATTCGATCTCTTCCTTGAGCATCGCTGACGCACGCGAGGACATGTTCTTATAGACGCGCGCCAGCAACTCGTCGTTGGCGACCTTGAGCGCAAGCGCCAGATCTTTGCCGTCGACTTCCTTGAGCACGCGCTGGATCGAACGATCGTCGAGGTTGATGATGTCTTCGAACACGAAGAGCAGGTTCTTGACTTCTTGCGCCAGCTCGGGGTCGCGCTTGGCCAAGCCGTCCAAAATGTTTTTCTCGGTTTCGCGATCGACGAAGTTCATTACGTTTGCGAGCGACTGCACGCCGCCGGCCTTCGCGAAGTCTGCGCCGCTGACCAGCAGGCGGCGTCCGAGCAGCTCGTCGAGCTGTTCGAGCACCTCGGGTGCGGTTTTCTGCAAGATTGCAATGCGCATCGCGACTTCGGCTTGCAGATCGGGCGGCAGCGCCGAGAGCACGGCGCCGGCCTGCTCGGGCTGCATGTACACCAAAATAAGCGCGATCGTCTGCGGATGTTCGTCTTGGATGAACTGCAGCAGTTGCGCGGGCTCGGTCTTTTTGATCAGCTCGAGTGGATTACCGTGTTTGAGCGCGGCGAAGAGCCGCGACGTCATGTCGTCGGCTTGGCCCGCACCGAAGCTGCGCTCGAGGATCTCCTTGGCGTATTCGATGCCGCCTTCGTTGATGTACTTGAGCGCGATCGCGCGCTGGTATGCCTCTTGAATAACGGCGTCGCGCTTCTCGATCGGAACCGTCGTGATCTTCGCGATCTCGAGCACGATCCGCTCGACTTCGTCTTGGCGCAAGAACTTGAAGATCGTCGCCGAGAGTTCGAGCCCCAGCGTTATCAACAGAATCGCCGCTTTTTCTGGTCCGGAGATTTCGATCTGCGGATGTTCGGGAAGGCCCGAAAGCGGCGGTGCTTCGGGTAAGGGGCCGAAGCCGGAAAGGTTCACTATGGGCGACTCCATCGTTTGCCTCTCCTATTCCGCTAGCCAGAGTTTGACGAGTTTGGCAATGGAGTCGGGGTTCTCTTGGGCGACCGTGGTGACGTATTCGATCATCTGCTCGCGCGTGAGATCGGCTGCAGATCGAATCGGTGCAGCTATACCTGGAGCACCCTCGAGAATCGGATGCTCTTCGAACGGCGGCAACTCTTCGGCGAGCGACGTATCGAAGGACGGCAGTTCCGTCTGCGGTGCGAACCGGCTGCGGCGAGACCGCATCGCGATCAAACCAACGCCCGCGAGCAGTACGGCGATGCCGACCGCAGCAAGCGCCCAGACCGGAACACCGAGAACCGTCGTCGTGGCCGACGGCGCCGCGCCGGCGTTGACCACCGACGGATTGAACGGAATTGCTTCGACGGAAACTTGATCGCCTTGCGCAATGTTGAGATCGGCCGCGGCGATGACGGTGTTGCGAATCTGCTGCACGTTCGCCGGTGTCAGCTGATACGTCTGCGCGTTAGCGGCAACCGGAACGCCCGGTGCGCCGGCGGTTTGCGCCGACGAATCGACCAGCACCGCAACGCTGGTTTGCAAAACTTTGCCAGGCGCGTCGATGTGGTTGATATTTTGTTCGGTGATGTCGTAGTTGGTCGTGGACTTCGTACGGTTGTACCGGCCGTTGGCTTGTTGATTCTGCGCTTGGTACGTACCGATGTTGCTGGTGGTTCCGGGCACGCCTACCGCCGGATTGCGGACCGGCTGCGTGCCGACGTACGATTCGCGCTCCGACTGACTCGAGAGCACGGTGCCTTGCGGCGCGTAGACTTTGCTCTGGGTTGAGTTCGCGTCGAAATTCATCTTCGTCGAGACGCGGGCGACCGCGTGCTTGGGACCCAGCGTCGAATCAAGCATCGACTGAATGCTCGTTTGCAGCTGCGACTCGTAGCGTTCTTTCGCGAGCAACTGCTCTTGCGTCAGCTTGAGCGCGTCGGCCGACGCATCGCCGCCTGCTCCGGAACCGGTCGGTCCCGCACCCGGGAGTAAAATCTGTCCGTCCTGATTGACGATCGTGACGTCTTCGGGCTTGAGCCCCTCGACGGCGTTGGAAACGAGCATGGTGATGCCCTTGACCTGACCCGCGTCGAGGCTTGCGCCAGGTTTGGTCTTGATCGCGATCGAGGCCGTCGTCGGCTCTTGCGTGGAGGTGTAGAGCGACTGATCGGGCGTGGCGATGTTCACCCGCGAGGATTCAACCGGATCCAGTCCGTCGATCGTTCGCTCGAGCTCGCCCTCCACGGCCCGCGTCTTGTCGACCTTCTCGGTGAACTCGGTCATGCCGAAGTTCGTCCGGTCGAAAAGCTCGTACCCGGTCGAGCCGCCCTTGATCAGGCCCGACCCGGCGATCGCGACGCGTTCGTCGCTGACGTCAGGCGCCGGGACGTAGACCGTCTTGCCGTCGCTTGAGAGATGATAGGGAACCTTATCATCTTTTAAATGTTGTGTAACGGCGGCCGCATCTTCGGCGGAAAGGTTCGAAAACAGCGTTTCGTACTGCTGTCCTCGGCCGACGTAGAGCCAGGTGAGAGCCAAGAGCCCCACAAGGATAACGCCCACGCCAGTAACGGCAATGGTGCGCGTCTGACGGTTTTGATTCTGCCAAATAGCCGATAAACGGCCAGCAATCTCGGACCAAAGCGAGCTAAGACGCTCCACGCCTATATGTACCTAATTCTCCGAGCCAACCGTGGCATGCAACACCGAACGTCCTTGTTCGGTGCGGGAGAAGCCCGGCGTATTGCCAGGCCACTATCTCGTGTATCGGTCACGGTGCTATCCCCATTTAACGCTACCGGACCAGTTCGTTGCGCTCGCGGCCGACAGAGATCAGTTCGACCGGTGTTGCTAGTTCCTCTTCTATACGGGCAATGTAGTGCCGGGTTGCTTGCGGCAGCGCGGCCTTCGTTCGAATGCCCCCGATCGGCTGCTCCCAGCCCTCGAGCTCTTCCACCACGACCTCGAGCTCCGGTGATCCCGCAGCTGAGAAACCGGCTGCTTGCCCGCGCACCCGGTAGCCCGTGACGATGCCGATCCGTTCGAAGCCGCAGAGCACGTCCAGCTTCGTCAATGCAAGCGCGTTCAGGCCGTTGAGCCGAACCGCATACCGTCCAGCCACGGCGTCGAACCACCCGCACCGGCGTGGGCGTCCGGTCACCGTGCCAAACTCGCCCCCGGCCCGCCGCAAGCGCTCTCCCCGTTCGTCATGGAGCTCGGATGGAAACGGGCCCGCTCCCACGCGGGTGCAATAGGCCTTGACCACGCCGATCACCCGGCCGACGGCGCCCGGCCCAATCCCGAGGCCAATGCAAGCTCCGCCGGCGATGGTGTGCGAACTGGTTACGTACGGATACGTCCCGTATCCAACATCTAACAGCGAACCCTGCGCGCCTTCAATTAACACGCGCTTATCGTCCTCGAACTTTTCGTGAATGTAGGTCACGCCGTCGACGATGTGGGGCGCCAAACGCTGCGCCGCGTCGAGTGTCGCGCCGACGATGTCCTCTTCGCTTGGAATATTCTCGCCTTCGAGCGACGTTGCGTGATGGAGCAGGCTCAGCCGGATCTTCTCGGCGAGCGACTCGCGGCGCGCGAACTCACCGAACGTGATCCCCGTGCGCGCGGCCTTGTCGACGTAGGCCGGGCCGATGCCGCGTCCGGTGGTTCCAAGTGCGGCGGTACCGCGCGAGCGTTCGCTCGCGCGATCGCGTGCAGCATGGTACGGAAGTACGACGTGTGCGCGATCGGAAATCTTGACTCGGGAAACGTCGACGCCAATCGCGGCCAATCGATCCAGTTCATCGAGCAGCCCGACCGGGTTGATGACGGTGCCGCCGCCGATGAACAACTCGACGTGCGGATTCAGCACGCCCGACGGCACGATGCGCAACGCAATGTCGACGTCACCGACCTTGATCTGATGCCCGGCATTATCGCCACCGCCGAAACGCGCGACGACGTCATAGTCCTGCGCATACAGGTCGACGACGCGTCCCTTACCCTCATCCCCCCATTGGATGCCTACGATGATGTCTGCTTTGGTCACGCGGGCCTACTCGGAGCGGAATTCTAAATCGCTTGTGTCGCCCATTGGGATTTCGTGCGCGCCTTGAAACTGCGTCATCACGAATTCCGAGAACAGGGCGTTAGGCCAGCCGAAATCTTCGCGCGTGAAGCGTTTGGGATCGTCGGGATCAAACGATTCGTGCAACAGATGGTCGCCCGGGTCGCTAGCGAGCAGTTGCGTTAGCACGTCTTGCTTCTCGTCCTGGGTGGTTGCCGTGAGCCCTTCCATGATCAGTGCGAGCGGCCAGATCCAATGATCGGGCGTGTGGAAACTACCGATGCCGCGCGCGACTTGGCCTTGGTAGAACGACGGATTGTCGCCGGAGAGCAAGAAGTGTCGCGTGTTCTCGTAGTAGCGATCGTTCGGCGTGGTATAGCCGATGTATGGCGCGGACAGCAAGCTTGGAATGTTTGCGTCGTCGGTGAGGATCGCGTGTCCGAGCCCGTCGACCTCATAGGCATAGATGTAGCCGTACTTCGGTACGAGCACCAAACCATAGGTCTGAATGCCGCGCTGCACTTCGTCGCGCAGCGAGGTCGCTTCGTTGGCTTTCACGACGTTGTGGTACACAGTGCGTTCGATTTCGGCCATGTCGCCGAGCGCCACGACGGCAAACATCTCCGAGGGAATCAAAAAGTTGTAGTAACACGCGTCATCGGACGGACGAAAGCCTGTCCAGATCATGCCGGTATACCCGACCGCACGTCCCTTCCCGTCTTCGGCGAGTTCCTTGTGCGTGTAGCGCGAGTCGCGGGGATGATCTTGTTCGCGCTGCATCGTGGCCAGCGTGGCATCGAGCGCCTTAGCATAATCCGGCGTGAAGATCGACCCATCGCCGGTCGTCTTCCAATAGCTCCACGAGAGCGTGATCGGATACGCGAGAGAGTCGAGCTCGAACTTCTGCTCCCAGACGCGGTAGTCGAGCGTGAAGGCGTTAGCGTAGGGATCGACCTGCACGTACTTCACCATGCGCGCGATGATCGCGCGTAAGAGCGAGCGCGTATCGGGATCGTCCTTGGCGAAAAAAAGATATGGACGCGCTTGCGCGCTCGCGTCGCGCAGCCATTCGGCCGGAATGTCACCGGTCTTGATGTAGGCGGTGCCGTCGGGTGCGTACTCGGCGAGCTTACCGGTGTCGAGCAGCGCGGCCCGAAACATCTCGGCGAGCCGAGCGTTGGGACTGTTGTAGTCGGCCGCAGCGCGGGCGATCGACTGCAGCTCGAGCGAATTCGCGCGCAGCGGCAGCGTCCCGGCGAGGACGGCACAGAGCAATGCGCACGCGCGCATCCAGCGTTCAATCACGGCCACGACCCATGGGCATGTAGTGCCTGCAGTTCCCGGTAGCGTCCGCGGTAGTCGAGTCCATAGCCCACGACGTAGACGTCGGGGATCTCAAAACCGCGGTACTTGACTTCAATATCGGCAATTCTTCGCGCCGGACGGTCCAGCAGCGTACAGACAGCCAATGAAGCAGGCGAGCGGGCCGTGAGCGACTTGAAAACATACTGTAGTGTCATCCCGGTGTCGATGGTATCGTCGACCAGGATAACGTCCCGGCCCTCAATAGAGGCTGAGGTGTCCTTCAGGAAGCGGATCCCTTCCACGCTGCTGAACTTGGTTACGGCGATCGCGTCGTATTCACATGGAATCGTGATCGCTCGGGTGAGGTCGGCGAGAAACGTCGCCGCTGCGTTGAGCACGCCGATCAACACCGGAATGCGTCCGTCATAGTCGCGCGAGATCTCCGCACCGAGCTCGCGTACGCGCGCGGCAATCGCCGGCGCGTCAAAAAGGACTTCGCCGATCATGCCGCCGGATGCAATCGCGCGAAGAGCCGCTCGACGTCGCGCCGCGTGAAGAGCTTCACGCGCACGCGCGGATGGTGCTGCGCCATCAAGCGCAGCTTGCGGTTCTTTCGCGTATTCAGTGCCGGCTTCGCAACGGTCATCTCAATGTACAGATCGTAATCCGGAAGATAGAAATCGGGCGTAAAAAAAGCGACAGGTTTGCCGCTACCGTCCCAACCGATCGGGAATGAACGAGGTTCGTATTCCCAGCCGATTCGATAGAAGTCGAAGAGCCGGGCCAGAGCCGATTCGCTCTCGTGAGCAAAAACAATCCGTGACATCGCCACGGACCAACTTCTACGACGCGTTCACCCGAAATTCCGCTTTGATCGCGGGCAGACGAATGAGAAATCTCGCGCCGCCGAGCGGCGAATCGTCCGCGCTTACCGCGCCCCCGGCACGCTCGACGATCGTGCGCACGATGCTCAGGCCGATACCGGCGCCGCGCGTCGCTTCGCTTGCGCCGCCCCGCGTGCGGTGCTCGAAGATCCGCTCGCGCTCCGGCTGCGCCACCCCCGGGCCGTCATCGTCGACCGCCGCGCAGATAAACGGGTCCTGGCGCGCGATGCTGACGCGAATGCGCCCGCCCCGGTTCCCATACTTGATGGCGTTTTCGATGATGTTGAGCAAGACGTGCATGCACGCATCGCCGCCGAGCCGAGCGGTTGCTTCGCCTTCATGTCGCACTTCGAGCGTCATGCCTGCCTCGCGAGCGACCGGGCTAAGCGCATCGATTGCGGCGTGAGCAGCGGCCACCAGATCGGTCACGCCGGCCGCCGGCGGCGAGGTGAGATCGAGCAGCGAGAAGTCGAGCATGCCGTCGACGAGTCGTCCTAGGCGCAGCGCCTCGTTGCGCGCGACCTCGAGAAACCGGCGCGCGGTGGCGGGGTCTAGATCGTCGTCGAGCAGCGTTTCGATGTAGCCCCGAATCGAGGTGAGCGGCGTGCGCAATTCGTGGCCTACGGTCGCCAGAAATTCGTAGCGCTCGCGTTCACGCGCCCCGCGCTCGAGCGCGCGTTCGATCGTTCCTTCAAATCCATCGACGTCGGCGGGCGTAGTGATCGGCCACCAGCCGGTTTCCATCCGCCGTCCCGTTACCAGCGACATCGTCGCGGCGATCCGCTCGAGGGCCGAACGCGCATCCAGCGTCAACGCGATGGTTCCGCCGCGGGCCGGCGTCAGCATCGCGATCACAAACCAGTCGCTGCCGGGTTCGTGCGCAAGACGATCGCCTTCGCGTACGACTCGCTCGGCGGCGCGAGCAAAGGCCTCGACGGTCTGGTGTTCCAAGCGGCGCGCGGCAACGGGAAGGCGCAGCACGAGCAAGGGCACGTCGCGTCCCTGTTCGAGCGCGGTCCGCAGCCGCGCTGCGAGCGCGGCCAGCGCATGGATCCGCCGTCCACGCACGTTCATGTTCGAACGAACTTGTAGCCGTACCCGTGAATCGTGTGCACGATCGGCGGATGGCCCGCATCTTCTTCGATTTTGGCACGTAGCCGCCGTACATGCACATCGACGGTACGCGCGTCGCCGACGAAGTCGAAGCCCCAGACGCGCTCGACCAAACGTTCGCGCGAGAGCGCGATGCCGGCGTTGACCGCGAGTTCGAGGAGCAGCGCGAACTCGCGCGGCTTGAGATGGACGTTTACGCCGTCGACGCGCACCTCGCGCGCCGCCTCATCGATCTCTAAACGTCCGAATGTCAGGTTCGACGGCGCCGCGTCGAGCATACGTCCGGCGCGGCGCAACACGGCACGCACCCGCGCGACGGCTTCGCGAGGACTGAACGGCTTACAGATGTAGTCGTCGGCCCCGAGTTCGAATCCGACGACGCGGTCGATCTCGTCGATGCGCGCGGTCAGCATGACGATCGGGACCTCGCGCTCTTCGCGGCGCAAGGTTCGAACAACGTCGAATCCGTCGACGCCCGGCAAGCCAATGTCGAGAATCAGTAGATCCGCCGCGTGACGCGCGCTACGCAATGCCGCCTGACCGTCGCCCACCGGTACGACGCTGAAACCTTCACGCTCCAAGTGATGCGCGAGCAGATCGCGTATCGCGCTATCGTCCTCGGCAACGACGATCGTGGGAGCCGGCATATGCACGAGAGTGCCCGCGCGGCTTAGTCTAAGGACACCATTCCCGCAGCGTGCTCCCGCAGGACCGCATAGATGGTCGCGGCCGCGAAGCCCAATCGTTCGAGCCGTCGCGCCGCTGCCGGATAGCTCGGTGCCGTTTTGTGCAGGACGCGATCGAGGGCACGCACGCAACGCGAACGCTCGTTTTCGTCGAGCGCTCCCACCGCGGCGGCCGCTTCGTCGCGATCGATACCCTGGCGGATCAGTTCACCAACGAGGCGGACGTCGCCAAGCGCCTTGCGCTTGCGTTCGACGTAGAGCTGGGCAAAGAGCCGGTCGTCAACAAACCGTTCCACCTTGCAACGAGCGACGATACCCGAGATGGTGTCGTCGTCGTACCCTTTGCGCGCCAGGCGCTCCCAGAGTTGCGCTTGCGTCAGCCGCCGCCTTGCGAGCATCCCAAGCGCGCACGCATATGCATTTGTCATCCTGAGCCTATCGAAGGATTACTCCTCCGACGAAACCGCGGCAACGACGCCGATGCTGTGTCCGTTCTTTGAGACGGCGCCGGCAAGTGCTTCGCGGATCTTCGTTTCGATTTCGCTTGCCGTATCGAGGTGCTCTTCGAGGAATGACTTGGCGTTTTCACGGCCTTGACCGATGCGTTGATCGCCGTAGGTATACCACGAGCCGCTCTTACCGACGATGTTTTGCTCGAGCGCCACGTCGAGGATCGAGCCCATCTTCGAGATGCCGCGGCCGTAGGTGATATCGAATTCCGCTTGGCGGAACGGCGGCGCAACTTTGTTCTTGACGACTTTGGCGCGGGTGCGTGAACCGACGACGTCCTGCCCGACCTTGATTTGCTCGAGCTTGCGCACGTCGACGCGAATCGAGGCGTAGAACTTGAGCGCGCGGCCGCCCGAGGTCGTCTCGGGGCTGCCGAACATCACGCCGACTTTCTCGCGCAATTGGTTGATGAAGATCATCACCGCCTTGCTGCGCGAGATCGCGGCGGTGAGTTTGCGCAGCGCTTGCGACATCAAGCGTGCCTGCAGACCGACGTGCGCATCGCCCATGTCGCCTTCGAGTTCGGCCTTGGTAACGAGCGCGGCAACCGAGTCGACGACTATGACGTCGACCGCGTTGCTGCGGGTGAGCATCTCGGCAATCTCGAGCGCCTGTTCGCCGGTATCGGGCTGCGAGACGAGCAAATTGTCGAGATCGACGCCGAGCGCTGCTGCATAGTTCGGATCGAGTGCGTGCTCGACGTCGATGAAGGCGGCGGTGCCGCCGTTCTTCTGTGCTTCGGCGATTGCGTGCAGCGCGAGCGTGGTCTTACCGCTCGATTCGGGACCGTAGATCTCGACGATGCGGCCACGCGGATATCCGCCGACCCCAAGCGCGAGATCGAGGGCGATCGATCCGCTCGGCACGACCTCGAACGCCATGCGCTCCTGGAAGTCGCCCATCTTCATGATCGAGCCCTTACCGAATTGCCGTTCGATCTGGGCGAGGGCATTGCCCAGTGCGATTGCTCGTTCGTCTTGCGCTGCCATTATGCGGTTATCTCCTGTAGTCGTTGCGTTCGTATACGATCACGTTGTCACGCTGTGGTGACAAGTGGTTGGCCTTAAACTTTCACGGAGTCGGGGGCATCGTCGAAGAGTGCCTGGGTGAATTCGGCCGCGACGAAGGGCCGCAACGCGTCCGCGCTCTCGCCAAGGCCGATGAACTTGATCGGAATCTCGAGGGTATCCACGATTGCGACCAGCACGCCGCCCTTTGCGGTCGAATCGAGTTTGGTGACCACCACGCCGGTCAATTGCGTCGTCTCATTAAAGATCCGGGCCTGCGAGATCGCATTCTGTCCGGTGGTGCCGTCGAGCACGAGCAGCGTTTCGTCGGGCGGACGCCCCAGCTCACGCTCGATCACGCGCCGCACCTTCTTCAACTCTTCCATTAGGTTGGTTTTGGTTTGCAGCCGGCCGGCGGTATCGACCAAGATCACGTCGACGCCGCGCGCCTTGCCGGCTTTGATCCCGTCGAAGATCACCGATGCGGGATCGGCGCCTTCGGCGCCCCGCACGATATCGCTCTTGGCACGATCGGCCCAAATCGCGAGCTGTTCAGCTGCGGCGGCACGAAACGTATCGCCGGCAACGAGCAGCACGCGTTTGCCCTCGTGCTGCAATCGCGTCGCGAGTTTACCGATTGTCGTCGTTTTGCCGCTACCGTTCACGCCGACGACAAGAATGACGCTCGGCGGTTGCGCGCTCAGTTGGAGTTCGGGATTCGGGAGGGTCAAGAAACGCTCGACGTCGCGATGAAAGCGCGCGACGGCTTGATCGGTGGTGGCCCAGGCTTCTTGCTTGGCGACGGTCTTGAGGCCCTCGATAATCTTCGCCGTCGTCGGAACGCCGAAGTCGCCCATGATGAGCAGCTCCTCGAGATCTTCCCAAAACTCGTCGGTCAGCGGCTTGCGCGCGCGGCCGAGGTTCTGGACGGCGGCAAACGTGTCGCGCGCCTTCCCTAGCGATCCCCGGAGTCGTTGAAACCAGCTCACGGACCCCTTCCTTCACGAGGCAAGCATCGAACTCCTGTTCGTATTTGCCCGTGGCTCGCTACACTCGCTCACGGTAGACTACCTCTCCAGCCTTTATGGTGATCCGGGCTGTTGCGGGATCGGCCGGGTCGACCGCCGCGAGATCGGCCCAGTATCCCGCCGCGATGCGGCCGCGATCGGATTCTCCGAAAAAGTCTGCTGGTACGCGGGTCATCGAGGCGACGATCTCGTCGACCGTCATACCCGCGCGTTGCATCAAGGCGTATTCGTCGCGCGGATCGGCATCGACCGCGCCATAATCGGTTCCGAACAGCACCACGCCGCCGGCCTCACGCCACGCGCGCAATTGCTCGACCGCTGTAGCCACCATTCGTTCCTGGATCGAGCGGCGATCGTGGCGCATCAGGTGCTTCCAAAGCGCAAGCGTCGGAATGAGCGCGACGCGCCCTTCGCGCGCGACCGCGAGGATCTCTTTGCTCCACGCGCCGCTGCGTGGGGTCGTATGAGCGAGTACGTCGACGCCGGCGCGCAACGCCATCGTAATGTCATCGGCGGTGTTAGGATGCACGAAAACGGGTTTGTTCGCGTGGTGCGCGCGTTCGACGATCGCGCGCAATGCTTCCGGATCAACGACGGCGTGCCCTGAGTTCGATGAGAGAAAGACTTTAACGCCATCGACACCGGCATCGATCAGTGCGTCGGCAGCTCGCACCGCCGCGCGCGCATCGGCGATCTCCGGCAGCGGCGTCGGCGTGAGACCCATGACGGTCATCACGATCGGTGGCGGCAAGCCATCCGGAGCAACGAAACCTTCGCCGGTCGAGCGAATGCGCGGGCCGCAAACCTCACCGCGTTCGATGCGATCGCGCAACGCGCGCGTGTTCTCCCATGCCGACGACAAATCGAACACGCTGGTGAACCCGTAACGGGTAAAGTCTTCGAGTTGCGCGTCGAGCTCTTCGCTCGGCGTTGCACGCGCGTCGGACCATTTACGCTCGAAGAAGTGGACGTGCGTGTTGCACAAGCCCGGAACGATCGTGGCACCGGTGCAATCGATTTGCTCTACGCCGGACGGAACGTCGAGCGACGAACGATCGCCGAGGGCTACGATGCGGTCGCCGTCGATGAGGACGTCTCCATTGGTCGCGCCGGTCAGCAACCAAAGCGGCATGTTAGGCGACGGGATCCAGACCCGTAATCGTCGCGGCTTCCATCTTGACCCATTGCGGCGCAGCGCCATCGACGCGCACCGGATATTCGAAGGTGACGTTGGGCTTGCCGATTTGATCGCGCATGATGTCGGCCAGCCGGCCCTCGATGAAGACGCGCCGGCCGGCGCCGAACGGCGCATGCCCGGAGGCAAAGTGAATCTCGAAGACGGCGGCCGAGGGCATAAACGCATGCACCGTTCCACCAAAACAGTCGTGCGCCGCCATCTTCAAGGCCGCGACGATCTGCGAGAACAGAGTATCGTCGACGCGCGAGCGACGCTCGTCGAACGCGCGCTCGCGATCGATCACGTAACGCGTTGGCTCCACGCCGTCGATGAACTCGACAGTGAACGTGCGCCCCGAGAGGTGCATCACCAGTTCCCCGCCCATCTTCGAGAGCCGGTCTTCACGAATCCAATCTTTATGATCGCGCATCGTCTTCGAAAGAAATTGCTTCTTCCACACGTCAGCCGGCGCGCTCCCGAAACGCGGCATCGACGCGATACACGTAGGCGAGCACTTCGGCAACGACCGAATAGAGTTCGCGTGGAATCGAATCGGTCACGTTCAAACGTGCTAGCGCTTCGACTAGCCCCGCATCTTCATAGAGCGGAATCCCACGTTCTTTGGCGATGCGCACGATCGTCTCGGCGGTGATGCCGCGCCCAACCGCGATGACTTCCGGCGGCTCGGAATCCTTGGGATCCCATTTGAGCGCCGCGGCCGCGGGCCGCTTGAATACCGATTTGCGAAAGTCGAAGAAGCGACTCACGCGCGCGTGTCCCAAAACGATTTTCGCTCGGGCGGCGCAGAGGGTCGCGCGCTTTGCGGCGACTCCGCGCCCGACGGCGGCGCAATACCGGCGCCGATCGCCGAAATACGATAGTGCAGCCCCTCGAGGCGGGAGCGCAGGTCACCGAGCGTCGATCGAAAGCGGTCGGCGGCAACATTGGCCTGCGTCTTGACGTCGACGCTTACCGCGCGTCCCACGGTTTGCAAATCGATTGCGACCGTGCCGAGTGACTTGGTATCGAGGATGAAGGCGATATGGAAATTATCCGCGTCCATCGGGTTCTTGCTCTTGGGCGCATCGCGTGAAATCTGCAAGTGCACCGGTTCGCCACCTTCGTAAAAGTATGCCGGCAGCGGAATGGTGATCGTGCGCGCGTCGTTGTTCTGCGCCACAAGGACGTTGAGCTGCAGCGCCGTCGTCGCAGTCAATGCTTCGCGCAGCGCGCCGGCAAGTTGTGGCGATCCGTTGGCCCCGGTACCGGCGATCATGGCGAGAATCGCCGACTTTACGTCGTAGTCCATCGCCGCGACACGTTCAGCCGCTTGCGCCGCCGCGCCGACGACGTTCGGCGTCAATTCTTCAGCGATCGGTGCAGCGAGCAGCGCAGCCGGCGTTGCGCCCGCCGTCGCTGTTTGCGCCTGACTCGGGACTTCCGGCGTTGTTTCCTCGGTTGACGTCGCGAGATCGAGTTGACTCCACAAGCGCACGGCCTGCACGATCTTGGCTTCTGCGCCGTCGAGCACGTCGGAGATGAAGGTGGCGATCTGCTCGGGCAACGCCTGCGTATTGCGCAGATCGAAGCGCCCGGCAAACGCGAGCATCGAGCGCAGAACTCCGGCATCCTCGGGCGTGAGTTTGGCCAGTAGACTCTCTAAACGCGCGTATGTCGCGGTGACGTTCTGCGTCGCCGTGCCGATCAGGCGCGCGGCGGCCAGCGTCACCGCTGAGACAGGCAGGCCTAGGCGCGTGAGCAAGGCCGCTTCAGGCGTTGCCGGCGTGACCGCTCGCGGCGTTGGCGCCACGCTCGACGGTGCATCCGCCACGCCTGCTGCGCCCGCGGGGCGCACGATCGGCGGCGCAACCGGAAAACGCGACGCCGGCTGTGCACCGTTGGTTGTTGCCGGCGGCGCGGATGTGTTTTTTGCCGTGGTCGGCTGCGGCGACGCGGACGCGGCGGAAGGCGGCGCGGGCGAACTCGCGCGATTCGCCGCCAGGCGCGCCTCCACATCATTGCGTGCAATCGCGTCTTCGATCTGCCCGGCAAGTGCGCGTGCGTTTTCGGCCAGATTCGGCCGCACGGAAGCGGCGACGAAAACTTCGCGCGGCGGCGCGACATTGGCCGGCGGCGCGACATTATTGGCGGGCGGCGCGACATTGGCGGGCGGCGCGACGTTGGCCGTCGGCGCGACGTTTGCGGGTGGCACAACGCTCGGCCCCGGCTGCGCCGCGAGCACGGGAGGCAACTGCATTGCAACCGGCTGCGACGCCGTTACGGGCGCCCCAGAGGCCGCAGCGGAGGAGGGCGGCGCGATTTGGGTCGTCAGCACTGCGGTCTGCGGGCCGTCGACGGGCGGCTGCGCTAGTTCCACGTTGACCGTCGGAATCGGATTGTCGGGGTCGATCACGCCTAGGTTTTGCACGGTCACGGTGGAGTTGGTGAAGCCGGTCACTTGCAGCAAGAGCGTCTCACCCGGATTGATGCCCGGGGGAATTTGCGCCGCGACGGTTTGTCCCAGAAACGAGAGCAGATCGGTACCGCCCTGCGGCGGAAGCACGGTCGCGGCGATTACATCGCCGACGCTAATCTGGTCTTGGAGTGCAGCAACATCGGCGCCGAGGCTAAGCGTAGCCGCATTGATAGCCGCTTGCGCGTTCGCGACCGCTTGAGCAGCGAGTGCGGCGAGCGGGTCAAGACCGGACATCGTCGCGCGCCTCTACGCGGTGAAGTCGATGAAATGCTCGCCTTCGCCGGAAAGTCCGAGCGGGGATTCCTGCGCGTCTTGCTCTTGGCGCGGCTGGCGCTCCTCGGGCGTGTAGCCACCGCCATTTCCGCCATCGGGGTTAGTCCGAAGCGAGGTGCGGTCGGCGTTCTCGGCTTCTTTGACGGTCTCTTCGCGCTTCTGGACTTGGGCAGCGAAGGTGGCTTGAGCGGACGCCTGGGCGTTCTGTGCGGCCTGCTGGGCGACGCTAACCTGGGCCGCGTTTTGCGGGGCGGCCAGGTAAGCCAGTTGCAGATCCACGGGACGGATCGCCATGCTCCGTTATTTCCCCCCGCAATGTCCGTTCTACTTTATTTTCGGCACCCTCGGGGTTCGGGACGGGCTTGCGCAAGTATTTTTGCTTGATCGTCGGATCGTCTTCGCGGTAGCCCAGGTCCGCACGCAGTTCGCGCAGGCGCTGGCGCAGATGGATCACTGCCTGCGCGTGGATCTGCGAGACACGCGACTCCGACACGCCCAGGGCGCCCTTGATCTCCTTGAGGGTCTGGCCCTCGAAGTAGTAGAGCGTGATCACGGTCCGTTCTTGCGGTGGTAGGTTCTCGACCGCGCGGACGAGCTCGGCGTGCACTTCGCGCGATTCGACTTCGCTCATCACGTCGTTATCGTCGTCGCGTAACGTGTCGACGAGCGGAATCTCGTAGCCTTTTTCGTTGGGCAGAAATTCCTCGAGTGAGAGGACGGCCGTTCCGCGCACGCGTTGGATTAGTTGATCGAGTTCTTTCTTGGAGAGCCCGAGGCGCTGACCGACCTCGGCTTCGCTTGGGGCGCGACCAAGCTCGACTTCGAGCTCCTGGTAGGTGCGCTCGAGTTCGCGAGCCCGCTGGCGAACCGCCCGTGGCACCCAATCAAGCGAACGCAGGGCGTCAAGAATAGCCCCGTTGATTCGGGTGATTGCGTAGGTCTCGAACTTCACCCCACGAGCATCGTCATATTTTTCGATGGCGTCGATCAAGCCCAAAATCCCGTCGTTGATAAGATCGTTGATCTCAACGTTCGGCGGAAGGTTGACTGAGATTCGACCGGCCACATATTTGACCAGATGCAAATACTTGTGGACGATCTCTTCTCGCGAGAGTTCGACACCGCCGATAACGTAGACGCGTGGACTACGGCTCAGCTTCATGCAACCCCGTTGACGCGCATCCCGCGCGTCCCGATTTCGTATTCAGAGTCTACCATCGCCCTCCTACTTTGGTGCGTCAGCGTTCTGCATCTAACTGGTTAAGACTTTGCCACCCCCGCGAGGCTTACCAGAATTGGTGAAATATCATCCAGCGGCACTTCCCTATCCACAAGGCCCTCCTTGGCTGCGGCTCGCGGCATCCCGTAGACGACGCACGTTGCCTCGTCTTGCCCGACGACGTAGCCGCCACGTTCTTTAAGCTTCCGTAAACCTCGCACGCCATCTTGGCCCATTCCGGTGAGAATCACGCCGATCGCCGCGCGGCCGAAGGCGTCGGCAACCTGCGCGGTCATGTGATCGACGCTTGGAACGTGCAACGAGGTGCCGTCGTCGTCGACCAGGCGTATCTCCGTTTCTCCCCCGGCGCGGCGACGCAAATCCGCTTGCTTCCCGCTCGGCACAACCAGCGCGGTTCCGGCTTCTAAAATCATGCCATTGACGGCCTCGTGCACGGCAAGTTTGCTCGATGCGTTCAAACGATCGGCAAGCGGGCGCGTGAAGCCCATCGGCATGTGCTGGACGATCAGTAGCGGCAGCGGAAAATCAGCGGGCAACTTCGGGATGACGTGCGAGAGCGCAACCGGGCCGCCGGTCGAGGTGCCGATCGCAACCACTTCGTACTGCGACGTCGACCGGGGCCGAAAGACGGCGGGCGGCGGCGGTGGCGCCATGATACGCGGAGCAGCCTCGATCGGCGGCGCGTGCACGATCGGTTGCGCCGGCTGCGCACCGCGGCGCGAGACGGCGCGAATCTTGGCAACCAAATCGCGAGCAACGTCGGTAATGTTGACGTACGCGGCATCGGGCTTGGCGATGAAATCAACCGCGCCGAGTTCAAGCGCCCGGAACGTCGTCTCGGCGCCGTCGCGCGTGAGCGAACTGCACATGATGATCGGGATGCGGTGATCCGCGACGATTTGACGCACGGCTTCGAGACCGCCCATCCCTGGCATTTCGACGTCCATCGTGATCACGTCGGGATTCATCTGCAGCGCCTTGCTGATCGCTTCCTCACCACTGCGCGCAGTGGCGATCACGTTCATGTCCGGCTCATTCTCGAGAATGGTCGCGATCGCTCGGCGCATGAACGCCGAGTCGTCGACAACCAATACGTTAATCTGTCCCACAGGGTCCCATCACTTCCGTCGGTAGTAAATCGCCTTGGGTGTCACGACCGGTTCGTAACGATCGGTTACCCGCATGATCGATTCGGCGTGTCCAAGAAAAAGAAATCCTCCCGGACGCAGCGCCTTCGCAAAGGCCTCCACCACGCGCTTTTGCGTAGGCTTTTCGAAATAGATCAAGACGTTACGGCAAAGGATCGCGTCGAACGTGCCCATCGACGCAACGGCGTGCTCATCCATGAGATTCAGGCGAGAGAACTCCGCCATGTGCTTGATCTCGTCGTTGATGAAAAAACCGCCTTCAAACGGGCGGAAGTACTTTTGGACCATCTCAGGCGGCGTCGCCCGGAACGAGAGTTCCCGGTAGAAGCCGGTTGCCGCGCGTTCGAGCGCGCGCGGCGAAAGATCGGTCGCGCGAAGGTGCACGCTCGAGGGCGCTACCCGGCGGGTCTCGTGCAACATCATCGCAATCGTGTATGGCTCCTCGCCGGTCGATGATGCCGACGACCACACGCGAAGTGGCGTGCCGGCGCGCAGCGACTCATCGAGGACGTCGGTCACGAGCACTTCGAGCTGCGATTTTTCGCGAAAGAAATACGTCTCGTTGTTCGAGAGGATGGAGGCGAGCTCGCTCCATTCAGCCTCGCGATCCGGCGACGAGGCGAGAAAGCGCTGGTACCCGGCGAAATCGCTGACGCGGCACTTGAGCAAGCGCGTCTGCAGCCGGCTCTGCAACAAGAATTGCTTCGTGTCGTCGTAATAGATACCAAAACGCGCGCGAATCAGATCGCGCAACGCAGTAAACTCGTGTTCCGAAATTACAATAGTCGACACGCAATCGTATCCGTACGGGGCTCCCGTTCGCCACCTAAGCGAACGATGCCCGCGCCCCAAATCGCAGCGCGTGCACCAAAAGGACGATTCGGTCGAACGGCGTCCGCTCGTGATCCTCTTTCTGCAGCGCGCCGGCAAATCGTGTACTTGCCGCAAGCTGATCGAAGAGGAGTCCGTAACGGACGGGACGCGCCTCGAGGTAGCGCATCAGGCGGACCCGATGTTCCAGACGGCGCTGAAATCGGGCGCGAAGTTGCAAGGCATACTGCTGCGCCGCACGCTGCGGCGCTTCGCGATGCTCGCCCACGGCGGCCGCAGCGAGCCGGCCGCTCATCGCCGCCTCGAAGATCCCCTCGCCATTGGTTGCATCGACCAGTCCAGCCGCCGTCCCTCCGACCATTGCTCCCGATGCTGCGACCGCCGCACGTGGCCAACCGCCGTAGAGGAGATGACCTTCTTCCTTTACGTGCGTCACGTTGGCTGCCGCGCACAGCCGCGCGCGCGTGCGTGCGGCGAATGCGTCGAGTTCCTCGCGCAGGCGCTTGCCGTCGAGCTTACCGACCAAGCCGAGGCCAATCGCGAGGTGATCGCGCTTGGGGAACATCCACGCGACGATTTGGCGCCCGTCCTGCGCCGCATAGTAATGAAGCTCGAGGGTGCGATAGGCGATCGCAAGCGCGGGCCGATCGAGGTAGACGCGGTACTGCAGCGTGGTCATCAGCCCGTCACCCCAACGCGGATCGGCAAAAGCTGCGTCGAACCGCGCCGTCGCGCCCTGTGCGAAAAATACGTTACGCGCACGAATGCGCCGGCGCTCGCCGGTGCGTAAGTCGGCGTATTCGAGCAGCGTTCGCGTACCATCACGCTCGAAGGAACGCCACAGCGCTTGCGTGCGGATTGCGGCGCCTTCGTGCTGCGCGCGGCGCGCGATCTCGCCGTCGAGTTCCTCACGGGTGGTGGTGTGGCCCGGCCCAAAGAAGATTTCGTGTTCGCGTCCCGCCGCATCAAACAGCGCAAGGCGCGGCGTATCGCAGTGTACGAGCTCGCGCGGAAGGTCGAATGTCGCGCAAAAGCCCGGGCGCAACCCGGCCGCGCAGACGCGCTTCACGCCGACAACCGCGTCCTTCTCGAGCACGACGGTTTCGATGCCCGCGCGTGCAGCTTCGCGAGCCGCGGTCGCGCCGGCCGGCCCGGCGCCGATGACGAGAAACTCGGTCTCCTCCACCATGTCGAGGTCCTTGGTGGAGGCGGGGAGAACACCCTGCGCCCCATGAGCCTACCGGATCCCCGTAATTATTTACTATTGCCGCTTGGCGAGCGGCAGCCCGACGAGATCAACGTCGTGGTCGAGATTCCGGAAGGATCGCGAAACAAGTACGAGTACGACAAGGCGCTCGACATCTTTCGCCTCGATCGCGCGTTGCATTCGGCAGTGTATTATCCCGGTGATTACGGCTTCGCGCCGCAGACGCTCGCTCTCGACGGCGATCCGCTCGACGTGCTCGTCCTCGCGATCGAGCCGACCTTCCCGGGCTGTTTGGTTGCAGCGCGTCCGATCGGTCTGCTCGAGATGGTCGACGGCGACAAACAGGACGACAAGATTTTGGCGGTGCCCGTCGGCGAGCCGTTATACGACGAGGTCCACAACTACACCCAGATCTTTCCGCACCAGCTGCGCAAGATTTCGCACTTTTTCGAAACCTACAAAGCGCTTGAAGGGAAGCAGACGCGCGTCGGCTCGTGGCGCGACGCCGCCTCGGCGCGCCGCGAGATTGTCGACTCCTATCAGCGCTTTAAAGAGAAGGACTAGGGCGGCCCCCGCAGTACCGCCCTAGATTAAGCGGCGCCCCTCGGGCGCCGCACTGCTGCTTCCTCAAGGAACCTACATGACGGCACAATACGCAATTTGGGCCGGGCTAATCGGTGGTGCGCTGGCGGTGCTCTATGGCATCGTGCTCACCTTCTGGGTGCTCGGTCAACCGGACGGCAACGCCCGTATGAAAGAGATCGCTGCGGCGATCCAAGAGGGCGCCATGGCCTTCCTCAAGCGCCAATATGGCACGATCGCAATCGTCGCGGTCGTCCTGGCGATCCTGATCTTCGTCGCACGGCCACTTGGCCCCGAGGCCGCGGTCGGCTTCCTCATCGGCGCGATTCTTTCGGGCGCGGCTGGCTTCATCGGCATGATCGTCTCGGTACGGGCGAACGTTCGCACCGCTGAGGCAGCACGCCGCGGGCTGGGTCCAGCGCTCAACGTGGCGTTCCGCGGCGGCACCGTCACCGGTATGCTCGTCGTGGGCTTGGGGTTGCTGGCCGTCTCTGGCTACTTCGCGATCCTGCAAAACATCAACGCCGGCGACACCAGCAGAACGCTGGGCGCGATGATCGGTCTCGCGTTCGGGTGCTCGCTGATCTCGGTCTTCGCCCGTTTGGGCGGCGGCATCTACACCAAGGCCGCCGACGTCGGCGCCGATCTCGTCGGCAAAGTGGAAGCGGGTATTCCCGAAGATGATCCGCGCAATCCAGCGGTCATCGCCGATAACGTCGGCGACAACGTGGGCGACTGCGCCGGCATGGCCGCCGACTTGTTCGAAACGTACTGCGTGACGACGGTCGCCGCGATGTTGCTCGGCAATCTGCTCTTCGGCGACAAACTTCCCGGTGCGACGACGTTTCCGCTCGTACTTGGCGCGGTCTCGATTGTCGCGTCGATCATCGGCTCGTGGGTCGTTGGTCTTGGAAAGGTCTCGAAGTCGCGGATCATGGGCTCGCTGTACAACGGGATGATCGTTGCCGGCGTGCTTGCGTTGATCGGCTTCTGGTTCGTAACGCAACAAGAGTTTGCCGGTTCGGATCTCGTCAACGGTACGAGCATCTTCTTCTGTGCGGTCGTTGGCGTGGTTATCACCGGTCTCATCACCGTCATCACCGAGTACTATACCGGCACGCAGTTTGCGCCGGTTCGAAGCATCGCGCAAGCCTCTGTAACGGGCCACGCGACCAACATCATCGCCGGTCTTGCGGTCTCGATGCAAGGAACTGCGCTACCGGCAATCGTGATCGTGCTCGGCATCCTCGTGAGCTACAGCCTCGCCGGAATCTACGGCGTCGGCATCGCGGTTATGGCGATGCTTTCGCTTGCCGGCATCGTCGTCGCCATCGATTCGTTCGGTCCGATCACCGATAATGCGGGCGGCATCGCCGAGATGGCCGACATGCCCGAAGATGTGCGCAATGTCACCGACCCGCTCGACGCGGTCGGCAACACCACCAAGGCCGTGACCAAGGGCTACGCCATCGGCTCGGCTGCGCTAGCCGCAGTCGTGCTCTTCGCGTCGTTCTTGCAAGAGCTGATCAAAGCGAAGTGTGGTGCAAGTGGTGGTGGCGCAGATTGTGCGTCGATGGTCACCAATCTCTTTGCCATCGGCAATCCCTACGTGCTCTCGGGACTCTTCATTGGCGGCTTGCTGCCGTATCTATTCGGATCGCTTTCGATGCAAGCCGTCGGACGCGCTGCCGGTGCGGTCGTCGAAGAGGTCCGCCGTCAGTTCCGCGAGATTCCGGGCATCATGGACGGCACCGCGAAGCCAAACTACGCGACAACCGTGAGCATCGTTACCGCGGCTGCGCTCAAAGAGATGATCGTCCCGGCGCTCATTCCGGTCGGCGTACCGATCATCGTCGTGCTCCTCGCCGTGTTCGACATCCTCAAAGGCGACACGGCCGCGCAACTCATGGGCGGCATTCTCGTCGGCTCGATCGTCACCGGACTCTTCCTCGCGATCTCGATGACGACCGGCGGTGGCGCGTGGGACAACGCCAAGAAGTACATCGAAGACGGGCATCTCGGCGGCAAAGGCTCGATCGCGCATCAGGCCGCTGTCACCGGTGATACCGTCGGCGATCCGTATAAAGACACGGCGGGCCCAGCGATCAATCCGATGATCAAGGTGCTCAACATCGTCGCGCTCTTGCTGGTGGGCTTTTTAGTCCACTAAGGGTCTGGTATGCGAGTACCCTCATCGGGTACTCGCTTCTTTTTTACCAGAGGCTGCCTTCGGCGACGAGACAGTACAGAATCGGACCGAGGCCCCAGACGATGCTGACGATGAACCAGATGACCTTCTTGCCGCCCGACATGTCGTTGCGTGCGGCCAGATTGATCCACATCAAGATCATGGCGATCGGGTGCAGAATGATCGATAACAAAATTTCGAGTAGGAGCTTCATCTTCTCACCTTATTCCGCAACCGGCATTTCGGCAACCAGGCTCTCTTCCAGCGCCGCCGTGCGGTCGACGGGTTCCCGGACGTCGTCGCTCGGACTCGTGACCTTCCACGCTACGGCCGCAGCGACGACGAGCATTCCGCCCGCGAGGTACCACGCGACCTGCGGTGTACGCCACGCATGCAGTGAGCTAATCGAATAGGCAAACGTGCCGGTGAAAATCGTCGGACCAAGTAGCGTCCCCATACTGCGCAGCATACTTATTGCCCCCTGCAACTCGCCCTGTTCCTGTTTTCCGACGCGCCGCGTCATCAACGCCTGCGATGCCGAGCCGGCGATCATCCAGAGCATGTTCACCGGAATGGCAATCCAGAAAAGCAGTTCACTCCCGCCATACATGCAGAAGCCGGCCGCGCCGAAAAGCAGACCCAGCAGCACGGTGCGGCGCTCACCGATGCGATTGACGACCGGCTGAATAACGAAGGCTGAAATTAGAATCGTAAAGACGCCGACGATGGCGAGTGATAGGCCAATCGTGCTCGACGTCCACGCAAACACGAGCATGGTGTAGAGCACAAAGAGCTGCGGGAGCGCGTCGTGCGCAACGTATCCGATCAAGTTTGAGACCGCGAGACCCGAAAGCTCGGCGTGGCGTCGCAGCATTTTGAACGAGCCGAGCGGATTTGCGCGCTTCCACGAAAAGGCATTGCGGTTCTCGAACGCGAGCGACTCGGGCAGCACGAAGAGGCCGTACAGAAAATTCAGCAGACTTAGAGCGCCCGCCACCCAAAACGGCACCCGCAGACCGTATACGCCAAGCATGCCACCAATTACCGGCCCAACGACGAAGCCGACGCCGAAAGCGGCGCTGATCATGCCGTACGCGCCGGCGCGTTTGTCTTCGGGCGTAACATCCGCGATATAGGCGCTTGCGACGCTGATGCTCGCGGTCGTCGCACCCGAAAGGATTCGGCCGATAAAAAGCCAGCCCAGCGTCGGCGCAAGCGCGAGAATTGCATAGTCGAACGACGTGCCGAGGTTCGAGAGCAGCACGACGGGACGCCGGCCAACCCGATCCGAGAGTGTGCCAAGGATCGGCGAAACGAAGAACTGCATCGCCGCGAAGATCGTCGACATGACGCCCGCGAGCAGCGCTGCGCTCGCGTAATTTCCGTGGGTAAAACTCAGCACAAGCGGATTGAACACGGGGATGATGATCCCAAGCGCGACCATATCCAATAGCACGGTCACAAAGATGAAGAGCAACGCGGGTTTTCGCATCGTCACGTCAGCCAGTTGGCCGCCTCGAACCAGAGTTCCATGGCCGCGTTGACGCGTGCCCGTTCTTCGGTCGCGCAAAAGTCCATCATCGCGCCGCGATACACCGCGAGGCTCAACGTTGCAAACGCTTCGGCGCGGTCGCTTGCGACGCCGCGACGTACGAGCGCGTCTTTGAGCAAGCCGAGCCAGTCGTTGATCCCGTGCAAGAAGTCGCCGTAGTGTTCGTCGTGAAGCGCGAGACCATACGCTTCAAAGAACAAGCGCGATTCGCTTGCGGTATCACGATAGAAGTCCCACATCGCGCGGCGGAACTCGTCAGCGGATATCGAGGGCTCGAGGCTCGCAAACTTGGTACGCAGCTGAATGCGGTTGCGCGCGATCAGCGCCGCGATCAGATCTTCCTTGGTTGGGAAAAACTCGTGCACGGTATCGCTAGGCAGACCTAGTGCAACCGAAGCATTTTCGAGCGTGAGCGCGCACAGACCGACCTGGTCGACGTACGGGCGTAGCCGATCCAAAAGTTCGTCCCGTTCGCGCAGCTCCGCCGTCGGATCCATCAACCGCTCGCCGGATTTGCGTGATCGAGTTGCTCGTATTTGCGGTAGACCGCGTAGTACGTGGCCCCAATGATGCCGATGGCAAAGAAAATCAGTCCGTCGCTCACGACATTACCGAGCGCGCTGGTCGGCGGCAAGAACAGCCGAACGGCGAAGCGTCCGCCGAACGCCGCAAGATAAATGAGCGCCGTAATCCACGACGCGCCAAGGCGCATTACCCCGTGACGTTCGGTCGCGCTGACTTGCGTATGGTGCCCTCGCAACAATCCCAGCGGTACGCCGATGACAAGGCCCAGGACCGCAGCAACAACGATTTCCCACGCCGCCGGATGAAACATGACCGCGCTTCCGTAAATGGCAAACGCAGCCAAGAGCATCAACATGCCGACCCAGATCCACATACGCGTGACGCTGATGCGTTGCGGCCGCGAGACGCGAAAGAGAATCCAAGCGATCAGCACAACGTAGAGAATCAGCTGCGTCGCTGGTACACCGAATTGACCGGACAATGAGGCCTCCATCCGTGCGAAAAGAAAAAAGGTGAGAGCGCAAGCGCTCCCACCTTTCTACGATGGAGATCGGATCGACTACTTGATCTCGACCTTGGCGCCGGCTTCCTCGAGCTTCTTCTTGACGCTCTCGGCTTCGTCTTTGGTGACGCCTTCTTTGATGGCCTTGGGAGCGCTTTCCACAAACGCCTTGGCCTCGGTGAGGCCCAGGCTCGTGAGTTCGCGCACGGCCTTGATGACTTTGATCTTCTCCGGTCCCGCTTCAGACAGGATCACGTCGAATTCGGTCTTCTCCGCGGCCGGCGCGGCGGCTGCGGCAGCCGGGCCCGCAGCCATTGCGACCGGGGCCGCAGCGGAGACGCCATACTTCTCTTCGAGCTGCTTGACGAGGTCCGCGAGCTCGAGCACGGTGAGTTTATCGATTTGATCGATGAGTTCGGCAACTGCCATGATAGATGAATCTCCTTAAGCGTTCGAACCCGCGGCTTCTTTTTGCTCGCGGATAGCATTGAGTGCGCGGACCAGACCGCTCTGATTGCCCGAAAGCACGGTGACGAGACCGCGCAGCGGGTTTGCGAGCGTTCCAACGAGTTTGGCGATGAGCTCGATCTTCGGCGGCAGCGAGGCCAGGACTAAGACTTGCTTTGCATCGACGAGTTTACCGTCGATGTAGGCTGCTTTGATGCCCAGCTTCTTGCTGTCGTCTGCGAACTGTTTGATCGCTTTGGCGGGCGCGACCGGATCGGTGCCTGCAAAAACGATGCCGGTCGGACCGGCCAGAAACGCATCCAGCTGCTTGGCGATTTCGTCGCCGGCAGCAATTTTGAAGAGCGTGTTCTTGACGACGGCATAGGTGCTGCCGTCCTTGCGCAGCTCGCCGCGAAGTTTCGTGATCTCTTCGACGGTGAGGCCCGCAAAGTCGGTCAAGAACAAGTTCTGCGAATCGGCGAGCCGATCGCGCAACTCTTGGACCGCGTGTTCCTTACGTGCGGTTGGCATTGACGTTTGTGTCGCTTTCTTTAAAAGGGGCATCGCACTTTCGCGCGATGCCTGGCGCTTCGCCTCGCTTCCGGCACTTCGCGCCGGAAACTCGACTGCGCGCCCCCCCACGCCGACTTCGCGGCGCGGATCCCCGAGTAACTAAAAAGCGCTCCATCCGTCCGGAGGGCGCTTGAAGAAAGCCAAACAGCAAACGCTGCGGGAGATCTCAGTTGCGCGCCTCGGTAGGGTTTGAGCTTCGCTCAAACCCGGACGGCGCTTCGCGCTCGTCCTAGGTTTTAGCTAACCCCTCAATTAACTGCCTTGCGGGCAGCCCTACGGTCTTCGGAGCCAAGGGGTAGACTATCACACCGCGCCCCTCAGGCGCAACCGGAGGACCATGCACCCGGCCGATCCCGATGCCGCGCTCGCTCGCCTGCTCGAAGGGAACCACCGCTTTGCACAGGGTCGCCCGGAGGCGGCGGCCGCTTCCGCCGATCGGATCGCGCTAGCCGACGCACAACAGCCGTTTGCCGCGGTCCTGGGGTGTTCGGACTCGCGCGTGCCGGTCGAGACGGTTTTCGATCAGGGGCCGGGTGAACTGTTCGTGATCCGGCTGGCCGGCAACATCGTCACCGCCGAAGGCTTGGGTTCGATCGAGTATGCCGTCGAGGTGCTCGGGAGTTCGCTGGTGGTTGTCCTGGGGCATTCGAGTTGCGGCGCAGTGCGCGCCGCGATGTCGCTAGTCGAATCCGGCACGGTGTTCCCCGGCCACATCCAGCTGCTGGCCGAAGCGATCGCGCCGATTGCTGCCGACACGCGCACCGCAGACGGCGCATGGTGGCCGGCCGCAGTTGCCTGCAATACGCGCGCAGCGCGGTTGGCCTTACTTCGGCGATCGCCGCTGCTACGCGTTGCAGCGACGCGCGGTAAGCTGCGCGTCGCTGCAATGCTCTACGACCTCCAGTCGGGTGTCGTCGAACTTCTCGACTAGCTTACCGACGACGGCGCGGTCGGCGGCTTGCGATCTTCCATGATCCGCAACGGCCTTAGCACGCCAATCGCGAGTAGCGCCGCGACGATGCTGAAAACCGCGGCGACCGAGAGCGCGAGCGTCCAACTCCCCGACAATGCGGTCAGCACGCTGGCAAGCGGCACGATTAGCGAGCCTGTTCCCTTCGCTGTATAGAGCATGCCGTAGTTGGTCGTGGCGTACTTTTGCCCGAACTGATCGCGCGTCGTCGCCGGGAAGATGCTGAAGATCTCGCCCCATGCGAAGAACACGACGCCCGAGAGTAACACGAACGAAACGGGTGAGTGCCCGAACTCCATCAGCGCGAAGATACCTATACCTTCGAGCATGAAGGCGATGAAGAGCGTAAGCTCACGCCCAATATTATCCGAGACCCAGCCGAGAAACGGCCGCGTGAAGCCGTTAACGAGATTGTTGAGCGCGACCGTGTAGGTGAGCGTAACCATCGTGATGCCGAAGATTGTCACGGGAGCTTTTGCGATACCGAAGTCCTTTGCGATTGGACCGAGCTGCGCGACCGCCATCAACCCGCCGGCCGCAACGAGCGTGAACATGACGTACATCACCCAGAAGATTGGCGAGCGCAACGTCTCGCCGGGCGTGTAGTCGCGGTTGCCCTGCAATACCTTTGGCGGCCGGGCTTCCTTAACGGTCGTTGCCGGCGGCGTTACGAGAATGAAAGACGCAATTACGACGATTGCGCCCTGGATGAGACCGAAGACCAAAAACGCCTGTTGCCAGTTGGTTGCAACCATCTTGGCGAGCGGGATGACCGTCAACGCCGCGCCGGCGCCAAATCCCCCCGCAGTCAAACCGGCTGCGAGCCCGCGCTTTCCGGCAAACCATTTCAACGCATTGCCGACACAGGTGCCGTAGACGATCCCCGCGCCGATGCCGGCGATGATGCTCCCCGCATAGAGCATCTCGAGCGAGGTCGCGAACGAATTGACGACCCACCCGAGAGCGGCGAAGACACCGCCGGCCAATACGATGCGGCGCGGACCGTACCGGTCGACAAGCGCCGCTTCGAACGGAACGAGCCACGTTTCGACCAGCACGAACAATGTGAATGAAACTTGGATCGCCGATATCTTCCAGCCGGTAGACGCGTTGATCGGTTCGACGAAAAACGTCCAGCCGTATTGCAAGTTCGCGACCGTCGCCATGCAAATGATGCCTGTCACCAGTTGGATCCAGGGATTAGCTAGCGGACTTGTTCGCGGCATCGCCGCGCTAGAGGAAGTGGACTGAGCGGCCATTGATCACACCCTTTCTCATTAGCGACGCAGATTGACCCAGATCGTCTTCTTGTCGGTGTAGTTATCGAGCGCGGTCTCACCGAGGTCGCGACCCATGCCGGAGTCCCCACCGAGTCCGCCCCACGGCAGGCGCGTATCGCTCTGCCCGTAGGTGTTGATCCAAACCGTGCCGGCGTGCAAGCGCTGCGCCATGATGTGCGCGCGCGCCACGTCCTTCGTCCAGACGCCGGCAGCGAGGCTGAAGTCGGAATCGTTCGCGATCCGAATCGCGTCGTCTTCATCTTTGAAGCGGATCACGGCCGCCACCGGGCCGAAGATCTCTTCGCGAGCGATCTTCATCGAGTTGTCGACATTGGTGAAGACCGTCGGCTCCAAGAAGTAGCCCTTCGTGCCGACGCGATCGCCGCCGGATTTCAGCGTTGCACCTTCGCTCTTGCCGGCTTCGATGTAACCCATGATCGTGTTCATCTGCTTCTGCGAGATGACCGGACCCATGTAGGTCTTCTCGTCGAGCGGATCGCCGATCTTGAGGCCCTTCGACCGTTCGACCATGCGCTCGCAGAACTCGTCGTACACGCTCTCTTGCACGAGGATGCGCGAACCGGCCGAACAGACCTGACCGCTGTTGAAGAAAATGCCGGCCGACGAACCTTTGACCGCTGCGTCGATGTCGGCATCCTCGAAGATGAGGTTCGGCGACTTGCCGCCGAGCTCAAGGGTCAGACGCGTTACGAACGGCGCCGCGTTTTCCATGATCAGTTTGCCGACGGCGGGCGATCCGGTAAACGAGATCTTGTCGACGTCGGGGTTTCTCACGATCGACATCCCCGCGGTCGATCCCGGTCCCGGCACGATGTTGAGCACGCCCGGCGGCACGCCGGCCTCGAGTGCAAGCTCGCCGAGCAGTAATGCCGTCAGCGGTGTTTCGGTCGCGGGCTTCATCACGATCGTGCACCCGCACGCAAGCGCCGGTGCAATCTTCCACATCGAATTCATCAGCGGGAAGTTCCACGGTACGATCGCGCCGACGACGCCGACCGGAACGCGTGCGATGTAGGTCAGTGCATCGGGGCGCACCGGCACCACGTCGCCGGTGATCTTGTCGGGCCAGCCGGCGTAGTATTCGATGCAATCGAGCATCGCCGGGTAGTCCTGACGCCGAACCGAGCTGATCGGTTTGCCGCCGTCGAGCGATTCGAGCATAACGATCTCGTCTTGGTGCTCGCGAATCACTGCGGCAAAACGGTTCATGATGCGCGCGCGATCGGCGGCACGCATCGTGCCCCACGGGCCTTGCTCGAGTGCCGCGCGCGCCGCCTTTACGGCAATCGCCGTATCTTCGGCCCCAGCGGACGCCACGTGAGCAATGATTTCTTCGGTGGCCGGGTTGCGCGTTTCAAACGTCTCGCCCGAGACGGCGTCGACAAATTTGCCGTCGATGAGCAGCTTCGTTTGTGGAATGCGGATCGCCGGACGCGGTGTTGCGGCAATTGCCATGATCAGATTACCCCTTCCGCGCGCAGGTTCTCGACCTGCGCTGCATCATAGCCCATGAGTTCCTTTAACAGTTCTTCGTTGTGCTCGCCGAGCAGCGGCGCCCGGCGGTATTCCACCGGCGAATCAGAAAGTGTGAGTGGACAACCGACGGTGTAGTAGGTTCCGCGCTGCGGATGCTCGACCGCGGCAATCATCCCGCGCGCCCGCAGCGACTCGTCTTCGAGCAGTTCTTTCGTGGCCAAGACCGGTCCACAAGGAATATCGAGCGCGTTGCAGCGCTCCAGCACTTCGTATTTGTTGTACTTCTGCGTCCATTTTTCGATGATGCCGAAGACCTCGTCGAGGATCGGGACGCGCGCCTCGGCCGTTGCGTATTTCGGATCGGTGATGAGCTCCGGCCTTCCCATCTCGTTACAGAGCGCCTCCCAGATTTGCGGCTGAACGATCAGATAGACGTAGTCGTTCGGACCGCCCGGCGCGCAGCGCAGGGCCGAACCCGGGTGACCGCCGCCCGACGCGTTGCCCGATCTCGGCACGACCCCGTTGAACGTGCGGTTGGGATACTCGCGGAGCGGACCGCTCGCCAGCCGTTGCTGATCGCGCATCTTCACGCGGCACAGATTGAGCACCGAATCCTGCATCGTGCACATGACACGCTGGCCGACGCCCGTGTGCTCGCGTTGGTACAGCGCGGCGAGAATCGCCGCAACCGAATGGATGCCGGTGCCCGAGTCACCGATCTGCGCGCCGGTCACGAGCGGCGGGCCGTCCTCCCATCCGGTCGTGCTCATCGATCCACCCATCGCTTGGGCGACCGGTTCATAGGCCTTTGCGTCGGCGTACTGACCCGGTCCGAAGCCCTTGATCGAGGTGTAGACCATCCGCGGATTGAGTTCGCGGATTTTCTCCCATGAGAAACCTTGACGGTCGAGCACGCCCGGGCCGAAGTTCTCCACCAGAACGTCGCACTCGCGGATGAGCTTGGTGAAGATCTCCTTGCCTTGCGGCGTCTTGGTATTGAGCGTCAACGAACGTTTGTTGCCGTTGAGCATCGCAAAATACAAGCTGTCGACGTCGGGGATGTCACGCAGCTGTTGGCGCGTGATGTCACCACGTCCGGGCAGCTCGACTTTGATCACGTCGGCGCCGAGCCACGCGAGGATTTGGGTACAAGACGGTCCGGATTGGACATGCGTCATGTCCAAAATGCGAACGCCGTCGAGGGCTTTTTTCGTTTGTTGTGCGATCATTTGTACATCGTTTGGTTTTCGGTGCCGGGAGCGTAGGCATCGGGGTCGAGCCAGACGTTGATGATCGCGCACGTGCCGGCCTCGCGTGCACGTTCGAGCGCAGGACGAATCTGCTCCGGCTCGCGCACGGCCTCGCCATAGAAGCCGAGCATATCGGCGAACTTCTCGAAGTCCACGTCGCCCAGGTAGTTTCCGACGTCACCGCGTTCTTTGCCGTATTTCTGGATCTGACCGCAGCGAATCTGATTCATGTAACTGTTGTTCCCGACGATCGCGATATACGGCAACCCGAAGCGCACCGCGGTTTGCATATCGAAACCGGTCATCGCGAACGAGCCGTCGCCGAAGAGTGCCACGACTTCGCGCGACGGATGCGCGAGCTTCGCTGCCATGGCGAAGCCGGTGCCGACGCCGAGTGTTCCCAGCGGACCGGGATCCATCCACAGTCCCGGCCCCTTCGGCCGCACAACGTTACCGGCAAAGGTAACCACGTCACCGCCGTCGCCGACGAAAATCGAGTTGTCGGTAAGGAAGTTGTCGATCTCGTAGGCCAGGCGATACGGATGAATTGGACGCGCGTCGCTGCGCAGCTTCGGCAAGCGCGCCTCGACCGCAGCGTTTTCTTTTCCGCGCAACATCGCGACCCAGGCGTTACGCGCCGTCGCGGCGTCCTTGTTGCCGCCGGCTGCGTGCGTGACCGCGGCGAGGATCACGCCGACGTCACCGACCAGGCCCAAATCGACGTCACGATTCCGGCCGACGGTTGCGTACGACATATCGATCTGCACGACGGTCTTGGCCTTGAGGCTCTTGCCGTAGCGCAAACGGAAATCGAACGGCGTACCGACCACCACGATGACGTCGGCGGCTTCGAATGCGTCCCGACGCGTGAGTTGGAAATTCAGCGGATGATCGGGCGGCAGCGTGCCGCGACCGGCACCGTTCATAAACGCGGGGATGTTGAGCCGCTCGACGAATTCGCGCGCCGTCTCTGAGGCGCCGCACGTCCACACTTGCTGGCCGAGCAGCACGCACGGCTTGGTCGACGATGACAAGATATCGGCGAGCCGCTGGATGTCGTTGGGATCGCCGACGCTCTTCGTCGATGCGCGGTAATGGCCGGGTTGTGGGATCACGGCCCTATCCGGCTCGATCTCATGATCGAGTACCGTGCGGGGAATCTCGAGGTAAACCGGGCCGAACGAACCATTGAAGGCCTCGCGCGCAGCCATCGACACGAAGTCCGCGACGCGCAGCGTCGTGGGCACACTCGTTGCGAATTTGGTGATCGGTCGCAACATCTCGACGTGCGGCAGATCCTGAAGGCCACCCATACGATGCTGCGCAAGCCCTGCTTGCCCGCCGATGAGCAGCATCGGACTCTCGGCGCGAAATGCATTGGCCACACCGGTAATCGCATTGGTCGTGCCCGGGCCGGCCGTGACGACCGCGCAACCGAGGTTGCCGGTCATGCGCGCATAGCCGTCGGCGGCATGCGCCGCCACTTGCTCGTGACGCACATCGATGATCTTGATGCCTTCGTCGATGCAGCCGTCATAGATGTCGATGATGTGGCCGCCGCAGAGCGTGAAGATCGTATCGACACCTTCAGACTTCAGCGCTTTCGCGACGAGATGTCCGCCCGAGAGCTTTTTCTCGGATGCGGTGACCTCGACCGCGGGTTTACTTGGAACCGAAAGCATTTTCGCCATGGACGACCCTTTCAACGGGAGTGATCAAATATCGTGAACGTGCGCGGCGACGTGCGCCGCTAAGCCTAACGCGTGTTCGCGCACCAGCTGCTCGGCGAGCTCACCGTCGCGCGCCTCCAGTGCCTGAATAATCTGCATGTGATCGACCATCGAGCGCTCGAAGCGATTCTCTTCAGAGATCGTCCGGTGCCGGATCGAACGAACGTGAATCATCAGCGTTTCGGCCATCCGCGAGAGCGTGGACGAACCGGCCAGCTCGATGATGCGCGCGTGAAACGCCAAATTGGCATCGGAATACTCATCGAGTTTGGCGGCCAATTCACCGTTTTCGAACGTTGCAAAGATCGCGCGCAGTGAAGCGATCTCGTCGCCGGCAGCGTGCCGCGTAATGAGGCGCGCTGCCATACTTTCAAGCGCGGCCCACACGTGGATGATCTCGACAAGTTCGTCGCGGCTCTTGCGCATGATAAAGTAGCCACGGCGCGGCACGCTCTCGACCAGACCTTCGTGCTCGAGACGGGCGAGCGCATCTCGAATCGGCGTACGGCTCACACCGAGCCGCTGCGCGAGGTCACGTTCGTCTAGACGAAGATCTTGATCGGCGTGCTCGTAGATGTTCATCTCGAGCAGAGCAGCGCGCAGCGCAGCGTACGCGCGCTGCGCGAAACTTTCGGATTCGAGCCTGACCAAACCCAACGCCATGCCCATGCCCTCCGGGGAAAAGTGGGATATGGTATTTGGTATACCAGCCCCTTCTCGGGCCCCCAAGCACCAGGGTTCGGCCGCCCGCTACAGCTGTTCTAGCTCCTCGAGGGTCTTTGGCCAGTCCGCTTTGAGCAGCCGTGAGAGGCTGCGGTCGGCGAGCAGCTTCCCCCCGGTCTGGCACTGGACGCAATAGTTCGTCTCGTTGTCGGCATAGCGGATGCGCTGCACTGGCCGCGCGCATTGCGGACACGGCTGGCCGAAGCGACCATGGACCGAAAAGTCGGGCCGGAACGCCGTCACGTGTTCCGGGAAGCCGGCGTCAGCCTCGGCCCGCAGACGTGCGATCCAGTTTTGCAGCGTCATTTGCGTCGCCGCAAAGAGACGCACCCACTCCGCGCCGGTGAGCTTGCGCGTCAGTGCGATCGGCGAAAGCTGCGCCGCGTGCAAGATCTCGTCGGAATACGCGTTGCCGATGCCGTCGACGACGTGCGGGTCGGTGAGGGCGCGTTTCAGAGTACGATTTTCTTTCGTCAGCGCCGTTCGGAACTGGTCGAGACTGCTTGCGAACACGTCGATGCCGCCTGGATCGAGTGCGCGCAGCGCCGTTTCTCCGCTCTCGACGCGCAGCCAAGCACGATGCTTTGAGCCGGCTTCGGTCAGAACGAGCGTACCGTCGGGAAAGTCGAACGCCGCCAAGCTGTTGCGCCCGCCCAGTGTCGCGAGAGGGGGACGCCAATGCAGCCGGCCCGCTATCATTAAATGGAGCACGAGCCACAGGTCGTTGTCCAGGCCGATCGCGATACGTTTGCCGATGCGCCGTAACTCGCGTACGCGATGACCTTCGGTCGCGCTTAGTGGCGGCTGCGCGGTTCGGAGCACAAACGGTTTGGCGACGCGCACGCGTTCCAACATCTGCCCGATGATCCGGGGTTCGAGCGCATAGATGTATGCCATGATGTCCGGCAGCTCAGGCACGGCGCGCGACCGCCGCGGCAGACGGCACGCCGGTATCGTCGAGCGCGATCGTGCGAAGGCGCGGAAACGTTGCGCGCGCGAGATCAGTGAGAACGTGACCGGGAATCGCTTCGATCGTCGTGGTTACGCCCAGCTCGACGAGCATGGTCGATGCATCGTGCCAACGCACTTCGTGCGCAACGCCGGCAGCGAGGTCCTCGCGCAGACCGCGCGCGTCGCGAATCACGCGCGGACCGACGCTACCGACATAGGTGATGCGCGGATCGCGAATCTCGATCTGAGCGAGCACCTCTTCGAGCCGCACCTGCACCGGCACGAGCAACGGGCAGTGCGAGGGCACCGCCACGTCGAGCCGGTCGGCGCGTCGCGCGCCGGCGTGGGCACCTGCTTCAAGCGCCGCACCGAGAGCCGTCGTCTCGCCCGCAATCACGCACTGGGTTGGGGCATTGACGTTCGCGATGTAGACCGGCGCACCGTCGTGCGCAACGCTGTGCACGATCTCGCGGACGGTGTTCTCCGGGAGCCCAGCGATCACGCCCATGCCGTATCCGGATGGAAAGAGCTGCGCCATCGTGCGTGCGCGCTCGGCAACCGCGAAGAGCGCATCGGCAAAGTGCATCGCCCCAGCGGCGACTGCTGCCGCAAATCCGCCGACGGAATGTCCGGCAACCGCAGCCGGACGCGCGCCGTGCAATTCGAGCAGGCGCGCCGATGCGACGCCGGCGATCAGCAATCCAAGTTGCACATTGACGGTCGACGCGAGCGACACAACATCATCGCGCGTTCGCGTCGGATACCCTAGAACGGCGTCGGCTTCGTCGAATATTGGCGCGGCAAGCGGATCGCTTGCGATGCGCGCAAACATGTCCGGATATTGCGACCCTTGCCCGGGGAAAAGCAACGCCAGCACGAGATTCCGCTACGCCCAGCTACCGCGCTCGATCGAATCGAGAAAGAGCGTCGCGGCGAGCAGATCGGCCGCACCACCAGGTGACGCGTTATGGGCGAGCAGCGCGGATTCCAGCGCGCCAAAGGCGCGCTCACCTTGTGGCGTGCGCAGGCCGCCCGCGTCGAGTACCGCCGCGGCACCGGATTGCGCCGCGCGTAACGCCGCTTCACCGCCACGATGTAAGAGGCAGGTGTCGTCGAGCGTACTCATGATGGACATGAGCGCCTCAACGCGTGCAATCGCTTCCGTTGCGCCGCGCTCGCGACCGGCGCGCAGCGCCGGCAGTGCCACCGTCACGACGTGCGGAAATCCGGCCTGCGCTTCGCCGGGCGCGCCACCTACGCCGTAGCGAACTCGCGCGTCTTCGCCGTGCGAGCGGAGCGCGCCGCGCTCTCCGTCGGGCAATGCTGCTAGCTCCGCCGCGGTTTGCGCGAGCGTGCGCGGATCGCACGTGCCGCTCATTGCGTGCGCCGCCACGAGCAATCCGATCGACCAAATCGCACCGCGATGGGTATTGACGCCGCCGGTTACGCGCAGCATGGATTGCTCGGCCTCGCGTCCGATCGCGCCGAGGCGCTCGCGCAAGGCCGCATCCGGCCGCGCGCCGCGCGCAGCGGCCTCGACGCCGGCGAATGCGGACGCTAAGGACTGCGCCGAACGCAGCAACAACTCCAGCGACAGATCATCGTGCGCACCATTGCCGCGCCGGTCGACGAGCGCGGGCTTCGGTGTGAGTTCCGCTTCGGCGCATAACGCCTGCACCGCCGCATGCGCTACAGAAAACGGCGGCAAGATCCGCGGACCACCGGGCGTTTTGACCAGTAGATCGCCGCCACGAAGCGCTTCGATCAATGCTGCGCCGTAGTCGTTCGCGAATGCAACTTCGACGTCGACTCGCACCGGCAACGCGGCGATCGCGTGCGCAAGCGACGGCAATGCGGCGTTCCCCGGCTGGGTTCGCACCAGTACGTCGAGATCGCTGCGCTCGTGCAGTGCGGCAACGCCGGTTGCAAGTTCAAAGCCGGCCGCGCCGATCGGGCCAACGGCGAGTCCGTGCAATTGCGCTTCACGTGCGACGGATGCGAGCGCATCAAAGGCGTCATGATGCCGTTCCGGCGACCGGCCGTTAAGCATCTCGGGGGTTACTCGCTCGGCGATTTCGTCGACCTGGACGACGGTAGCGAAGCGTTGGTCACGTTGCGCGCCGCGTATGCCGATTGCCAACCCGCCGGTAACGTGCGCGCGTCGCACGGCTGCCCACGGTGCTCGCCGTAGACTCCCCACAGTCCACGCCGGCGCATCCGATTCGATCCGCGCAACGGCGCGTGGCGTTAGCCGGACGAGATCGTGCGGGCGCGGACGCTCAGGCATCCCACTGTGCCTGCAATTCCTCGCGCACGCGGCGAGCGAGCGCACGCGTTTGCAACGCGGCCGGGACATCGAGCCGGTCGCGCGGATTGCGACAACCGATTTCCGGCGTGCGCAAGACGTCGGCGAGCGCACGCGCTACTTCGGCAATATCGGCCTCGCTCGGCGCATTGGGATCGCTCACCGCAAAGATACGATCGACGCCTCCAAAGGTCGCGAACGTGCGAATGTCGCGCGCCGTCGCCGGAATCTCCTTCGCGACGCGCGTCAAATCGTCGCGCTCCATCCGAGTCACGCGCGCAACCGCGGCCTCGGACATCACGTGGATTTCGATCCCGGCATCGTCGAGCGCACCGATCCACCCGCCCTGCAATCCGTGCGCGAGAAATGCGCCGGAAATCGCCTTGCCGACGACGAGCGTTAGCACCGGATGCCCGCTGCGCCGTGCACGGATGTACGCCTGCGTCGACGCCGCGAGCGCGCGCTGCAACCCGACCGCCTCTTCGCGAATCCCGAACGCCTGGCCAGGCACGTCGACGATCGCAAGAATCGCGCTTCCCGGCGGCGTTCCGTTCACGGCGGCCGCGACGCCAAAACCTTCGTCGATGCCCATCTCACCGTTGCGCGCGCGCTCGAAGCGCGCTGACGGATCGGGGACGACGGCGATCGCGCGCACCGCATGCCCGTCGATCGATGTGTCGGCCGCGAGTACCGATGGCGGCAACCCGGCGACGGCCCGCGCCTTACCAGTCAACCGTTCGAACCACGCGCGTCCGCGCACGCTGGCGCTCATGGTTGTATCTCCATCGCACGCAAGAACGCATCGCGTGCGAGGCGCGGATCGGGAAAAGCTTGCGCAATCAGCGGGCCGAGTTCGTTTGGGGCTTCAAAGGCACGCTCGATCGCGCCACGTATCGCGGGGACGTCGTCGCTCACGAGTTCGGTTGCGAAGCCTTGCCGGAAGCGAAGCCGGCCCCCGGTGACGCGCCAAATCAACGGACGATCTGACGAATCCATCTCCTCGATTCCCGACTCGGTTTCAACGACGTCGGGACCATTGAGACCCACACGCGCGCCTTCGCTCACGATGATTTCGCTGCAAAGCGCGGTCGAGAGCGACAGGCCGCCATAGACGCCGACGCGTCCGGCGATCACCGCGACGACGGGCATCAATTCGCGCAGCGCAACAATCGCATCGCAGATCTCGGAGACGGCGAGAATGCCGAGGTTGGCTTCTTGCAAGCGGATGCCGCCGGTATCCAGCGCCAGCACCGTGCGCGTCGGTGTGCCGCGCTGCGCATCGCGCCGCGCGAGCTCCAGCGCGCCGGCAATCTTTGCACCGCCGATCTCGCCGATCGATCCGCCGAGAAATCGGCCATCGGTCGCGACGACGCAGGCGCGTACGCCACCGATCGTTCCGCGCGCCACCACCGTGCCGTCATCCGATTGGGGCACCACGCCTTGCGCCGCCAGGTACGGCGAAGCAATCCGTTCGAAGGGCCCAATCAGCTCGCGAAAACTCTGGGGATCGAGCAGCGCACGCGCACGTTCACGCGCACCGCGCTCCGCGAACGACTCGGTCAAGAGCATCGTGGTCATCGTGCGCTCTCCAAGGCCTGTTCCAAGCGCAGCGCAACCACCGCGGGCGTTGCGCCGAAGTCGTTGATCTCGATCTGCACCGCGACCGGATTGCGTACAAAGAAGCGCCCGAGCACGGCCTGCCACGTCCCGCCGAATCCGTTCACGCTGGTGCGCACGACTACGGCGGAGCGGCCATCCGAAGCCGGCTCGAGCAGAATTTCGCAGTTGCCCGAGGCCACGACGCCGACGTGCGAGCGATGCTCGACGGATTGGGTCGCGGGAAACTCATACGTCAGCGTCTCAATCATCACCAACTCCGAAAGCGTTTGGGCGGATCGTAGAGTCCGCCTGACCATTCGACCAATTCGCGCACCGAACGCGCCGCGAGCAGGGTACGATTCGCCTCGTTACGCCGCACGCCCAAATCCTCGGGGAACGCGACCACGCCGGCGGCGCGCAGCGCTTGCGTGCGCTGCTCGTCGGCACCAAGACCAATTTTGGTCACGCCGGCAATTGCGGCCAGCGCGGCTCGGCGCTCGTCGATGTCGCGTGCACGATACAGGTAGGCGATGCCCTCTTCGGTGACCACGTGGGTTACGTCGTCCCCGTAGATCATCACCGGCGCGAGCGGCAACCCGGCGCTGCGGCCGAGTTCGACGGCGTCGAGCCGCTCGACGAACGTCGGAACGCCGCTCTCCTGAAACGTCTCCACGAGTTGCACGACGATCTTGCGCCCGCGGCGCACCTCTTCATCTGATGACGTCATCTCGAGCCACGGCACGCTCGAGTGCCGGCGGCCCCGTGGATCGCTCCCGAGATTGGGTGCGCCGCCGAATCCGGCGATGCGCCCGAGCGTCGCCGTCGATGAGTTCGCGTCGCGATCGATCTGCAGCGTCGATCCGATAAAGAGATCGGTCGCGTAGAGGCCGGCGGCCTGGCAGAACGCGCGATTCGAGCGCAGCGATCCGTCGCGGCCGGTAAAGAACACGTCGGGCCGCGCCGCAACGTATCGCTCCATGCCCAGCTCGCCCCCGTAGCAATGCACGCTGCGGACCCAGCCACTCTCGATGGCGGGAATCAGCGTTGGATGCGGATTGAGCACCCAGTGCGTGCAAACCTCACCGCGTAAGCCCAAGCGCTCGCCATAGGTCGGTAAAATCAACTCGATCGCGGCAGTGTCAAAGCCGATGCCGTGATTGAGGCTGCGCACGCGATGGCGTTCGTAGATGCCGCGCACAACGAGCATCGCCATGAGGACCTGCACGTCGTCGATCAGTTCCGGGTCGCGCGTAAAGAGCGGCTCGATCTCGTACGGGCGGTCGGCAACGACGACCAGATCGACCCAGTCTCCGGGAATATCCACGCGCGTGCAGCGATCGACTATGCGGTTGACTTGCGCGATGACGATGCCGTCGCGAAACGCGGTCGCTTCAACGATAGTCGGGGTCTCTTCCGTGTTAGGGCCGGTGTACAGATTCCCGTCGGCATCCGCCTCGTCGGCGGCAATGAGCGCGATATCGGGCGTGAGATCAACGAAGTAGCGCGCGAAGAGCTCGAGATACGTATGGATCGCGCCGATCCGCACGCGCCCATCGGCAACTTGCTGCGCAAGCCGTAGTGACTGCGGACCGGAATACGAGAAATCGACGTGCGAAGCGATGCCACGTTCGAACAGCGCGATGTGCTCGGGGCGTCCGATCACCGAGATCAGCAGATGGAGATCGTGGATTCGCTCGGGGTCGACGGTCGCAAGCACGCGCGAAAGAAAGTCGGCTTGCTTTTGATTGTTGCCCTCGAGACAGACCCGATCGCCCGGCTCGATGAGCTCTTGCAGGACGGCGGCCGCGTCACTTGTCGCAAAGCGTCCATCCTGGACGAGGGCCGAGATGCGCGCCAAGCGCTCTTGCTTGCGCCGGCGGCGCGTGTTCCAGGCCAAACTCACCCGGAGGAAGTTGGCTGCGCTGCTTAGGAAGTCTTCGCGAACTGGAGCTGCAAGTTCTCGCGCGATGCGCCAATCGGCAACGTCGTCTCGAGACCAGCAATCTGGAAGACCCGGCGAATGCGAGCCTCCTCCGGAACGACCATCGCGAAACGATTCGGCGAGCTGTTCGACGCGCCAACCAGCACGCGCAGGATCGTCGAATCGAGGTACGAGCATCCCGAGAGATCAAGTACCACTGGAAGGCTCCCGCGTAATAGCTCGTCGAGCGCCGACCCGAACTGCGGGACGACCGCGAGATCGAGCTCGCCGCTTACCGCTAGAACTTCCGCCCAGGGCAGCGACTCATGAACCATCAGGGCCGTGCCCCACTCACCCATGTCAACCACATTCATAGCCTAGCTCAACATTAAGAGTCAAAACAACCTGGTGTTGGGCCTTGTAATTGGCGCACTAGCGCGATGCAAAAGCTCGCGCGGCGGCCATCATTTCGACTTGGATTTCGGCTAGGGGTTCGTCTCGAAGCATCACGAGGGGAACGCGGTCCGCGAGGTACGGATTGCTCCCGTGGAACCAAGCGCGAACGATGTCGGGATCCTTCGTGCTTAGGATCATGGTTCCAACCTGCAGGGCAAATCGTAAGACGTTTGGGCGCTGCGGCATGCGGCCGTTGCCCCATTGCGCGACCGCGCGGGTCTCGCCGACGCCCCCGATGGCGGCCACGGCGGTTGCTCCGAGTAGATCCACGAGGCCACGAACGACCTCACCAATGCTGAGCGCCATCGCGTTGTTATGCGCGTCGGCCGCCGACCACTCGCCGCGTTGGCCTCGATTTTGTTGACTCTGGTCCAATTCTCGCATCACACTCCCAAAATTGGGGCAAATCACACCCTAAATCCCTAGTGATTTACTTACCGCAAACTTGCTTGCGCGTCAACTGCGGAATTCTGGACCCATTAGGAACGAAAAACCCCGCCGGTCGCCCGGCGAGGTTCTGGAGGTTGGGCCTTGCGCGCTATGCGGTGGCTTTGACGCGGTTCGGATCGACCTTTACGCCGGGCCCCATCGTGCTCGTGAGCGTCACGCTCCGCAAGTAAGTCCCCTTGGCGGCGGCCGGTTTGGCTCGCACGATCGCGTCCAGCAGCGCGCTGACGTTCTCGAGCAACTGCGCCTCGTCGAACTGCGCCTTGCCGACGATCGTGTGAATGATCGCGGCCTTATCGAGACGGTACTCGACCTTACCGGCCTTGATGTCGCGAATCGCGCCGGCGATGTTCGCCGAGACGGTGCCGGCCTTCGGGTTGGGCATCTTCTGCGCGAGGATGCGCCCGAGTTCCTTACCGACCTGCGCCATCATGTCCGGCGTCGCAACTGCGACGTCGAAGTCGGTGAAGCCCGCCTTGAGCTTGTCGATCAGATCCTGATCGCCGACGATGTCGGCGCCGGCCTCTTGTGCGGCCTTCGCATTGTCGCCCTTGGCGAACGCGATCACGCGGACCGTACGGCCCGTGCCGTGCGGCAAGAGCACCGTGCCGCGCACGTTCTGATCGCTCTTCTTCGGATCGACGCCCAGGCGAATGTGGATCTCGACTGTCTCGTTGAACTTGGCGTTCGCGTTCTTCTTGACGAAGCCGATCGCTTCGGCCGGTGTATAGAGCGTCTTCTTGTCGAAGTTGGCCTCGAGGTTCTTGTAACGCTTTCCGTGATGCTGCGGCATTACTCCACCTCCACGCCCATCGAGCGCGCCGTTCCGGCAATGATTTTCTTGGCCGCGTCGATGTCGTTCGCGTTGATGTCGGGCATCTTCACCTTGGCGATGTCCTCGAGTTGCTTCTGGGTCAGCTTGCCGACCTTATTGCGATTGGGCTCTTTCGAGCCTGACTCGATCTTGAGCGCCTGTTTGATGAGGAACGACGCCGGCGGCGTCTTGGTGATGAACGTGAACGTACGATCTTCGTATACGGTGATCTCGACCGGAATGATCATGCCCGCCTGCGACGCGGTACGTTCGTTGTACTGCTTGCAGAAATCCATGATATTCAGCGAGTAGGGGCCCAATGCGGGACCGATCGGCGGCGCAGGCGTTGCCTTGCCGGCCGGAATCTGTAGGCCGATCTTGCCTACGACCTTCTTAGCCATTGTTGTTTCTTTCGTTTGGCACGGCACGCCGTTCGGCGCGTTCCGCATCTCGGAAGACGCAAGGGCAACATCGTGTTGCCAAGTAGCGACGGCTGCGCGCTTCTCGCCCATCCGGGGCTCCAGCGCTCGCCGAGTCTTCCTTACTGCGGAACGCTTCGATCAGCGTTCCTTCCCCTCTGAAATCTTCTGAGCCGGGGTCGTTCTCAGAAGAATCTCTTGTCTAGTTTACCCTAAACTTTTTCGACTTGGAAGAACTCCAGTTCGACCGGGGTCTCTCGTCCGAAGATCGAGATGAGCGCGCGGAGGCGTTCCTTTTCGGGCTGGATTTCGTCGACCACACCGGTGAAGTCGAAGAACGGGCCCGAGGTGACCTTGACGCGGTCGCCCTTGGCGAAGTCGATCTTGAGCTTGGGCGCTTCGATGCCCATCTGCTTGAGAATCGTCTTGACTTCTTTCTCTTGCAGCGGCACGGGCTTCTCGCCGGGGCCGGGGCTGCCGACGAAGCCGGTCACACCTTGCGTGTTGCGCACGACGTACCACGACTGGTCGTCCATGATCATCTCGACCAGCACGTAGCCGGGGAACACTTTCTTGGGCGTAATCTTGCGCTTGCCGTCTTTGAACTCGACTTCATCTTCCATCGGAACGAGCACGCGGAAGATCTTCTCGGCCATGTTCATCGAGTGGATGCGGCGCTCGAGGTTCGCTTTGACCTTGTTCTCGTAACCCGAGTAGGTGTGAATGACGAACCAGTTGCGATTATCTTTTTTCGCCGGGGCCGGCGCATCAAGCGAGTCCTCTTCGTCGACGACTTCGCTGATGTCGTCTTCGAGCGGCGGCGGAGTGGTAAGCTCAGCCTCCGGCTCGGCGATCGTTTCGGTCGTCGTGTCGCCGTCGAGGTCTTGGAATTCGCGTTCGATATCGGACATCATTGGTTAAACAACGTGCGGGCGCAGCAGAGTAAAGAGCCAGCTGAAGAAACTATCGAGGCCCCACGTGATCACGCCAACGCCGATCACTAATCCCAGCGTGAGGATCGTTGCGGAAACCCATTCGTTGCGCGTCGGCCACGTGACGCGACGCAGCTCGGTGAACACGCCACGCACGAAGTCGCCGCCGGCCTGTTGTTGGCGGCTCGCTGCGGGCGATGCGTTCTTTTTCTCGTTCACCAAACTTCTTTCGCTCCTGGGGATAAACTTGGCAGGGCGGACAGGACTCGAACCTGCAACCGGCGATTTTGGAGACCGCTACTCTACCAATTGAGCTACCGCCCTCCATTTTTGCGCCTGGCTTCGTTAGCTCGGGGCTTGTGATCCCTTGATCACGGCGCCCCTTGCTGCCTCGCCAGTCCCAAAACTGGCCCAGGCGAAAAACGCTTTGTACGCTTTATTTCGTTTCGCGATGGGGACGGTGGCAGCGGCAGAAGCGACAATACTTCTTGAGCTCCAGCCGGTCGGTCGTCTTCTGCTTATTTTTTTGTGTGTTGTAGTTGCGGCGCTTGCATTCGCTGCACGCCATGACAACCATCACACGATTTTCTTTTTTTGCCATCTCAGTTTACCACGCGACATGAAATAAACGGCCCGGAGGACCGTTCTAGCCAAAAGACTGTATCATAACCCCGCCCCAAGGCGCAACCTGCCTAGGGCGGGGCTTGGCAACCTTGCGCTCGGGCGGAATTGAACCGCCAACCTCGGCCTTAGGAGTGCCTTGCTCTATCCAATTGAGCTACGAGCGCGCGAGGCAAACCACTACTAGGCCAGGGGAGGGGGATTGCCCTCTTCGCGCCAGGCGATGAAGTGGTCGACCAGTACCGGATCGAACTGCGAGCCCGCGCAGCGCTGGAGCTCGGCCAGCGCCGCGTCCTCGGTGATCCCGCGGTGGTACGGGCGATCGGCGACCATCGCCGAGAAGGCGTCCAGGATTGAGATCGCCCGGGCTAGCGGGTGAATCTCTTCGGCGCTGAGGCCCTCTGGGTAGCCGTTGCCGTCCCAACGCTCGTGGTGCTGTGCGACGATTTCCGCTACCTCACCATAGCCTGGATGCTGCGCCAGCACGTTGCGCCCGTATTCGGCGTGACGCATCACCGTTTCGTACTCCGCCGGGCTGAGACGCCCCGGCTTGCTCAGCGTGCGATCGGAGATCAGCAACTTCCCTACGTCGTGGAGCAGGCTCGCCTGCAAGAATTTGGTGAGCGCTGCGTGATCCAGATCGAGGTTGTGCTCCGACCACAACTTGGCCATCGTGTTGACCTGCAAGAGATGCACGCGGGTGAACGGGTCGCGATTGAGCAGACTTTCGACGATCGGCTCGATCCCCTCGAACGGACCGTGGACCGTGTAGGCGTCCACCTCATCGGTGCCAACCGCGATACCGCCGAGCTTGCGGCTCAGCCGCGTGCGATGCTCGCAAAGTGCGATCACGTCGGCTCGCGTCCCGGCATCGAGCGGCGCCACGACGTAGCCGCAAGCGATCGTGATCGGCAGGGTTTGATCGCGCGTAACGTAGGCGAGCTCGTCGAGCTTCGCCACTACGCGAGCGACGCGGTGCGCGGCCAAATCGCTTGCGCCGTCGCGCATGATCGCCATAAAGATATCCCCGCCGAAGCGCCCTACGCTGATCGTGTCGTCGGCGATTTCGAATTCGCGTAAGATGTCGCCGATGCGACGCAACACGTCATCGCCCTCGGTGTAGCCGTAAAGCTCGTTGAACTGCGCGAAGTTCACCACGTCGAACGTGATCGCGATCACCGGCTGCGTCGAGCTCGCATCGGCAAGGGCGTGATCGAGTTCGCGGGCGATGCGCGAATGACTCGCAAGCCCAGTGAGCGTATCGTATTCGGCGGTGCGCTGCAGCGCCTGATACATGCGCTGGTTTTGGACTGCGACGCCGAGGTAGTGCCCGATCGCAGCGATCGTTTCCACTTCGTGAATGGTGTACGCATCCTCGTTGACGCTTTGCACCGAAAGACAGCCAACCATCGTGCCGCCTGCGCGCATCGGTACGAAGATGGCCGACTGCGTATCGTCGGTCCACGGCCGGTCGGGATTGATCGGATAGGTGCCATCCGGCGCCCAGACCCCACGGCGGTTGCCCCAGATGACGTCGCCGCCGTTGATCACCACACGCGCGCGCGAACGTTCGGTCAATTCGATGTGCGGATAGCGGCGGATTTCACCGTGATCGTAGATATATTCGATCGTATGGTGACCGTCCGGCTGCGCGAGCGCGATAAAAACAACCGCCGAATCGATCGAGGTTGGAAGCATCGTCGTGAGCCGTTCGAACAGCTCGCCCAACGAAAGATCGGTCGACAACAGCGACGCCGCCTGCGCTAACAGCAGACGATCGCTTCCGCCCTCCGGGCGTCTTCCGACCAGATGATCCTTCACACTGGGCTCCTGCGTGGGACTTTCGGCTCAGGGTTCGTCTGAGCAGCCGCGAAACCCCGCGCATGGACTACGACCTCCTGGTGGCTCAAGCGGCCTCCTTACTCGAAGGCGAGAGCAACCTCATCGCCAACGCCGCGAACTTCGCAGCATTTATTTACCACGAAATCCCCGAACTCAATTGGGCCGGCTTCTATTTTATCGCGCCGGGCGGCGAGCTCGTCCTAGGGCCGTTCAATGGCCGCCCCGCCTGCACGCGTCTACCGAAGGGACGCGGGGTGTGTGGCGCTGCCGTTACTTCCGGCGAGACCGTCGTCGTCGACGACGTGCACGCCTTCGCTGACCACATCGTTTGCGACAGCGCCTCCGCATCCGAGATCGTCGTTCCGTTGCACGCCGGCGGCGCGATCGTCGGCGTGTTTGACATCGATAGTCCGCGCATCGCGCGCTTTAGCAGCGCCGATCGCGTGGGCATCGAGCGGTTAGTTCAAGTCTTCTTGAAACCGAGCGAAAGCGAGTTGATGCAATAGCGCGTGCCTTCCGGGCCCGGACCATCGTCAAAGACGTGTCCCAGGTGAGAGTCGCAGCTTGCGCACCGCACTTCGGTGCGACGCATTCCGTGGCTGTTGTCGTCTAAGAGCCGCACGTTCTGTTGTTCGTGCGGATGCGTAAATGACGGCCAGCCGCAGTGGGAGTCGAACTTCTCGGACGATTTGAAGAGCTCGGCACCGCAGGCGCCGCAGGTGTAGGTGCCATCGTCGCGCACGTTGAGCAGCGGTCCGGTGAAAGGACGCTCGGTGCCCGCCTCGCGCAGGATCGCGTAGCGCTCTGGTCCCAGCTCCTCGCGCCACTGCGCTTCGCTCTTGACAACGGGTGGGGTGATGTCGTGTTTCATAGCATCCTTAAGAACGCCGCCGACCCGGGGCGCGGATGCGCCAAAAGGCATAAGGAGCGTCCAGTTGCTTGCGCGAACCTGATGCGCCCGGAGGAACTCGCCTGATGCGTCTGGTCACCCGCGCCGATCTCGACGGCCTCACCTCGGCCATCCTGCTCCAAGAAGTCGAACCGATCGAGGAAGTCGACTTTGCCCACCCCAAAGATGTGCAGGACGGCAAGTTCGCCCTGTCCGCCAACGACATTCTTGCGAATCTCCCGTACGACGAGCGGGCTGCGCTCTGGTTCGACCATCACGTCAGCCAATCGGACGCGGCGTGGAATCCGGCGATGCGCGGCGAGTTCGGCGTCGCTCCCAGTGCAGCGCGCGTGATCGCCGATCACTATAAGTCCGATCGGTTCAGCCGCTTTTCGGAGCTGATGGAAGCCACTGACCGGCTCGACGCCGCGCAACTCACGCGCGATGACATCGTCGACCCGCAGGGGTGGATTCTCGTAGGCTACACACTCGATCCGCGCAGCGGCCTTGGCGCGTTCAAGGACTACTTCCGCCATCTGATGGGCTTAGCGAAAGCCAAAACCGTCGATCAGATTCTTGCGGACCCCGAGGTGAGCAAACACGTCGCGCGGCTCAAGGCCGAAGAACCGGCATTCCGCGAGCACTTGCTCGCGACGTCGCGGCAGGATGGCAACGTCGTGATTACCGACGTGCGCGGCCTCAAGAATCTGCCGAGCGGCAACCGCTTCTTGATCTACGAACTGTTTCCGACCGCTAACGTTTCGGTTCGCATTGCCGACGGTCGCAACAATGAATTCGTCTCCGTTCAAGTCGGGCACAACATCCTCAAGCGCGATTGTAAGACGAGCATCGGCGATACGCTAGCGGACTTCGGCGGCGGCGGCCACGTCGGCGCCGGCACATGTCAGCCCACACCCGCTGACGCCGATCGCGTGATCAACGAAGTCGTCGAAATCCTCAAACGCAACGGCTGAGGGGCAAGCGACCGCCTCCAAAGGAAAGGCCCCGCATCAGTGCGGGGCCTTTTCGTTAAAACATGGAGCCGTCGACGAGGATTGAACTCGTGGCCTTTTCCTTACCAAGGAAATGCTCTACCACTGAGCTACGACGGCACGGAACGCTCTACGCTACTCCGTTAGTGGGTTTAGGCCCTATCACTGCCTGAAATTTCTCTCGCTGGGACGAGGAACGATCGGTCAAGCTGCGGGCAATACACACCGAAAAATTCAACTCGCGTTTCACGACACGAGCATAGGCCGTAACTCGCCCACCTGGTTGGCACTTTGTTGGAGCGGGCGGCGAGAATCGAACTCGCGCTATCTGCTTGGAAGGCAGAGGCACTACCACTATGCAACGCCCGCACGCTGCCGGGAAGAATGGTGGGCCGGGCTGGATTTGAACCAGCGTATCGCTTTCGCGAGCCGAATTTACAGTCCGGTGCCATTAACCACTCGACCACCGACCCACGGAGATCCCGGCACGGCTAACGACGGTACGATACCACGGGCGGCGGCTCCTCGCAACCCGACAATTCTCGGCTACAGCGGCGCGTTGAACTTGTGGAACTGCTCCTCGCGCCGCCAGCCCTCGCGCTCGTACACCCGCTGCGCACGCTCGTTGTCGACCGCGGTCTCGAGGAACATCGCCGCCGCACCGGCCTCGCGCGCGTACGCGACCGCCGCGTGAATGAGGGTGCGCGCAATACCGCCGCCACGCGCTTCCGGCTCGACGAATAGGTCCTCGAGAATCAGCACCGGCGCTAACCGCACGGTGCTCCACGATTCAAAGATCTGCACGAAGCCCACCGCGCGCTCGCCGTTGCTTGCAAAAAATAGCGTGCTGGTTTTGTCGCGCAGATGCTTGCCGAGGAATCGCCGTTCGCCGGCATCGTCGGGGGTCTGCCGATAGAACACGCGATACGCGCGCACCAATGGAAGGAGCGCCTCGGTGTCGCTCACGCTCGCGCGACGCACGGTGATGTCCATATGTGTAAAACTACCGCTCACAGGGGCAGCGTTCCCTCCGACTAATGACCCGCCTATGCCCAAGACCTACGACGCAATCGTTATCGGTGGTGGTCACAACGGCCTGGTGACGGCGTGTTATCTGGCGCGTGCGAAGCGCCGCGTGCTCGTGCTCGAACGCCGCCACCTGGTCGGCGGTGCCTGCGTGACCGAGGAGACGTTCCCGGGGTTCAAAGTCTCCACCGCGGCCTACGTTAATAGCTTGTTTCGTCCGGAGATCGTGCGCGATCTCGACCTGCGACGTTACGGCTTTGAAGCCATCGAGCGCGACCCCGCGTCGTTCACACCGTTTCTCGACGGACGATATCTGATGCTCGGACGCGGCACGGCGCGTGACGCCGAAGAGATCGCGAAGTTCAGCCGGCACGACGCAGCGGCGTATCCGCGCTACGAAGCCATGCTCGCTCGCGTCGCGGCCATCATCGAACCGACGATCACCCAAATTCCGCCGGACGTCTTGCACCCCAATATCGCCGACCTCGTCCATTTGGGCGCGATGGCGCGGTCGCTGCAAAAAATGGGACCCGATATGAACGAGGCGATCGAGATGCTCAGCGGCGCAGCTCGACCGATCCTCGATCGTTGGTTCGAAAGCGAAGAACTCAAGGGCACGCTTGCAACCGATGCAATCATCGGCGCCTTCATGGCGCCGTCGATGCCGGGCACGGCGTACGTGCTCTTTCATCACGTCATGGGAGAAACGAACGGCAAACGCGGCGTCTGGGCCTACATGCGCGGCGGCATGGGCGGCTTGACGCAGGCGCTTGCGCGCGCCGCGCTCGATCTCGGTGTCGAGATCAAGACCAATGCCGACGTGGCGAAGATTCTCACGAAAAAGGGCGCGGCAATCGGCGTGGCGCTTGCGAACGGCGACGAGTTTCGGGCGAAGCAAATCGCGAGCGGCGTCGATATGCATCACACGTTCGAACGTTTTCTCGAACCATCGACCTTGCCGCCGGCGTTTCGCGAGGCCGTCGCGCGTATCGCGTACGACTCGGCCTCGGTCAAGATCAACGTTGCGCTCGAACGTCTGCCGAGCTTTACGGCGCTCCCCGGTCACGAGCCCGGGCCACAACATCACGGCACGGTGCACTTCTGCCCCGATCAGGACTTTATCGAACGCGCATACGACGACGCCAAGTACGGCTATCCGTCACGCGAGCCGGTGGTCGAATGTTGTCTGCCCTCGTCACTTGATTCCACCATCGCGCCGCCGGGCAAGCACCTGATGTCGATGTTCGTGCAATACGCACCCTACAAACTCAAAGACGGACCGTGGTCGCAAGCGATCAAGGATGCGTTTGCGGATCGCTGCTTCGCCGTGGTCGAACGCTACGCGCCGGGCTTCACCGCGTCGGTCATCGACCGCCAGATCCTCAGCCCCGTCGACATCGAGGAGACGTTCGGCTTGACCGGCGGCAACATCTTTCAGGGTACGATGCCGCTGCACAATCTGTATGCGTTGCGCCCGGTACCCGGCTACGCCAACTACAAGACGCCGATCAAACATCTCTATATGTGCGGATCGGCGGCGCACCCCGGCGGCGGCGTGATGGGCGCCCCGGGTTGGAATGCCGCGCGCGTCATGCTCCGCAACTAAAGGAGGTTTTGATGCAATCGATGCTCCGCACCATCGTGCTCGACGACGGTGCAATCACGACGCTCGAACGGTGGGGCGATAGCGGACCGGTCATGCTCTGCGTGCACGGCATGACCAGCTCGCGGAAGGCGTGGCAGCGGCTCGCGCAGCGCTTCGCCGATCGGTATCAAGTGATGGCCTACGATCAGCGCGGCCATGGCGACAGCGTGGCGATACCGGGGCCGATGACGCTCGAACGCGGCGTGCAAGATCTACGCGACGTTGCCGCCGTGGCGGGCGCGGATCTGCTCGTCGGCCACTCGTGGGGCGGCGCGGTCGTCGTACGCGGCGGGCAGACGCTCGGCGCAAGCGCGATAGTCGCGATCGATCCGATGATCGTTCAGGTCGCGGATGATTGGTACGCCGAGTTCATCGATGAGCTGGAAGAGACGTTTACCTATCAAGGCGATGCGCGTGACGAGCGCATCCGCGTCGACTATTCGGATTGGCATCCGTCCGACGTCGACGGGAAAGTTCACGCCGTCCATTCGATGACTACGGCGCCGATCGCCGGACTGCGCGATCAAAATCAAAGTGGATGGGATTTGCGCGGCGACATCGCAACGTATCCGAAACCGTTGCTCATGGTGATGGCCGGCCCCGACGGTTCAATCGTGCCGGTTCCCGTGATGGAAGAACTCGTCGCGCATCATGCGCCCGATGTGCAGATCATCACGTTCGACGATCTCGGGCACAACGTACATCGCGCGGACTTCGATCGTTTCGCAAAAGCGATGGACGAATTCTTGGATTCGCTGCGTTGACAGGAGCGAAGACCGCACCGTGGAAACGAGGGCCGTCACGCCGGAGTCCCATAGCGGTCGATTGGGCGGGTTTTGTAAACCCGAGACGCAAGTCCACGTCGGTTCGAATCCGACCTCCGGCTCCGTTCGTTATAGGAATGCATGCAACCGATCAAACCCAAATGGCTCGATAGCGGACTGGTGCTCGTGTGCGAGCGTTGCTTCAAAGAGCGCATTCCCGAAGAGGCGCCCGAGGTCGCGGAACGGCTCGGCGATTTCAATCTCCGCGACTGGCTCAAGAGCGAACTCAAAGAGCACGGCGAGTGGGGCCCCATTCGTGTCATTTCTACTAGCTGCATGGACGTCTGCGCCAAGGGTAAGGTAACGGTTTGCCTCGATCCGAAAAATGGTGACCCTGCGACCGTAATCATCGTCGATCCGCTCGAGGAGCGAGACAAACTTTACGCGACGATCGTCGAATCGATGGGCCGAAACCCCTCCTCACAGTAAACCCTCAGGCTTCCTCTACCGAAGACCTATAAAAGTAGATCACGGGCTTCGGGTGTGTCCCACCACTTCCGCTCTTATGGGCAGGGGGCTATTTTCGTGGGATTCTTTGCACGTCTCGGGTACGTCGCAACCGGCGCCGCGTTATTGCTGGCGCTTATTACCTCGGCACCGCCGGCCGCAAGCGCCGACGCGGCGGTCCGTATCGCCGGCTCGACCAACGACACGCCGGCCCTAAAGGCCATTTCAGGTGCTTACGAGTCTACGCACCCTGGAGCGACATTCTCAATCGTGGGAAGCAGCTCTGGTGAAGGCATCGCAGCACTGCGAGCTCATACGGTCGACATCGCCTGCTCCGACGTTGCGGTAAGCGACCCGGAATTCAACGACACCACCATTGGCGTCGTCGGCTTTGTCTTCGTGGTTGGCCGCGGCACCGGAATTAAGAACCTCACGCGTGCCGACGTGCAGGGCATCTATTCGGGCAAGATCACGAACTGGAAACAGATCGGTGGCAACGATCTAGCGGTCGTGCCATTCAGCCGGCCTATTGGCGTGGGCACGCGGTTCATCTTCGAGATGACCGTTGCCAAAACGCTCGTTCCGATGACTATCGAGCCCGACGCAACCGCGGTCGTCAACGCGGTCGCCGCAACGCCGGGCGGCGTCGGATATAGCTCGATAAACTACGTGGGCGATCATCAGAATCTGGTTGCGAATTATGAGGGCGTCGCTCCGACCAATGCCAATATCCTCAGTCACACATACAAATTCGAGACCGACGAACACGCCTATACCTCGAGCGATGCCCCGCCTGCGGCGAAAGCGTTCTTGGCGTTCGTAGCGACGCAGCCCGCGATGCTCAAGTCCTTCGGTATCCTCGCGGTAAACGATCCTCCCGCCGCCACGGCGATTCGCGTCGAAGGCACGCTCAATCAAACGGCTGCGCTGCAAAAGATCGCAACCGCCTACCAGGCCGCCCATCCCGATCGCGTCATAACGGTCAAAGGCACGAATTCCGGCGAAGGCGTCGCGGCGCTGCATGCCGGAACCATCGACGTCGCTGCCTCCGACATCGCTGTCGACTATCCCGAGTTCGTCGATACCACGATCGGCGTGCTTGGTGTTGCGATCGTCGCCGGTCCGCATACCGGTGTAAAGAACATCACGCGTGCGCAGCTCATCGGAATGTATTCCGGCAAAATCACCAACTGGAAACAAATCGGCGGGGACGATCAAGCGGTTGTGGCCTTTGGGCGAGCCATTGGCACCGGCACCCGTTTGCTCTTCGAACAGAAGGTCGCCAAAGTCGAAATTCCGACCCAGGATCCGGTCAGTCCGGCCGAGTTCGTCCACGACATCGCGAGCACGCCGGGAGCCATCGGTTACGTCGCGACCCAGTTCATGGCCGACCATCCGGAGCTGGTGCTCGCATACAACGGCGTGACCCCGACGCCCGAGAGCATTCGCGACCACCTCTACGCGGTCTCAACCGACGAGCATCTCTACACGCGTAAGGACGGACCGGCACTCGCTCCCGACTTCGTCACCTTCGTCACCACGCAACGGGCCCTGCTCGCTGCGTCGGGCATCTACTAGTGGATACCGCAAATCGCCAAGCAGGGCTTAATATCCTTAATAGAACTATTGTTCCTGAAGGGTGCGATACCCAAGGAGTTTCCGCATGAGAATATCTTCTCGTTTGCTCGCGCCGCTGAGCGCACTGATCGTAGCCAGTCTGGTTTTACCGGCTGGAGCCGCCCAGGCTATCAACGTAGGCGGCACCACCAATCTGGCCCCTGTCGTGACCAAAGCGGCGGCCGAGTACCAGTCCGCTCATTCCGGCGTCACAATCACCGTCAAGGGCGACAGCTCGGGTGCGGGGATCGCTTCGCTCAAAGACCACTCCGTCGATATCGCCATGTCAGACGTGGCCGTGAACGACGCCGACTTAGCTGACACCGTGCTCGGGGTCGTCGGATTCGCGTTCGTCGTGAACCACGATGTGGGCGTGAAGAATCTAACCCGCGAGGAACTCATCCAGATTTTCAACGGCAAGATCACGAACTGGAAAGCTGTTGGCGGAAATGACCGGCCGATCGTTATCATCGGACGCCAGATCGGCACCGGTACACGATTTGTCTTCGAAGACAAAGTCGCCAAGACGCACATCCCGATCAAGGTCGCTGACAATGCCACGGCAGTCCTCGAACAAGTCGGCGAGACCCCGGGAGCGCTCGGATATCTCGCAAGCGGCTTTCTTGACGGCCATCAAGATATGGTCGTGACCTATGAAGGCGTGGCGCCGACTCCCGACAACATCCGCAACCACCTCTATGCGTTCTCGACCGACGAGCATCTCTACACGCAGAAGAACGCCGATCCCGCAGTGAACGCTTTCGTGCAGTACGTGAAAGGGGACACCGCGCTTCTCAAAGACAACGGCGTTTTCTAACCGACTCTCGCGTAAACTAAAACGGCCGGTCTTTTGACCGGCCGTTTTAGTTATCTGCGCGTTTCTTACTGAAACTCGAACTCAGCTAGGTTTTTCTCTATCTTTCGCTTGACGCGCTGGAGCGCGTTGTCGATCGATTTCACGTGGCGCCCAAGATCGCGCGCCATCTCTTGATAGCTCTTTCCTTCGAGGTAGGATTCGAGCACTTGCGATTCGAGCTCAGAAAGATTCTGCCGGATGCGCTGACGGATGTCGTCGGAGACTTCCTGGGTGACCACGAGCTCTTCGGGGTCGGAGGTCTTTTGCGAAGCCATCACGTCGAGCAGCGTCCGTTCGCTGTCCTCGTCGTAGATCGGTTTGTTCAACGAAATATATTGATTCAGTGGGATGTGCTTCTGACGAGTCGCGGTTTTGATCGCCGTGATGATCTGCCGGGTGATGCAAAGTTCGGCGAACGCACGGAAGCTCGACAGCTTATCGGCCTTGAAATCGCGCACGGCTTTGTAGAGGCCGATCATACCTTCTTGGATGATGTCCTCGCGGTCGGCACCGATTAAGAAATAACTCTTGGCCTTAATCCTGACGAAGTTCTTATATTTGTTGAGCAGGTACTCCATCGCCAGGTTGTCGCCTGATTTTGCGATGGCAACGAGATCTTCGTCTACTCTCTCGTTGTATTCCAAGCCATCCGTCGCTGGATGGGTCATTGCCATAGTCTTTTGCCTTCGTTGGTCGATGCGCCGCAAAACGCGGGCCGGAGCCTCATCGGGCGCGGCACATCCAGGTGATTATAGGAGGGGGTCCTCCCGCCGTCAATGGCTTCTCTGGCGGATAGCCTCATAAAGTAGCACGCCGGCTGCTACGGACGCGTTCAGGGACTCGGTTCGCCCCTGCATCGGGATGCTGACGAGGTAGTCGCACTCTCGCCTGACCAGCGGGGCGAGCCCCGACCCCTCGGCTCCGATCACCAGCGCGAGGTCCCGATCCAGGTCGGCCTGACCCATCGGCACCGCGCCCTCCCCGTCCGCGGCGGCCCCGACGACCCAAACCGCCGCCTTCTTCAAGGCGCGAATCGCCTCGTTCACATTGGCGACGCGCACGACCGGCAGATAGCCGGTTGCGCCCGCAGCGGCCTTGCGAACCGTCGCGTTCACGCCGGCCGAGCGCCGTTCGGGCAAGATCACTCCGTCGGCTCCGGCGCATTCGGCCGTACGAATGATCGCACCGACATTATGCGGATCGGTCAGATGATCGAGAATCACAAAGAGCGCATGCCCAGTTTTTTTCGATCCCAGTACGTCGCGCAGGCTCGCGTAGTCGAATGGCGGAGCAACGGCGACTACACCCTGATGCGTCTTGAACGGCAGCTGCGCAAAGAACGCCCGGCCCTCGAAGCGCACCGGCACGTTTTGCTCTTTGGCCTGCGCGACGATCTTGCGCAGCAGCGGATCGCGTTTGCGATCTTCGGAGACGTGGATTGCGCGCAGTGGTTCGCTTGCTACAAGCGCTTCTTCAACGACGTGAATGCCGTACATCACGTCATCGAAATCGAGCCGAGGCTTGCGTGGCGGGCCGCCGCGCTGCGGTACTACTCGGCGACGGTCCACGTCGTGCCGTCTTTAGAGTCCTTGATCGCAACCCCGGACGCAGCAAGCGCGTCGCGCAGGCGATCCGACGCCGCCCAATCTTTGTTTGCGCGCGCCTTACTGCGCGCTTCGATCACCGCGGCGATAGCGTCCTGCGCATTTGCTCCGTTGAGCGAAAGCTCATTGCCAAGTTGCGTGCGCAGCCGCTCGAGGAAATCCGCCGGCAAGTGCAACTCGGGTTCGTGCATCCAGCTTTCATTCGGCTCGATACCGAGCAGCCAGAGCGCGCGTTCGAACTCCTCGCGCCCGCCCGGCTGCGCATTCCACTGCAAGAGCTCGGCGAGCGCCACCGAAGTGTTCATGTCCTCGTCGAAAGCGGATTCCATACGCTCGATAAGACCGGTCGACGCAGGCGGCGCAACCGGTAACGCGAGCAAAGTCCGGAACGTCTTCTTCAACCGTTCGAGTGTCGCGTACGACGCGGCGAGCGATTCGTCGGTGAAATTCATTACCTTGCTATATCCGGTCGTCAAAAACGCGAGACGTATCGCTTGCGGATCGTGACGATCGAGCAAATCAACGAGCGGTTCGAAGTTGCCGAGCGATTTCGACATCTTGCGCCCCTCGAAGTTGAGCAAGCCACCATGGACCCAGAAGTTGGCCATCGGCGGATGCGACATCAAGGGCTCGCTCTGCGCGATCTCGTTCTCGTGATGCGGAAAAATTAGGTCGGCGCCGCCGCCGTGAATGTCGAAGCCCAACCCTTGCGTATCGAGCAATGCTCGCGCCATCGCTGAGCATTCAATGTGCCAACCCGGCCGGCCGTCGCCGTAGGGCTCGAACGGCCACTTCGGTTCATCGGGTTTCGCGAATTTCCACAAGGCGAAATCGAGCGGATCTTTCTTATGCTCTCCGACTTCGATACGCGCGCCTGCTTCGAGCTCATCGATCTTGCGATTGCTAAGCTCGCCGTAGCGTGGAAAGCTACGCACGTTGTAGTAGATGCCATCCTCGACGGCGTATGCGTGGCCCCGCTCGACCAGCTCGCGTATCATCGTTTGAATCTGCGGGATGTATGCCGTTGCGTACGGCTCCTCGTCCGGCTCCATGACGCCAAGCCGGCGCATCGATGCGTGAAACTCCTGGTAGTATCCGCGGACGATCGCGCGCCAATCTTCGCCGGTTTCGCGCGCGCGCTTGATGCTGCGGTCGTCGATATCGGTGACGTTCTGCACGTAGGTGACGCGATAGCCCTTGTGGGTGAGATAACGGCGCAACAGGTCGAAGAACAAAAACGAGCGCGCATGACCGAGATGCGCCTGCGCCGAGGGCGTGAGTCCGCAGACGTACACGCGCACCTCGTCGCCGCGGAGCGGCGCGAAGGTTTCGAGCGAGCGCGTGCGAGTGTTGTAGAGCTTTAAATGACCCACGACCAGGTCTCTTCGCCGTTATCGCGTTCGACCTGTTCTAACCGAGCCTCGAGTTCTGCCAGCCGGCGCTGCAAGTGGTTGATCGCACTAGCGTTGGGGTCAGGCATCTCGACTTGCGGACGGTCGGGCACCACCCGTACCGGCTTGCCGTCCAGCGCAACGACATGCGCCGGAATGCCGACCACTGTCGCATTGGCCGGGACGTCGCGCACGACCACCGAGCCACTGCCGACGCGCGCATTGTCGCCAACCACGATCGCGCCGAGGATGACGGCACTCGCGCCGACCGTCACGTTCTTTCCGAGCGTCGGGTGACGCTTGGTATGCGCTAAACTGGTGCCGCCAAGCGTAACGCCTTGGTAGATCGTGCAGCCGTCGCCGACTTCGGCGGTTTCGCCGATCACCACGCCCATGCCGTGATCGATAAAGACGCCTTGCCCGATCGTCGCGGCCGGATGAATTTCGATGCCGGTTAAAAAGCGCGCGACGTGTGAGAGCCAGCGCGAAAGATGCGGCATCCCCGATTGCCACAAGCGATGATTCAACCGATACGCGGTGAGCGCGTGAAACCCCGGGTACGAGAAGACGACGTCGACCCAGCCGCGTGCGGCCGGGTCGCGCTCGAGTGGGGTACGTAAGTCACCTTTGAACGTCTGCAACGGATTCGGCATGCTCGTCTAGTGTAACCCTCGCGGTCAACCTGGGGCTGCGCAAGCCGTCGCCGATGCAGCTTTAGGCCAAGACCGGGACCAGCTCCGGTTCGACGATCACCGGCTCGTGCTCCGAGAAGACCGGGTGCGAGAGGTACCGCTCGCCGGTATCAGCGCCGATCGTCACGATTGTCTTCCCAAACGATTCGGGACGTGCCGCGACCTGGAGCGCGGCCCAGATGTTCGCGCCCGAGGAGATGCCGACAAGTACGCCCTCTTCGCGCGCGGCGAGGCGCGCGGTCGCGATTGCATCGGCGTCGGTCACGCGAATGACCTCGTCGTAGATCTTCGTGTTGAGGACGGCGGGGACAAAGCCGGCGCCGGTCCCTTGAATCTTATGCGGACCGGGCGCACCACCCGAGAGTACCGGCGAAGCATCGGGCTCGACCGCAATGATCTTCGCGCTCGGCTTGCGCGCGCGCAAGACCTCGCCGACGCCGGTGATCGTACCGCCGGTACCAACGGCAGCAATGAAGATGTCGACGCCGCCGTCGGTGTCGCGCCAAATCTCCTCGGCGGTCGTGCGCCGGTGAATCTCGGGATTCGCCGGATTTTCGAACTGCTGCGGCACGAAGTATTTCGCCGGATCGCGTTGGTAGATCTCGTTCGCACGCGCTACCGCGCCTTTCATCCCCTCGGATCCGGGCGTCAGTACGACCTGGGCGCCGTAGGCCTTGAGCAGATTGCGACGTTCGACCGTCATCGTGTCCGGCATCACCAGGATCAACGGGTAGCCCTTCGCTGCTGCGACGAACGCGAGCGCGATGCCGGTATTACCGCTGGTTGGTTCGAGAATGATGGTATTCGGGCGCAGGCGTCCGTCGCGCTCGGCCTCCTCGATCATGGCAACGCCAATACGATCTTTCACCGAGCCTGCAGGATTGAACGATTCGAGTTTTAGCAAAACGTCGGCGCGCAGCCCGCGCGCCAACCGTGGAAGCCGCACGAGCGGTGTGTTGCCGAAGGTTTGCGCGATGTTCTCATAGATGCGTGCCATGGTGATCCTCTCTCGTTTTAAGCAGTGACTGGATGACGCTGCGCTTTCCAGGCAGCGAGGGCAGGACGTAACGTGTCGACGATCTCCGATCGCGGAACCGAGGCGCGATAGAGTGTATTCAAACGCGTGTTGGTGAAGTCGCCGCCAAAGTACACGTCGTAGAGATCCTTCGAGCGACCGACGATCCCGATGTCGCCCATATATGGGCGCGCGCAGCCGTTCGGACAGCCGGTCATACGAATTGATATGCGCTCGCCGCGCAGCCCGAGTTGGTCGATCAACTCACCGATCTCGTCGAGGAGCGCGGGCAGCGCGCGTTCTGCTTCGGCGACCGCAAGCCCACAGGTCGGGATCGCCGGACAGGCAAGTGCGTCGCGCCGAATGCCGAGCGAGCGCGGCTCGGTCTCGATGCCCCACGCCCGGAGTAGCGCGTCGATGCCGGCGCGATCCGCGGCATCGATATCTTGCAGTAAGATGTTCTGCTGTGCGGTCAGCCGGATGCCCGGAGCATATGCGGCAATCAGGCCGCGCAACGCGCTGCGAGACTTCACGGCTTCCGTGTCGGCGACGCGTCCGCTCAACACGTGAATGCCGAGCGACCAGCGCCCGTCGGGCTGTTCGCTCCAACCGAGATGGTCGCAGACGTCCTCGAAACGGATCGCGCGCGGCGGCTTGAGCGCGAAGCCAATCCGTTGCTCGACCTGTGCACGAATCCACTCGATGCCTTGCTCTTCGACCAAGTACTTCAGGCGTGCGTGCTTGCGATTGGTCCGGTCGCCGAAATCGCGCTGCGTCGTTACCACCGCTTCGGCCACCGCGACCGCGTCTTCCGGATGGACGAAACAGAGCGGCGTCGCCAGGCGCGGATAGGTCGTCGTTTTGCCGTGCGTCATGCCCATGCCGCCGCCCACGACGACGGTGTAACCGGTGATTTCATCGTCGCACACCTGCGCGACGAAGGCGAGATCTTGCGTATAGGCGTCCACGCAGTTGTCGGGCGGCACCGCAACCGCCATCTTAAACTTGCGCGGTAGATACGTCGCGCCGTAGATCGGATCGACCGGCTCGGGCTCGAGTTCCGGTGTCTCGACCCTCTCACCGTCGACCCAGATCTCGTGATACGCGCCCGTCGTCGGAGTAAAGTGGCGTGCCAGCGCTTGTGCGAGTTGCTGCGCGTCTTCTTGCGCCGGCGAACGCGGCACGTCAGGGCACGCCATCACGTTGCGATTCACGTCGCCGCAGGCCGCAATCGACGTAAGCAACACATCGGTCAACTCGCGGATGATGCGTCGCAAGTCGCCTTTGAGCAGCCCGTGGAGCTGCAGCCCCTGCCGTGTCGTAATACGTAGCGTCCCATTGCCGAATCGTTGCGCGAGTTCATCTTCCGCCAGATACTGTTGCGGGGTCAGGACCCCGCCCGGCACCCGCGTGCGCAACATAAACTGATACGCAGGTTCCTCGTCGGCCGCTTTACGCGCCTTGCGCGCATCCCGGTCTTCTTGCTGATAGATCCCGTGGAATTTCAGCAGTTGCGCATCATCCGCGGCAAAGTGGGTACCCCCGCCGTCGAGCGAGGCGCCGATGCCGCCGCGCAACGCGTGACTCGCGAGCTTTATCGCTTCGACGTCACTCATACGTGGAGCCCGCACTCGGTCTTCAACGATCCGCTCCAGCGCCCGGCACGCGCATCCTCGTCGGGGCGCACGACCCGCGTACATGGTATGCATCCGACGCTCGCATAACCGCGCTCGAGCAACGGATTGTACGGGACCCCGTGCTCGCGAACGTACTCCCATACGTGCTGCTCGGTCCATGCGGCAAACGGACTGATCTTCGTCAGATCGAACTTCGCATCGTAGGCGACCGCCTCGACGTCCTTACGCGACGAGCTTTGGTCGCGGCGCAATCCCGTCACCCAGGCGCGATAGCTCTGCAGAAACTCGCGTTGCGGCGCGACTTTGCGAAGCTCGCAACACGCATCGGGATCCCGCTCCCACAACGCAGCTCCATATTCATCGTTCTGTTGCGAAACCGAAAGCGCTGGCCGCACCGCCATCGGCGTGATGCCGTAATGGGCGGCGACGGTCAAAATATGCTCGTAGGTTTCAGGAAAGAGCAGCCCCGTATCGAGGTAGTAGACCGGGATCGAGCGATCGACCGAGACGAGCATGTCGAGTACGGCCATGCCGGTCAAGCCGCCGAACGAGCACGCCACGGCGAGCTCCGAACCGAACTCTTGAACGGCCCAGCGGAGAATTTCCCGCGGCTTCGATGGTGTGACAGACCCCTTGATCAATTGGGAACCCCTCAAAACGAACGAGGCCCCCGCCAGTCGGCGGGGGCCTCGTTCTAAAACTGTGTGCTGTTCGTCAGCTACAACCGCTCAGACAATAGCCTCTCTCGCCGGATGCTGGTGCATACAACACATGGGACAGGCGCAGAGGCTGGAGCGGGACATTTCCACGGACGATACCACGCTCCAAAGGAGCCGTCAAGGATTGACGGATGCCTCGGACCCGTGATACCTTGCCTGCAATGTCCCGCGTCTTTATGAGCATGCAGACCATGTTGATCCGCACCAATCGGTGTCGGTTGAGGTCCGCGCTGCCGTAAATTCGAGAGCAGCAAGCATACGCGGCCCCTCACCGATACCGGCGAGGGGCCGCTTTTTTTATCGAACGGAGTGAGACTCATGCCAGATCAAACCTTTGGCCACTCTGCCCGAGGCTTCGCCACCCGAGCGATTCGCAGCGGACAGGACCCCTGTAGTGCGACCGGTTCGACAATCGTGCCGGTCTATCAGACCGCGACCTTCACCCTGAGCGAGATTGGTGTCACCAAAGGCTACGACTACTCGCGCAGCGGAAACCCAACGCGCTCGGCGCTCGAGGCGCAACTCGCCGACCTCGAGGGGGCCCGGTTTGCAAGCGCATTTGGCTCCGGGATGGCCGCTGTAAATGCGGTAACCTCGCTCCTGCGAACCGGCGACCATATCGTCGCGACGCTCGACATCTACGGCGGGACGCATCGCCTCTTCACCGCGGTGCTGCCGCGTTATGGAATTACGACCACGTTCGTCGACATGCTCGATCTGGAAGCAACGCGCAACGCCATCACCCCGCGAACAAAGCTCATCTACATTGAGACGCCCACGAATCCGACGCTCAAGATCATCGATATTCGTGCAGTCAGCGCGCTGCGCGGTGCGCGCCGCGACATCGTCGTGGCGGTGGATAACACCTTTCCGTCGCCCTTCTTCCAGCGACCGCTGTCGCTCGGCGCCGATATCGTCGCTCACTCCACAACCAAGTACATCAACGGCCATAGCGACGTCGTTGGCGGCGTGGTGATCACCGACGACGAAGCGCTCGCGACCGAGATCAAGTTCCATCAAAACGCGGTCGGTGCAGTCCCAGGACCGTGGGACTCGTATCTAGCCCTACGCGGCGCAAAGACGCTCGCGCTGCGGATGCGTGAACACGAACGCAATGCGCTCGCCGTCGCCGAGTATCTCTCGACGCGCGACGACGTGAGCGAAGTCTTTTATCCGGGTCTCGCCTCGCATCCGCAGCATGCGCTCGCCAAGGCGCAGATGAGCGGCTTCGGCGGCATCGTGTCGCTGCGCGTTCGCGGCGGTGCGGAGCGCGCTCGCACAATCGCCCGCTCGACACGGCTGTTCAATCTCGCAACCTCGCTCGGCGGTGTCGAATCGCTGATCTGCAGCCCGGCGGCGCAAACCCACGCGAGCTTGACGGCCGAGGAGTTGGACGTGCTCGGCATCACCGGGGATCTGCTGCGCCTTTCAGTCGGCATCGAAGATGCGCCCGATCTGCTCGCCGATCTCACGCAGGCCTTCGATCGCAACCCGGTGGCGGAGGAGGCGTTTAGTCTGGCGGCTTCGTAGCGTCGATCGTTTCGAACGGCTTCCCATCCGGCCCAAACTTGATCGGCTCCAGCCCGCGTCCGTGCAACAGTCGCGAACTCACTGCGCCGATACGAATGAGCATACGGTCGTGTCCGAGCAACGGAAACAGTAACTCGAGCGACGGGCCGTCCTTCGCTCCGGTGAGTGCCATGCGCGTCGCCGCGAACGCGTCATCCTTTGCAATGCCGAACTCGCCGGCGATAGCCGGGAGGTCGTGTGTCAACGGCAAGCCGCGCAACTCGGGCTGGTGATCGATGTACTGACCGACCGCGTCGAGGAAAAAGAGCACGGCGCGGGTGCGCAGCCGCTCGAGCTCGAGCGCGGGAATAACGCACGATTCGGCGCGCAGCTCGGCAATGAGTGAAAACGCATCATCGACGTGCGCGAGCCGGTCGCCATAAGCTTCGAGGAAGGTATCGATCCAGCGCAACGCCGCGTCGGGCGCGGGATCTTCCAAGAAGCCCCAGCGTTGCATCGCGGTCAACAGCTGCGCACGCGTTACCGTCATCCTGAGGTGCGATCCGAAGGATCGCCTCGAAGGATCGACACAACCGCGAACGCGGCAATGCCGCTACCGTCGCCGGTATAGCCCATGCCTTCGCTGGTCTTTGCTTTGACGCTCACGCATTCCAGGGGTAGGCCCAGACGCGTTGCCAGGTGCTCGCGCATGGCCCCAATATACGGCGCCAGTTTGGGCCGCTCGACGACGATGGTCGCATCGAGATTGACGATCCGATAGCCCGCCTCGCGCACACGCGCAGCGCAGGCTTCCAAAAGTACGATCGAGTCGGCATCTTTCCACTGGGAATCGCTGTCGGGAAAGTGTCCGCCCAAATCACCCAACGCGGCCGCGCCCAGCAACGCATCCGAGAGTGCGTGCGCGAGCACGTCGGCGTCCGAGTGACCCAGTGCCCCGCGGTCGTGCGGAACGGTGATGCCGCCGAGCACCAGACGCCGCCCCTCGACCAGCCGGTGCGCATCAAACCCATGACCAACGCGCATCATTCCGGGCGTCATTTCACGGAAGCTCCCAGAAGAAGCTGCTCTGCGCGCGCCGCATCGCCCGGATGCGTCACTTTGAAGTTCTCAGCGCTAACGGGAATCACGACGACTTCGATGCCGATCGCTTCGAGCAGCGCCACGTCGTCGGTCGCTTCGAGCGACGAGGCCGCGGCCGCGTCGTGCGCGCGCTGCAATTCCTCACGCATCGCAAATTGCGGTGTCTGAGCGGCCCACAGCCGCGTGCGATCGAGCGTGCGCTCTACCAACCTCGTCTGCGGATCGACAACCTTGATCGTATCGACCACGGGAGCGCCCAAGAACGCCCCGCGTCCGGAACGCACGGCGTCCATTCCCGCGCGCACGTCCTGCGCTCTCACGAGCGGTCGTGCGCCGTCGTGAACCAGCACCGCATCGCACGCGTTTCCCAGCGCCTGCAGACCACAACGCACGCTCGCTTGACGCGTCGCGCCGCCCCTCACAACGGCAATCTCGCGATCGACGATAGCCTTCATCGCTGCGTGAACTTCGTCGAGCCATTCGCCCTCTGTCACAACGACGATCCGCCCGATCTCCGGCATCGCATTGAACGTGGCCACCGACCACGCGAGCATCGGACGTCCGGCAATTTCGATCAGCTGCTTTGGCCGGCCGAAACGCGTACCGCGTCCGGCCGCAACAATGACGGCGCCCCAGTTCATCGCGTCGCCGGACTCGCGGCCTTCTGGCGCGCAAAGATCATGCGACCCGCAACGGTTTGCAGCACGCTGGTGACGACCACATCGACGCTCGTTCCGACCAATCGCTTCCCCTGCTCGATGACAATCATCGTACCGTCGTCGAGATAGGCGACACCTTGATGCGCTTCTTTGCCCTCGCGGATGACGTGCACGTGTAATTCCTCACCGGGCAAAACGACCGGTTTCACCGCGTTGGCCAACTCGTTGATGTTAAGCACCTCAACGCCCTCCACTTGGGCGACGCGATTGAGGTTGTAGTCGTTCGTCAGCAGGCGAGCCTGCAGCTCGCGCGCCAGGCGTACGAGCTTTGCGTCGACGTTCCCCGGCGGCAGGTCGTCGTATTCGCGTTCATTGATCGCGATTGCGCGCATCTCTTGCAGCTTCGTGAGCGCTTCGAGTCCACGCCGCCCGCGGGTTCGCCGCTGCGGATCCTCGGAATCGGCGATGGCCTGGAGCTCACGCAGGACAAAACGCGGAACGATCAGGGGACCTTCGACGAATCCACTTTGGACAATTTCAACAATGCGTCCGTCGACGATGACCGACGTGTCGACGACCTTTGCACTGCCGTGCATGGCGCCGTCCTTGGCGGTCAGCGGTACGAAACGCGTCTTCGCGCCGACGCGTGCACCAAGGTACGCAAAGAAGATCGTTACGATCAAGTAGAGGAGAATCGCCAGATAGCTGCCGGCTCGTCCGGTGATCGAGATGAATTCAAAGAGAATGCTCTTGATGAGCAATGCCGTACCGAGGCCGACCAGCAGTCCGATGGCTCCGCCCGCGAGTTCGGCGGGAGCAAGTCGTTCGATCGCTCGCTCGACGAGATTGAGTTCGTCCTCGAAGAACGATTGCGCGAGCGGCGCAAGCATGACACCGATGATCGCGCAGATGACGGGCGAGAGAATGAGCATCGTCCACTGCAGTGCTTCACTCGCAAAGTGCAGCGACAAGACGTTGACGTAGAGTTCCCGTCCGAGCAAAAAGCCCGTGATGAAGAATACGATCGCGAAGACCGTGCGCAGCACCGTGGTCGACAGATTACCTGAAGTCATTCGAAAGTTACAAAGGCTCCGCACACGTCGTTGGCGAGAAAGCGTCCTCGCCTCGTCAGCACGAGGCGGTCTCCGAGGCGCTCCAGCAGCCCGTCGCTTTCGTACCGTGCGACGACGGGAGCGTATCGCTCGGCGACGTCGACGCCGTAGCGCTCTTTAAACTCGCGCAGCGCAACCCCTTGCGCGGTGCGCAGCGCGATCATCACCGCCTCGCCGACGACCTTGATCCCGGTAAGACGTTCGGCCTCACCTGGGATCGGACTGCCGGCGCCTGCCGCGGCGACGTATTCCTCGAGCTCGCGGGTGTGGACAAGACGTTCGCCATCGCGATACGATGCTGCGCCGACACCAAATCCCAGATATTCACCATTGCGCCAATAGTTTTCGTTGTGGACACAACGGTGACCCGGACGCGCGAAATTGCTGATCTCGTACTGTTCGTATCCGGCCCGATCCAAGCGCTCGATTGCCATGCCGTAGAGTTCGCCCTCGAGGTCGTTACCTGCGAACGCGCCCGGCTCGCGCGCGTACCAACCTTCGTACGGTGTGCCGGCCTCAATGGTCAGGCCATAGGTTGAAACGTGATCGACGCCGAGCGCGATTGCCGCATCGAGTGAGCGCCCCCAACTCTGAGGCGTTTGTCCCGGAATCGCAAAGATCAGATCCATCGAAATGGACGTCATGCCGGCTGCGCGAGCCGACGTCACGACGTGCTGGACTTGTTCCGGCGTGTGTTTGCGCCCGAGCGTTGCGATTTCGGGCTCGACAAACGACTGCACACCGATGGAAACACGGTTGATGCCGGCGCTCACGTAGCGCTCGAAATCCGTCGCTCCAACGAGTTCCGGATTGACTTCGATCGTTACCTCGTGCTGAGACGATGAACTTGGAAAGCGTTCGCGCAATAAGCCCGTGAGCGCCGCGATCTCGTCAGCGTCGTATGCGTTGGGCGTCCCGCCGCCGTAGAAGATCGTCGCCGCCGGTTCGCTCGGCGCGGCCAAGATCTCCGCCTGCAGCGCCTGCATATACGCCGTGGCGCGTGAACGCCGCATCGGCCACTTCGCGAAATCGCAGTACGGACAAATGTACGGACAGAACGGCAGATGGACGTAAATACCTAGCTGCATTACCCATCACGGAACGATGGCAAAAATCCCGATCGCACCCGGACCCATGTGCGCTGCAACGGTGAGCGAGCCTTCGTGCACGAGCTCTTGCGCGGGCGGGTGCCCGAATTTGGCCTCGAGTGATTTGCGCGCATTCGCGAGCACCTCCGGCGCTCCGATGTGCCCGAAGGCGATTCGGGCCTTCGGCGAGCGGTCGACGCTACGCACGACCGCGTCGACCATGATATCGACGGTCTTATCGAACGAGAAACTCTGGCCGGCCGGTCCAATCGCGCCTTGTTCGTTCATCTTGAGCACGAGGCTGACGTTGAGCATCGAGCCGAGCGCCACCACCGCTTTGGGCAGTCGCCCGCTGCGTCCGAGCACGGTGAGATCGGGGACGGCAAAGTATACCGCGTACTTAAGTGCGCGCGGATCGACCTTTTTCGCGATATCGGCGGTCGTTGCGCCCGCGTCGGCGAGTTCCTTGGCGTATACCGCGAGCAACGCTTCCATTCCGGATGCGCCGCGCGAGTCCACGACAACCACTTTGCCGCCGAACTCTTTGGCGGCACTCGAAGCACGCGCGTAGTTTTCGGAGATTTGCGACGACAGCGCAATCACGACCGCTTCGTTGCCTTTTGCAACGATGCGTGCGAACGACTCGCGAAACTCTTGCTCGGTCGCCGGCTCAGTCTTTGGGATCTCACCCGCTTTCATGCGCGTGAAAAACGTCTTACGATCGATGTCGATACCGTCGCGATAACGCTCTTCGCCGAAAAGAATCCATACCGGCACGATTTCAATGCCGAGTGCGTCCGCCTCGCTACGCGAGAGATCGCATCCGCTGTCGGTTACGATCGTGGTTGCCATCCGTGTCCCCCTTATATATCTTGCGCAACGCAGATACCGACGGCACCCGGGCCGGCATGCGTTGCGATCACCGGACCCGCCTCGAGGATGTCGAGCAGGCGCGGCTGCACGCCGTCGAGGCGCGCACGCAACTGCTCCATGACTCCCTCCGCCAACGGCGGCGCGTCGGTGTGCATTACTAAAAACCGTGCTTTACTGACATCCGTGACGGCTGCCAAAGCCAGGTCAACCATCGTCGATTGCGCGCGCGAGAACGTGCGAACCTGCGCTTCTGCCGAAACTTGACCGTCCTTGAGAGCGATCACCGGAACGATTTTCATAAGTGTACCAAGCACTTGTTGCGCTTTACCAATTCGTCCGGTGCGCTGCAAGTGCGAGAGGTCCGAAATGCACGCGTAGAGTCGCTGCACGGCGCGCTCCCGATCGAGCGCGGCAAGCAGGTCCTCCCATCCGGCCCCTTGCGCGACGAGTTCTTGCGCGTGCATGGCCATGATACCGAGTCCGCCGGCGGCGCTCTCCGAATCGTAGACGACGACTTTCCCGTCGGAGAATTGCGCTGCGGCCGCTTTCGCGGCGTTGATCGTGCCGGACAGATACGACGAGATCGTCAGACACAGCACATCGTGGCCCGCTTCCAACAACGGACGAAACGCCTCTTCGAACATTTGCGGGGTGGGCTGCGATGTCGTCGGCAGGACCTTCTCACTGGAGAGTTTGGCGAAGAACTCGCGGCGGCTCAAGTCGAGGTAGTCGCGGTAGCTGCGATCGCCAAATACGACGAAGAGCGGAACGATCGTAATCCCAAGCGCGGCCGCACGCTGCGGATCGATATCCGAGGTGCTGTCGGTAACGACGACGATCGACAACTAGGCGCTTTCCACCGAGCTTGGTTCGCGCGTGAGATGTGGGGTCACCAGTTCGCCGATGCGGCCGACGACGTCGTGTTCGACTTCGCTGATCGCGGTGACGATTGCACCCTTGATGCCTCGGCGCGATACGCGCCCGTGCGTGTAGATGCAGTTCCCGCGCACGCCGAGCAACGGCGCGCCGCCATACGTTTCGTAATCGAAACGCCGGCCCAAACCGCGTAGCGACGGCGCCAGCAAAGCCGTGCCGAGTAGATTCATGATGTTGCGGCGCAACAGCGTGTCCTTGATCACCTCGCGCCCTGCCGCGACCATGCCTTCTGCCGTCTTCAGCAAGACATTCCCCACAAAGCCGTCGGTGACCACCACGTCGGCCACATTGTGAAACATGTCCTTGCCTTCGATGTTTCCGATGAAATTGATCGGCGCCCGCTCGAGCAGTGTGGCTGCTTCCAGCACCAGCGAATTGCCTTTGGTGCGTTCCTCTCCAATCGAGAGGAGCGCGACTTTGGGGCGCTCGATACCCAGCACCGCGGATGCATAGGCGGAGCCCATGATGCCGAACTGTTCGAGCCACTCCGCGCGGCAGTCGACGTTTGCGCCCGAATCGAGCAACACCGTCCGTCCGTCGATCGCCGGCCACACGGTCGCAATCGCCGGACGCGCTATGCCTTCGATCGTACGAAGCTTGATCAGCGCGATCGCGAGGAACGCGCCGCTATTTCCGGCGGATACGACCGCATCGGCCTCACCCGCCTTAATGGCGTTTACCGCCATACCAAGGGAGGTGCGATCGGCGCTGCGCAATGCTTGCGACGCATGCTGATCCATCGGAACGGACTCGGGCGAATGGATCACTGCAATCCGCTCCGCGCCCTTCCCGCGCAGCAGCGCGCGCACGCGCGCTTCGTCGCCGTACAGGGTTAGCGACGCGCCGGGGCACTCGTTCGCCGCAAGCAGTGCTCCGGCAACGATCTCCTCGGGCGCGTGATCGCCGCCCATTGCGTCGATCGCGATACGTGGCTTATTCATCGAGCGAAATCCAGTACTCCGCGTTCTTCATGCCGCCGTAGTAGTATTCGACTTCGGTATTCGCGTAGAGGGCACTCAGCTCTTCGCTCAGGCGTTGCGCATCCTTTTCACGCTGAGCGCCGCCGTAGTACAGCGTCACGAGGCCTCCGCTGCCGGCCCCCATCTCCTGCAGCACCTCGGCCGCCGTCTCGCTCAGGGTCGGCGCCGTCACCAACCGTCCGCCGAAGGTCGCCGCGGGCTTGCCACGCTCGACGCTCACGCCGCCGACCGTCGAGTCCTTTCCCGCCAAAAAGAGTTGTGCGCTGCGCACGCGACGCGCCGCAGCCATGATCGCATCGTCGCTCGGCACGTTCTCGCCGGCCGAACGCATCGCGAAGAGCCCGGCAATGCCCTCGACGATATCGGTCGTCGCCAAGACGTGCATGCGCTTGTCGGTCATCGCCGGCAGCTCTTGCGCGGCAAGCGCAACGTTCTTGTCGTCGATGAAGAGGTACACGTCCCGGCCAAGCGTCTTGTTCACCGCGAGCAACAAATCGCGCACGCTCGGATTGCGTTCGCCGTTAACCGTAACCTCGGCCCCAAGCTCGCGCACGATGCGCTCGAAGCCGGGTCCCGGTACGACTGCAACGATCGAACGCGGTACGGTTGGCGGTTCCACGACCAACAGCTGGTGCTGGCGCTCCATATTGTCGACTTTGACGCGCGTCAAACGGCCGTGCCGGCCGGCGATATCTTGCACGCGGTCGGGATCATCGGTGTGAACGTGCACTTTGATCGTCGGCGGTGCGCCGATAACCAGGAGTGATTCCCCCCGCGGCTCCAGCAGACTCCGAAGTTCGTTTGCGCTGCAGGTTGCATCTTGCAACAAAAACTCGGTACAGAACTTGTTCTCGCCGACGGCTTGTGCCGCGGTAAAAACGCGCTGCCGTTGCGGCCGCCGCGGGAATGCCGTGGTGCGCGTGCGCGACTCGGGCAGAAACCGCAGAATGCCTTCCATGAAATAGGCAAAGCCCGCACCGCCGGAATCAACCACGCCGGCCTCCTTGAGCACGGGAAGTTGTTCGGGCGTGCGTTCCAGTGCCTCATTTGCCGCGCGCACGATTCCGGTCCCCAGGCGATAAAAATCACGCTCGTGCAGGGCAAGTTTATAGGCCGCTTCGGCAGCAGCGTCCGCGACGGAAAGAATCGTCCCTTCGACTGGGCGCAAAAGCGCCTGCCTGGCCGCGGCAACCGCCTCGCGCATCGCGGTCGCGAGCACGAAGGTGTCGATTTCGCTGCGGTGACGCACGTGGTGGGCAAAGCCTCGGAGCATCTGCGAGATTATGACCCCGGAGTTGCCGCGCGCGCCCATGAGGCTGCCCTGGGCGGCGGCTGCGGCCACATCGGCCAGGTTGGGGCTATGGAGCTTGCCTGCTTCGAGCATGGCCGAGCGGACGGTCAGGTACATGTTCGTGCCGGTGTCCCCGTCGGGGACCGGGAACACGTTGAGGTCGTTGAGGACCCCTCGGTACTTCTTAAGAAAGTAGGTCCCGGCTGCAAGGAGCTTGGCGTAGCCGCGGCCATCGAGGCTGGTGACGTCCACGGAGGAGCGGTCTGCGAGCCCCCGCCACCCGAATCCTTGTCAAGCGCTGGGCCCCCGTGGTAACATCCGTAAGTTCGTCCCCTAGGTGGACAAAGTAGAAAGGACCCGACCCCGATGGCGAAGCGCTGCGACGTGTGTTCCAAGGGCCCAATGACGGGCAATAATGTGAGCCACGCCATGAATAAAACCCGCCGCCGCTGGCTGCCCAATTTGCAGTCGGTGAAGATTGTTATTGGCGGAACCCATCGGACGGCGAAGGTCTGTGCGAAGTGCCTGCGTTCGAAAAAGGTTACTCGCGCCGTCTGACTTTAGTCGGCTGAGCCTTCGGGCTCCCTCACCTGAAAAACACTCGAAACGCCGCATCCGTGCGGCGTTTCTGTTTGGACACTTTTTCCTGTGAGGGAACCCGAACGCTCAAAGACTCAATCGGCGGTGGCTCTTTCGAGGGCGGCGAGGTCTTGAAGTAATTTGGTTATGTCTTGCGGTTCCAATGTGATCATGTATTCGAGTCTTACGTGGGACGCTTCGATGCTCTTCAAGCCGACGGCGCAGAGCACCGGCCCTCGTCGACTTGGCGCGAATGAGATTTCGAAAAGGCCGCCGGCGAATCCGAAGCTACTGGCGGGACCGTTGCCCGAGTTGATCTGCGCAAGGTAGTTGCCGAGCGCGCGCAATTCGTCGACGCGGATCGAAACCGGAAACGTAGCATCGACTGGCGGGGCCACCGCTCGCACGAAACAGTCGAGCAGATCCATGCCCTCCGGTTCGGCCACCTCTGGGTGCACGTATCCGGCGACTTGTATCTCTGCGCGCGGATCGCTTTCGCCAACGCGAATGGTGTGTGACGTCATCCGTAGATAATTTTGTGCTTCGGCGGCGCGAATTTCAGGCGAGGTCCATCGGCGGCCGTCGTCTTGATCGCTTCCGTATCGACGTTCGAGCGTTCGCAAAAGCGCATCGTGCGATCGTCGTCGACTTGATAGCCAAGCGGATTCCACTTTGCGAGCGCAGCGACGGGATCGACGCTGGCGCCTGCGTAGTTGGTGGTGTTCGCGACAGCGCGCGAGGCGAGCGCCGTCGCGAGCAGCGCCGACGCGAACGGGGAGCCGCCGAGCGCCATGAAGGTAGCCACGGACGCGGCAAATACGTCACCCGCACCGTGCGCCGGAAAGCGCGGGAAGAACGGGCCGTCGATCTTGTGGTAGTAGTAGCCGTTGGTAAAGAGACTGGTGGTGCGATGCTTTTCGGGGTCGCGCGTGAACGACGTGATGATCACCGCCTCGGGCCCAAGGTCGAAAACGCCGTTGAGATACGCGTGTTCGGAGAGCGTGCGGTCACCACTACCCAAGAGCACTTCCGCTTCAAATCGATTTGGCGTGACGACCTGCGCCAGCGGAACGAGTTGCTCGCGAATCGCGCGCGCCGTTTCCTCGGAGACGTACAAGCCCTTTTTGTAGTCGCCGATAACCGGGTCGAGCAGTACGACGCCCTTGAACTCGTGAAGGGCCGAGGCAATCACGTCTACGTGCATTGGTTTAGGAAGAAAGCCGATGTGCAGAATCGCCGGGCGCGCACGAATGACGAAATCGACGTCGCGACGGAATTGATTGACGTCGGCGATCGTGCTGGTGCGTCCCGTGACGCTGCTCGGGGCACTTGCAAACTGCGATTGCGCGTGAACGAGACGGGCACCCAGAGCATTGGCGACGGCGAACGCCGCCTGATTGCCGAGAAAACCCATCCCAACGCTGTTCTGAATACTGCCAATGAGCGGAAACGATTGAACGTCGTCGTCGAACAAAGTTGCTTCCTACTGCGAGAAGTGATCCCAGCCGGTGCGGGCGATCGGCTCTTCCCGCCCCTGGTTCACCATCACGAGCTTTTCGTCCGCCCGAGCCGTGCCGAGACGTTCGAGCGGCTGCCCGAAGCGTGCGTGGAAGCGGCGCGAAAGGTGCTCGAAAGCGCGCGCCTCGACGGCGACGAGCAGTTCGAAGTCCTCGCCCCCCGCCAAGGCATACTCGGCCGGATCGGTTCCCAGCACGGCCGCGGCCGCCGCCGCCGCATCAGCGACCGCTACGCGCTCGACGCGCGCGCCGACGCCGCTCGCACGCGCCATCCGCGCAAGATCGGTGGAAAGGCCATCCGAGCAGTCCATCATCGCGTGTACGTACGCGCTCGCGCCGAGCCAACGCCCCTGCGCGATGCGCGGCTGCGGCGTGCGATGCGCGGCAAGCGCACGCGTGACGAGCGGCTCCTCGAGCCGCACCACGCCGCGCGCAATGTCCAGACCGGCGCGGCTCGCGCCGAGCGGACCGGTCGTCGCAAAGACATCGTTCGGACGGGCGCCGGCACGCGTTTTACATTGGCTCGCGCGGACGTCACCGACGACCGTTACTGCGATCGTCAGCACGGGTGCGCGCGAAAGGTCCCCGCCCGCGATATCCAACCCGAATGCGCGCGCACAGCGAACCATTCCGCCGTAGCATGCGAGCAGTGCGTCCGGCGTCCACGCGGGCGAAACACCGAGTGCGATCGTTCCCAAGCGCGGACGCGCACCCATTGCAGCGAGATCGCTGAGGTTCGCCGCCATTGCTCGCCAGCCGATATCGTCGGGCGACATCCACGCGCGCGAGAAATGCACATCCTCGACCAGCATATCGCTCGAGATCACGCTGCGCCGGGAACGCGACGGCTGCCACACGGCCGCATCGTCACCGATGCCGATCAACACGTGCTGCAGATCGCCGGTCAACGCGGCAATCGCCGCTACGAGCTCATCTTCGCTCATTCGCCGGCGAGGCGGCGCATAACGCGCACGGTCGCCGCCGGATCGGTCGTTCCGAAGATGCTCGATCCCATGACGATCGTATTCGCGCCCGCATCCACGACGGCGCGGATGTTGTCCGTCCCGACCCCGCCGTCGACCTCGAGCAGGCAACGGGGATTGCGCGCATTGATGAGCCGGCGCGCTTCGCGCAGCTTCTCGATCGAACGCGGGATGAAGCGCTGGCCGCCGAAGCCCGGATTCACGCTCATAACGAGGACGAGATCGCAATCGCCAATGATGTCTTGCAGCATCTCAACCGGTGTCTGCGGGCAGATCGCGATCCCGGCCTTTGCGCCGAGCAAGCGGATGTGCGTGAGCAGACGCTGACTGTGCGGCGTTGCTTCGTAGTGAAAGGTGATGATGTCGGCGCCGGCCGCACGGAATTCATCGACGTACCGTTCCGGCTCGACAATCATCAGATGTACGTCGAACGTGAGCTTCGAGAGCTTGCGCAAATCACCGATGATCTTCGGCCCCCAGGTGATGTTCGGGACGAACCGGCCGTCCATCACGTCGAGGTGGAGGAAATCGGCACCGCCCGCTTCGACCGCCGCGATCTGATCGGCGATGTGCGCGAAATCGGCCGAAAGCAGCGACGGCGCGATGACGACTGACATCAGTGTGCTATTCGCCTCCAGGTGAGGGAGAGGGCGTCGGTTTCTCGTCGTAGATACGGGGCGGTTCGTCGCCGAGACGCGTCTCGCCCACCAGCACGTCGTTCACGAAGAGCGAGACGACCGACGTGCCGACCGCAGTCACCATAAAGTCGAGTTTTTGTCCGGGCTGGGCGAAGGCGCGATAGGCATCGTACTCGCCGGTTGCGTCACGCACGCGTAACACCACCGCGACAGATTGATCGGATTGCGCGTCGCCGCTAATCGGAATCGACGCCAGCACGTGGACCTGGCGAATGATGTAGCCGGACTCGTTCGGACCGGCGCTGACTTGAAGCGAGACCGGCAGGTATGGCGAGATCTTGGCGTTCGGCGGAATCGACTGGCGCGCCACGATGCCGTGCTTGGGCCCGTCTTTCCCGAGTGGTGTCCAGACGATCTGTCCGATCTTCACGTTGTTTTTCGTCGCGAGGTTGCGCGCATCGTCGATCGACAAACCCGTAAACGTCGGCACGTGGACGATCGGCGCAGTGCCTTCGCTCAGCACGAGATTGACCTGCTCGCCCTCAACAACGTTGACTAATGGCTGCGGGTCTTGATCGATGACGTGGCCGCCGGGCACCAGATCGCTCTTGACGTGGGTGACCGTGCCGAGTGCGAGCTTGGCGCGCGAGAGATCGAGCTGGACCTCGCGCATCGACTGATAACGCAGATCGGGCATGATGCGCGACACGATACCGTCGCTGATCACAAAGTCGACCTGGCGCCCCGCGCGTACGGTCGTCCCGGCGTCGGGGCGTTGACTCATGACCACGCCTTTGGGGTAGCGATCGCTGGTCGCGTGATCGACGACGAGGGCGGAAAGATTCATTTGCGCCGCCGCGGCGGTCGCATCGCTCGATGCTTGACCGACGAACGACGGGACAGTTATTGTATCGGCGGGCGGCAGTAAGAACTCGTAAATATCATGACCGAACCACACCAGCACGCCAACGAACGCAGCGAGCACGATCGGAAAGATCCAATCACGCGGGATGTATTGACGAACGAGTTCTCGCCACTCGCGCGTCCGATTCAGGTGAGCGCCTCCAGCGCCGCCTCACTTACGTCGAGGTTATTGAAGACGTGCTGCACGTCTTCGTGCTCTTCGAGCACCTCGAGGAACGCGAGTGCGGCAGCGAGCTCGGTCCCTTCAGGGGCTACGGTTTGTTTGGCGCGTACGCCGAGATAGACGTCCGCGACTTTGAGCCCGGCGGCGCGCAATGCATCGCGCGCAGTGGCAAGCTGCGCCGGCTCAGTATAGATGTAGGCACGCCGCTCACCGTAGTCCAGGTCCACGACGCCGTCGACCAGCGCCGCTTCAGTGAGCGCGTCTTCGGATTTACCTTGCGGATCGACTTCGACGATCCCAACGCCCTCGAACATCCATCCCACGGTGCCGGTCTCGCCCAATTGGCCGCCGTGTTTAGTGAACATAAAGCGCAGCTCACCAGCGGTGCGATTCCGATTGTCGGTCGCCGCATCGATCACCACTGCGAGCCCGTGCGGGCCGTAACCCTCGTAGCGCAGCTCCTCGATCTCTTTTTCGCCGCTACCGCTCGCACGCGCAATCGCGCGCTTGACGTTGTCGGAGGGCATATTGTGCTCGCGAGCCTTTTCGACCGCGATCTTGAGGCGATGATTTGACTCCGGGTCCGGCGACCCGGACTTCGCGGACAGGGTGATCTCGCGGCTGAGCCGCGTGAAGAGGGCGCCGCGCTGCGCGTCGGTCTTGCCCTTATCGAGCTTGATGTTCTGCCACTTACGACCCATAGGATTACTTTCTCTTCGTTATCCGGGACCAACAATCCAGGTAGGAAACCACATCCGCCAGTGCCACTGCGTCCACGTCAGCGGAACGGCTGCGAGAATCGGATAGAAGAACACGAACGCAGCCGCGATCAGGACGACGGCGGCCACGGTCGCGCCGATGCCCCACGTGCGGCTCACCGGATCGCCGCGTCGCTTGCCCCACTCCCAGAGTTGCTGCAGGACGATCGCGTTACACAAACAGATCAGCGGGATGTTCACGTAAAAATGATACGCAAAAGTAATACGCGGCGAATTCATCCATGGTAGCCACTGCAAAAGATAGGTCACCACGATGAGCGCGTACGCCTTGTTCTTACGCATCCACGCGAGCACCGCCACGATCGGCACCGTAATGAGCCCCAACCACATAATGATGGGATTGGGCATCGAGGTGATCTCCTCGATGGGACCGCTATTCGCATCGCTCTTGTCGACTCGGCCATCGTGGTAAAAGTACGCGATCGGCACGTAGTCGAGTGGCCACTCCCACCACTTGGAAGAATATGGATGTGTCGCCACGAGCTTATCGTGATACTCAAACATCGAGTACTGCCGGTAGACCACGTCGTTGAAGTTGTGCACCTCGTTGGGGTCGGGCGACTGGCGTACGAGATCCGGCACCCATACGAGCGCATAGACGGTCGCGCTGATGAACACGATCGTGGCGAGCGCGCCGTCGAGACGGAATCCGCGCGGATTCCCCCACAGCGCGGGACGACGCCCGGCAAAGTATCGCTGCAACCAGACGCAAATCAGCACGACGAAGCTCACGCCGAAGCCCATCACGCCGTACCACTTCGAACTGACCAGCAACCCCAGCGCAATGGTGAAAACGATCAGCCACAGCGTGGCCGATGATCCTCGCTCGCGTGCGTCATCGGCACGGATCTCATTCTCCGCGTAATTCGCGCTGCCGCTCGGCGTGTCGTATGTGACGCTCGGATCCGCACGATAGGTCAGCGTGTAGTCGCCGCCGGAGTAAACCAGCGCGCCGGCACGATTCTCGGAACGATCACCAGCGGTGATGCGCGGCTTCCCGCTCGTGCCCAAGATCGTTCCGCCGTCGGGCGCATAGAGCGAGCGGTTCGACTGCGCGATCAGCGCGTAGGAACCATCCGGGAACGTGTACTCTTGCGCGCCGTCAGCGAACCACGTGCGGAAGAGCCAATAGCGCAGCGCGAGATAGACGCCGAGTGCGACATAGAGCCCGACGACGATGCTGGAAGAGATATCCAAATGTGACGGTGGCTTTACCGCAAAAGTCCAGATCAGATCCCACAAACCAACGACGAGCGCGCCGGCTGCGAGCGACGCCGCGACGGCGGCGCCATAGGCCCAGAGCGGAATCAGCGTATGGGTGCGTGACTCGACTTGCGAAGCGATCCAGAAGCGGTAGAACGCATAGACCGCACCGAGCGAAAAGACAACGACGAAGCCCTCGGGCGTTCCAATCCGCGACTGCACGAAATGCATCCCGTCGCACACTAAGAAGAACGCCGCGATCGAGGCGAAGAGCGTCGAACCGGTCACGCGCTTGGCAAATGCATAGAGCAGCATGACGACGAGCGCGCCGAAGACGACGTCGAGGAAGCGCCAACCAGCGGAATTGTCGCCGTGACCGAGTCCGCCGAAGAGCATCACCGAGAGCGTGACCAGCAGCTTCGTGAGCGGCGGGTGGGTGTTCTCGTAAATGCGCATGTTGTGCAAATATTCTTCGGCCGCGCGCGCAAAGTAGATCTCGTCGAAGATGCCGCAATGCTGGATGTTGTTCACCGCCCAGCACGACACGCCGGGGGTTTTATCCGACGGATACGCGTAGCGGATGAACGAGAGCACAAAGCTTACGACACCGAGCACGCTCATCACGACGTAGTCGACGGCGCTCATGATCGAAAGGCCTTCGCGTGGCGTAAAGTAGTCGCGCACGCGCCGCAGCCATGGCTTGGCCTCGGTTTCCTCATCTTCAGCTTTCGCAGTTGCGCCGGCTGTCTTCGCGACTCGGGCGGGCTCGCGTACGGCCTCGGGTGCCGAGCCGAGGAAGAGGTAGCCGAGGACGAAGAACGTGCCGACCGCGATGAGCGCGTAGAATGCGTTGAGCGGTCCCCACAGATCGGAGGAATCGACGTTCGGCGTGTGGTTGGTCACCACCGAGAGGTATTGCAGCGCGTAGATCTGATCGGCGAAGAGCACGACGGTCAGCGCGATCGTGCCCCACAGGTAGCGCCGCGCGATTGGAATGCACGCCGTGCAGAAGAGTACGGCATCGAAGCTGTAGCGCTCGTGCATGCGCGTCGAGAGAATGAAGAATCCGAGCAGCGCGATAGCACAGGATTCCATCAATGCTGCAGGCGTGCGTTCTTGCAAGTAGCGCCAGACCACCAGCCCCAGCGACGCAACGACCAGCGCGATGCCCCACACGTACTGCGGAAGTTGGAGCGGGCCCCACCCGATCAGCAAACTATCTTTGGTCCACATCTCGCCGCGGATCGCCCACAGGTTGAATGCGTTGACCGTGTTGTAAGGATACTGACTCGACCCGAACGCGTACTGCCCCAGGAGCCACTGCAGCGCGGCGATAGGATTGGCCGTCGGATGGAACGGGAGTGCCAAGAGAATGGAAAAAACCAACGCGGCGAGGATCCCGCCCGCGGTGGCAAAGAGACGTTCGCGACGGCGCGCGCGATCGGCAAAGGCGAACGCGATGAAGAGCACGATCACGACCGCGGCTTGCGGTTTGATCAGCAGTGAGTATGCCAGGCTCACCCACGCGCCGGGAATCAACCAGGAGAACCTGCCCACCGGCGTATCATCGCTCTTTAAAAGAAGATACACGCCAAGCAGTGCGAAGCCGCCGGCGACCGAGTCGACCTGCCCGTAGACGGCCGAGTTCATGATCGTCGCGGGGCTCAGCATATAGACCGCCGCAGCGCCAAGTGCGATCGCGGGTGCGGCAAAGCGGCGGCCGACGGTGTAGATCAGCCAGCCGACGCCGAGATCGGCCACAATCGCGGGCAGTTTGACCGCGACCCGCAGCAGGTTGAACTGCGGATCGATGGCGCGGAATGGCGCCCACAGGTGCGCGAGCAGCGCGAGAATGTAGAAATAGCCCGGCGGGTAATCGGCGAAGCTCGTCTTTGCGTAGAAATGCGTCAGGCCGTTGTCGAGCAGCGAGATCGTCCACGCGACGAACGTGTTGACGTCGGTCGTGAATCCGCTCGATCCGATGAACAGCAGGCGCAGCGCCAAGCCCACGAGGAGCAAGAGCGGAAGTGCGTACGGGAGCGTGCGCTCCCAGACGGACGTTTGGACGTTCGTCCTGGCGTTCACGGTTAGACAGGCCTCCGGTCAGCCGACGGGTTCGGCGAGCGTTTCGAGCAGGTAGTCGCGCAGGGCGGGATTGGAGTGGCGCTCCACGACGGCCATAGGTTCTGCAACGGCACGCGTCGCGGCCTCTCGGGCACCCAGTTCCTCGAGGGCGTCCACAACACGCGCCACCTCGGCGCCGTCGAGTGGGCGCTGCGAGCGGTAGGCGGCGGCAACAACTTCTCGCGCCGGTGACGGTGGCCGAGCGAGCGCCCAGGCGACGGGGAAGCTCCACTTGCGCCGCAGCAAATCGCCGGCGACCGCCTTCCCGGTGCGGTCGGCTGACGCCCAAATTCCCAGCAAGTCGTCCCGCACTTGAAACGCCATACCGTAGGCGCGTCCGACCTGCGCATACTCCTCGACGCGTTCGGCGTCGATGCCGGCGCAACAGGCACCAAGCGCACACGCGGCCTCGAAGAGCGCGGCCGTCTTGCATGCGATCATCACGTCGTAGTCGGCGAGATCGACGTGCGTTGCACTTTCGAACTGCAAATCGAGCGATTGGCCGTCGCACATCGTGCGATGCGCGCGGTGCAGGCGCTCGATCACCTCGAGCGCGCGAGCCGGACCGAGCAATGTCTTTGCACGCATCAGCGTCAGAAAGCTCAGCGCGCACATGGCGTCTCCGGTATTGACCGCCTGGGCGATGCCGTAGACACTCCACAACGTGCGCCGGCCATGCCGGAATTCATCGCGATCTTCGATGTCGTCGTGCACCAGCGAGTAGTTGTGCAGCAGTTCGACCGCGGCAGCGGCATCGAGCGCGCTATCGATCGCCCCGCCTTCAGATTGGCAGACGAGCATGAGCATCGTCGGGCGCAGGCGCTTTCCACGCCGCGCCGGCCCATGGGGTGGATAGCCAAAGTGGTACGCGAGCATATCGGCAATCGCGGCCGATCCGCCGTACTCGCGGACGCACTCGCTCAGATGGGCTTCGAAGCGCTCAGACGGGTTGACGAGCGAACTCCTCCATTCGCGCCTGCACCTGATCGACGAGCCATCCGGGCGTCGACGCGCCGGACATCAGGCCGGCGACCTTGACGCCGTCGAACCACTCGGGCCGCAATTCATCGGGCCCTTCGATATGATAGGAGCGCGCGCCATGCGTTTCGGAAAGCTCGGCAAGGTGTTTCGTGTTTGCCGACGTCTTGCCGCCGACCACGACCATCACCTCGACCTCGTCGGCCAGACGCAGCGCTTCGCTCTGCCGGTTGTTCGTGTCGGTGCAGATCGTGTTGACCGCACGCACTTCGTAATACTTCTCGCTCAGGGCTTTGACGATATCGCTGAAGCGCTCGCGCGAGTAGGTCGATTGCACCACGACGCCCATGCGGCTGCCGCGCGGTAACTTCGCAACGTCCTCGACGGTCTCGATACACCACGCGCCCGGCACGTGACTAAGCGTGCCTTTGACTTCGGGATGCTGCGGATCGCCGATCACGATGATCTTGTAGCCTTCGGCCTTGAGCTTTTCAGCCTGCACGTGAATCTTGGTCACCATCGGGCAGGTTGCATCGATGATTTCGAGGCCCTTGGTCTGCGCTTTTTCGAAAACGTCGATCGGAAGACCGTGGGCGCGCACAAACAGTGCACCGCTCTCGACGTCGTCGACGCTCGCTGCATTGCGCAAGCCGCTCGCTTCGAGCGTCGCGACGGTTTGCGGATTATGCACAACGTGACCGAGCGTGGTCACGTCGCTGCGCTGCGCGATCGCCTCCTCGGCCTTCTTGACCGTGATCGCGACACCGAAGCAGAATCCCTGAACCTTAGCCTTGCGAATTTCCATCGATGCTTTCCCGTAAGGCCCAAATGGCGCCCATTACGTCATCGGTGAACTTCGCCAAGTCTTCGCGGGTTGCTTTCCGGTCCGCCGGCAACGACATCGGTTTACCGAATACGACTTTGATCTGACCCAGCTGGCCGGCGTGGGCGCTGCCGACGATGCAGGCGGGCACCACCGGGGCCTTGGCAAGCGACGCCAAGAGCGCGACGCCGGTCTGCGGCTCCTTGTCGCCGTGGACGTTCCGGCCGCCCTCCGGGAAGATGCCGACGCACCCGCCCGCGCGCAAAATCTCGACGGAGCGCTTGATTGCGGCGGCCGCACTCCCTTGACGATCGACCGGATACGCGCCCACAGCGGTGATCAACGGCCCGAGGATCGGCACCTCAAAGAGCTCTTTTTTGGCCATATAGCTGATTCGGCGCGGACAACACGCCCCAAGCAGCGGCGGATCCAGGTTGGAGATGTGATTGCAGGCCACGATCAGCGGGCCGTGCATCGGCACGTTCTTCTTCCCAAAAGCACGCAGGCGCCACAGCGGTGCACCGAACGTGCGGATCAGACCCTTGGCGAGACCGTACAGGCTCATCGCGCGCGCTCCACGATGCCCGCGATTTCTCCGATCACGTCGTCGATCCCGATCGTGCTCGAATCCACCACGTGGGCGTCCGGCGCCGGAACGAGCGGCGAAACCGCGCGCTCGCGGTCGAGGCGATCGCGTTCCTCGATCTCCTGAGCGAGCTGATGCTCGCTGATGTTGTCGCCCGCCGCAAGCAGTTGCGCACGGCGACGTTCGACCCGCGCGTGCACCGACGCGGTCAGAAAGATCTTGACCTGCGCGAAGGGCAAGACGACGGTCCCAATGTCGCGCCCGGCCATGACCACTGGCCCCTCCATAGCGATCTCGCGTTGGCTACGTACCATCGCTTCGCGCACGCGTGCATGTGCGGCGATCGTCGAGACGATCGCGGTGACTTGATTCGATTGGAGCGTCGCTTCGTCGAGCTCCGCGCCGGCCGCGACGATACGAAAACCGAGCGGCGCGTTCGCATCGAGCGTAACCGTCACGTTGGCCGCGGTCCACAAGCGCACCAGCGCGCTTTCATTGTCGGCATCGATGCCGCTGCGTAGCGCCAGAAACGCAAGCGCACGATACATTGCGCCGGTATCGAGGTACAAGATGCGAAGCGCTTGCGCGAGCCGGAACGCGACCGTCGTTTTCCCCGACGCGGCGGGGCCGTCGATCGCGATTTGCAGGTGAGGCGGGACGCTCATGGTCGCCCCGCCGATTCGCCGAGGGGTTGAGTTCCACCCCGCGGCTAAGATCAGCCGCCATGCCCAAAACGCGGTCGGTCTTCTTCTGTAATGCTTGCGGCTTCGAATCGACGCGATGGCTCGGGCGCTGCCCGCAATGCGAGGCGTGGAATTCCTTCGACGAGCGCCCCTTTGCGGTGCCTGCGCGCGCGACCAAAGCGATCGCGGGTGCTCGCGCTGCAGCGCTCGCGCCGATCGAACTCGATGCGATCGATAGCGCAAAAATCGCGCGACTACAAAGCGGTATGGACGAATTCGACGCGGTTCTCGGCGGCGGCATCGTCCCCGGGAGCGTCACGCTCATCGGCGGCCCCCCGGGTGCCGGGAAATCGACGCTCTTGCTGCAGATCGCGGCGCGCCTCTGCGAGCGCGGTCGCGTGGTCTACGTCTGCGGCGAAGAGTCGGCGGCTCAAGTGAAGTTACGCGCGCAGCGTCTTGGGATCGATGCGCCGCTACTCGTCCACGCTGAAACGAATTTGCGCGCCGTACTCGACGCACTCGAGCGCACCGATCCGATTGCCGTGATCGTCGACTCGATTCAAACCGTGTGGCTGCCCGACGCGGAATCGTACGCCGGAAGCGTCACACAGATTCGCGACTGCACGCAAACCCTGATGGAGTTCGCCAAGCGAACCGGTTGCGCGACCTTCCTCGTCGGGCACGTTACCAAGGACGGAGCGATTGCCGGTCCGCGCCTGCTCGAGCATTTGGTCGACACCGTGCTCTACTTCGAGGGAGAGATGACCGGCGAGTATCGCATCCTGCGCGCGTACAAGAATCGTTTCGGTTCGATCGATGAGATATGCGTCTTCGCGATGCACGACCGTGGCCTCGACGAAGTGCACAATCCTTCGGAGTTGTTTCTCGCTGGGCGCGAAGAGCGCCCGAGCGGTTCGTGCGTCGTGGCTTCGATCGTCGGCTCGCGTCCGGTCTTGATCGAAGTGCAGGCGCTTGTCGGCGAAACCAGCTACGGCACGCCGCGGCGTTTGGCCAACAACCTCGACCAAGCTCGCCTTGCAATGATTCTCGCCGTGCTCGAACGGCGCGTCGGCATGCATTTGGGCACGCACGATGTGTATGCGTCGGTCGCAGGCGGACTGCGGGTGAACGAACCGGCAGCCGACCTGGGTATTGCGCTGGCGATCGCGTCCTCGTTTCGCGATCGGCCATTGCCACCGCACACGGCAGCGTTCGGCGAACTCGGTCTTTCCGGGGAGTTGCGTGGGGTGAACGCGAGCGCGCGGCGCGAAGCCGAGGCGCGCAAACTCGGCTATCGCACGATCTTCTCGCCCGAACAGTATCGCGACGTAGCTTCCGCGATCGCCGCTGCCCTCTCGTAATATGGCGCTGTTCGAAATCGTTCCGAATCTCTCCGAAGGGCGCGACGAGACCACGATCGACGCCGCGGTCGACGCCGTGCACGCGACCGGGGCTCGCGTGCTTCATCGCACCAGCGACCCGGTCCATCACCGCAGCGTGCTGACGATCGCGGGCACGAGCGCGCATGTACTTGATGCCGCAGTCGCGCTGGCCGGCATTGCAGTCGAACGCATCGACTTGCGCTCGCACAAGGGGGTCCACCCGCGTATCGGTGCGCTCGATGTGCTGCCCTTCGTCCCGCTGCGCGATGCGTCGTTGGCCGAAGCGACCGCGCTCGCGCACGAAGCCGGCGCGCGCATCTGGGACCGGCATCGCGTGCCTTCCTTTTTTTACGGTGCCGCGGCGCGGGCACCGCAGCGTGAATTATTGGCCGACGTGCGCGCCGGCGAATTCGAGGGATTGGATGCACGCTTCGAACGGATGCCGCCGGACATCGGCGCGATTCCCAGGCACGAGCGGGCCGGCGCGATTGCGATCGGTGCACGGAACATCCTGGTGGCATTCAACGTTGAACTCCAGAGCAGCGATTTGGGCGTGGCCAAAGCAATTGCGCGGAGCGTACGCGAACGTTCGGGCGGATTGGTCGGCCTGCGTGCGCTGGGTCTGCGCTTGAGCGAGGGGGTCGTACAAGTCTCGCTCAATGTCACGGATGTTGACGCGACGCCGCTCTATCGTATCGTCGAGCTCATCGCGCGCCTCGCTGCGAAGAACGGCGTTGCGATCCGCCGAAGTGAATTGATCGGTCTGATTCCGCGGGCCGCGGTGGAAACATCGGCCCGCTACTATTTGGGGACACTGTGAAACAACTCGCCATCCTGGTCGCTTGCGCTCTCTTTATGCTCGTGGGTTCGAGCGTTCGCGCGCAGCAAACCGGTGGTCCCGGTGACGCCGGCATCTATACCACCACGCTACAGAACGGTTTGCGCGTGGTGGTTGTCGAGGACCATGCGGCACCCGTCGTGCAAACGGCCGTCTGGTATCATTTCGGTTCACTCGACGAGACAAAGGGCAAGACCGGTCTTGCACATGCGACCGAACACATGATGTTTCGCGGCACGACCGACATGAGTGCGGGTGGCTTGGATGACATCGTCGCGCGGCTGGGCGCGCAGATGAACGGTGAGACGAGCTACGACTACACGCAGTTCTATTTCATGATGCCGGCGGATAAGGTGAACGTGGGGTTGCAGATCGAGGCCGATCGGATGCAACACGCGGCGATGCGCCAAGCCGACTGGGCCGTCGAACGCGGCGCGGTGCTCAACGAACTCGAGGGCGACGACGGCTCGCCGTTCTTCAATCTTTTGGCGAAGGTGCGCGCAGCCGCATATCCTGGCCAACCCAACGGCCGCACGCCGACCGGCTACATCAGCGACGTCGAGCACGCAACCGCGGCTGACATCGCCAAGTACTATCACGAATGGTACGCGCCCAACAACGCCACGCTGGTGGTCGCGGGCGACGTGGATCACGGCACGATCTTTGTGCAGGCGCAGCGCTATTTCGGCGCGATTCCGCGCAGGACGCTACCCCCGCGTACGGAGATCCACCCGACGCCGGTTTCACACACCGTCGCGGTGACGTCGGATTTACCGTTCCCCTTTGGGATCGTTGATCTCGCCTACGCGGTTCCCGGCGATACCGAGCCGGGTGAACCCGCGGTCGACACGCTCTCGGCGCTGATCCAAAACCAGCTTTCGCCGTTCTACGCAGCGCTGGTGCAGACGAATGTGGCGCTCGCGCTACAAGCTAATGAGGACACGCAGCTCAAGGGCGGTCTTCTGCACGTCTACATCGTGCTGAATCCCGGCCACACTGCCGATGAAGCGATACGCATCTTCGAAGATACGATGAGCAAAACGCTGGCAAGCGGATTTTCGCCCGACCTGGTCGAGGCCGCCAAGCGTCTGACCATCGCCGATCGCCTGTACTCCGCCGATTCGGTTGACGGACTCGGCGATCTGGCCGGCTACACGTACGGCATCGTTGGCGAACGTGTCAGCGACGAAGACAATCGTCTGGCCGCGCTCGACGGCGCGTCGCTACTGGCGTTCGCAAAGCACTATCTGAGTCGCCCGACCGTGATCGGCCGTTTGGATCCAAACGCGCAGCCGCAGCGCAGTAATTCGCAAAAGAGTAGTGCCGCGATCACCGATGACTTCTCGAAACGCGTGCCCAACGGTCCGATCGTCGAGCCGGCCGCGCTCAAAGAGGCGGTGCGCACGCCGACCACGGCGCGCAGCACGCTGAATCCGGTGAGCTTCATGCTTGCTAACGGCATCCGCGTGTTGGTCCAACCCAAACCCGACCGCTCCACCTTCGTTCTTAGCGGCAATATCGCAAGCTCATCGGCCTTCGCACCGGCCGGGCAGGAAGGCATCAGCGACCTCGCCTCAACGTTGGCCGACTACGGCAGCGCGCAATATCCGTTTGCGCTACGCCGCAAGGAGATCGACATGATGGGTGCGGTCGTGCAGAACGGGCAAAGCTTCCAGGCGCGCGGCTTGGCAAGCGATTTTTCAAAGATCGTGGCGATCCTCGCCGACGGCCAGATGCACCCGACCTTTGCCGAACCGTGGTTCTCACTCGAGCGCGAGCAGCTAGCCAATAGTTTGCAGTCGACCGCGACGATTTCCGGTGTGATGATCGATCGCGCATATCTGCGGCTGCTCGCAGCGCCCAGCGATCCGTCGCTGCGCCATGCAACTCAGGTCAGCGTGAGCGGGCTCACCCAAGCCGACTTGCTGCAATATACGAGCACGTATTGGCGCCCCGACCTGACCACCATCGCGGTGGTCGGCGATGTCACGCCCGATCAAGTACGTAGCGTCTTAACGAACGCGTTCGGTGCGTGGACCGCGAGCGGTCCGAAACCCGATCCGCATGCGATGGCGTTTCCGGCCGCCCACTTGGGCCGCGACTACATCGGTACCGACGCCAGTCAAGTCTACGTGCGTATGGGTCAGCCGGCGGTGGGCCGGAATAGCCCCGACTACGATGCGTTTCTGGTGCTCAACCAGATTCTCGGCGCCGGCGGCGCATTCGAATCGCGTCTGTGGCAAGAGCTGCGCCAGAAGCGGGGCCTGGTTTACGGGGTGACGAGTTCGGTCGAAGCGGGACCCGATCGTGGCGATTTCCGTATCGAACTGAATGCTTCGCCAAGCCGCGTGGTGGAAGCGGTGAACTTCGTGCGCACCGAACTGCAGACGTTGCAAACCGAGCCGGTCACTCAGACCGAACTCGATGACGCAAAGCTGCGCCTAGTAAGCGATGCGCTGCTCGATGAAGCGTCGGCCGACGGCCAAGTGCAACAGCTGCTCGACATCGGCGCGAACGATCTCCCGCTGGACTACTACCGCACGCTCAACGAGCGTTTTGCCAATATCACCGCCGCGGACGTCGAGCGCGTCGCGAAAAAGTACCTCGACCCGTCGCAACTGGTTGAGATCTACGCCGGGCCGACCGGCCCGTGGTCGGGGAGCAACTAGACAAACCGCTCGAAGCCGTTACACTTAGACCCATGACTGCGACACTCCCCACCTACGACGCCCTGCATCTGCTCATCGCCGGCGAGCGCATCGGCGCGAATGCGCGCAGCACGCGCCCCGTGATCAACCCGGCGACCGGAGCGACCCTAGCCGAACTGCCGATTGCCACCGACGATGATCTGCAGCGCGCGCTCGCCGCAGCCGCAAAAGGCTTTGCGAAGTGGCGCGCGGTGAGTGCGTACGACCGCGCAGTGATTTTGCATCGCGCCGCGGCGCTACTGCGCGAACGCACCGAGGCAATCGCCCGAACGATGACGCTCGAACAAGGCAAGGTGCTCATCGAAGCGCGGCTCGAGGTTGGCGCCGCTGCCGACATCTTCGACTGGGCCGCCGAGGAGGGACGTCGCGCATACGGCCGCGTGGTGCCGTCGCGCCAGCCCGCGACAATACGCCAAATCGTGATGCGCGATCCGGTCGGTGTCGTCGCGGCGTTTACGCCATGGAATTTTCCGGCACTCACGCCCGCGCGCAAACTAGCGGGATCACTCGGCGCGGGATGCGCGATCATCATCAAGCCAGCCGAAGAAACGCCCGGCACCGCGCTTGCGCTCATGCAAGCGTTGCTCGACGCCGGGCTTCCCGACGATGCCGCGCAGATGGTCTTCGGCGATCCGGCGCACATCTCGTCGGCGCTCATCGCCTCACCGGTCGTGCGTAAGATCTCATTCACCGGTTCGACGGCGGTGGGCAAGCAACTCGCTACGCTTGCTGCCGCAGGCGTGAAGCGCGCGACGCTTGAGCTCGGCGGCCACGCGCCGGTCATTGTCACCGCCAAAGCCGATCTCGACCGCGCGGTCAAACTCTCGGCTGGATTTAAGTACCGCAACGCCGGGCAGGTCTGCGTTTCGCCCTCGCGCTTTCTCGTACAAGAAGGCATCTACGACGAGTTCGCGTCGCGCTTCGTGCGCGCGGCCAAAGACATACGCGTCGCCGGCGGACTCGAAGAGGGCGCGCAGATGGGTTCGCTCGCTAACGAGCGTCGCCGCGAATCGATTCACGGCATGGTCGAAGATGCGGTCAAGCGCGGCGCGACATTGCAAACCGGCGGAACGCCCTACGACACACCCGGCTTTTTCTACCCGCCGACGGTGCTCACCGGCATTCCGGCCGACGCGCGCATCCTCAACGAAGAGCCGTTCGGACCGGTTGCCGCGATCAGCACGTTCCGCGAGATCGGCGATGCAATCGCCGAAGCGAACCGCCTCCCCTATGGACTCGCCGCGTACGTCTTCACACAGGACGTCTCCGAACACATTACGTTGACCAACGGCATCGAAGCTGGGATGATCGGCGTCAATCACTTCGGCGTTTCGGTCGCCGAGATTCCGTTTGGCGGCGTCAAGGAATCCGGTTACGGCTCAGAAGGCGGCACAGAAGGTCTGGACTCGTATCTGGTTACGAAGTCCGTCACGACAGTCTAGCTACGGCTTACACTGATTGACGAGGTCGAGCACGCTCTGGTCGAGCGGCTCTTCCGCCTGAGCCGTTGCTACCTGGTTCTGCTCGATACCCTGGTAGAACCGAAAGATCGGATTGTTGGCGAGTTCGCCGGTGGCTTTCTGCGAAATCGCCGGATCGGTATCGACGGTGGGATCCCTGGTCCCGGAATAGAGCGCAACAGCACGCTGCGGGCCGCTGACGACGTCTTGGAAGCTCACGTCCTGATCGTTAAAGCTGCTGTCCAACGGCTTGCCATTCCAAGTCGAGTTAAGGACGCCTTGCGTTCCGTCACCGTGCGCAATAATATCTTGCAACTCGAACCTGTCGGCGAGACCGTAGATGACGTTGAGCGTATGACGTTGCTGATCCGCGACGGCTTGTAATTGCGCTTTTAGCTCCGGTGTGAGCCGCGGATCGGCGAGTAGTTGGTCGATCACCTGCAGGTTGTGAACGATCCCCTGCGCGAGCCTGGCCAGTCTACGGGCATCAATGATCATCGCGGGGTTCTCGTTGTTATGCACGTCAGCCGGCTCGAAGTTCTCGTGAATTTGCATCTGATCGAAATGATGGCCGGCAACGCTGTTGTTGACCCACGCCTTGCCGAAGTCCACGAGCACCGGCTTGGTCGAGGCGATGATCCGATCGTTGCTCTGCAGCCCTGAAAGCGAGTCAAACACCGTGCCGGTCAGCGCCTGGCAGAGCGGCGTCGATTTGACGGTGATGATCGTCTTGAGCGGCGGCGCGCTGGGCAGCGGCGTGGCCTGGGCGACCATTACGATGAGAAGCAGAGGTAGCATCGCACCCTCCTCTGCGTCATTATAGCCTACTTTAGACGTACTCTTTGACGTAGGCTGTGACGCGCTTGATGCCTTCGCGTACCTTTTCCAGCGGCGCGACCCAGCTCAGGCGTAGCCAGCCTTCGAATGCGCTACCAAAAGCGATGCCCGGTATCGCGAGCACATCGTACTCCTCGATCAACGCAATCGCCGCATCGTACGATCCTACACCGTCGGGCAGACGCACGCAGGCATAGAAGCTCCCTTCGGGTCGAATGAAACGCAGGCCGCTCTTCTCAAGCGCCTCGACGACGCCGGCCCATTGCGCGCGGTACCACGATACGTGCTCGTTGATACCGCCCAGCTCGCCGAAGATGTGCAGCGCGACTTGCTGCGCAAACGTATCCGTGCACGAGGTCAGCCAGGCGTGCGTTTTGATCGCGGCTTCTACGAAGCGTTCAGGCCCGATGATCCATCCTAAGCGCAAGCCGGTGAGCGCGTTGCTCTTGCTCACCGAGTTCGTAACGACGGTGTGCGGATAGCGCTCCCCGAGAAACGCCTCGTCCTCGATGAAGCTCTGTTCGCGGTAGATCTCGTCGTGGATCAGCCAAATCGGTTCGCCCGAACGGGACTCGAGCCCGCGTACCAGCTTCTCCGCCTCCGCGCTACGCAGCACGCGGGCGGTCGGATTGTTGGGCGAGCAGATCACGATCGCGCGCGTGCGTTCGCCGATCGCATCAAGAATGCGCTGCGCATCGATCGCAAAATCATCCGCTTCATCCATCACCACGCCGCGCGCCGCGATGCCTTCGAGCCGCGCCATCTTGCCGTACGAGGGAAACGTCGGCTCAACGATCAGCAGTTCGTCGATCGCCGGATCGAGCAGCGTCTTGATCGTCACGTACATCGCCTCTTGCGAACCCGTCGTGACGCAGACATTGGCGGCATCGTGCATCCCTGGGTAGTCGTAGTGGCGCGCGATCGCTTCGCGCAGGGCCGGGTCTCCCGCATTTGCCGTATAGCGGATACCGTGCTCTTCGATGTACCGCATCGAGTAGGCGAAGTGCGCGGGGTTGGGCCGCAGCGACGGTTCGCCGAGGCCGAGATCGATCGTGCCCGCGCGGCGCTTCGCGGCGACCGCACGTATCAGCGAGCTTTCGATCTCGAGGACGCGAGGGTTCACACCGGTACCTCGAAGTCACGCAGCGCCGCATTGAGCGACGTTTTGCGATCGGTCGATTCGCTGCGCGTACCGATCAGAAGCACGCACGGGACGCCGTACTCGCCGGCCGGGAACGTCTTGGGAATCGTTCCGGGAATCGCGATCGCGCGCGCGGGTATGCGTCCCTTCGTCGTGGATGCAACCGGCGTGCGCACGTCGACGATCGGCGTGCTGGCGGTGAGCACCACGCCCGCGCCCAGCACCGCTTCGCGCTCGACGCGTACACCTTCCACCACGATGCAGCGCGAGCCGACGAACGCGCCGTCCTCGATGATGACGGGCGCTGCTTGCGGTGGTTCGAGCACGCCGCCGATGCCGACGCCGCCCGAGAGATGCACGTTCTTGCCGATCTGTGCGCACGAGCCGACCGTCGCCCACGTATCGACCATCGTGCCCTCGTCTACGTAGGCGCCAATGTTGACGAATCCGGGCATCAAGATCGCGCCGCGCCCGAGGAAGCTGCCATAGCGTGCGACACCGGGCGGCACGCAGCGCACGCCGAGCGCTTTATAGTTGCGCTTGACCGGTAACTTGTCAAAGAATTGAAGACCCCGCGCATCACCGATCGGGGCAACCTCGCGGCGCGCAAAGTAGAGCAGGATTGCCTGCTTGATCCACGCGTGTACGATCCAGTCGTCGCCGCTCGGTTCGGCGACGCGTAACCGGCCGCGATCGAGTGCCGCAATTACGTCGTCGATTGCGCGCCCCGCGCGGCCGCGTACGTCGCCGTCACCGGCGGCGAGTGCTTCAACCTGCATTCGGAGTTTGTCGGTTTTCATGCCGGGCCAAGGTTACGCCCCGGCGAAGGGGCTTCCATGCTCGCATACCGACTCTTTGACGACGGACCGCGTCTGGTTAACGACGCACCGGTCCCGGAACCGCGCGACGGCCAGGTGCTCTTAAAGATTTCCGGCTCCGGCGCATGCCATTCCGATCTCCACGTTATCTCCGCGACCGCAATCGGGAAAAGCTTCTTCAAACCGCCGTTCACACTCGGGCATGAGAGCACCGGGTTTGTACAAGCCGTGGGCGCCGGCGTTACACGCGTGAAACCGGGCGATAAAGTTGCCGTGTACTGCGCGTGGGGCTGCGGGAAATGCCGCATGTGTCTCGCCGGTTCAGAAAACTACTGCATCTATGCGCGCACGATGAGCGGTTGCGGGCTTGGCGTCGACGGCGGCATGGCTGAATATCTGCTGGTTCCCGCGGAACGCTATCTCATTCCACTCGGCGATCTCGACCCCGTCGAAGCCGCACCCCTCACCGACGCGGGCATCACGCCGTATCACGCGATCAATCGTTCGCGCGCGCTCCTTACGCCCGATGCAACGGTCGTGGTGATGGGTATCGGCGGCCTCGGTCACCTCGCCTTGCAGATCCTGCGTTCGACGACCTCGGTGCGCGTGATCGCCATCGACATCGCCGACGACAAACTTGCACTGGCGAAGGAACTGGGCGCGGATGCGACCGTGCGTGCCGGCGACAAAGCACTCGCCGAAACGATGGAGCTGCTCCACGGCGAGCAAGCCGACGTTGTCTTGGATTTCGTCGGCCTGCAGCCGACAATCGACCTCGGTCGCAAACTCGTGCGTCCGGGCGGTGACTTCACGATCGTCGGGCTCGGCGGCGGTACGATGACCTACGGACAGGGCCGCATCGCGTGGGGAGCGCGCGTGTTCACGCCATTCTACGGCAGCATCGGTGAAATGCGCGAATTGATCGCGCTCGCCGCGCGCGGCGGCATTAAGGCTCATGTGACCCGCTATCCGCTCGAACGCGTCGCCGAGGCCTATCAAGCACTCCACGACGGTGCCGTCGAGGGTCGCGCGGTAATCTGCCCGGTATAGGACTCGCGTCCCATAATCCATCGTTAAGCGGCGCGACCCTCAACTTCCGGGTAAGATATGAGTACGGGAGCGCGAATTACACGCTCCCGCCTCTTCGCTAGAGCCAGAAGGAGCAAGTCGTGCCGAACTCGCCCGCCGACGAGCAACGTATCAATACCATTCGGTTTCTGGCAGTCGATGCCGTCCAAAAGGCCAATTCCGGGCATCCCGGGATGCCGCTTGGCGCTGCCGCGATGGCCTACGCGCTGTGGACCCGGCACCTCAAATTCAATCCGAAAGATCCGCACTGGTTCGATCGCGACCGCTTCATCCTCTCGGCCGGCCACGGCTCGATGCTGCTCTACGCTTTGCTCTATTTGACCGGTTACGATCTTTCGCTCGACGATATCAAATCGTTCCGTCAGCTCGGCAGCAAGACACCGGGGCACCCGGAAGCCAATCATACGCCGGGTGTCGAGGCTACCACCGGTCCGCTCGGTCAGGGTCTCGGCAACGCCATCGGCTTCGCGATTGCGGAAGCACAGCTTGGCGCCGTTTACAACAAGACCGACGCCAAGATCGTGGATCACTTCACCTACGTCATCGCCGGCGACGGCGACCTGATGGAAGGCATCAGTCAAGAATCGATCTCGCTGGCCGGGCACTTGCAGCTCGGTAAACTGATCGTGCTCTACGACGACAACCGCGTTTCGCTCGCCGGCCCGACCGACATCACCTACACCGACGACGCGTGCGCGCGCTTCGACGCGAGCGGCTGGCACACGCAGCGGGTCGACGTCGACAAGTCCAACGATGTCGCGACCATCGACCAAGCAATCACGGTTGCCAAAGGCGTGACCGATCGTCCCTCGCTGATTGCGGTGCGTACGCACATCGGCTTCGGGTCGCCGCTGCAGGATACGTTCAAGGTTCACGGCGAGGCGCTCGGTCCCGAGAACGTCAAAAAAACCAAAGAAGAATTGGGCTGGCCGCTCGAGCCGGACTTTTATGTGCCCGAGGACGCGCTGAAGTTCTTCCGCGACTGTGGTGCCAAGGGTGCATCGCTGGAAGCCGATTGGCAAAAGCGCTTCGACGCGTGGAAATCGGGCAACCCGGATCTCGGCGCGCAGCTCGAGCGCATATTGGCGGGCAAACTTCCGCCAAAACTGCCGTGGCCGGTGTTCAACGCCGAGAACGGCTCGGTCGCGACGCGCGACGCCGGCGGCACGGTGATGAACGCGATCGCCAAAGCGCTGCCCGAACTCGTCGGCGGTTCCGCTGACCTCGATCCCTCGACCAAGACCTACCTTAAAGACGCCGGTGATTTCCAACCCGGCAACTACGCCGGGCGCAACATTCACTACGGCGTCCGCGAACACGGCATGGCGGCGGCGACCAACGGGATCGCATTGCACGGCGGTCTGATGCCGTTTTGCGCGACCTTCTTCAACTTCGTCGATTATTTGAAACCGTCGCTGCGTCTGGCAGCACTCACAAAGATTCACGCGATCTTCGTCTTTACCCACGACTCGGTCTTCCTCGGTGAAGACGGACCGACGCACGAACCGATCGAGCAATTGGCGATGCTACGCGCAATGCCCGACGTCCGGGTCGTGCGCCCGGCCGACTCACTCGAAACGTTAGAAGCATGGAAGCTCGCGATCGATCCGGCCGGCATTCCGTGGGTGCTCGTACTCTCGCGACAAAAGCTGCCGTACCTCGGCGATCGCGACGCGCACGTCGGTCGTGGCGCCTACGTGCTGTCGGACGCCTCCGGCACACCGGACCTCATCCTGATCGCGACCGGATCCGAGGTGTCGCTCGCAATCGACACCAAGAAGATTCTCGAAGAGAAAGGCGTGCGCACGCGCGTCGTCTCGATGCCGTGCTGGGAACTCTTCGAGCTGCAGCCACAGTCGTATCGCGACGAGGTCCTACCGCCGAACGTAACCGCGCGCATGTCGATCGAAGCCGGGTCAACGTTTGGATGGAGTCAATGGGTCGGCGATCGCGGCGTAACCTACGGCATCGACCGCTTCGGCGAATCGGCGCCGATGGCAGCCATCGCCAAGAACCTGGGCTTTACTCCCGAGCGTATCGCGCAAGTCGCGCTTGATGCATTTGCACTCGCATCACGCTAACGTTCGCTCATCATTTTCGTAGGAGAAGTAAGTGAGTAACCAATTACAACAACTACTCGAGGCCGGCCAAAGCGTATGGCTCGACAACCTGCGCCGGAGCATGTTCGCCTCGGGCGAACTGCAGCGCCTCATCGATCAAGGGCTGCGCGGAATGACGAGCAACCCAACCATCTTCGAAAAGGCAATCGGTACCGGCGACGACTACGACGACCAGCTGCGCACGCTGATCGGCGAAGAGACGGACGCCGACGCACTGTTCTGGGACTTAGCGATCGCCGATATCCGGCAAGCGTGCGACGCGTTCCGCCCAGTCTACGATTCGAGCGGTGGTAACGACGGCTTCGTAAGCCTCGAGGTCTCACCGCTCCTCGCACGCGACACGCAAGGCACGATCGCCAATGCCAAGCAGCTCTGGGCGCGCGTCGATCGGCCGAATTTGATGGTCAAGATTCCCGGCACCAATGAAGGCGTTCCCGCCATCGAAGAGTGCATCTACGCGGGGCTCAACATCAACGTCACCTTGATCTTCTCGATCGAGATGTACGAGAAGACGGCCAACGCGTACATCGCCGGCTTGAAGCGACGCCTGGGCGAGGGCAAACCGGTCGATCGGATTCGTTCGGTCAATTCGGTCTTCGTCAGCCGGATCGATTCGGCGGTCGACCGCCTCTTGCAAGCCAAGATCGCCAAGGGTGAAACGGCACTGCAATCGCTGTTGGGTAAAGCCGGTGTCGCCAACCTCAAGCTCACCTATCAGAAGTTCAAAGAGCTCTTCGAGGGCGCGGACTTTGCCGGCGTCCTTCAAGCGGGCGGTGCAGCGCAGCGGCCGCTATGGGCGAGCACATCGGTGAAAAATTCGGCCTATCCCGATCTCATGTACGTTGAGACCGTCGTCGGCCCGCACACCGTTAACACGATGCCGCCAAACACGCTCGATGCGCTGCTCGATCACGGTAAGGTCACCCCTGACACCGTCGAGACGGGGTTGGACGAGGCGCGCGATGTGATGCGCGCGCTGCAAGACGCCAAAATCTCGTTCTTCGACGTCACGTACGATCTGCAAGTCGAGGGCGTCTCCCTCTTCTCCGACTCGTTTGCGGCGCTGATCGGCGCGATCGTGTACAAGCAGAAACAGCTCGCCGACGGCACCGAGCGGGTGGCGATCTCGAGCGCGCCGGCCGGTGCGCTCGAGCAGCTTGCGAAAGGCGACTTCCTTAAAAAGCTGTGGGCCAAGGATCCGTCGCCCTGGACGACCGATCCAGAAGCGGCCGACATTATCAAACACGCGCTGGGATGGCTCGATATTCCGCAGCATTTGATGGAACATGTTCCGGATCTCGAGACGTTCGCGAAAGAGATCGCGCGCGACTTCGATCACGTTGTCGTGCTCGGCATGGGCGGAAGTTCGCTCGCGCCCGATATTATGGGCGAAATTCTCGGCGACATCTCCGGCGGCCCGGCGACCGATGCCGACTGGCCCGAACTGCACGTGCTCGATTCGACCGACCCGACGCAAATCGCCGAGCTCGACGAAAAACTCGCGCTCGATCGCTCGCTCTTCGTCGTCTCAAGCAAGAGCGGATCGACGACCGAACCGAACGCGTTCTTCGCGTACTACTACGAGAAAGTCGCGAAGCTGGTCGGCACGAGCAACGCCGGACGGCAGTTCATCGCGATAACTGACCCTGGCACGCACATGGTCGACGTTGCCAAAGGCCACGACTTCCGCCGCATCTTTGAAAACGATCCGAACATCGGCGGGCGCTACTCCGCGCTCTCCTTCTTCGGCATGGTCCCGGCGGCGCTCGCCGGATACAACGTGCGCCTGATCCTCGATCGCGCACTTGGCGCGATGCACGCAAACGACAAGATGGTCGATCCGCGGGTAGCGACCGGCGTGCGATTTGGCGCAGCGATCGGCGGCTTGGCACAAGCGGGTCGTGACAAACTCACGATCGTGACGCATCCCGACGTGTCGGCGTTTGGCGCGTGGGCCGAGCAACTCATCGCCGAGTCGACCGGCAAGCACGGCAAAGGCATCGTGCCGATCGAAGGCGAGGCTCTCGGAACGCCGCGCGACTACGGGAACGATCGCGTCTTCGTCTACGTCGGCGCGAACCTGCCGGACCCAAAACCCGGCGTAAAAGAAGCGCTGCAGGCGTTGGAGGATGCCGGACATCCGATCATTCGTCTGGCGATGAACGACGAGTACGATCTCGGCGAGCAGTTTTATCTGTGGGAAATCGCGACAGCAGCGGCGGGAAGTATCCTTGGGATCAACGCGTTCGATCAGCCAAACGTGCAAGAGTCCAAAGACAACACCAAGGCGCTGCTCGCGCAGTACGAAGCCAAAGGCTCGATCGATGAGCCGGCGGTCGACGTCGAAGGCACTGCCTTCGATATCACCTACCTTTCGGGCACCAAAGACTTCGCCGGCGCGCATCGTGACGTCGGCGCGTTAGCTGCCGTATTCAAACAACTCGTGCCGGGCGACTATGTGGCCATCTGCGCCTACATCGCACGCGATGCCAAGCACATCGAGACGCTCGACAAACTGCGCCTGATGATTCGCAATGCGAGCGACGTCGCGACCACCGTCGGCTTTGGCCCGCGTTTTCTGCATTCGACGGGGCAGCTCCACAAGGGCGGCCCGAACACGGCCGTGATGGTGCAGATCGTCGGCGACGAACCGACCGATCCACCGATCCCCGGCATGAACGTCGGCTTCCGCACGCTGCTCGCGGCGCAAGCACTCGGCGATTGGCAATCGCTCGATAGCCGCAAGCGGCGCGGCCTTCGCATCCATCTCAAAGGCGACATCGATTCCGCACTCCAAGCGCTCGTCGCCGCAGTCGACGACGCCCTCTCCGCGCGCGCCTAGATGATTCGACCGCCCTTTGGGCGGACGCACATCCTGTGCTCCGAATCTTCAGCTGCATCGTGCAGCTATCACACGGTTTCGTAATAGGAGTAATAATGCAAATCGGGATGGTTGGACTCGGAAAGATGGGTGCGAATATGACGACGCGCCTCATCCAAGGTGGACACAACGTCGTCGTGTACGACCGCAGTGCCGATGCGGTCGCGCAAGCGGCCTCGGGCGGCGCGACGTCGTCAGGCGGACTCAAAGATCTGTGCGGCAAACTCGGCTCGCCGAAGGTCGTCTGGATCATGGTCCCTTCAGGGAAACCGACCGACGACACGATCGACGAACTGTGCGGGCTCTTGAGCAAGGGTGACATCATCGTCGATGGCGGCAATACGAATTGGAAAGATGGCCTTGCCGCGTACGACCGTTGCAAAGCCAAAGGTGTCGCGCTCGTCGACGCCGGAACGAGCGGCGGCATCTGGGGCCTCAAGGAAGGCTATTGCCTAATGGTCGGAGGCGACGATGCCGCAGTGAAGGTGTGCGAACCGATCTTTATAACGCTGGCGCCGCCGGACGGCTACGCGCACGTCGGTCCCGCCGGCGCCGGTCACTACTCGAAGATGGTGCACAACGGCGTCGAGTACGGCATGATGCAAGCGTATGGCGAGGGCTTCGAGATTCTCGAAACGTCGCCGTTCAAGTTCGATCTCGAACAAGTCGCGAGCCTCTGGTGCCACGGCAGCGTGGTGCGTTCATGGCTGCTCGAGCTTGCTGTGCTCGCCTTCAAAGCCGATCCGGGCCTCAAAGACATTCGCGGCTACGTCGAGGACACCGGTGAGGGCCGCTGGACCGTGCAGGCGGCCATCGACCAAGACGTTCCGGCGCCGGTCATTACCCTGTCGCTGATGCAGCGCTTCGTTTCGCGCCAGGAGGAATCGTTCAGTGCCAAGGTCATCGCGGCGCTGCGGAACCAATTCGGCGGCCATGCCGTGAAAACCGAGACGCATGCCTGAAGCGGTTGCCACCGTCTCGGTCGACGGTCAGTCGGAAAATCCGCTGCGAGCGGGACTGCACACTGACCGTATCAGCGATCCTTGCAGCATCGTCTTCTTCGGCGCGAGCGGTGACCTGTTCAAACGCATGTTGCTCCCCGCTGTCTACTCGTTACGGATGCACGGCACGCTTCCCAACGACTTCGCCGTGGTTGGGGTTTCGCGAGCGGAATACACCGACGACACATTCCGCGACTATTGTAAGGAGCAGCTCGAACAATTTGCGCCAGCCGATCAGAAGCCGCAAGGTGCAATGTGGGAAGACTTTGCGAAACGACTGAGCTACGTCGCGGGCGAGTTCGACGATCATAAGACGTATGGCGAGCTAGCCAAACACATCGCCGACAACGACAAGGACCTCGGTACCAAAGGAAACCGCCTCTTCTATCTCTCGACACCGCCTTCGGTGTTTCCGACGATCATCGACTTGCTTCGTGAGGCCGACCTCAACCAGCAGCACGACGGGTGGGCGCGGATCATCGTTGAGAAGCCCTTTGGTACCGATCTCGAATCGGCGCGATCCTTGCAGACGACGGTCGATCAAGTTTTCTCCGAAAGCGAAGTCTATCGCATCGACCACTACTTGGGCAAAGAGCCGGTGCAGGACATCATGGCACTGCGTTTTGCCAATACGATCTTCGAGCCGGTCTGGAATCGCAACTACGTCCAGTCAGTGCAGATTACTGCTTCCGAGCAACTCGGGGTGGAGATGCGCGGCGGCTATTACGACCATGCGGGCGCGCTTCGCGACATGATCCAGAATCACGTGATGAACTTATTGGCGCTGGTTGCCATGGAACCACCGTCGAGTTCCGACGCTAACGCGATTCGCAATGAGAAGTTTAAAGTACTTGAATCGATTGAGCCGCCGGAGCATGCCAGAGTGCTCGACATGTCGGCGCGCGGGCAGTATGGCCCCGGCGCCATCAACGGGAAACCGGTGGTGGGATATCGTCAGGAACCCGACGTCGATCCGCAATCGAACACCGAGACGTTTGCGTCGGTGCGCCTGTTCGTCGAAAACTGGCGCTGGGCTGGCGTCCCGTTCTACCTGCGTTCGGGCAAGCGGCTAGCCAAAAAGATGTCGGAAATCGCGGTAACGTTCAAACCGATTCCCCACCGCATCTACGGCGAACGCACCGACACGATCGAGCCCAATGTGCTCGTCATGAAAATTCAACCCGAAGAGGGCGTCGCAATGCGGTTCTCGGCAAAAGTCCCGGGGATGAAGAATCACATTCGCAGCGTCTTCATGGACTTCAACTACGGCACGGGCTTTGGCGTGCAGTCACCGCCCGCGTACGAACGTTTGATCGGTGACGCAATGCGCGGCGATCAGACGCTCTTCACCCGCTGGGATGCGGTCGAACGCGCTTGGGAGATCGTGATGCCCGTCCTCGAGGTCTGGCAAAACACCAAGGACTTCGCCTTCCCGAACTACCCGGCCGGATCGCAAGGTCCGGAGTCGGCGATGAAGCTCTTCCCCGAGTGGCGCCAGTTGTGAGTCTCGACGTCCATCCGGTTTTGGACGAACTGACGAAAGCTCGGCGGGATCCGGCCGCAATGAAGACCGCGACGATGACCTTTGCGACCTTCTTCGGCGATGACAGCGGTGCCGAGTGGGTACGTGGCCGCGTGCGCGCACTCGCCGACAAGCATCCGTCGCGCGTGGTGATCTTTGATGCGGCACAGAACGAAGGCGAAAGCGTCGTCGAGCCCTCGCAGTCGCGTGGCGAATGGATCGAGATCGGCGTGCGTAACGCGAGTGCGGGCGAACTCGACGCCGCGCTGACGATGCTCGAGCTTCCCGAAGCACCGGTGGTGCTGCTGTGGATCGCCGAGGCACTCTCCAAGGACGATAGGTTTCTCGCGCTAGCACGGCGCGCGGACACAACGATCTGCAGCACCTCGGTTGCGCGCACCGATGAACGGCCGTTGCACGACTTGGCGCAGTTCGTCCAAGAGCATCCCGAGATCATGATTCAGGACGTCGCCTATCTGCGACTCGCGGCCTGGCAAGAATTGATCGCCGAGTTCTTCGATGAACCCGAATGCCGGCACGAGCTCCAAATGTTGCGCAGCGTCGAAGTGACCGCGGGCTCCGACGCGGAGATGTACTATCTGCTGGGGTGGCTTGCGAGCCGTCTCGGCTGGACGCCGGTCGGGCCTGACACCTTTGCATCACCGACCGGCAACGTGCACTTCGCGATGGTGCACGAGGGGCCACCACGGCGCCTCTCGCGCGTTGTGCTCGGCTCGGAGGACGCGACCTTTAGCGCCAGCATTCATCCCGACGATCAAGCGGCGATCAGCCTCGTGGTGACGGGATCGACCGCGTGTCCGTCGCGTTTCACCCCGCTGCATACCGTCGATCTGGCCTCGCTCGTCGAACGAGCGATTCTCAACCGGACGCTCGACCCGGTCTTCGCCGATTCGCTGGCAATGGCGAAAACGATCATCGAAAGGCACGTAGCATGACGACTCGTGAGGCTGGAACGCTCTACATCTACGAAACGCCGGCCGATGTGGCCAAGGCACTGGCCGATCTGATCGTCGAGTACGGTGCGAGCGCGATTGAAGCCAGCGGCCAGTTCGTCGTTTCGCTTGCTGGCGGCACGACGCCCTTGGCAGCGTATGCGCTGCTCGCCAAACCGCCCTACCGCGACGCCATCGACTGGAGCGCGGTCGACATCTTCTTCGGCGACGAGCGCTGTGTGCCGCCCGACAACGAGCAATCGAATTACAAGATGGCCTTCGATACCTTCATCGGGCCGCTTAAAATACCGGAAACGCACGTCCACCGCATGCGCGGCGAAGACGATCCGCAGCGCGCCGCCTTCGACTATCGCGCGGTCCTCTTCGACGTGCTCGGCGAAGCGCCGCAGTTCGATCTAGTAATGCTCGGCCTCGGTCCCGACGGGCACACCGCCTCGCTTTTTCCCGGCCAAGATCCGCTCACCGAGGACGAGCAGCGCGTGCGCGCGGTCTACTCGACTTCGCAATCGCAGTGGCGCATCACGCTGACGCCGAGCGTACTCAACGGCACAAAAGCGGTCTGCTTCGCCCTCGTCGGCGCCGAAAAAGCAGCGACCCTCACCGCCGTGCGCGAGGGTCCCTACGATCCAACAAAATATCCATCGCAAATCATCGCGCCACCCGACGGCCAACTGATCTGGCTCTGCGATAAACCCGCGGCCGCGAAGAGCTAGGCCGTCTTTCTACTATTCAGACGGTCTAGCTCGCGGCCGTAGAGCACAGCGGTGCGCTCGGAGAGTTTGCGGTACGTCAGCGCCGAGATAAGGCGCGGACGTACCGTTTTCTTGTTAACGTTCATGGTTTGAGGGCTTCCTCTCCCAGAGTACCGAGCGAAACACCGTTTTGGCTGAGAATCGAGCCGTCGACGCGCTGCAACTCGACGACCGCTTTGTTCAAGTCGGTCTGTGCTTGCAGCTCGAGGCCCTCGTTCTGGACGAACTCCACCTGGCGTTGACTGACGAGGAACGTGGTCGACTCGCCGTTGCGGAATTTGCGCTCTTCACTTGCGAGCACTTCCGCTGAAGCTTCGCGTGCTTGTCGTGCCGCGAAGAGACGCGCGAGTGATGCCTGATAGGCCTGCACCGCGTTGCGCACTTCATACGTAATGCGCTCCGCCGTGCCCAGGCGCTGCACCGCCGCCACGTGCTCTTGCTCGTTGGCCGCGGAAAGCGCCCCTCTAGCCGTGTTGTTGCCGATCGGCAGCGAGACTTGGATGCCGGCCGAATAGCTCGAGAAGCGGCTGGAGTTCGCGAACGCTTGGCCATAGGTACCGTCGTAGTACGGCGGCGGTGTGGCGGTTCCGAAGATTCCGCCGAGCGGCGGCAGCGCGTTACCCGCGAAGCCGTTGCCGTTGTACGTCAGCTGCAGGTCGGCTTGCGGCAGCAGCTGATTCTTGGCGTACGCGCGGTTCACGTCGGCCTGTTTTTGCGCGTCGATCGCCTGGCGGACTTCGGGACGATTCTTCATAGCCGCTGCGAGCAGTGATTCGACCGACGGCGTCTGCGGCAGCGAGAGCACTTCCGAGGTCGGCACCAGGTTCGCACGCCAGATCGGGTCGCCCGGATCGGTGACGACGAGGCTCTTGAGTTGGTTCTGCAGTTCAGAGACGGTCTGCAGCGCGGAGAAGACGTCTTGCTGGTACACCGCGACCTGCGTGGAGGATTCAACCGCGTCGATCGGCGCCGCCGCGCCGCGCTTAGCAAGCCGCACGTTGCTCTGCTGCTGCAGTACGCTTTGGTGCAGCGCATCCTCTTGGATCGCGACGTTGCGCCACGCGGCGAGGAGGTCCCAGTACGCGTCTTCGACGCTTGCCACGGTCGTCGAGACCGTCGCGAGCGTCGACGCCTGCGTCGCGTCGTTGTTGACGACCGAGAGCTCGATCTGGCGCTTGTCGTCGTTCATCAAAAAGTTCTTGAGCAGCGGCTGCGTGATCGAGACGTTGAACGAACCGTAGTAATACGGATTGAACGAATTGATGAAGGTACTGTCGTTAACCTTACTCTGCGAAACGTTGAGGTTATATTGCGTGCCGGTCTCGAGTTGGCCCTGAACGCCGGCCTCCTGCGTCTGGTAGTTTTGCACGTACGGCTGGAAGTCGGTGCCGCCCGAGAAAAAGGCGTTGAGCGCCGGATTCGTATCGTGTTTGACCGACGGTTCGACGAAGAAATGCACGTCGTTAGCGCCCTTCGCCTCCTGCACCTGATAGGTCGCGATGCGCGTGTTGGACGCGGCGACCGAAAGGTTGGGGTTCTTGAGCAGCGCCATCCCGATCGCGCTTTCGAGCGAGATGCCGACGAACGGCTGTTGCGTCACACCGACGATATCGGCGTTGGTCGGCGGAACGTCGGGCGCTTTATACCCCGGCGCAACCGTCGGCACGGCCGGCGTGACGGGCGTCGGCACCGGCGTCGGAACGGCTGCCGCCGGCGGCAGCGTCGGCTTCGCCGACACCGCGAACGGCATCGCCGCCATGATCGCGCTGAGAGCAAGTGTGCTAAGTGTGCGAATGTTCACGGAACGCTCCTATTCGACCGCGACGTGTCCGTCGAGTCGCGGTTTGTTGAGTAATAAGACCAGCGGCGATAGCGCAATCGTAATGATCGCCGTCCACCGCGACGTGTCGGCGTAGGAAAGCACGGTCGCTTGTTCCTCGACCAATCCCGCGAGATTGTTCAGAGCAGACGTCGAGTGCTGGCCGCCGTTTTGCTGCAAATAGATGGCCGTCGGCGCGCTGTGCAGATTGACGCTGGCGGCGAGTTCGGTTTGGTGCGTGGTTATGCCGCGGACGAGCAGGGTCACGAGCACGGCCGTCGCGATGCTGCCGCCAACTTGGCGCGACAAATTGAAGAACGCCGACGTCGACGGGACTTCTTTACTCGGCACCCCGCCGATCACGGCGATCGAGAGCGGCACGAAGATCTGCGAGAGCCCGATCCCGCTGATGATCAGCGCTACGATAAACGTGCTGAATTGCGAGTTCGGCGTGGTTACACTCGCGAGGATCCAGTTCGAGACGCCCAATAGGATGAAGCCTATCGCGACCGAGAGCCGCACATCGATCTTGCCGCGGCTTGCCAGCGCCGCCGTGATCGGCGTAAAGAGCATCACCGCGCCGGCACGAACGAGAATCGTCAGACCCGAAAGCGTGGCGGTGAAGCCGAGTGAGTTTTGCAAGTACTGCGGCAAGACGAGAATCGAGCCGTAGAGACTCACCCCCAAGACCGCCCCAAGAATACTTCCGGCAGCGACCTGGCGTAGCCGGAGCACGTGCAAATCGACCACCGGGAAGCCCGAGCGCAGCGTCCACCAGATGAACGATCCGATGCCAATAACGGCAAGAGCCGTAAAGAGCCGGATGTTCACGTCATCGAACCAGTCGTACGTTTGTCCTTGATCGAGGACGTATTGCATCGCGCCGAGACCCATCGCCAGCAACGCCAGGCCGATCCAATCGAGCTTCATCGCGCGAGGCTTGACCGGATTGCGCAGGTAGTTCCAAATCAGCGTGGCGGCGATAATGCCGACCGGCAGATTGATGAAAAACGCCCAGCGCCACGTCAAGTTGTCGGTGATCCACCCGCCGAGCACCGGGCCCAGCGCGGGTCCGACGATAACGCCCATCGCAAAGATCCCTTGCGCCTGCCCCTGCTCGTTCTGTCGGTAGGTGTCGCGCAGGATCGCTTGCGAGGTGGAGATCAATCCGCCGCCGCCGAGTCCTTGAATGATGCGCCAGAATACCAGCGAGTTGAAGTTCGGCGCGAGACCGCACATCAACGAGGCGATCGTGAAGATGACGATCGATGCGACAAAGTACTGCCGCCGGCCGAAGCGCGCAGCGAGCCACGGCGTAATCGGGATCACCACCACATTGGCGATGATATATCCCGTCACGATCCACGCGCCCTGATCGACGGGCACGCCGAAGTTCCCCTGAATGTTCGGGAGTGCCACGTTGACGATCGTCGTGTCGATGATCTCGAGCAGCGTGGCGGCGATGACCGCGACGCTCACGATGGCCCTACGTAGGCCGAATTCGACTACGTTTCTCGGTTCCATCATCGTTGCTAAACGCTTTCGGCTTAGTGAACTTTCACGTAGGTTTCGACGCTCATACCCGGCCGAAGCGGTTGCTTAGGGTCTTGGTCATCGATCGTGATACGCACCGGAATACGCTGTGTCACCTTCACGAAATTGCCGGTGGCGTTTTGCGCCGGCACCAGCGCGTAGGTGTTTTGCGAGGCCGGATTGATCGAGATCACGTGGCCGTGGAACGTCTTGCCGGGATAGGCATCGACACGAATGTCGACCGGTTGACCGACTTGCATGCTGCCCATCTGCGTCTCTTTATAGTTTGCCGTGATGTAGATCTGGCCGGGACCGTCGGGAATTAGCGTGAGAATCGTCAGGCCGGCCGCGACCGTTTGGCCGAGCTCGGCGCTCTTCTCTCCGACGAATCCGTCGATCGGTGAGTAGATGTGGGTGTAGCCGAGATTCTTCTTTGCGATCGCGAGTTGCGCTGCCGCGGATTCGACTTGACTCGGATCAGCTGCTTGCGAGAGTTTGCCCTGCGCGCTCGTTTCGCCGCCTTGGGCCGCCGAGACGCCCGCCTGGGCGGCGGTCACTTTTTGCACTGCGGCGTCGAGATTGGCTTGAGCGACGTTGATCTGGTCGTGCGCGGCGCGAAGTTGCGCCGAAGCCGATGCTAACGAAGCTCGTTCCGCGTCGAGCTCCTGACGCGCGACGTCACCGGTACTCACCAGCGAGAGCGTACGATTGTAGTCGGCGCTGGCCTTATCATAAGCTGCTTGCGCCGCCGGAAGCTGGGCATTCGCGGAGCGAAGCTGCGCCTGCATCTGGTCGACGCCGGATTGGGCGACCGGCACCTGTGCCGACGCGTCCGCGGTGTTCGCCACGGCTTGCGCTACGCCGCCTTGACCTTGCGTTGTGTTGGTGCGCTGATTTGCTACCGCGAGATCGTATTGGGCCTGCGCGTTGCGGACTTGGTCCCGCTCGACGGCGTTGTCGAGCACGACCAGCAGTTGGCCCTTGCGAACCTCCTGGTTGGTATCGACCAGCAGCTGATCGATACGCTCGTTGATCTTGCTCGTCACGGCGACGGGATCGGCGTCAACGCGAGCGTCATCCGTTCCCTCGTGGACGCGTGCGTAGAGAAACCACTTCACGCCCCAAAAAATGAGAAGAATCGCAACAATGGCGCCAAGCACGCCGAAGATGATGCGCTTCCGCGGACCGGTACGTTCCTCGATTGCCGTGGGCTCGCCCGACCCGTTCGGGTGCGTTTGGCCTTGGCCGGTTTGCGGTGCCTCGCGCGTGTCCATTTACTTGCTCCTTACGCCGTTGAGAAAGACGTCGATGATGTAGGAAAGTGCGTACTCCGAGTCCGCATACAGGCGGCTATCGGGAAACTTACCGCGCGCCATGACTCGCGCGAAGACCATACCCATGAAAAACTCGGCTAGGTCGGTTGGGTTGCCGCGCAGGGACCCGTCCGCCACCTTTTTCTCCATAAACTCGACCACCGCGGAGCGGACCGCGGTCTGGGGCCGCCACGCCTCCCGCGCGAAGATGCTGTTCTCGTAGTCAGTCTCGACGAGGGACCAACGGATCATGTCGCTCATCGACTCCATGTGGTCGTTCATCGATCGGGCGATCGCGAGCAGCTGCCCCTCGAGCGGCCCTTCGAGCGTGGCGATTAAGTCGCGCAGCTGGCCGTCCGGGCAGGAGCGCTTGACGACGGCAATGATAAGCGCGTCCTTGTTACCGAAGTGACGGAACAAGGTGGCCTCGTTGACGCCGGCTACATCAGCGATCTCACGCGTCGTTGCGCCGCGCTTGCCCTTACGCTTGATGACGTCGCGGGCAGCGAGAACGATCCGGTCCCGCGTCTCTTCGGGAGCGGCTTTGTCGGCAGTATGTTTTTGTGCTTCAATCATGGCTGTTGTGTGAACACCGCGTCATTTAGCGCGACGTTCGTTTGATAGGAATCGTAGGTCGAATCGCCGGTAAATCCGACGCGGCGGCGCCCTTCGAAGTGCTGGCGTACGACAACGCTAAAGCCGTTTTCCGTGCCGTAGAATTGCTTCATCACGATGGCATCGCCATTCGTGTAGTGCCAATCCATCTCGACGAGTTCGTAGCTAGCAGGATCGACGTAAACCGTCGTGTCCTTGATCTGATCGCTGTAAATTTTCTTGGTGAGTACGAGAACGATCATTGGGCGGCCGTCAAGCGGCTGGATGCCGGCGAGCTTGATGTTCGAGTCCTTTTCCCATCCGGTCGGGTCACCCACGTCGGTGGAGAGTTTTTGAATAGCCTTTAGCGAGCCCGCGCACAAACCGGAAATCGGGTTGAGCACCACCGCAAAGCTGCCCGGTCGCTTGTAGTATGCCGTACCATCGGTACGCAGCCGGCACAGCGGGATCGACGGGCGCGCGTTCACGTGCACGTGCGCCGTATACGACGCCAACCCGGCGTTACGCGCGAGCATCCGGCCGATAACGGTTTGGGCATCTGCCGGTGCTGATTCGCTCGGAACCGTCGTGGTGGGCGGCGCGCTTTGGGCACCAGCCGCGCCCACCGATGCTCCGGCCACCGCCGCCGCCAACGCAAAAGCTCGAAACATCATGCCGCAATCCCTACCATCGGAAAGAGTCGATCCAGCGCCATCACGGAGAGCGAACGAATCAGCTCGGGACGCGTTACTTTGAGCGCGACTTCGCCGCCAACTTCGCGCGAACGGCGCAGAAGCAGAATGAGCCCGCGGACGCCGTCGGTATCGAGACGCGTTAGCGTGTCGAGATCGAGGACGACTCGGGGCGCACCCTCTTCGAAGGCGGCCAGGGTCTCGCGAGTGATGCGATCGAGCGCATCGGGGCGATAGGCGATGGTGGGCGGGGTATGCATCGGTATCCTGTATTCGGTCCTGTTTGAGTGCAAGTACGCACTTGCACGCACAGAATACCACAAGGGGCGGGCTGCGTGCAAGTACTCACTTGCGCGCAGCCTCGCCCCGTTAGGTTCGAGGGTTAGTCGAGCTAGGTCGAGGCTGGCGAAGGGGCTCCTGCGCCTTCCATAGCTCCGCCATCATGGTGACGGTGGCCGGAAGCCTTGTGATACCCGGCAGCGACGGCCGCCGACGGACACATATAGCTTCCGTTCTTCGTGCGGCCATAGAAGGGTGCCGTCGATTCGAAGTACGTATGCGAGCGCGGGTTGGTCCAGACCGGTTGCACCGCGCCGCAGTTCAAGCTCGAGGGGATCGGCGCTTGCGGCCGCGACTCGATTGCTTGCATGTTGGCGCCCTGCATGGCCCCCGGCGAGGCGGCGCTCATGGCACCGGCACTTGACGACGGTTCGGCGCTGCTGGAACTTTGATTGTCGCCGCCGCCGCCGCAGGCCGCCAAAACGGTGATCAAGAGCGCGCCGACGAGTTGGTTACGCAATGACACGATTCGCAATCTCCTTGAGCTTGAGGTGCGCATGTTGCGCTAAGGACGATTCTTCCCCGGTATAGACGCGAGCTCCGTTCACAAACGCGGCTTGCACCCACGCATCCTGAGCACGGTAGACGACCGCTTGCACTTCAGGCGTCCAAGGATCGATTGCCGATGCATCGAGCACCACATAGTCGGCCGCGTTGCCGGGGATCAGATCCCCGGTCGACAGCCCAAGCGCACGCGCGCCTTGCGCGGTGGCTAAGTCGAAGGCCACGCGCGCGCCGAACGCGCTCCCGTCAAGCCGGGCGATCTTCTGCAGCAGCGTCGCCGCTCGCATCTCATCGATGAGCGAGGGTTTGACGTCGGCATCGGTGCCCAATCCCATCGTCACGCCAAGCGCCTGCAGGCCGCTCGCGTCGCAGATTCCGTCGCCGAGGTACTGATTGGTCATTGGATTGTGGATGACGCGAGCGCCACGATCGGCAAGCTGCCGCTTCTCTTCCTCGGTAATGTGGATGGCGTGGATGGCGACCGTGCGCCGGTTGAGTGCACCCAACTCTTCGAGCAATGCGATCGGCGTCGTGCCGAACTTCTCGAGCGTCGCTTGCCCTTCGTACGGTGCTTCGGCAACGTGGATGTGCATCGCGCAGTCGTACGACTGCGCAAAATCCGCAGCAGCACGAATCATCGCTTGCGACGCTGCGTGCAGCGAATGCGGCGCGATGCAAACGTTCGCCCATGGATAGCGCTCCATCAATTCGAGCGTGCGCGCTTGCGCAACTTCGGTTGTCTCGCGAAACTCCGGCGGCGCGTACTCCGCGTCCATCCACGTCCGCGCGAAGACCAGACGGATGCCGGTTTCTTCCGCCGCCGCGATTGCCGCCTCCGCATGCGCGTTGCCGGCACCGTTCAGATAGAAAAATTCGGCGACGCTGGTGATGCCGGCGGCGAGCATTTCGCTAAACGCTACGACGAACGTCCAATACACGTCGTCCGGCGTGAGCTGCGGCACCACCTTGTAGAGTGCGTCACTGCGCCACCGCGCGAAGCTCCAATCGTCGGCCCAGCCGCGCAACAGGATTTGATATGCATGGCTGTGCCCGTTTACGAACCCGGGAACGATCAAGCGATCGCCTGGAAACGAACGCGCCGGAAGGTCGGCGCCATGATCGCGTATGACCGCGTAATCACCGGCGTACTCGATGGTACCGTCCCGAACGGCGAACGCGTAATCACGGCGCAATTCCCCGCCGACGAGCGCGCGCGCACAGCGAACGAACTCCGAGACGCCGGCTTTCACGAAGCGGCGCTCATGCGACCAGCAACCCGCGATGCATTACCGCTTCGGCCAAATTGCCGCCGAATTGCCAGCCAAACTCGTCTGGCGAATCGATGCGCAACGCAACGAAGTCCGCCGTCGCGCCCGGCGACAGCGCGCCGGCCGGCGTTCGTAACGACCGCGCCGCGGCGCGCGTCACGCCGTAGAGCGCCTCGGCTGCCGACAATCCGAACTGCGCACGGCCGAAGTACGCCACGGTTTGCAGATTGAAACACGGCGAGGTGCCCGGGTTGTAATCGCTCGCGAGCGCAACCGCACCGCCGCGCTCGAGCAGTTCACGAACCGGCGCTTTTCGCGCGAGACCGAGATAGGCAATCGTCGCCGGGCAGGCTACGGTCACGATGCCGGCCTGAACGATCGCATTCACGTCGTCCTCGTGAATGTAGTTGCAATGGTCGACCGCATCGACACCGGTCTGCACGGCCATCGCCGCCGCAGCGCCGTACGACATTTCGTCGCAGTGTACGCGCAGCCGCATGCCGGCTTGCGCGCAGGCGCGCAAGTAGCGCTGCGTCTGCGCCGGTGAAAAGAAGCCGGGTTCGCAAAACGCATCGGCGTAGACCGCACCGTGCGCTGCTGCCGTCGGAATGACCTGATCGATCAAGTAGTCGATGTAGGCTTCTTCTTTGGTAAATTCCGGCGGCAAAGCGTGGGCACCGAGAAAGGTCGCGATCATCTCGGGAACGTTGGGATCAGCGCGATGCCGCGCGACGAGATCGAGCAGCGCATCTTCCCCCGGCTTGTGCAAGGCGTAGCCGGTTTTTGTTTCGAGCGTGGTCGTGCCGTGTCGCAGGATCATGGCGAGCCGTGGTGCGACGACGTCGTCGTAGAAACGGGCTGGATCGAGCAGCGCCTCTCGCGTGCGTTCGACGGTATAGAGCATCCCGAGCGCGGGCTTCTCGCCGCGCAGACGCGATGCAAAATCGGGCTCACGATCGCCCGCGAAGAGCGGATGCGCGTGTGCGTCGATAAACCCGGGAACGATCACGCAGTCGCGCAGGTCGAGCTCCTCGACGTCGCCGCGCAGCTCGCGTTCGATCGTCACGCGCGGCCCCACCGCTGCAATCCGATCGCCGTCGACGAGCAGCGCACCGTCGTCGACGCATCCCAAATCGACAAAAGTGACGCCGTTTTGCGCAGCGTCACCCGTACACGGGACGATCGTCTTCGCCCTGACGAGCGTCAACACGCTACAAACGCCAATCGATGCCCGCTTCGTCGGCCGTTTGGATAGCCAGCTCGTAACCGGCGTCGGCGTGCCGCACGACACCCATGCCGCAATCCGTCGTCAGCACGCACTGCAAGCGCTCTTGCGCATCCTGCGAACCATCGGCGACGACAACCATGCCCGCATGCAGACTGTAGCCGATGCCGACGCCACCGCCATGATGGAAGCTCACCCAGTGCGCGCCGGCGGCGGTATTGAGCAGCGCATTGAGAATCGGCCAGTCGGCGATTGCATCGCTGCCGTCTTTCATCGCTTCGGTCTCGCGATACGGCGAGGCGACGCTGCCGGTGTCAAGGTGATCGCGGCCTATGACGATCGGCGCTTTGATCTCACCCGAACGTACGAGTTCGTTGAAACGCAGGCCGGCCTTGGCTCGATCGCCGTAACCAAGCCAACAGATCCGCGCCGGCAGGCCTTGGAAGGCGATGCGCTCCTGCGCAAGCGTGATCCAGCGCTGCAAACCGGCGTCGTTCGGAAAGAGCGCGAGCAGTTCGCGGTCGAGCCGGTGGATGTCGCTGGGATCGCCGGAGAGCGCCGCAAAGCGGAAGGGGCCCGAGCCCTTGCAGAAGAGCGGCCGGATGAACGCCGGCACGAATCCGGGAAAATCAAAGGCACGCGCGAAGCCTGCCCGCTGCGCCTGTGCGCGCAAATTGTTGCCGTAATCGAAGACGATGCTGCCCGCATCAAGGAAGTGTACCATCGCATCGACGTGTTTGCCGCAGCTCTCGAGCGCGCGCCGTTCGTATTCGTCGGGAGATTGCGTGCGCAACGCCGCCGCTTCCGCGAGCATAAGCCCTTCGGGCACGTACCCATTGATAAGATCGTGCGCCGAGGTTTGATCGGTTACCGCGTCGGGACGAAAGCCCGCGTTGTACAGCGCCCAAAATTCGCTCGCGGCATTGCCTTCGTAGCCGATCGAGCGAGCTTCACCGCTCGCGCGGGCGCGCTCGACTTCGCGTAACGCCTCGTCGCGCGAATCGGCTACGACGTCGAGGTAGCGCAGTTCGCGCCGCCGTTCCAAACGCGAACGATCAACATCGACCAGCAAAGCGATACCTTCGTTCATCGTGATCGCGAGCGGCTGGGCGCCGCCCATCCCGCCAACACCGGCGCTCAAGCACACGCGGCCTTTGAGCGTGCCGCCGAAATGCTGGCGCGCGAGCTCAGCGAACGTCTCGTACGTGCCTTGCAAGATGCCTTGCGTGCCAATGTAGATCCACGAGCCCGCCGTCATTTGCCCGTACATGGTGAGGCCTTGCGCTTCGAGCTCGCGGAAGATCTTCCAATCCGCCCACTTCGGAACCAAGTTTGAATTGGCAAGTAGCACACGCGGCGCGCGTTCATGCGTCTTCCAAACCGCAACGGGCTTCCCGCTTTGCACGATCATCGTTTCGTCATTTTTCAAACGCTGTAACGTGCGCACCATCGCATCGAATGCTGCCCACGACCGCGCTGCTTTGCCGTTGCCGCCGTACACGACCAGATCGTTCGGCCGTTCGGCGACGTCGGGATCGAGATTGTTGCAGAGCATGCGCAGTGCGGCTTCTTGTGGCCAGCCTTGCGCGGAAAGCGTCGTTCCGCGCGCCGCGCGCACCGTGCGTGGACCAGAGATCGTGGTAGCCATGCCGGAATGTTTAGGGAACAGGGTGCGCCGCTCTTGCTCGGGTCGGACGCTCCTCGCGGCACTTCGTGTGCCGCTCCTGCTGCGCGAGTTTTGCGCCACGTCCAATGGAAGTTCGCATCCTGCGAATGGCGCCAAACTTCGAGCCCTCCCTCACAAGAACGCCGCACCCTGTTCCAAAACTTCCGGCATGGCTCTCTTGACTATCGCCGATATATCGAGTAACTTACTTGTAAGCACGGCGACTATTCGAAAGGACCTCCAATATGGATTACGCCATCCTGGCAACCCTCTGGAACGGGCCGGCGACGCTTCCCGAGCTCGTCGGTGCCGTGTGCGACCGGACCGGACGTGCGGTCAGCCCTTCCCTCGTCGATAGCTATCTACGGCTGTTCGAGCGGTTCGGGTTCATCGAACGCCCGAGCGGCGATTCACCCTACTCACTCGCGGAGCGCGGCTCGCTCTATCTGGCGTACGCTGCGACCGCCTAGGACAATGTTTATGGACTTTCATTTTGGACACGGACGCGAAGGCTTCGAAGGCCACTTCGGCATGGGCCGGCGCGGCAGGCATCGCGGCGGTTGGGGCGGCGGCGGCGGCCGCGGACGCGGCGATCTCAAATACGAGATCCTCGAAGCGCTGCTCGAAGGACCGCGCCACGGCTACGACATCATGCTGACGATCGAGAGCAAACGCGGCATGCGTCCGAGCCCCGGCTCGATTTATCCGGCGCTCCAGATGCTCGAGGACGGCGACTTCGTGCGCAGTTCCGAGCGTGACGGCAAGCGCACCTACGAGATCACCGACAAGGGCCGCGAGCTCTACACGCAGCGCGAGCCGTCGCACGAAGATATGCCGTGGAGCAACCCGGCATTCTACGCTACCGTCGCCGATGCGATGCGGCAGGTGCACGGCATCAAAGACGCGGTCAAGCAAATCGCCAAGAGTGGCAACATCGAGCTCTACAAGAAAGCGATCGACGTGCTCGACAAAGCACGCCGCGAGCTCTTCGAGATTCTCGCCGACCACTTCTAGGCCCGCATTCTCCGGGTGGCCTCAGCGATTTCTCAATCATTGCGTAGAAACTTCTGCAGTGCCAGAGCCCGAAGCCGCAGACCCCATCTTCCTTCACTGCGGGTGGCGAACGGCCGGAACATGGATTTGGTCCCTGTTCCGGTCACGACCCGATGTGATGGCCTTTTACGAGCCTCTCAACGAAGCGCTCGCAACGGCAACCCTTCGCGACATTGCGGTGATGCGCCCAGGCGCCACCGACTCCCGGCATCCCGACCCAGAGCGTCCGTACTTCGAGGAATTCGCCCCGCTGATCCCAACACGGGGTCGGGGTATCACGGGGTTTCCAGCTGGTCTTTCTTACGATCATTTCGTCGCTGGTCCGCAAACGAATCTCCCCGGCCTCGCGAGCTATCTCGACTCGCTCGTGGAGGTCGCGCACGCAAACGGAAAGACGGCGGTGATGAAGCATTGCCGCACGCTTGGACGAGTTGCGTGGATGCGCGAGCACTTTCCGAATGCGCGTCATATTGCGGTAGTACGCTCCCCGTGGGGTCAGTGGCTCTCAGGGTGGCGCATTTACAGGGCTTCCGGTAACGCGTACTTCGTTACCAAGCCCTTAGAAATACTCGCGCGGTATCACGATCAGCCGCTCTTCGCGCGTGCGCTCAAGGCGCTACGCATCTCTCCCGAGCTTTTGAACGGCGCCGTGAAGAGTACGTCACCCGGCGTACTCTATCGAGCCTTCCTCGCGTTTTGGGTCAGCATGACCTACAGTACATTGTCTAACGTTGAAGACGTCATCGACTCGGATCGGCTAGGCGAATCGCAAGCCTATCGTCGTGAAATCGGGCAGATGATTCATCTACGGAGCGGGTTAGCGATCGATCTAAGCGATGCCCATATGCTGCCCACGCTCGGGCCGGTTGCTGGAATATCGGGCGCCGATATCGAGCGCTGGCACACCGAAGCGATCTCGGCGCTGTCGGCCTTCGCCGAGGTCGATCGTACAGTTTCGCAGGTGCATCATGAGGCCGCCGCCGCGTTTATCGAGGCGAAGCTACATACGACCGTATCCCTAGCTCCGGATCCACCAGTCACTCGGAACGCGGCCGTCTCCCGGCAACCAAGCATCGTGCTCCGGCCAATTCGGCTCTGGTTCTGCATTGCTGCGGCTGTCATCGCCGCCGCGATTGCCGATCCGTTGGTCGAAGGCATCTCGAACGCCGGCTGGTTTGGGCCGGGCTCGTACACCGATCATTCGAATCTCGACGTCCTCCCAACGCTTGCCCTAGGCGCAATACTCGTCGTCCTCTATTTGGTGGTGCGCGTGCGCCGCGATCTGCTGCGCGTCTCCGACGATGCGCTGCACACGAAAGTCAGCCGCTTGCTCGTGCCGATCTTCGGATTGCAGCTCGCCCTGCTCGCGTCGATGGAAACGGTCGAACAGATCATCGTTGCCGGCCACTCGCTCGGCAGCACGATTTGGCTGGGTGGGCCCATCTGGTTCAGCCTAAGCGTTCACGCGGCGGTCTGCCTCGCCGTCAGTTTCGGTCTGGCGAACATCCTGCGCGCGTGGACGAGCACGACCGTGCGCATCATCCAGCAAGCCCTTAGGAATCAATCCGCCGCCTAAACCGGCGGCGGGCTGAGCTTCGTCTTTCCATACTGATGCCAGTACGGATAGGGTGGCGTGCGTTTGCTGGCGGCATCGAGTCGCGCGATCTGTTCCGTCGTGAGCTTCCAACCGACGGCACCGAGATTGGCGCGTAACTGTTCTTCGTTTCGCGCGCCAATGATGACGTTGCAGACCGTCGGACGTGCTAACAGCCAGTTGATCGCGATCTGCGGGATCGACTTCCCGGTTTCGCGCGCCACCGCGTCGAGCGCATCGACGACGGCATAGAGATATTCGTCGTCGATCAGCGGACCGTCGTCGGCAGTAATGTGCAGCCGGCTCACGCCGGGTAGCGGTGCGCCGCGACGTAGCTTGCCGGTGAGGCGTCCCCAGCCGAGCGGACTCCACACGACCGTGCCGACGCCTTGATCGATTGCCAGCGGCATAAGCTCCCACTCGAAATCACGCGTGATCAGCGAATACAATGCCTGGTGCGCGACGTAGCGGGGCAAATTATAGCGCTCGGCGATCCCGAGCGCTTTCATCAAATGCCAGCCGGAGTAGTTGGAAACGCCGACGTAGCGGATCTTCCCCGCGCGCACGAAGTCGTCGAGCGTCGAAAGCGTCTCTTCGATCGGCGTGTACGAATCGAAGTTGTGCAACTGAAACAGGTCGATCCAATCGGTTTGCAGGCGCCGTAAGGAGGCTTCGATCGCGGTGGTGAGATGATAGCGCGAGGAGCCCGCGTCGTTGGGGCCGTCACCCATTGGTGACGTTGCCTTGGTCGAGATCAACACCGCATCGCGCCGGCCCTTGATCGCTTTCCCGAGGATCTCTTCGGCAAGGCCGCGCGAGTAGATGTCGGCGGAATCGAACATCGTCAGGCCCGCATCGAGACAGATGTCGACTAGCCGCTTTGCTTCGCCCACATCGGTCGATCCCCACGCGCCGAAGAACTCGCCCCGCCCGCCGAACGTGCCGGTGCCAAGACTCAAGACCGGGACCTGCAGCCCCGATCGCCCTAAATAGCGATACTCCATCCCCCTAGAGTAGCGCTTCTACGGTAATCGGCAACTCGCGCACGCGCACACCGGTCGCGTGGTAGACGGCGTTGGCTACGGCTGCGGCGCTCCCACACATCGCAACCTCGCCCATCCCGCGCACGCCGGCCGGATTCACACGTTCGTCATCATCCTCAACCGTGATCACCTCAGGATTGGGGATGTCGGCATTGGTGGGCACGAGGTAGTCCGCCAACGTGGCGTTCATGATCCGTCCGGTGCGCAGGTCGAAGCGCGTCTTCTCATACAGCGCCATGCTGATTCCCCAGACGACAGCACCGACGAGTTGACTGCCCGCCGTCTTGGCATTGAGCACGCGACCCACATCGTAGGCACCGACGAAGCGCGTCACACGAATGTGCAGCAGATCGGGATCGACTTCGACCTCGGCAAAGTGCGCGCCGAAGGCTTGTTGCGCGTAGCGATCTTCTTCGGCCTCATCGACTTTCGCGTTGACCTCGATCGTAATGCCTTCGGCCGGAATGTTTCCGCCGAGCGAGGCAAGACGATCTCGCAGTTGTTGCGCGGCAAGGACCGTCGCGGAACCGACGCTAGCTGCCGTTTGCGAGCCGGCCGCGAGCGGCGCGGCCGGCAGATTCGTGTCGCCCCACTCGAAACGCACGCGATCGGGCGAAATTCCCAGCACTGCGGCAGCAAGTTGCGGATAGACCGTCGGCGAGCCGGTGCCTTGTTCGATCGTACCGACTGCCAACACGACGCTCCCGTCGGGATGCATGGTGATGCGCGCGTCGGAATCGCCACGATGCGTCCCGCGCGAAGCGGTCGCCATGCCCCACCCGACCAACATGCCATTGCGCTGCATCGAGCGTGGCGGCGCGGTTCGCGTCGACCAGCCAAAGCGCTCCGCGGCTTGCGTGTAGCACTCGCGCAGCTTCTTGCTCGTGTACTCCTTACCGTTGTCCGGGTTGACCTCGGAGTAGTTGCGCAGGCGCAGGGCAAGCGGATCCATGCCGAGTTCGTAGGCGAGTTCATCCATGGCCGACTCGACCGCGAAGCCGCCGGTCGATTCGCCGGGCGCGCGCTGATAGGTCGGCTTGCTGATCGCGAGCCGGCGCAGTTCCTGATGCATCGTATAGTGCGGCACCGCATAGAGATCGCGGCTGAAGACGGCGCACGGCTCGACGAACTCATCGGACAGACTCGTCTCGTTGCGCACGTCGTGCATCATCGCGACCAGCGTGCCGTCGGCCGACGCGCCGGCAGCGAAGTGCTGTTCGGTTTGCGGACGGTGACCGACCCAGCCGAACATCTGCGGTCGCGTGACTAGGAGTTTGACCGGTTTCCCGGTTACGCGGGCCGCCATTGCCGCCAGCGGCACGTGCGACCACGCCGTGCCCTTGCTGCCGAACGCGCCGCCAACAAACGGCGCGATCACGCGAATCGCCGACGGGTCGATACTCAACACGTGCGCGAGGCGCGTCCGCACCCCGAACGCCCATTGGGTCGAATCGTAGAGCGTCAACCGATCGCCGTCCCAGGCGGCTACCGTTCCGTGGGTCTCCATCGGATTGTGATGCTCGGTCGGCGTGCGATAGATCTGTGCGACCTGCGTATGCGCGCCCGCGAGGGCGGGTTGTGCCGCCGGGCGCTGATGTGCCGGCGGTTGATTACCGTGCGCCTGTGCGGGCGCGGCAACCTCGCCCGTATCGAGATCCATCTGCGGCGCACGCGTTTCGTAGTGCACGCGCACTAAATCCGCGCCATGAACGGCTTGTTCGAACGTGTGCGCGACGACCAGCGCAACCGGCTGGCGGTCGAACTCGACGGCGTCGCTTTGTAACAAAAAGAGCTTAGCGTCTTGCGGTGAGCTTTTGTTCTCGTTCACGCGCGGCGCGTTGGCGTGCGTCATTACCAGCACCACGCCCTCGGCGCTGCCTGCCTCGCGATCGTCGATCGCGAGCACCCGCCCGTACGCTATGGTACTGGGAACGACGACGGCGCACAGCATCCCGGGCAGCTCGCGATCGCAGGTGTATTTTGCGGCGCCCGTGACTTTGTCGCGGCCATCTACGCGACTGCGCGGTGCTCCGATGACCGGAATGCTCACGCGCTCACCATCTCCAGCGCGCGCACTAGGACGCGCTTAGCCAGTGGGATCTTGAAGTCGTTCTGGCCGTAGCCGCGTGCGCCGTGCAGCGCGACCTCGGCGGCGCGTTCGTAGCTCGCGTGCGTCGCCGGCGTGCCAACCAGCATCGCTTCCGCTTCACGTGCGCGCCACGGCACCGTGCCGACACCGCCAAGTGCAATGCGTACGGCGCGAACTGCGCCGCCTTGCACGTCGAGCGCGACGGCGGCCGACGCCAGCGCAAACTCGTATTGCGCGCGGTCGCGCGCCTTCAGGTATGTAGAATGCGCACCGAAGCTAAGGGTGGGCACCATGACCCCAACGATCAGCTCGCCCGGACCGAGCGTATTTTCTACCTGTGGGGTCAAGCCCGGTTCGCGGTAGAACTCGGTGACCGGAACCTCACGCGTACCGCCGGAATGCGCGATGTGCAGCACCGCGTCGAGCGCAGTGAACGCCACGGCGACATCAGAAGCATGCGTAGCGATACAGTCCTCGCTCGTGCCGAGCACCGCTTGCATACGATTCACCCCGCCGATCGCACCGCAGCCGCTACCCGGCTGACGCTTGTTGCACGGTGTCGCAGTGTCGCGAAAATAGGGACAGCGCGTGCGTTGCATGACGTTCCCGCCGATCGACGCCATGTTGCGCAACTGCGGCGATGCGCTTTCCTCCAGCGCAACGGCAATCATTGGAAACGCGGAGCGAACGAACGGATGCGCGGCGATGTCGCTCATGCGTGCGAGGGCACCGATGAAGAGACCGTTCCCGCGTTGCTCGATCGTGTGTAAGGGCAGTGCATTGATGTCAACCAGGATCGGCGGACGCTCGACGTCGTCCTTCATCAAATCGAGAATGTTGGTACCGCCGGCGATGAAACGCGCATGCGGCGACCGATGCACCGCCCGGAGCGCGGACGCAATCGAATCGGCGCGTGCAAATGCAAACGGGTTCATGACGTCTTACCGGCTTCGAGGATCGCGTCGACGATGTGCGGGTAGCATCCGCAACGACAGATGTTCCCGCTCATCTGCGTGCGCACAGTCGCGTCGTCAAGTACGTGTCCTTCGGCCAACATCGCGACCGCCGAAACGATTTGTCCGGGCGTGCAGAATCCGCACTGGAATCCGTCGTGCTCGATGAACGCGGCTTGGACGGGATGCAGCGTCTCGCCGTTTGCGATTCCCTCGATGGTGGTGATCGCGTCTCGTTGGTGCATCACGGCCAGAGTCAGGCACGAATCGATGCGCCGCCCGTTGACCATGACCGTGCATGCTCCGCACGTTCCCTGGTCACAGCCCTTCTTGGTTCCGGTGAGCCCGGCGCGATCGCGAATTGCGTCGAGAAGCGTCACGCGCGGTTCGATCATCATTTCGTGCGCCGTCCCATTGATCGTCAGCGTGAGGGAGGTCGCTTGCGGCCCTTGCATCGAGGGTTCCGGCGCTTGCGCGGCCGCGGCCGTCGCCAAGGGAACGCTCATAGCAGACGCCCCCGCGGCAACGATAAACGTGCGGCGACTCAGCCGGTCGGATTGCTCATCGGACACGGTGGAATTTTTCCCCGATTTCGTTTGGAATCACGGTTGCGGCAGGTCGGAGGGCTCGTCGACGTCCCGGTACGGCCAGTCCTCTTCGATCGCTATCGTCCGTCGCGTCAACTCCGGATGGTCGCGCAGTGCCGCAATCGGCTCGTTGTCTTTGAGCTGTGATATGCGCGCGCGAGCGCGGGCCGAAAAATAGACCGGATGACCGGGCGTCCCGTCGGAACGTACCGGGTATACGACGTCGACGTCGCCGGCTTGCGCGGCAACGTTGGCGATATGGCGCTGCTCGACCATCAGCAAGTCGGCTGGAAGCACGAGAATCGGGCGATCGCGATCGACGGCACCGTTGGCCAGTCGCAACGAATAGGCCATGCCGCGTTTGGGCTCCCAATTGAGGACTGCGCGCGTACGCAGCGTTCGGGCGAGCGGCAACATCGGTTCACTGCACACGACGACCGTATCGAATGTGCCGGCAGCGCGAATCGCGCGTTCAAAGAGCGTGTCGTTTTCCTCGAGCTTATGCAGCAGTTTTTGCGATCCGAATCGGCTGGACAGCCCCGCTGCGAGAATGACGACGGTAAGCAATGCTACAACGGCTCCCCAATCGCGCTTTGTGCCGCCTGCACCAGTGCACCGCTTGCGATGAGGTCACGTGCCGCCGCAATATCGGGTGCGGGCACACGATCGACCGTCCACGGCGCGATTCGCTCGCGCGCACGCTCGTACGCGGCATGCGTGCCGGCGCCCGATTTCAAGGGCCGGCGAAAATCTGTCGCGGCGAGCGCGCCAAGCAGTTCGCAGGCGAGCGCGCCCTCGACGTTTTCAAGGGCGCGGACGAGATTGTTCGCCGACGTCATCCCCATGCTCACATGATCCTCTTGCCCCGCCGAGGTGGGGATTGAATCAACGCTGGACGGCCACGCCAAACCTTTGTTGTCGTTGACCAGCGCAGCGGCCGCATACTGCACGATCATCAAGCCTGATTGCAGACCGGAACGTCCGGTGAGGAACAGCGGCAAGCCGCGGTCTTCGGCATTAAGCAAGAGATAGAGCCGTCGCTCGCCGATCGACGCCAAGTCGGCGATGGCGATCTTGAGAAAATCGATCGCGAGCGCGATCGGTTGCCCGTGAAAATTTCCGCCGGAGAGAAACTCGCCGTCCTCGGGAAAGACGAGCGGATTGTCGGTTACCGAATTCGCTTCGATGTGGGTTACGTTGCGCGCGTAGGCGACCGCATCGCGGACTGCGCCGTGCACGACCGGAATACAGCGGAACGAGTACGGATCTTGCACGCGGCCGCACTCGCGGTGCGAGAGCATAATTTCGGAACCGGCGAGAAGCGCGCGCAGATTCGCGGCGACGCGTCCTTGTCCCGGATGCGGTCGCAAGTCGTTCAATCGGCGGTCGAAGACGCGATCGGTCCCTAAGAACGCTTCCAGCGACATCGCGCCGATTACATCGGCCGCGGCGGCAAGCCGTTCCGCGCGCAGAACGCCTAGCGCCGCAATCCCGGTCATGACCTGCGTGCCGTTGATAAGCGCGAGGCCTTCTTTGGGACCCAGCGTCACTGCGCGCAAGCCGGCGCGCTCGAGCGCAAGTGCACTTGGCAGCCGCTCACCCTCGAAGAGGGCCTCGCCTTCGCCGATCAGCGTCAAGGTCATGTGCGCGAGCGGCGCAAGATCGCCACTTGCACCGACCGAGCCCTGGCAGGGCACGACCGGCGTAACGCCGCGATTGAGCAGCTCGGCAAGTAGATTCAGCGTCTCGAGTTTGACGCCCGAATGTCCCGCGGCAAGGGAATTCACGCGCAGCACGCCGGCCGCACGCACCAGCCGCGCATCGAGCGGTGCGCCGGTTCCCGCCGCGTGCGAGCGCACCAAGTTCAACTGCAACGCCGCAGCGTCCGACGGATCGATTTGCACGTTCGCCAAGCGGCCGAAGCCGGTGGTGACGCCGTAAATCGCGTGCCCGCTGGCGAAGCGTTCGTCGACGAAGGCGCGCGCCCGCACGACACGTTCGCGCGCGGCCGGGGCAATGCTGACGGGCGCTCCGGCCGCGACCATCTCGATCGCTTCGAGGCTCAAGTGACGCCCGTCAAGCTCGACCGGTTGTTGATACAGCGTTGATGACATGGATCAAACGTACTTCCAAGTGGATAACCCCACGCCTGCCGTGTATAACCGCAAAAAACTTGTGGATAGCGTGTGGGTGAGCGCGCACGCGCACTTGAAGCGCCCCTTGACGCGGTGCTACCATCACCTCACTTCGAATTCATCGAAGGGCGCCGCACGTATCGGTCGCGATCGGAAGCAATGCGCGTGGTGGCTGCGCTGGTAGCCATCCGCCGCGACGGTCGAACCGCCGTCGACGTCAGTCGAGCTCTCCCACCCGGGAGCTCGATAGGCGACCCCGGTGAGCGAATACGTCGAAATCCGCTAGCCTTGAGCTAGCGGATTTTGTTTTATGCGAGAACTCGTACTTCCGACTGATGAAGATACTTCTCGGCGATCTCCTTCGAGAGCGCGGCCACGCGGTTGCGAACGTCGGGTGGACCAAGTACTTCCGCTTGCGCACCCCAGCCAAGCACCCAGCGCGCGAGTTCGTCGGCGTCGCTGACGCGATATTCGATCTCGACGCTACCGTCGTCGAAGCGCTCGATTTGGCGCTCGGCAACGACGCGCGCGGCGACGGCAGCTTTCGCAACGCGCGGCGCAAAACGCACGCGTACGGGAGTTGCTGCCGCGCCGTGCATGACGCCGCTGATCGAATCGGCGGCGAATGCGTCGACGTTGAAATCGGTCGGCTTCGTGAACGTGCGAACCGTGACGTGTACGTCGCTGACGTTGTCGACGGCAAAGACGCGTTTGTCGCGCCGCGCGTGATCGTACGCAACGCAGTAGATACGGCCGGAGCTAACGACGAAGCCGTACGGATCCGCCTCACGCGTGCTGCGGGTACCTTCTTTGTCTTGATAGACGAATTGCACGGTGCGCGACGAACGCTCCGCCGCGGCGAAGAGACTGAACGCGCGTTCGCCTTGCTCGTCGAGCTGGATCTCTGAAAGGCGAAACGCGACCGGCGACGGCGCGTCGACGTGTGCGCGGGCTGCGTTGCGCGCCGAACCAAGGACCTTGTCGGTGATCTCATCGATCGACGCACCGATCGCCCCGCCGATCGAGGCGCCGAACGAACGGAGAGCGACCAACCCGAAGAGTTCGCCGTTGGAGAGGTCGAGACGCCGCAGGCTGTAGCCCTCGGCAAAGCGATAGGCGTTGATTGCGCGGTCGAAATACCAAGGAAACCCGGCATCGGCCAGGACCGCGAGATACCGCCGCAAGCTGCGGGTGCTGGGCCGTTTGGCGCCCTCGGCGATCCGGTCTTTGAGGTTTTCGAACGAGTGACGGCCCTCGTCGATTGCTGAAAGGAGCCGGACCAGGAGCACGATCTTGGGTTCGGTTGTGCGTTCCACTGATTTCATACTCTAGCGCAGATTATGGCGCTGTGGTGTGCCAGCTGGCGGGCCTTGTGCTCAAAATTCAATCAATTCATTAAGGCTGGGGATCATGTTAGAATCGATGCCTATGCTCGATCTGACCGTCCCTTCCACGGTGGCGCTCGACCTTGCGGCGATCGGCCGCTTCGCGTCGGCACGCGGCTGGGTGCCGGCCACCAGCGGCAACTTTTCGTGCCGCATCGATGCGGCGCACGCGGCGGTGACGCGGTCGGGAATCGATAAGGGAGACATCCGTCCGCAGGACGTGATCGCGGTGCCGCTGACCGGCGCGCTACCGGCCGGCGTTTCGGCTGAGACGCCCCTGCACATCGCGCGCTATCGCCACGACCCGGGAACCGGGGCGGTCGTCCACGTCCACACGGTGGCGGCGACGGTTCTCTCGCGCAGCGACGCCGGCCGAGGCTACGTCGAACTCGAGGGGTTCGAGATGCACAAGAGCCTGCGCGGCGTCACCACCCACGAGAGCACGGTGCGCCTACCCATCTTCGCCAACGACCAAGACACGGGGCGCCTAGCCGACCGCATCGAAGGCGCGATCGGCGCCGAGCCCAAGGTTCCTGGATACCTGCTAGCTGGGCACGGGTTATATGCCTGGGGTGCTACCATGGCGGATGCGCAGCGCCACCTAGAAGGCTTAGAGTTTTTGCTCCAATGTTCATTAGAGGAACGGAGACTACGTCGATGACCACCACCTTGACCAGCACGCTTCGCGTCTTCGATGAAAAGCATCCCGAAACGCTCTTGGTCGACACGAGCGACGGCGAGCGTATCGCCGATGAGCTGCGGACGATCGGCGTACGCTTCGAGCGCTGGGCCGCAGATGCGCAGCTGCCGAAGGGCGCCGACCAGCAGGCGGTGCTCGACGCATATAAGAGCTCGATCGAGAAGCTCGTGGACGAATGCGGTTACGCGACGATGGACGTCATCCGTCTCGAGCGCGGCACGCCGAACACCGAGCCGATGCGCAAGAAATTCCTTGACGAGCATCAACACTCAGAAGACGAAGTGCGCTTCTTCGTTGAAGGTCGCGGCGCGTTTTATCTGCACGTCAATGGCCGCGTCTACCAAACCGTCTGCGTCAAAGGTGACCTGATCAGCGTCCCCGCGGGAACCCGGCACTGGTTCGATATGGGCTCGGATCCTGAGTTTACGGCGATTCGGCTGTTCAACAATCAGGACGGCTGGGTCGCGAACTTCACCGGCGACCCGATCGCCGGCGGCTTCCCCAAACTCGACTAGATGCAGTTTCGCGCCCACGCGGCGCTGATCGACATCGAGGGCACGCTCGGCTCCATTGCGTTCGTACGCGACGTACTTTTTCCGTTTGCGTCGGCGCACATGGACGCGTTCGTGCGCGAGCACGCGCAGGACGCGATGGTGCGCGAAATCCTGGATCAAACCGCCGCCGAGGCTGGTCTACCGCGCGACGATCTGAACGCGCTGCTTGAAGCGCTGCACGACTGGGCGGATCGCGACGTGAAGGTCACACCGCTCAAGCAACTGCAGGGACTGATCTGGGTCGAAGGTTACGCATCGAGCGGCATTCGCGGCCACCTCTTTACGGATGCGATCGACGCGCTGCGCCGCTTTTCCGACGGCGGCGTCGCGCTCTACATCTATTCATCCGGGTCGGTGGCAGCGCAAAAGCTGCTCTTCGGCAACAGCATCGCGGGGGATTTGCTACCCTTGTTCGCCGGGTTCTTCGATACGACCATCGGCGGGAAGCGCGAAGCGGCGTCGTACGAGCGCATCCTCGATGCGATCGGCGTGCCCCCGAACGAAGCTATTTTCTTCTCCGACAACGAAGCCGAACTCGACGCCGCACAAGATGCCGGCGTGCAAACCGTGCAGTTGGCGCGGCCCGAAGATGGAACCGTCCCGACCACCCGCCACGCCTGCGTCGAATCGTTCGACGAGATCGAGGTAACGAGATGAGCAAGCGCTACTACGAAGACTTTGATATTGGCGACGTGCGCGAGACCGGGCGCTACCGCATTGGCGAGGAAGAGGCCCTCGCATTCGCACGCGCCTACGATCCGCAACCCTTCCACCTCGATGCCGAGGCAGCCAAGTCGAGTTTCTTCGGCAAGCTCGTGATCAGCGGCTGGCTGACCGCCGCGATCGCAATGCGCTTGCTCGTCGACGCGCGTTCGGCCGAGGACAGCCCGATCATCGGTTCCGGCATCGATGAGCTGCGCTGGACCTTTCCCGTCGTGCCGGGTGACGAGCTACACGTGCGCAGCGAAGTGATCGAGAAAGCGCCGTGGCCTGGCGGCAAGCCGCGCGGCGTCGTGCGCTTTCGCAACCAGACGATCAATCAGGACGATGTGGTGGTGATGACGTTTATCGCCAACGGCATCGCACCTATGCGCGCACAGTAGCGACCAGATTTGGCAGCGGAGCGTCGCTCTCGATCAGACGTTCGGCGCGCAGATCCGACCAGAACGCGTCGGGGATGCGCGTCTGCGTCGACGTATAATCCTCAAGAACTTGTTGAGCATTGCTGCACCCGACGACGATTGCAACCGCCACATCCGGCGCTTTGGAAAATTGAAGCGCCGCCGTGCGAAGATCAACGCCATGGCGCCGGGCTACTGCATCCAAACGTTCACGCTTCTGCAGCGCATCGGCTGGAATCTTGTAGTTTTCCTTACCGTAGTTAAAGCGCGGGCTGCCACTTATGAACCCCGCGTTGAGCGTCGAGCCCACAACAAACCTCATCCCGTGCTCGCGCGCCTTCGGGAACACGTGGTGCAGTGCATTTTCATGATCGACCAGCGAATATTGACGCGCAAGCAAACATAGGTTTGCATCTGCCGTATCCAACAGTTTGAGAATCGGCTCGGGCGAGTTCACGCCCAAACCCCACGCCTTGATGACGCCTTCATCGCGCAACTTAGAGAGCGCGGGGAACGCGCCCTTACGCGCGATCTCAAACTGTTCTTCCCACGGCCCCGGCAGCCACGGATTATCCGGCGAAAGGTCGTGGACGAAGACGATATCGAACGCATCGACGCCCAAGCGTTGCAGCGAGTCCTCGATCGAGCGCCTGACGCCGTCGGCGGTATAATCGTAGTGTAAATTGTTCGGCGAAGGTGTAAACGGAAAGTAGTCCGTCGCATTGTTGGTTCGTGAAGCCGTGAGGAGCTTGCCGACTTTGGACGAGAGAATGTACTCGCTGCGCCGCTGGTTACGCAAGAATGCACCAAGCCGTCGCTCGGCCAGACCTAAACCGTACCACGGCGATGTGTCGTAGTACCGCACGCCGGCGCTCCATGCGGCCTTGATCGTATTGTAAGCCACATCGTCGGTCAGATAGGCGAATTCGTTCCCGAACGGGACGCCGCCGAGTCCGAATGTTATTTCACCAAATATCTCGGACGCTTTCATCTCTCGATTGTACCCGGTAGCTAGACCTCGAGCAACGCGTCGATCTCTTTGCGCGCCTGCTCGTAGCGCTCTTCGTACGTCCCGCGCAACACGACAAACGGGCGATCGAGCGAGGCGAACAGCTCCGTAAGCCGCTCGTACATCCAGTAGCGCTTGTGCTCTCCGTCGCGAATCTCATCGGCAACGAACGGTACGTCGGGGTACGGCACGAGGTAGAGCGCGATGCGCGAAGGCGGCAGCGGCCAGCGCGTCGGCACCCGATCGAGGTACCGCTCGGACCACACCATCGTGGCGAGCGCGTCGGTATCGCAAATTAGCACCCGGCTGGCGTGCCGGGCGGCGTCGTCCTCGCGCCGCTGCTGTTCGAAGCCGATGTGCACGAACTCGTCCTCGACCCACTGCCCCTGCAAGCCGTTGCGCCGCTTCTCGAGCGAGTATTCGCGGCCGTATTCGGGGACCCAGACCGTTGCGTAGTGCGCTGCGAGACGCGCACAGAGCGTGCTCTTCCCGGTCGACTCCGAACCCACCACACACACGCGCGGCACGTAGTGGCCGCGCACCGGGGCTTCGAGCCACTCGAGCATCGCCGCAGGCGCTCGGCGAACCATCGTGCCGGTGATCGGCACGAGCGCGCGTTCGCGATCGACGTTGAAATGGCGCGCACCGAGCGCACGCGCGAGCGCCTCACCGTAGTGTTCCGAACTGAAAAACACGTCAATCGGCTCGCTGCCGACGAAAGCGCGAATCCATTGCGCCTCGTCATCCGTCTGTTCGGCCGAGATTGTGGGCTCGTCTGGAATAACTCGCACGTCGACGCCGGGATGAATCTCGCGTAACCACGCCGCCCGCGTCGCGGCCGCGACGGTTTGCTCCGCGTAGTCCACGACAAGCACGATCAAACGATCACACCGCGCGCGCGCCGTGTCGATCAACAGAGCGTGCCCGCGGTGCGGTGGATCGAATTTGCCGGCCACCAGGCCGGTGGTCATGCGTGCGCGGGTTCGCTCGGCTCCGTCGGAAGTTCGATCGACGGAATCTTCGAGAAGGCGAGTTTCTCCGGATCGTTGGCGTCGACGTCGGCGAGCACATGGTCGCCGGCTACGAAAGTGCCCCGGAGCATCTCCTCGGCTAGCTCGTCTTCGACGTTGCGCTGAATCGCGCGACGCAGCGGACGTGCCCCGAACTGCGGATCCCAGCCCTTCTTCGCGAGCAGTGCCTTAGCAGCATCGGTGACCTTGAGGAACATGTCTTGCGCGCGGACTTCGCGTAGGACTTTCTCGAGCTCGAGACCGACGATCTCCTCGATCTGCTCGCGGCTGAGCTGATGGAACACCACGACTTCGTCGACGCGATTGAGGAACTCCGGACGGAACGTGTGCTTGATCTCCTCGAGCACCTTGTTCTTCATCCGCTCGTAGCCTTTGGTCTGGTCTTCTTCGGTGCCTTTTTGCGGACGGAACCCAATATCGGTCGTCGTCTGCATGCCGGCAGCGCCGACATTCGACGTCATGATGATGACCGTATTTTTGAAGTCGACCTGACGGCCTTGCGAATCGGTCAAGCGCCCGTCGTCGAGCACTTGCAACAGCAAGTTGAAGACGTCGGGGTGGGCCTTCTCGATTTCGTCGAGCAGCACGACCGAGTAGGGACGGCGACGCACCGCTTCGGTGAGCTGGCCGCCTTCTTCGTAACCGACGTATCCCGGCGGTGCGCCGACCAGACGCGACACCGAATACTTCTCCATGTACTCCGACATGTCGATGCGGATCATCGACTCTTCGTCGTCGAACATGAACTCCGCGAGCGAACGCGCGACTTCGGTCTTGCCGACGCCGGTCGGGCCCAGGAAGAGGAACGAGCCGATCGGGCGATTCGGATTCTTGAGGCCCGCGCGCGAGCGACGGATCGCTCGCGTGATCACGTTGATGCCTTCGTCCTGACCGACGATGCGCTCATGGAGCTTGGCACCCATGTTGAGCAGCTTCTCGGTCTCGGCTTGCGCGAGGCGGCTCACCGGGATCTTCGTCCATGCCGATACGATCTCGGCGATGTTCTCCGACGTCACTTTGAGCGGCTTGTCAGCGTTACGCGCCTTCTTCTCTTGCCATTCCGTTTCGAGGCGCGCCTTCTCCAAACGCAGCTTCTCCTCGCGATCGCGAACTGACGCGGCCTTCTCGAACTCTTGGTTCTTGACGACCGATTCTTTCTCGGCGATCACGCGACGCAGCTGCGCGTCGACCTCGCGCACTTCGGGCGGTGGCAGCGTCGCTTGCAAGCGCACGCGTGAACTCGCCTCATCGATCAAGTCCACCGCCTTGTCGGGGAGGAAGCGATCGGTGATGTAACGGTCCGAGAGCTTGGCCGCGGCGGCCAGCGCATCGTCGGTGATTTGCACCTTGTGGTGCGCTTCGTAGCGATCGCGCAAGCCCATCAGAATCTCGACCGTCTCCTCGACCGACGGTTCGCCGACCATGACTGGCTGGAAGCGCCGTTCGAGCGCCGAGTCTTTCTCGATGTGCTTGCGGAATTCGTTGAGCGTGGTGGCGCCGATGCACTGCAGCTCGCCGCGCGCGAGCGCCGGCTTGATGATGTTGCTGGCGTCGATCGCGCCTTCGGCCGCACCTGCACCGACCAGCGTGTGCAGTTCATCGATGAAGAGGATGATCTCGCCGGCTGCGCCGCGGATCTCATCCATCACGCGCTTCATGCGCTCTTCGAATTCACCGCGGTACTTCGTACCCGCCACGAGACCGGCCAGATCCAGAGTGATCACGCGCTTGTCGCGCAGCGGCTCGGGAATGTCACCCTTGATCACGCGCTGTGCGAGACCTTCGGCGATCGCGGTCTTGCCGACGCCGGGTTCGCCGATCAACGCCGGATTGTTCTTGGTGCGGCGCGAGAGAATTTGAATCACGCGCTCAATTTCGTTATTGCGGCCGATCACCGGATCGAGTTTCGATTCGCGTGCGAGCTGCGTGAGATCGCGACCGTACGCGTCGAGCGTCGGCGTCTTGCTCTTGCCTTTGGGTGCGGGCGGTTGGCCTTCGGCGCCGAGCAGCGAGGTGGTTTGCACGCGCACCTTCGCGGGGTCTACGCCAAGGTTGGTCAGCACGCGCGCCGCGACGCCTTCACCCTCGCGGATGAGGCCGAGCAGCAGATGCTCGGTGCCGATGTAGTTGTGATTGAGTTGGCGGGCTTCTTCGAAGGCGAGCTCGATCACGCGCTTAGCGCGCGGCGTAAAGACCATCTCTTGCTGCACGGTCTGACCGCCGCGACCGACGATCGCTTCGACTTCTTGCCGCACTTTGGCGAGATTGACGCCAAGCGACTCGAGAACTTTCGCGGCAAGGCTCTCGCCTTCCGAGATGATACCGAGCAAAATGTGCTCGGTACCGATGTAGTTGTTCCCCAAGCGCTGCGCTTCTTCTTGAGCGAGCACGATGCTGCGTCTCGCGCGCTCGGTGAACGGTTCCCACATTGACATGCTTGGCTCTTCCCTCCGGAGTCAACGACCCTCGCGCCCCGCGCGAGTATTGTACCTTAACGCTACCCACGTCCAATGGGTTTCGTGACGCTCTTTACGCTCTTTGTATCGCCGGGTACGCCGCCGCATCGCCCGGGGCCTCGGGTGAGTTAAGATGGTAGCCATGCCAACTAGCGATGAGATCCGTACTGCCCTTGCCGATGTTAAGGACCCCGAGCTCAATTTGGGCATCCTCGAGCTCGGGCTCGTCTACGACGTAAGCGTAGAAGGGGATGCCGGCGAGCACGTCACCGTGGTCATGACCCTGACCTCGCCGATGTGTCCCGTCGGGCCCATGTTCAAGAAGTCCGTTCAGGACCACGTCCTCGGGGTCGACGGGGTCAAGTCAGCAACGGTCGACATCACCTTTTCCCCACCCTGGGACCCCGCGACTATGGCCTCAGACGACGTCAAAGCCGCCCTGGGTATCTGGTAAAGGCGCTATTGTGCCGTTCCAATTATTGCGAACGTGCCGGTGCCGTGGGCGATGAGCTTGCCCTCGCTGCTGAGCACGCGCCCTTCGGCCGTAGCAAGGTTCGCGCCAACGTGGACGGCGCTCGCTTCGGCACGGATTCGTTGACCGTTCGGTAAGGCGGGTCGAACCATGTGAACGTGGAGGTCAACCGTCGTGGCCATCCGGTCTTGGGGGAGCATCGTTTGAACGGCGAGCGTCAATGCCGTGTCGAGTAGGGTCGAGGTAAAGCCGCCGTGCACGACCCCGGCCGGATTGGCCGCCCACTCGTGTGCTGTAACCGTCACCGCCATACGTCCGGGCTCGAGCGTTTCAAAGCGATAGCCGAAGGCCGCGCCCAGCGGTGGGCCGGGGAAGACGCCGTCCTCGATCTCACGCATCCACTGCAAGTGCGGTTTTCCCGCCATGTTGCGCTGCAGTTCGCGTGGGTCGGTCCAAGTGAACTCATATCGGCGCAGCGTGTCCATCTCGTTCTCCTTATGAAATGCTCGTGGCGGGTTCCGGCGCGTGCAACGCGAGCGCGTCGCGAACGATCGGCCATAGCGCCGGGCCGTTGGCCGATCGAAAGAATCCCATGTGTCCGGCACCACTCGATCCGTGCGCCTGCGGATCGACGGTGACGATGCGCGGCGTGGTGCCAGTGAATGCCGACGCCAGACCCTCGATCGCCGCGCGTTTGGCCCAACGGTCGTCGGTCAGCTCGAGCATGACGAGGTCGCCGCGATAGTTTGCACCGTTGCGCAATGAGAGCAGCGTCGGATCGTCGAGGAAGTAGCGCGGCTGTAAGACCCAGCGGCGCCACTCGAGCGCGACGCCGGAGGCGAGATCTTCGCCGAATCCGATGCGCGAGCCGGGCGAATAACCGAAAAGCGCGGTGCCGACCGGGACGACGAATTTCATCAGCGCATAGATCCGGTAGTTGTCGGGAAATGCGCAGTTCCCCCAGTAGCCAAGGAACGACGCGATCGTAACGGCGCCGGAGATTAGATCGTTGTTGGGCGCAAGCAGCAGCGCGTGCCCGCCGTACGAATGCCCGACCAGATATAACGGAAGCTCGGGATAGCGCGAGTGCAGCCACGCAATCACGCCGGCAGCGTCGAGCTCGCCCCAATCGCGCATGCGTGCGCGCGACTGCCGCAGCTGCGCCGGAGGCTCGCCCGATCCACGGTAATCGTAGGTCATCACCGCGGCGCCGCAACCGGCGAGATACGTCGCGAAGGCGGCGTAGTAGCGACGCGGCACCGCGGTCGCACCGCTCACGATGATCGCCGCACTCGGTAGCCCGTTGGGCTCGAACAGCGTCGTGCGCAGCAATAGTCCGTCGAGCGCCGCAATCTCGAGGTCGCGGCTCATCCGAGGGTCCGATCGTTGAGCCACGCGCGCAGCGCGGCAGTGACGTGGTGCGAATGCGTGCGCGAGCGCAATCCGCGCGCGAGCAGCACCGCGCCCTCGAGCGAGGCAACGATAAAGTCGGTCGCTTGGTCGAGATCGGTCGGTGACGCGATCCGGCCAGCGAGCATCGCGCGCTCCAAGTTGCGCCGGACGACGCCGCGCATCGAGGCAAACGCTTTGGAGACGCGCTCGCGCAAGAATGGCAAGGCGTCGTCGGCTTCGATACAAGCGTTGATCACCGGGCAGCCGCCCTCGATCACCGGACGATCGCAGTACCGTTCGAAAGCGTCGATGTAGGCGTGCACGCGCGCAAGACCCGGTTCCACCCCCGAGAGCGCTTTGCTGAAGTACGCCACGACTTGCGCATACGCGAAGTCGAATGTTTCGGTAGCGAGTTGTTCTTTGCTCGCAAAGTGGTTGTAGAGGCCGCCCTTCTCGAGCGAGGTCGCTTCGAGAATGTCGGCGATCGAAGTTCCCGCGAAGCCGCGGCGATTGAAGATCGGCGCTGCGGACGCGAGGATCGCCATGCGCCGCTTCGAAGCTTTCATAAAACAGACCGTTCGGTCTGTAACCCTTTCCGTCCTTGAGGGCATTGCTAGTCGGGATGCAGTCGCACGAACAACTGGTCGAATACGGGGCACGACGCTGGCTGATCGTCGTGGGTGTCATGTCGGCGACACTCCTACAAGTGCTCGACGCAACGATCGTCAACGTGGCACTGCCGACGATCCAAGGCAACCTCGGCGCAAACTTCGACGACGGTGCCTGGATCGTTACCGGCTACATCATTGCCGCGGTCATCGTCATTCCGCTCACGCCCTGGCTCCAAACCTTGCTCGGACGTCGCAACTACTACGTCGGCGCGATTGTCGGTTTCACCGCCGCGTCCGTTTTGTGCGGTACCGCAACGAGCTTGAGTGCGTTGATCGTTTATCGCGTGCTGCAAGGACTGTGTGGCGGCGGCTTAATCGCCACCGGCCAAGCGATCATGCGTGAGACGTTCCCGGCCAGGCAACTCGGGCTGAGCCAAGCGTTAACGTCCATCGGAGCCGTCGTCGGTCCGTCGATCGGACCGACGCTGGGCGGTGTGCTGACCGACGCACTTTCGTGGAACTGGATCTTCTACGTCAATATCGTGCCGGGCATCATCTCTGCCTTACTGTGCGCACTGCTGCTGCGTGATCCGCCGAAACGCCAGGTACAAGGATTTGACGGTGTGGGGCTTGCGCTATTGGCGATTGGCCTGGCCTGCCTGCAATACGTGCTCGACGAGGGCGAACGATACGACTGGCTGAGCGATCAGAACATCTTGATCACGGCGATCATTGCCGTCGCGTCGCTAGCAACATTCATCTACTGGGAGCTGCGGGTGGTCAAGAACCCGATCGTCGACATCGGGATTTTGGCGCGCAAGCCTGTTGTAGCCGCGGGTTGTGCGCTCGCGATGCTGCTCGCTTTCTCGCTCTTCGGCGGTGTGATCCTCGCGCCGCAGTTCCAGCAACTCTTACTGAACTTCACCGCAACGCTCTCGGGGCTCTCGATCCTCAGCCGCGCGCTCGGGATCATGGTCATGACCTTCGTGACGCTCTTCCTCATGAACCGCTTTAAGATTCGCCCGCAAATCTTTCTTGGAGCCGGCTTTCTCATCGTTGCAATCGCGAACTTTCAAACGGCGAGCGTCCTTACGACCAACAGCGTGTTTACCACGTTTCTCTTCCCGCTGATCTTCGGCGGCATCGGCTTCGGCATGATCTTCGTCCCGCTCTCGGTTACCGTGCTCAGCGCCGTACAAGGCTTCGACACGCAAAAGGCCACCTCACTGATGAATCTTTGCCAGCAGCTCGGCGGCTCGATCTCGACCGCCGTGCTGGTAACCTTGCTCGACCGGCGCGGCGCATTTCATCAAGATCACCTTGCCGCATCGGTGAATCTCGCAAGCCCGGCCGTGCAGCGTGCTCTCCAAGCGCACGCGCCGCTGTCCTCGGTCGCGGGGCTCGTGTCGCAACAAGCCTCGACGATGGCGTTCGCCGACGCGTTTTACTTCTTGGGCGTGGTGACGCTGATATTCTTGCCCCTCGTGCTCCTGCTGCGCCCACCGAAGACTGCGACGGCTGTTCCCGCAGGGCATGCGATTGCGATAGAATAAAGCGCACCGGGTGAGAAGCCACGATAAAAAGTATCGCGAGCTCGCCCGCAAGCGCGAGCTTTCGCTTGCGCCCGCCGGCGCCGAGGCGATCGAGAAGCAGCATGCCCGCGGCAAGCGCACCGCGCGCGAGCGCATCGATGCACTGGTCGATGCGGGCTCGTTCACCGAGCTCGATGCGTTCGTCACCCACCGCACCAATGCGTTCGGTTTAGACGAAAAAGAGTTTCTCGGTGACGGCGTGGTAACCGGCCGCGCCACAATCGACGGGCGTCAGGTTTTCCTTTTCTCGCAGGATTTCACCGTGCTCGGCGGCTCGCTCGGCGAAGCGTACGCCGAGAAAATTTGCAAGGTGATGGACTTGGCGCTGCGGACGGGATCGCCGATGATCGGCATCAACGATTCCGGCGGCGCGCGTATCCAGGAGGGTGTGGTTTCGCTGGGCGGCTACGCTGAGATCTTTTGGCGAAACGTGCAAGCCAGCGGCGTGATTCCGCAACTGAGCCTCATCGCCGGTCCTTGCGCGGGTGGTGCCGTCTACTCGCCGGCGATCACCGATTTCATTCTGATGACCGAGAAGACGTCGCAGATGTTTATCACCGGACCCGAGATCATCAAGACGGTCACCGGCGAGGACGTCACCTTCGAAGAGCTGGGGGGTGCGATGACGCACGCTAAGCGCAGCGGCGTCGCGCACGTTGTTGCGACCGATGAAGACGACCTGGCGGCGCAGACCAAGACGCTCTTCTCCTACCTTCCGCAAAATAATCTCGACGATCCGCCGCGCTATGCGTGCGATGACGATCCCGCTCGCGAGAACCCCGCACTTGACGACATCGTGCCCGACTCGCCCAACAAGCCGTACGACATGCATGCGGTGATCGAGGGCGTGCTCGACTACGGCGATTTCTTCGAGATCCAGCCACTCTACGCGCAGAACATCATCTGCGGGTTCGGACGCATCGGCGGAGCGAGCGTCGGCATCGTGGCAAATCAGCCGAACGTGCTAGCCGGCGTCCTCGACATCTCGTCGTCGATCAAAGCCGCGCGCTTCGTGCGCTTTTGCGACGCGTTCAATATTCCGCTGATCACCTTTGTCGACGTACCCGGCTTTCTGCCCGGCACGAGTCAAGAGTACGGCGGCATCATCTTGCACGGCGCGAAGCTGCTCTATGCGTTCGCCGAAGCGACGGTGCCGAAGATCACCGTGATCACGCGCAAGGCGTACGGCGGCGCGTACGACGTCATGTCCTCCAAGCACATCCGCGCCGACGTCAATCTCGCGTGGCCGACCGCCGAGATCGCGGTGATGGGCGCCGAAGGGGCCGTCAAGGTGATCAATCGCCGCGAGATCGCAGCTGCCGCCGATAAAGAGGCCAAGACCAAAGCGCTGATCGACGAATACACCACTCGTTTCGCCAACCCGTACATCGCAGCCGGACGCGGCTACGTCGATGACGTGATCGAGGCACGCCGGACCCGCGGCGTTATCGCGACAGCTCTGGAGATGCTCGAGAACAAACGCGTCGAACGCCCGAAACGCAAGCATGGCAACATCCCGCTCTAGGACCTTTGTACTACGTGCCTTCATCACCGTGAGAAGGACGTAGCGAACCGTTGGCGGGAACGACGTGCTATGCGAATACTTACCGCGTTCGGACTCGCCCTCGCGCTGCTTTGCACTCCCGGCGCGCGGGCTGCGGCGGACCCATCGTCGCCGGCCTCCTCAGCCCCCGTAACTGCGACACCCACACCGTCTGCGATCGACTTTGCCCGCGGCAGGATCGACACCATGATGCGCACCGGTCACGCAGACTCCGCATGGTTTAGCGCATCATTTCTCTCTCAGGTTTCGGCAAGCCGAGTCGATGCGATCATCGCCAGCCTGACCACGGCTCTTGGGGCCTATCAAAGCGCAGAGATCACGCCGACGAAGATCACCTTACACTTTGCCAAGGGCACGGATGATATGCTGATTCATTTCGATGCCGACTACAAGATCGACCAACTCTTCTTCAAACCGCCGGTGATGACAACATCGTCAATCGACGATAGCCTCAGGGCGCTTGCCCAAACGCCCGGGAAAGTGTCCTACGTGATCATCGAAGAGGGCCGTTCGGAACGAGCGGCCCTCGACGCATCCGCCCCACTTGCAATAGGCTCGGCATTCAAACTTGCGGTGCTCAACGCGCTGAGCGATCAGATACGGGATGGCTCGCGCCGTTGGAGCGACGTCGTGCCGCTTCGTAGCGCGTGGAAGAGTTTACCGACCGGTGTGCTCCGTACGTGGCCGGACATTACGCCGTTAACACTCGCGACGTATGCCGCCGAAATGATCTCGATCAGCGACAATACCGCAGCCGATGCACTCGTGCGGCTCGTTGGACCCAATGCGCTAAGACCCTATGAAATTCGCAACGATCCGTTCCTGACCACACGCGAGATGTTCGTTCTCAAATCCTCCGAGGGCACGGACCTGCACTCGGCATATCTGCGAGCTGCGACGCCAAAAGCGCGCGCTGCCGTCCTGGCGCGCGTTGACGCGATGCCGCTTCCGACGCTCGAACAATTGAATACCTCGCCGGACCCAGCCGTAGAATGGCATTACAGCGTGCGCGAACTCTGCAGCCTGATGCGCCGCGTGTCTGACCTTCCGCTGATGTCGATCAACCCCGGTATTCCCAATCCGTCCGATTTTCGGCATGTTGCCTACAAAGGCGGATCCGACGTTGGGATCATCAATATGACGACGATGGTAACGACCAAACGCGGCACCACCGTGTGTTTCTCCGCGACGCTCAACAATGAGAAGCAGGCGGTCGACGAAATGGCGTTTGAGACTGCATATGAGGACGTGGTGCGCCATATCGCGGCTTACTAAGGAGACGCCGCCCGGCTTGGCGTACAACGCCCTGGTAGCCACCCTAACGTCAAGGAGCCAGGATGACGACGCGCAAAGACTTTCTTGCCGCGGGAGCGGTTGTTGCGGCGATGCCGGCAACCGCGCTCGCCGACGCCCCCGCGCCGGCGCGCCCTAACGCACCCAAACTCAATTTCGATCTTGAAGGCTTCGACGCGCTGCTCGACGGTTCGCAAGCCCACAAGCACCTCTTCGCCTCGGTCCAGATCGAGGGCGGCGAGGTGTTCTCGGCGATGCGCAATACCCTCAACGCTTATCGCGACATAGGGATCGATTGGAGCGACGTGCTTCCGGTCGCGGTGCTCTATCACGGCTTCTCAATTCTCTTGGCCTTTGACGATCTGATCTGGAACCGGTATGTGATTCCGCTCGCCGGGAAGCTCAAGCACGCGAACGGCGCGGCACAAATCGCCTCCGTTCATAAGAACGGCGGCAGCGGCAATCCATGCCTGCGCGAACAAGGTGGCGAATGGGACACCTCGATTCGATCGCTGGTGGCTGATGCCGGTGCGCGTTTTTTCGTGTGCAACAATGCGGCAATAGGGATCGCGCACATGACCGCAACCGCGCTGAGCAAGCCGTTCGATGACGTCTACGGCGATTTCGCGCATCATCTCGTGCCCAATGCGATGCTGGTTCCCGCCGGTGTCTGGGCCGTGCACGCGATTCAAGAGCAGCGCTTCACGCTGCTGCAGACCTCACTCGCACCCGCGAAGTCGTAGGAGATTCCCATGCGGTACGTCCTCATCGTCGCGCTCGCTCTCGCAACGCTCGCTGCGGAGCCAACGCCGGCATACGTCGATTCGGTCGTGCGCAAAGCGATGGCGAGCACAGGTGCGCCCGCGGTGTCGCTCGCGATCGTGCGGCACGGTACGATCGTGTACGAGCAGGCCTACGGGTATCGCGACGTTGCGCAAAAATTGCCGGCGACCGTATCGACGACGTTTCCGATTGGATCGGTCAGCAAGCAGTTCCTGGCAGCAACGATGGTGGCGCTGGCTCGCGAGGGCAAGTTGTCGCTCGACGATCCGCTCGCGAAGTACGAGCCGAGTTACACCGACGCTTCCCAGATCACGATTGCGGAACTGCTCGCACATGAAGCCGGTATCCGCGACTACTATCCACTCGATTATCCGACGCTGGAATCGTTTCACCCGATTACGATGCAGGCGCTCGCAGATCGCCAGGGGCACTTGCCGCTCGACTTCGCACCGGGGACACACTGGCAGTACAGCAACAGCGGCTACACGATCGCCGGCGTGATCGCCCAGCACGTCGAAAGCGCGCGGCTGTTCGACGTCTACCAGCGTCGGTTTTTTGCACCGCTGGGGATGTCAACCGCGCACTGGATTGACGGCGGCTTTGGGCCGACCGACGCGCTCGGCTATCAGTCGTATTATTTTGGACCGTTCGAAGTTGCACCGGCTGCGGCGCCGGAATGGCTCAACGCCGCGGGAAGTCTCGCGATGACGGCGCACGACCTTGCGCTCTGGACGATCGCGCTGATGCGGCACAACGTCGTTCCGGCGGCCGACACGGCGATTCTCTGGCAGCCGCGCTTACTCGCCGACGGAGAGAACCCCGGCTATGGTCTGGGATTCTCGGTCGGGGCATTCAACGGCCACCGCCAGGTTTCGCACGGCGGTGAAGTCGTTGGGTATCAATCGTTCGAGACACTCTTTCCCGACGACGACACCTCGATCATCGTGTTCGCCAATGCCACGCCGAGTGACGTCAGCTCGACAATCGGGAAAGCGATCATCGAGTCGATGTACGGAAGCGCCGGAAGCGCGTCAGCCGATGCCGGCCTTCCCGACGCTGCGGCGTTGACGCGCACGTGGCTGATCAACCTCGCGCAGGGCCACGTCGATCGATCGGCGATCACCGCTGACTTCGATGCGTTCTTGACGCCGCAGCGCATTGCGGCAGCCATGAGCGCGCTAGCTCCGCTGGGCGTCCCCACGGTCGAAAATTCCCGCGCGGCGTTGCGCGGCGGTTTGGTCGTTAACGTCCTGGGCGTGACCTACAAGACCAAGTCCCTGCGCGCCATCCTGTATCGGACGCCCGACGGCAAGATCGCAGAACTCTTCCTTCTCTAGCCGCGGCTAGGGCGTGGTCCCGAGATTCTCGATGCCGTAGTGTTTGAATTGCGGCCAAAGCTGCGGTAACGGCGGGTGCATGCCGCGGCACAGCACGATTGGGCGATTGACTTCATACGGCATCGCGTACGGTGAGACACCGAAGTGCGCGACGACGCGCGCCGAGTCGCAGAACGTTGCCCATTGCGCCGGATCGACGTCGATCGCAATCACCACCGAGCCGTCATAGCCGCGCGGCCCCCACAGGTAGTAGTTGTTGTTGCCGCTGATTGCCGGCGGGAGATCGTGGTCGTAGACGTCGACCGCAGCCGCTTCGCCGTAATTCGAACCGAAGATCGCAGCTTTCGCGCGGTCGGCCTGCGGCAATGATGTGTAGACGTCTTCGACGGATCGGGCGACGTCGCGCCAGCCGAACTCGTCGGCGAGGTTCTGCGGAATCGGCGCCCCGATGCCCGCGCGCTCCATCGGCTTCATCGATGTATGCGCGTACATCAACTTCAACCGTTCGGGCGGAAGGATCGGTAGCACAAACGGTAGCGCGAGTGCGGCGTCGGCGTAGGCAAGAACCGCCCAGATACCGATCAGCACGCGCGGCAACATCGTGCACGCGGCCGCACCGAGCGCGAAGATCGTCGGGTAGGCACCGGCAAAATAATACGCCTTGCCGTGCGTCAGGTAGATCAGCACACCCATCGCGACAAAGGTCACGGCCAGAAAACGGAACGGCGCGAGGCGCGCGGACACGAACGGCGCGATGATGCCGGTGAGCCACAGCGGAGCAAGCAGGACGTTCGCAATGAACGCCTGCTGCAGCACAAATCCAATCGGGCTACCGATGAGATTCCCGCTGCTGTCGTTGCGCACGAGTTCCAGGAAGGGGAAGCCGTGCGCCGCTTGCCAGATCGCATTTGGCAGCGCGATAACAACGGCGATGCCGATCCCGATCCACAGATCGCGCGAACGGAAAATCGAGCGTGGACCACACAATGCAACGCCGAGCGCGAGCGCGATGGTCCACAATAAGATCGTATACTTGGTCTCAAACGCGAGACCGCCGACCAACCCGGCCCACCAATACATGCGCGGCTCGTTACGAAGAACTCCGCGCGTGATGAGATAGGCGACGAGCGTGAAGTCGAACGGCTCGAACGTGCCGGTTGAAAGCCAGCTGAACATCGCGGTCACCAGCGCCGAGCTTGCCGCCGCGACCGCCGCCAGCCACGCTCCGCGCGCGGTCGCGCCGAGCAGTTGCGCGAAAATGACGGTGAGGGGCACGAGCGCAATGGCGGTAAGGACCGCCGGCAAGCGTTCCAGCCAAACGTTGACGCCGCCGATTTGCATCAATGCGGCGAGCAGCGGAACGAGCGGGGGCTGATCGACGTAGCCGAACGCCGGGTGGCGTCCGCACACGATGAAGTACAACTCGTTGCGGAAGAGATCGTACTTGCCCGCCACCGAGACGTGAACCACGGCGACAAGCACGACCATAACGCCGATCGCCCAGCGCGTACCCTTGCTCATTGCTATGGATTGAGCGGGCGCGTCGGTTTGAACTCGACGAACTGGTACTCCGCGATGCCTTCGCGCACGAACGGATCCTCGGCCATCATCGCCTCGGCTTGCTCGCGGGTGAGGTCGTGCGTGACGATCACGCCACCGGTGCGCGGATTCTGCGGGCCCGACGTCAGCAGGTGGTGGGCCTCGTAGTGTTTTTCCAAGAAGGCGCGGTGATCGGCCAGGTGACGATCGACCTCGTCGAGGGGTTTGAGGTAGCGCGAAAGCAACACAAACATGCCGCTACCGGTTCGCGCGAGAGGACGAGGGCCCTTGCGCTGGTATGTAACCCGGCGTGAAGCTACTCGACGGAAAGCGCGCCCTGATTACGGGCGTCGCCAATCGCTGGTCGATCGCGACCGGTATCGCACGCAAGATGCACGAGCATGGCGCAACCCTGGCATTCACCTACCAAGGCGAACGCGTTCGCGACGAGGTCGAGAAACTCGCCGCCGAACTCGGGGGTGGTCCTGTGCTCGAATGCGACGTGGCGAACCAGGCGTCGCTCGAAGCGCTGCGTGACGCGCTCGGCACGCACTTCGGAAAGCTCGACGCGCTGGTGCACTCGATCGCGTTTGCCGACAAAGACGATCTGCGCGGTACGGTCTACGACACCTCGCGCAAAGGTTTCGCCCTCTCCCTCGATGTGTCGGCCTACTCGCTGATTGCGCTGGTCTCGATTCTGCGCGACGGTTTCAACGACAATGCCTCGATTATGGCGATGACCTATCTGGGCGCGACGCAGATCGTGCCGAACTACAATTTGATGGGCATCGCGAAAGCCGCGCTCGAGGCGTCGGTGCGCTACCTCGCCTACGACTTGGGCTCGCGCGGCATTCGCGTCAACGCGATCTCCGCCGGACCGATCAAAACCGCGAGCATGCGACAAGTCGCGGGTGCAACCAAGATGCTCGACGTCGTACCGCAAGTCGCGCCGCTGCGCCGGAACGTCTCGGCCGAAGATGTCGGCAACACCGCGGTCTACCTGGCATCCGATCTCTCATCGGCCGTTACGGCCGACGTGCACTTCGTCGATGCCGGGTATCACACGGTCGGGATGTATCCGCCCGACTTTCACGCGTGATTTCGGAGGACGAACTCGCGGCGATCGCCGCCGCCCTGACGATGCCGCATCCTTCCGACGAACCCCGTACCCCGGAGCGGTCCTCGCGCTGGAAGCTCGCTGCGCGGGAACCGGATTTCGAAATCGAAGACTACCGTGTTCGATAAGATTCTCATTGCTAACCGTGGCGAGATCGCCGTGCGCGTTATTCGCACCGCACGCGAGATGTCGATCGCGACCGTGGCCGTCTATTCCGAAGCGGATCGCGACGGAATACACGTTCGCATGGCCGACGAGGCGTACTTGATCGGCCCGGCGGCGCCATCGGCGAGTTATCTCAACATCGATGCGATCCTCGACGTCGCGAAGCGCTCGGGCGCGCAAGCGATTCATCCCGGCTATGGGTTCCTCGCCGAGAACAGCGCGTTCGCGCGGCGTGTCGTCGCGGCGGGCTTGGTCTGGATCGGGCCGCATGCCGATGCCATCGACGCGATGGGCGATAAATTGCGCGCCCGCCAAGCCATGGCCAAAGCCGACGTGCCGTTCGTTCCCGGCGGAACGGAGGCGATCGCCGACGTTGCCGGCGCGCGCGACGCAGCCAAACTGTATGGACTTCCGCTCGCGCTCAAAGCATCGGGCGGCGGCGGCGGCAAGGGCCTCAAAGTTGCGCGCACGCTCGAGGAGATCGAGTCGGCTTTTACCACCGCGCGGCGCGAAGCCGAGGCCTACTTCAAGAACGGTACGATCTACGCCGAACGCTATCTCGAAAACCCGAAGCACGTCGAGTTGCAGATCCTTGCCGACAAGCACGGCAACGTCGTGCACGTCGGCGAGCGCGACTGCTCCTTGCAACGCCGCCATCAAAAGCTGTGGGAAGAAGCGCCGGCGCAGATTCCGCTCAAGGTGCGACGCGGGATGCGCGAAGCGGGAATACGCGCCGCGCAAGCGATCGGCTACGACTCGGTCGGCACGATCGAGTGCCTGGTCAAAGGCGACGAGTTCTTCTTTCTCGAGATGAACACGCGCATTCAAGTCGAGCACACGGTCAGCGAGGAGATCTCCGGACTCGATCTGATCCGCGAACAGATTCGCGTTGCCGCGGGTGAGGAACTCGGCTTCAACCAGGACGACGTGACCTTCCGGGGTTTCGCAATCGAAGGACGCGTCAATGCCGAGGATCCCGCCGATAACTTTCGTCCGGCGCCCGGCACGATCGCGGCATATCGCGAACCCGGCGGCCTCGGCGTACGCGTCGATTCGGCGGCCTATCCGGGCTACACGATCTCACCCGACTACGATTCGATGATCGCGAAATTGATCGTCTGGGCACCAACGCGTGCGCAGGCGATCGCGCGTCTCGCTCGCGCGATCGATGAATACCATATCGAGGGCGTGCCGACGACGCTTCCGTTGTTACGCGCGCTGTGCGATGAACCGAGCGTCATAGATGCTTCGTATGGTACTGCGACGCTTGAATTGTTTGCGGCTTCGGGGTTTTCGGACTCCCCCTCCGCCTCGCGTAGTATGGTTAAGCTCGGCTCCGGGGGAGACGCTCAACCCTCTGCGCCGCAAACAATACGCGTCGAAGTTAACGACAAGCTCTATAACGTTCGGGTGTTCGATTTGCCCGAACGGGGCGGTGCGCCCACGAGAAATGGTTCGTCGCGCAGCGCTCCACGTGCGATCGGGAAAAAGAAAGGGATAAGTGGCGGCGGGAATGACGTCGTCTCGCCGATGCATGGTGTGGTCGTTGAAATGAAGGTTGCGCCGGGCGATGCAATCGCCGAAGGTCAGGTCGTCGCGATCGTCGAGGCGATGAAGATGATGAACGAGATTCGCGCGCACAAAGCGGGCACGGCGAGCGCGGTGCACGCGAAGGCGGGCGAGACGGTCGAGTCGCTCGCGCCGCTCCTTACGATCGAGTAGCGCTATTTTGCGTGCAAACTGCCGGCGAGTATCCAAACGCTGAGGATCGTACCCCCATAAAAGACGACCGTGAGGATCGCCAGGGTTCCGAGCGGACTGGCGTTGCTTATCGTGTCGACGATCTTGCCAATCGTTTCCACGATCGGGGTCGGATCGACAAGCGACGCATCCCGAGCCTTGGCCCGATCCAGCCGCCTGCCGGCCGTGAGCTGCACCACAGTAATAGTCACCGACAGACCGAGGGTTGCCACGAATGCGATCCACGTGAGCACGATCGAGCTGACGCACCAGGCGGTTATCGTTTGCATACCATCTCCTTCCCCCATGGTACGCGCGCGGGTGCGCCGAAGACCAGGGGTCATGGCACGGGAGTTCAACAGCAGCGGCATTCCGCTCGAACCACGCTACGATGGCGTCATGGGCGAGCCGCACGATCTCGGTGAACCGGGCGCATTCCCATACGGTCGCGGCATCCGTCCCGACATGTACCGTGGCCGGCTGTGGACGATGCGACAGTACGCGGGCTTTGCGACCGCGGCCGAATCGAACGCGCGCTATCGCTATTTGCTCGAGCGCGGCACGACCGGACTTTCGGTGGCGTTCGATCTGCCGACGCAGCTCGGCTACGATTCCGACGCGAAAATCGCGCGCGGCGAGGTTGGCAAAGTCGGCGTCGCAATCGACTCGATCGATGACATGGAGACACTCCTTGACGGTATTCCGCTCGACGAGGTCACCGTCTCGATGACGATCAACGCACCGGCGTCGATCTTGCTCGCGATGCTGCTGGCCGTGGCTCGCCGGCGTGGGATCGCTTTCGATAAGCTGGGCGGCACGATTCAAAACGACGTGCTCAAAGAGTACGTGGCGCGCGGCACCTACATCTACCCACCCGGACCGTCGATGCGATTGGTTACCGACGTCATGTCATATTGTGCGCGCGAAGTGCCGCAGTGGAACACGATCTCGATCTCCGGCTACCATATTCGCGAAGCCGGCTCGACCGCCGTTGAAGAGGTCGCTTTCACGCTCTCCAACGCCAAAGCGTACCTTCGCGCTGCGCGTGCGGCCGGCATCGATCTCGATCTCGTTGCGCCGCGCATTTCCTTCTTCTGGAATGCACACAACGATTTCTTCGAAGAGATCGCGAAATTCCGGGCCGCGCGCTTCTTATGGGCGCATATCACCCGCGACGAGTTCGGCTGTCGCGATCCGCGTTCGCAAACGCTGCGCTTTCATACCCAAACCGGCGGCTCGACGCTCACCGCGCAAGAGCCCGACAACAACGTCGTGCGCGTCACGCTACAGGCGTTGGCGGCGGTTCTTGGCGGAACGCAGTCGCTGCACACGAACGGAAAAGACGAAGCGCTCGCGCTGCCCACCGCCGAGAGCGCCAAGGTCGCACTGCGAACGCAGCAAATCATCGGCTACGAATCCGGCGTCGCCGACGTCGTCGATCCGATGGCCGGATCCTATTACCTCGAATCGCTGACCAACGCAATGATCGAACGCGCGCAGGAACTGATCGCCGAGGTCGATGCGCTCGGCGGCAGCATCGCGGCAATCGAGAGCGGCTGGATGCAAGGACGCATCGCCGACTCAGCGTACGAAGCGCAGCAGCAGATCGAGCGTGGGCAGAGTGTTGTCGTCGGCGTCAACAAATTCACCGAGGCCTCGGAGAACGGGACGACGATTCCGCTACAACGGATCGATGAATCGATCGAGCGCGAGCAGGTCGCGCGCCTCTCGGCCTTCCGCGCCAGGCGCGACGCCACTCGGGTGAGCGCACGCCTCGATGACGTCCGGCGCGCGGCCGGCGACGGCAACAACTTGATGCCGCACTTCGTCGAAGCAGTTGACGCCGGCGCGACGCTGGGCGAAATCTGCGACGTCCTACGCGGCGTCTTCGGCGTCTACCATGCAAAGGAAGTCGTCGCGTGAAAATCGACCACGTCGCCATCGTCGTGCGGGACCTCGATGCGGCGATTGCGCTGTACACGCAGACGCTCGGCTTTCAACCAGTGTACCGCGAGACGATCGCCGACCAAGGCGTGGAGGCCGTCGGCCTGCAGGCCGGCGATTCGGTCATCGAGCTGTTGCTGCCACTCGATCCGGATTCCCCAATCGCGCGTTTTCGCGGCAACGCCGAGACCAAGCTGCATCACACCGCGTATCGCGTTGACGATATCGAAACGGCACTCGCAGACTTCAAGTCCAAAGGCGTCCGTTTGATTGACGAGC